>JAJFGG010000112.1 GCA_021776235.1 Alphaproteobacteria bacterium | reverse complement strand
CCGCCCATGCCGTTGACCAGGGACAGCCTGGCGCCCGGTACCTGCCGGTCGCCGCACTCGCCACGTTGCTGGCGCACAGCCTCGATGATCGGGAAGATGCCATACATGCCCGAATGGGTGTAGGACAGCCCGCCGCCGTTGGTATTGATGGGCAGCGACCCCCCCGGCGTCGACTTGCCGTCCTCAAAGAACGAAACGCCCTCCCCCGGCGCGCAGAAACCAAGGGATTCCAGCATGATCGGGGGGCCGGAGGTAAAGGCGTCGTAGAGCATGATGTGATCGAAATCGCCATGGCTTACGCCCGCCATCTCGAATGCCTTGTTGCCGGAATTCCTGGTCGCCCGGCTCAGGGGCAGTTCGGCCATGTTCGTCACCATGACGTGCTCGGTGCCTTCGCCGGCGCCCCGGACAAAGACCGGCTTTTTGGCGCAATCCTTGGCCCGGTCGGCCCGGGTCAGGACGACGGCGCCGCCCGCGTCCGTCACCAGGCAGATGTTGAGCAGATTGAACGGATAGATCAGCGGGCGGGATTGCAAGACATCCTGCACCGTGATGGGGTCGCGGAACTTGGCCTTTGGATTGAGAGCGGCCCAGGCCCGGGTCGAGACCGCCACATCGGCCCAGTCTTCCAGCGTGGTGCCGTATTCATGCATGTGCCGCGTTGTGATCATGCCGAAAAAAGTCGACGCGCCGGCAAAGCCGTAGGGCGCCTCGAACTGGCCGCTGAGCGAGGTGTCGCGGCTACGGGTGACGCCGGTTCCCGAGCGCCCGCTTTCACCGTGGGAGACGACCGCGACATCGCAGAGACCATGATGCAGCGCCAACAGCGCATGTCCCACCATGATGATGAAGGAGCAGCCGCCGACCGTCGTGCCGTCGACATAGCGCGGCGTGACGCCCAACGCCTCACCCAGCAGGGCGGGCGAATGCTGGCCGGCGGTAAAGATGCCGTCGACGTCCGAAACCTTCAGACCGGCGTCGGCCACGGCATTGTGGATTGCCTGCAGGTGCAGGCTCAATTGACTGACATTTGGCAGGGTGCCGATCTCGTCGGATTCATCGACGCCGACAATGGCAACCGAGTTGGATAATTCTTTCATTTCACGCTTCCATCTAGATTTGTTGCGCAAGATATCTTGCGGTGTCTCGTTCGCCCGCGGCGGCTCAACCGGCCGGCTGAAAGAGTGGAATGGTAACCTCGTCGGTCTGTTTCTCGAACACCACCTCGACGGCCATATCGCACTTCACCGCCGCTGGATCAGCTTCCACATTGATCAGGTTCGACATAATGCGCGGTCCTTCCTCAAGCTCGACCATGGCCAGAATAAAGGGTGGTTCGACCTTGAAAGCCGGATTGAACGAGCGGTAGGCAATCTCGAACGAATATAGTTTGCCTTTGCCGCTGGCTTCGATCCAGTCGACATTCCGAGAGTGACAATGGGGGCACAGGATGCGCGGATAGAAAAACGCGGTGTTGCAGTCACCGCATTTCGGCAGCATCAGTTTTCCGGCCCGAAGGCCATCCCAATAGGGCTTGGCTTCGGGGGTCATGGGGGTTGGCAACGGCCGTTGAAGTTCCAAGAGGTGTCCTTCTCATAAGATCATGCTGAATTCCGCCGCGAACGCGGCGGCAACAGTTTAACCGGTTCGCGGGGACGAGTCCCGTCCGGTCATGCGCGAAAATGATCCGCTCCATCGGCGGCCGCCTTCAGGCGCGGCGCCACTTTGGTAGCGAATTGTTCCAGTGCGGATCTGACGTCACCTGGGCGCAGGCCCGGCGGCACCGCCCAGGTCACCAGGTCGGTCACGCGGTTCTGGCGGATAAACGCGTTCAGTTCGTCGACGCAGTGATCAACATCGCCGACCACCCAGTTCTGCGAGATGCGTTCGCGGTCCTGGTCCGGCGGGGCGCCGCGGCCCGCGGCGGCGAAGGCACGGGCATAATACTCCATGCGGAAACGTTCGGCGGCCCGCACCGCGGGCCAGTCGCGCTCTTTGTCGTCGGTCACAAAACAGGGTTTGATGATGCCGATGCGGTAATCGTCCGGATTGCGGCCGCTGGAGGCAAGCGCGTCGAGCCAAACCTGAATGGTTGTTTCATAGGGGCCCTGGGGCAGCAGATGGGCGTTGAAGCGGGCCGCGCGCAGGGCACCGTCCCTGGACGACGCCGCCACCCAGAGGGGCGGGCCGCCGGGTTGCACATAATCCGGCTTGATGATCACGTTTTCGGCCTGATAGCGTTTGCCCTTGAAACTGAAGCGCTTTCCGCGGAAACAGCGGCTGAGAATTTCCAGGCCTTCGTCGGTGCGCGATAGGCGGTGCGAAGGGGGCATGCCGTAACCGGCAAAATCCTGCGGCGCATAGCCGAGGCCAACGCCGATTTCGATCCGGCCGCCGCTCAGATTGTCCAGCACTGCCAGGTCTTCGGCCAGCCTGACCGGTTGGTAGAGCGGCAGGATGGATATATCCGAGGAAAAGCGGACCCCCCGGGTGCGTGCGGCCATGGCGCCTGCGACCGGAATCCAGGATGGCAGATAGCCGTCTTCGACAAAATGATGCTCGGTGAACCAGATCAGATCGATGCCCAGGCCGTCCAGCCAGATCGCTTGCTCAAGTATTTCGGCATAGAAATCCTGATTGTCGATGCCGGAGTCGGGCGGATTGCGAAAATCATAGACGACGCCAATACGCAAGTTCGGTTTCAAGATTTCACCTCCCAAACATTAATACAGCCCGGAAATGAACTAATCTCCGAGACCCTTCCCGCCCGCACCCTTGATCGCGCGCCAGATCCGCTCCGGCGTTGCCGGCATCTCCAGCTCGCGGATACCCAGCGGCGCCAGGGCGTCTAAAATGGCGCTGGTCAGACAAGCAACGGCGCCGACGGTGCCGGCTTCGCCGGCGCCTTTTATGCCCAGGGGGTTCCGCGGGCTCGGCACCGGGTTGCTCTCCAGTTCGAACCACGGCACGTCGTCGGCCCGGGGCATGGGGTAATCCATGAACGAGCCGGTAAGCAGCTGTCCGGTATCGTCCCAGAGCACCTGTTCGCCCAGGATCTGGCCGATGCCCTGGACGATGCCGCCATGCAACTGACCTTCCAGCAGCAGCGGATTCATGACCGTGCCGACATCGTCGACCGCGATGTAGCGCAGAACCCGGGCAACCCCGGTATCGGGATCGATTTCCACCTCGGAGACGTGGCAGGCGTTCGGGAAGGTCGGGGCCGATGCCTTGAAGGTGGCAAAGCCCTGCAGACCGCTATCCATTCCCGGCGGCAACAGCGTCGGTTCGAAGGCCAGGGCCGCAACTTCAACCAGGCTCAGGGACCGGTCGGTGCCGGCGACAGTGAAGCGGCCCTCGGCGAATTCGATATCGATGGCTGGCGCTTCCAGACTGTGGGCTGCGATCAGGCGGCCCTTGTCGATGATCTTTTCGGCGGCGCCGAGCAGGGCCGCACCACCCAGGCCCGCGACCCGCGAGCCGCCGGTGCCGTGGCCATAGCCGACCATGTCCGTGTCACCCTGGACATAGCGCATGGCCTCGAATTCAAGGCCAAGCCGGTCCGCCAGTAATTGCCGGAACACCGTTTCATGGCCCTGGCCATGGGAATGGGTGCCCATGAGAATGGTAGCATGGCCCTGCCGGTCAAAGCGGATTTCGCCGGCCTCGTCAAACATACCGGCGGCCTGCTCGACCGCGTTGGCGAGGCCGAGGCCGCGCAGCTGGCCGGCGGCCCGGGCCGCGGCCCGCCGCGCCTCGAAAGCGGCCGCATCGGCCTTGACCAGGGCCCGGTCCATGTTGCGTTCGAATTCGCCGCAGTCGTAGTTGTAGGTAAGCCCGGTCTGGAATGGCATCGCCCCCGGCGGGATAATATTGCGCCGGCGCAATTCAATCCGGTCGATACCAAGTTCCTGCGCCGCCAGGTCGATCGCCTGCTCGATGGCCGAGGTGGCCTCGGGCCGGCCGGCGCCGCGATAGGGCCCGGTGGGACTGCTGTTGGTAAAGACGCCCAGCACCTCGGCATGGATCGCCGGCGTCAGATAAACCCCGGCCACACCGCCCAGGTTGCCGAAGGCCGGCAGCGGCCCGAAATTGCTCAGGTAGGCGCCCATGTTGGCGAGGCAATGAACCCGAAGCGCCAGAAAGCGGCCGTCCCGGGCCAGCGCCAATTCGACCGTCATGATGAAGTCGCGGGCCTGCTCGTCGAGAAAACCGTCCGAGCGCTCGTTGGTCCATTTGACCGGCCGGCCCAGCTTTTTCGCGGCCCAGAGCACCAGGGCCAGTTCCGGAAAAACATTGGCCCGCAAGCCAAAGGAGCCGCCCATGTCGGGACTGACGACGCGCAATTGGCTTTCGGTAATTCCCAGCACCGGGTCCGCCAGCCAGCTTCTCATGTCGTGGGGAAACTGGTTGCCGGAGTACAGCGTGTAACGGTCCTCGAAGGCATCGTAGGCGCCCAGGGCCGAGCGGGGCTCCATGGGGTTGATGGCGACCCGCGCCATGGGGAGCTCCAGCCGGGTGCGATGATCGGCGGCGGCGAAGGCGGTCTCGACGGCCGCCTTGTCGCCCAACTGCAGGCGAAAGCAGATGTTGTCGGGGCAATCCTCCCAGACCGGCGGTGCGCTGCTTTTAATGGCATCAGCGGTCCGGACGTTGGCCGGCAGCGGTTCGTAATCCACTTCGATGAGCTCGGCCGCATCCCGGGCCTGGCTCCGGCTTTCGGCGACCACGAAAGCGACGTAGTCGCCAACGAAGGCGACCTCGTCCAGAACCAGGGCCGGACGGGGCGGCTGAAAAAGAGGTTTGCCGTCCGGCCGTTCCAGCGGCGCCACCCTGGCGGCAAGGCAGGGCATATCGCCAAGCCCGTCGGCGGCGACGTCGGCGCCGCTAAATACCGCGAGGACCCCTGGAGACGCGCGCGCCGCTCTGACATCGATGGCGCGGATGCGGGCATGGGCGTGCGGTGAACGCAACATATGGGCCCAGGCCTGTCCGGGCAGGTTGATGTCGTCGGTGTAGCGGCCGCCGCCTCTCAGAAAGCGCTGGTCTTCCACCCTCGGTGCCGGTTGTCCAAGACCAAATTTCATGGCTCTACCATCTCCACCGCCCTGTCGGTCATGCGAGCCCCGGGTCTCTCCGTCATACTGTCGGACTGCAATTCACTATAAGGCCCGCGGTTCTCCGATACCAATGCATCTATCGAGCATCATTCCATATTTCGCTGACCGCAGATTCGTGAAGGAAATCGCAATAACTGGACCAAGAAGTAACGGCCTTGCGGCGGAGATTGAAGGCGATTGCGAGATTGCCATTCAATTATTTCGCAAATGTGGGAATAAATCCCTGTCCTTGGTGTTTTACCTGAATGCGGGCGTTGATCGCCTCGGTACCAGGTTAGGCATATACAGGGAGAAATTCACTATGCGACCACTTAATATTTTGACTATGGGAATTGTTTTGGTTGTTGGTGCCTGTGCGGGCTCCAATGAAATGGCCGCGAAGGACGAGATGGCCAAGAAGAACATGTCTCACGCTCATATGGGGCACGTCACCAAGAGTTGGCAGGATACGCCGGGTAACAAAGGCCTGCTAACGACAGCGATCGCGGAAAGCAAAGTGGCGGTGCAACATGCCGGCTTTGCTGCCGGCAAGCCCGAGAATCTCAAATGGATGCAGACCCATACCCATCATGTGCTGCACGCGGTGGAGCCATCACTCGAAGGCAAGGGGCCGGGTCTGGGTTATGGCGTTATCAAGGCTGCTGCGGGCTGCGCCAAACATATCGGGTTCGCCGCCAACAGCGACGGCGCCTCGAAGAACGTTAAAACTCATTCCGTTCATGTCGCAACCAGTTGCAATAACACTGTCGCCAGGGCGCAGGAGATTGTCGTCGTCGGCAAGAACGTGCTGGCTGCCAATGATGCCGCTACTGCCGCCCCACAGGTAAAGAAGATGCAAATGCTATCCAACCAGCTGCTGTCCGGCGCGGATGCCAACGGAGACGGCAAGATCACCTGGAAGAAGGGCGAGGGCGGCTTGAACGAGGCGCAGAAACACATGGGCTTCATGGCCAAGGGCGAAAGCATGTAATACTGGCGCAAAGCGATATCGGCCAAGCAGTCGGATTCGGGGCGAAGTATTGCGGCCTGCTTCGCCCCGGCGGCTGCCAGGGAATTTCGGCAATGGGAAAACGAGATGCGATAATCGCGGAAATACCACGCCTGCGGCGATTTGCCCGTGCCCTGGTCGGCGATCCATCAGATGCGGACGATCTGGTTCAGGATTGCCTGCTGCGGGCTCTCGGACGGTTGAGCTTTTGGCGGCAAGGCACCAACATGCGGGCGTGGTTGTTCACAATTCTGCGAAACCTGCACAAAAATCAACTGCGCCAATCATCCCGGCGGCCGGCCGAAGTGCCGATCGATGAAACGCCCGGCGTATCCAGCGCGCCGGCACAGGAGCAACGGCTGGCATTGCGTGACTTGAGCGAGGCGCTGGCAAGTTTGCCGGAAACACAGCGGGAAGTCGTGCTGCTCATCGGGTTGGAGGGTATGAGTTATAAGGAAACGGCGCGCATCCTTGATGTTCCCCTTGGCACCGTTATGTCACGATTGTCGCGCGGCCGTGAAGCGCTCAGGGCTATGATGCATGACGGTGGTCTGGACGATAAACCCTCCTTGAGGAGCGTAAAATGACCTCTCGAGAGCCATTCAGCGAATCCGATATCCACGCCTTCGTCGACGGCCGGCTCGATGAGCGGAAGCACCGGAAGTTCGAGGCATGGCTGAGTGACAATCCGGAGGTTGCGAAACGGGTTGCAGCCTACCGCGGCCAGAACGAGGCATTACAGGCACAATACCACCAGGTGGCTGAAGAGCCGGTTCCGGCGGCGATGACGGCGCTGGTGGCGAACTCGCATTCGAGTTGGCTTGCATCGGGTTTGCCACGCATTGCGGCCGCGCTGCTTTTGCTGTTCGCCGGTGCGATAGGCGGTTGGGGTTTGCGTGGACTGGAGATCCCGCCAGCGAGGTCGCCGGGTTTGCCGGAATATGTTGAAAGGGCCATCGGCGCACATGTCGTCTACGCGGCCGAAATCCGCCACCCTGTTGAAGTCGATGCCGCGCAAAAAGATCATTTGGTCGCCTGGCTATCGAAGCGCCTGGGAAACCCCTTGCGGGCCCCTCGACTACAAAATGCCGGTTTTGAGCTGGTTGGCGGCCGATTGCTTGCGGATGCTGGACTGCCCGCGGCGCAGTTCATGTACGAGGACGATGCCGGGCGCCGCGTCACGGTTTATGTTCGCTCGCATCAGGGAAAGGAGACGGCCTTCAAATTTTCCGGCAATCGGGACATTTCCACGTTTTATTGGATTGATGCGCCTTTCGCCTACGCGTTGGCCGCCGAAATTCCGCGCCAAGAACTACTTGGACTGGCCCACGTCGTCTACGACGATCTTGTCCGATGATGTCCCTCTGCCGCGCGCTCTTCCCGCGCCAGGAGCAGCCTTCTATTCCGCGGCATTGACTCCATCAGCGGACCGGTCGGGCCGAAAACGCATCCTGCTGAAATATTGCCAGGACCAATCCGGAATGATTCATGCGCGAACCGGTAGAACCCATGCTCGGCACCCATGACAGCACAATGATGCCAAGCCAGCAGTGAGCCGTTCGGAGGAGTCCCAGGAAAACGCATTTTTTCCGCTCACAAGTTCAATCGTCAATTCCCGCCCGCGCTGCCCGTACCTGTATACATCAGGGGTGTTTGCGAAATTTTTAGGGATGGATACAGTTGCCTGGTGATAGGGAAATCTCAGATGCGATTGGTTTCTGTTCGCACCAGATAAGCGGCCAGTATTTGCTTTATGGCGTAGTATGCCGGCGATCGCGTATGAATACTTTGCCAATGATTCTCGAAGGTGCCCAATGACAGACCAGACCGAGCTCCAGGCCCGCGATAAGGTTATGGACATTACCATAGATGTCGTCATACGCATCTGTCTGCTGTTCCTGGTCGTCTATCTTTGTTTTTTCGTGATCAGGCCATTTCTCAGCGTGATAATTTGGGGCGCTATTCTGGCGGTCATTCTCTATCCGGCGCAGCAATGGCTGGCTGCCCGATTTGGCGGCCGTGGTGCTCCGGCCTCAGCCTTGATTGTGCTGCTGGGTCTGGCGGTTACCCTGGTCCCGGCCAGCATGCTGGGGGCCGCGTCGGTTGAAAACCTGATTCGGCTGGATGAAGGCCTGGCGGCTGGAACCATAAAGCTACCGCCACCGCCTGAGGGCATTGCCGATTGGCCATTGATCGGCACCGAACTGAATGCGTTCTGGTTGCTGGCTTCGAACAATCTGCAGGCCGCGCTGGCCGAGGTGAAGCCGGAGGCCACGGCCCTGGGGAAATCGATGCTGAGCAAGAGCGCCGGCGTCAGTCTCGCTATCCTGCAATTTGCAGCCTCGATCGTCATTGCCGGCTTGTTCTTCGGACCGGCGAAATCATTGGTGGCCACGCTGCGGGCAATCGAAAGCCGGATTGTCGCGAAACGCAATATCCGTTTCGTCGATCTGACATACAACACCGTGCGGAACGTCGCCGGCGGCGTTATTGGCGTTGCTTTTCTGCAAACCTTCCTGGCCAGCATTGGTTATCTCGCCGTCGACTATCCATTCGGCGCGGCGCTTTCCATTCTTGTCCTGTTGCTGTCCATCTTGAATCTCGGCCCGACCCTGCCGGTGTTTCTTTCAATCGCATACGGTTGGAGTTTCCTGGACACCTTACCTGCAATCATATTCACCATTTATATGATCCCGGTGGGGTTGCTGGATAACTTCATGCGGCCGATCATCGTGGCCCGTGGCTTGCCCGTGCCCATAGCGGTCATGTTCATCGGCGTCGTTGGCGGCGCGCTGGCGGCTGGGCTGCTCGGTCTCTTCATTGGCCCGGTGGTTCTGGCGGTGGGCTATCAATTGTTTAGCGCCTGGATTTCTGGCGGCAAAAATGCAGACCAGCCGGATGCTCCGGCGCAGGTCGAAAGCTGATGCGTATTCTGACCTATTCCGTTCTTGGCCTCTGCTGCATCTTGTTCGTGTTCTTTGTGCTGGCTGACCGGTTTACGCCCTATTCGGCCTCGGCCAGGGTCAAGACTTTTGTCGTACCCGTGGTGCCCGAGGTCTCGGGATACGTGGCCGAGGTGGCGGTCGCCAACAACGATCTTGTGAAGGCCGGCCAGCCGCTGTTCCAGATTGAGCCCAGCCGTTATGAACTGGCCCGGGCGGCGGCGCAGGCCGCCCTTGATCAGGCCGGTCAGGATATCGGCGCCAAGACCGCCGGTGTGAAATCCGCCCAGGCCAAGGTTTCCAACGCCCGCGTCAGGTTGAAAAACGTCAGGCAGCAGACGCTACGCATCCTCTCGCTGGAGAAACGCGGGACCGTCGCCAAGGCACGGGGTGACCAGGCGCGGGCGGCACTGGCCTCGGCCCAGGCTGATTTGGAAACGGCCCAGGCGGAGCGTGAACGGGCGCGGCACCAATTGGGTAAAAAGGGGGCGGATAACCCAAATGTACGCGCCGCCATCGCCGAGTTGGAGCGGGCCGAGATCGACCTGGCCCGCACGGTCATAAAGGCGCCGTCCGACGGTCTGGTGACCGACCTGCGGGTGGCCACCGGCTATTTTGCCAAGTCGGGAGAGGCCTTGATGACCTTCATCGCCATCGATGACATCTGGATCGAGGCCTACATGACCGAGAATAATCTGGAGCACATCGCCCCCGGCAATCAGGTCGACATGGTGTTTGACATGCGGCCGGGCCGGGTCGTCCGGGGCAAGGTCGTCAGCCTGGGCGCCGGCGCATCGATTGGCGACGACGCGGGCCCCGGAGAGTTGCCAAAGGTGCAATCGACCCGGGGCTGGCTGCGCGACCCACAGCGATTTCCCGTCGTCATCGTAATTCCCGACTATCGCGGCGGCTATGGCCTTCGCGTCAATTCCCAGGCCGATGTGATCATCTATACAGGCGACAATGCGCTCCTGAATGGGCTGGCGGCAGTTTGGATCCGTCTGTTGTCCTATCTCTCCTACATTTACTAGTCATCATGACCGTTGCGACCGCCGATACCGCCAACCACCTGGAAGACAGCGCCGGGTCTGGAACCGCCGAGAGAAATGCCATTCTGCGCTTCGCCTTTGGTCTTACGCTGGCGGTCGGTTTGTCGCAGGTGATTGCCTGGCCCGTCGGCTTCCTTGCCGCTGTGTTCCTTGCCATGCTGCTGCAGGCGCCGCGGCCGCTATCGTTCGTGGACGCCGTGGCTTTTTTGATGATCATGTCCGGCGCCTTAACCGTCGGAATGATCCTCGGTGCGTTCTTGCCATACATGCCGTTCGTATCGGTCTTGCTGCTGATACTTCTGTTTTGCGCCACGTTCTACTGGTCGCAGACTGGCGTCCCGCAACTACATGTGGTGCTGATCATCGTCGGACTTACCCTTATGCCGGTGCTCGCCGTGCAATCCCCGGAAATCGCATTTCAGTTGGCGGGCGGCATTCTGACCTCGGGCATGGTCGCCGTTCTCCTGACCTGGCTTATGTTTGGCCTGTTGCCGGCGGCGGGGACAGCGGCTGACGCGGTGGAGGCGCCGCCGGTCGAGCCGCCAGGGGAACGTTTCGCCGGCGCCCTGGTCATGACGGCGATCATCGCGCCGCTCGTTGTCGCGTTTTTATTCTTTGGCTGGACACAACTGATCGTGCTGATCATCCCAGCTTTCCTTGTGCAACAGCTTTCCCTCAGTGCCGGTATCAAGGGCGGGCTGGCCCTGGTGGCCGCCAACCTGGCCGGTGGCGTGGTTGCCGTTTCTATCTATTACCTGCTGGTCGCGACACCGCATTTGATTATGCTGATCGCCTTAATCCTGCTGGTCAGCCTGCTCTTCGCCAGGCGAATATTTTCCGGGCAGCCAGATGCCGCCCTGTGGGGTAGCGCCTATACGGCCATCATCATCATCGTCTGCGGTGCGGTTGCGCCGTTCGGAGACAACGCCGAGGCGAAATTATTCGACCGGATCGGCCAGCTGGTGCTGGCCGTCGCCTATGTGGGCACAGCGTTCGCACTTTGGCAGGGCCTCAGGTTCGGCCGGGCGACGGGCAAACAGCCCGACGCCTTTATCGTTGAATAGGAGACGGCCGTGCTGTTCCTCCAACTCACGCTCGCCACCGCCATGATTTTCGGCACGGTGATATTGCATGTCGCCGGTGTGATGGTGATTGTCGTTCACCTCAGGCGCCACTACCCGGACCATGCCGCCTCTTTCAGCACCGCGCGATCGGTCAGGATCTTAACCATCGTTACGCTGGGCTTGTTTCTGCTGCATACGATTGAGATCTGGGCCTGGGCCGCGCTCTATATGGTGCTTGGCGAATTCTCCAAATTGGCAACCGCGTTGTATTTTTCGACGGTAACGTTCACCACCTTGGGCTATGGCGATTTGACGCTGTCGCCGGACTGGCAGGTATTAAGCGGCATCGAAGCGGCCAATGGCATTGTTTTGTTCGGCGCCAGCACCGCCCTGCTCATCGCCGTCTTCCGGCGCGTCATTGAGTACAAGCTTTCCGCCCGACCCGATAACGATGCGTGAACCATCAACGAAGTGCTCTAGCTTTGAAATTCGTTGATCGACAGGTCTTCCCGCAGTTGCCGGGTCGCCTCTTCCTTATAATCCTCCAACGGTATGCCGGCGCCGTCGGCAATTTTAACCACCGCGCTGAACGAGGCGATGGTGGCGCAGGCATCGACAAAGGCGGCATCGCCCAGACGTTTTCGTACGGCTCGGCGCGCCGCCGTCATTGCCGCCTCCTCGCCGCCATGAACGGCCTCGACCAGATCGACCAGAGCCTGGCCATGGGGGATGCTGTCGGCCTCACCGTTCGCCATGACCGCGGCGAGGTCATAGTGCTCACCAGAATTGTTGCCGCTCTCACGGAGCAGGGCTGAATGGGAGGTGGTTCAATAATAGCAGCCGTTCAATGCCGATGTGCGCCCGGCGATCAACTCGATCTGGGCGTGGCTGATGGCGCGATACTCGTTGGCGAAATCCCTGATCTCGTGGTCCTTCAAATATAGTTCGACATCGAGATCGAAAAAATTGAACACTTCCTGTGGCACCAGGCTAAGGCCGCGGTGAATGTTCTTGTCGCCGTGCACCGGGTAGGGATTGGGGTCGCCGGCGCTGACGTCTTCCGGCGCCAAGGTTGACACCCAGGCCAGGTTTTTCCGCGCGCCGACGGGCCGGCGGCGGGCCGGGGCGCCGGCTATGGGCTCCGGCAGGGCATGCAGCGGCCGGCCAAGGGCCAAATCCAGTTTATCCAAGGCCGTCACCATGGTGACGACGCCAATAATCTCGACATACTCGGTTTCAGCCAGCGCCGCGCCGTTTGCGTCCGTCAGCAATGAGCTGATCCAGCTTTCCGTAATCCGCCCGGCGTCCGTTGCCAACCGATGGATCGCCTCGACGGCCACTGGGGTGGTCTCGCCAATTGTATCGTGTTCACCGTCGACCGTATAAGGCGACAACGCGGCCTTGCGCTGCTGGCATAGACCGCAGGCCTGGCTTTGGCGTGCTTCCGCCGCGATTGCCAGGCGTTCGGCACCGGTCCACCAGGTGCCAGCAGACGCCAGACGTTTCCAGGCGACCTCGACCGCATGGGCCAGGCTGTCCCGCATGGGCAGTTTTTCACCCGCCACTTCGATATCCATTCTGAACCTCCTCGTAACGGTTGCAATGTCCCAAAGCCTTGGAGCCGCCCGGCCAGCCTAAATCACCTCGGCCGGGGCTTGCGGCACGGTTTTCCAGAACTCCGCGTCGTGGCCATAAAATATCCGTGCCCCGGCGCTTTGCAAGGCGCGGATGTGGCCCAGGCTTTCCAGCATCTGGTCGCGGTCGTGGAGCACCCTGGGCAGATGCAGGTTTTCCAGGGTCTGACGCAAATAGCAGGCATCGCCGGTCAGCAGGATATCGCCGCGGGCCAGGCGCACCTTCAGGGACTGATGGCCCGGTGTGTGACCATAGGTGGGGATGCAGACAACGCTGCCATCGCCGAACAGATCATGTTCGCCATCGACCAGGTTCAGATCATGCCCATGGTCATAGTCTTCCAGGGCAAAACCATTGGACTGCATTAAGTCCGCATCGTGGGCTGCCTGCCACTCCCGTTGCTGCACGACCAACTGGGCGTTTTCGACCTGTTGATTGCCGCCCGCGTGATCGAAATGCAGATGCGAATTGATCAGATAACGCACCTTGCCCACGTCCACATCGCAGCGCTGCAATCGGGCGCCAAGCTCTTCACCCGGCTTGAATTCAGATTTGAAGCGTTTTGCAAGACCCACCATGCGCTCGCCTGTCGGGTTCTGCATATGCGTATGCAGGCCACTATCGAACAGAGCTTGGCCATTGGGATGGTCGATCAGGTAGGCGGGCACGGGCAGGCGTATTTCGCCCTCTTCGCCATCCAGGAACATGCGCATGGGCATGGTCAGCCAGCCACAGGTCATGGCGAAAAGTCGAACGGTCATGGCGATACTTTCCTTCTCATATTGCTCTGGCAGGCGCTGCGGCTGATTGTAGCAGGGTCGAACAATATTGAGACACCAACTTTGTTTGCTTTTATGCTTCGATGAAAGCCAATAGCCAAAACGGGAGTCTTGATATGCGCGGATTGAAGGGAAAGAACGTCATCGTCACCGGTGGCGCCAGCGGCATTGGCCAGGCGATCAGCCTACGCCTGGGCGAAGAGGGCTGTAATGTCGGAATATTCGATTTGAACGGCGACGGCGCCAATGGCGTAGCCGATAAAATCCGCGCGGCGGGCGGCACGGCCCACGGCTATGCCTGCGATATCAGCGACTACGGTGTCGTCGAGAGCATGGTCGCCGCCTTCGAGTCCGATTGCGGGCCGACCGGTGGGCTGGTCAACAATGCCGGTTGGGACAAGTCCATGCCGTTCCTGGATACGGATCTGGCGCTCTGGCACAAGGTCGTGGCGATCAATTTGTACGGGCCGTTGAACCTGTGCCATGTGGTTCTGAAAGGCATGGCGGAACGCAATGCCGGCCGGGTGGTCAATATTTCGTCTGATGCGGGCCGGGTCGGTTCCTCCGGCGAGGCGGTCTATGCCGCCTGCAAGGGTGGCCTGATTGCCTTTTCCAAAACCATGAGCCGGGAACTGTCCCGCAAGGGCATCACCCTGAACACGGTCTGTCCCGGACCGACCAACACACCTTTGCTGGCCGAACAGGGGCCCAAGCTGGTGGCCGCCCTGGAACGCGCGATCCCCATGCGCCGGGTCGCCGAGCCCGAGGATTATCCCGGACTGGTGGCGTATTTTCTCTCCGATGATGCCTCCTATGTCACCGGCCAGACGATCTCGGTCTCCGGCGGCCTGACCATGCACGGCTAGGCGCTTTTGCAGAAGGCCCGGTCCCAAGTGCCAGGCGAAAAGAGAGGCTTCGATCATGGAATTCAACGATCTGATTTATACGGAAAAGGACGGCGTCGCGACGATCACCATCAACCGTCCGGAAAAGTACAACGCCTTTCGCAACCAGACGGCGGAAGAGTTGATCAAGGCCTTCAACCTGGCCGGTTGGAACCCCGATATCGGGGTCGTGGTGCTGACCGGTATCGGCGACAAGGCCTTTTGTACCGGCGGCGATCAATCGGCGGAGTCCCACGAAGGCAGCTATGGCGGTCGGGGCACGACAGGCATGCCGGTGGAGGATTTGCATACCATCATCCGCGATATTCCCAAACCGGTGATCGCCCGGGTCAACGGCTATGCCATCGGTGGCGGCCATGTCCTGCATATCCTGTGCGATCTGACCATCGCCTCGGACAATGCCATTTTCGGCCAGGTGGGACCCGGCATGGGTTCCGTCGACCCCGGCTATGGCACCGCCTATATGGCGCGCCTGGTGGGTGAGAAAAAGGCCCGGGAAATCTGGTATCTATGCCGCCGCTATTCGGCCCAGGAGGCCATGGACATGGGCCTGGTCAACACGGTGGTGCCGTTTGACAAGCTGGACGAGGAGGTGGATGCCTGGTGCCGGGAAATCATGGCCAAAAGCCCCACGGCCCTGGCCATTGCCAAACGCAGCTTCAACGCGGATACGGAACATATCCGCGGCCTGGGCGTCTTGGGCTTCCAATCGGTTAAGGCCTATTACGAGACCGAGGAATCAAAGGAGGGCGTAAACGCCTTCCGCGAGAAGCGCAAACCGGACTTTCGCAAATACCAGCCGCGCTGATGGCAGGCGATTGAGCCTCTAAAGTCCAGGGCGCGGTTTGATATCATTTGCCGATACCGGCCTCCGCTCCATTGTGTTGCGCCTTGTGAGGGAGAACGAAGCCAATGATCCCTACTGACGAACAGATCATGATCCGCGATATGGCCAGGGCCTTTGCTGCGGAACAGATTGCCCCGCACGCCGCGGAATGGGAGGAAATGGCGCATTTCCCACGGGACGTCTTCACGGCCATGGGAAAACTGGGTCTGATGGGCATGACGGTGCCGGCGGAATGGGGCGGCTCCGGGCTGGACTATGTAACCTACGCCATGGCGCTGGAGGAAATCGCCGTCGCCGATGGCGCCGTAGCCATCGTTATGAGCGGACACAATTCCGTCGGCTGCATGCCGATTTTGGAGTTTGGCACCTTGGCGCAAAAGGAACGCTATTTACGCGCCCTGGCCCAGGGCGAGATCCTTTGTGCCTTTGCCCTGACCGAGGCCAAGGGCGGCTCGGACGCCGGCGCCTTGACCACCCGGGCGGTGCGCGATGGGGACGGCTATGTGATAAATGGCAGCAAGCAATTCATCACCACGGGCAAGAATGCCGATCTGACCCTGATCTTTGCGGTCACCGATCCGGAACAGGGCAAGCGTGGCATTTCCGCTTTTATCGTACCAACAGACACACCCGGCTATGAGGTGGTGCGGTTGGAGGAGAAGATGGGTTTGAACGCGTCTGATACGGCGCAATTGTCCTTTGACGGTATGCGCGTGCCCCACGACGCCCTGTTGGGGGACGAGGGGCAGGGCTATCGTATCGCCCTGGGCAATTTGGAGGGCGGCCGTATCGGTATCGCGGCGCAATCATTGGGCATGGCGCGGGCGGCATACGAAGTGGCCCTGGCCTACGCCCGGGAGCGCGAAGCATTCGGCAAGCCGATCTTCGAGCACCAGGCGGTGGCTTTCCGCCTAGCCGACATGGCGACCCAATTGACCGCCGCACGGCAGTTGATCTGGCACGCCGCTGCCCTGCGCAGCGCCGGCAAGAAATGCCTGACGGAAGCGTCCATGGCAAAACTGTTCAGCACGGATATGGCCGAAAAAGTCTGTTCCGATGCCATGCAGACCATGGGCGGTTATGGATTTCTGCGCGACTTTCCGGTGGAACGTTATTACCGCGGGGTCCGCGGCGCCCGCATTTACGAAGGCACCAACGACATTCAGAAACTGGTCATCGCCAGGGATCTGGTGGCTGGTTAGGCAATCTGGGAAATTCATTGAGGCAACGAACCGCCCGTGGGATACCATTGCCGGAGTGGGCGGAGCGGGGGCGGCGGCCAACGTCGAAATGGGGGGAACGATCCATGGATATCGCGCTATCGGATGAACTGCGGACCTTCCAGGGCCAGGTGCGGGATTTTTTGAATGCCAGCCTGACCCCGGATATCCGCGAGGCGGCGCGTTTGAGCACCACGATACTGGCCGAGCATGGCGCCACCCAGGAGTGGCACAAAATCATGTTTCGCCAGGGCTGGGCCGCGCCATCCTGGCCAACGGAATTTGGCGGCCCCGGTTGGGATCCCATGCAGCGTTATCTGTTTGCCGCGGAATACGCCCGCGCCGGCGCGCCGCGTCTATCGCCCCTGGGGCTGGGCATGGTGGGCCCGGCCATCAAGGGTCACGGCAGCGAGGCACAAAAGGCGTTCTATCTGCCGCGTATCCTGTCGGGCGAAGACGTCTGGTGCCAAGGCTATTCCGAACCGGGCTCGGGCTCGGATCTGGCCTCGCTGCAATGCCGGGCGGTGCCGGCAGGCGACGATTACATCGTCAACGGCAGCAAGACCTGGACCACCAACGCTCATCACGCCAGCCACATGTTCTGCCTGGTCCGCACCGATACGACGGGCAAACCCCAGGCGGGCATCACTTTTCTGTTGCTCGAGATGGACAGCCCCGGCATCCGGGTCGCGCCAATCCATATCCTGGGCGGCGACCACGAGTTCAATCAGGTCTTTTTTGACGACGTCCGGGTGCCCCGGGAAAACCGGGTGGGTGCGGAAAACGATGGTTGGACCGTCGCCAAGTATCTACTGGAGTTCGAACGGGGTGGCTCGGCGCATGCCGCCGCCTTGCGGGCCGGTTTGGCGGGCGTCCGGCAGATGGCGCAGAGGCGGCGGAACAGCGATGGTCAAAGCCTGTTGGCGGAGCACGGATTCGCCCATGATCTGTCGGCCCTGGAGATCGAATTGACCACGGTCGAATTTACCGAACACCGGATCATGGCCGACATCGCCAAACGTGGCCGGCCCGGTCCCGCGTCGTCTATGCTGAAGACCCGTTCGACAGAGGTACAACAGGCGGTCAGTGAATTGGCCATGCAGGCGATTGCCTACTACGGGGCGCCGCATCAGCCGCAGGAACGCCTGCCCGGCGCCAATCTGGAAGCCATCGGCCAGCGCGATGAAATGTCGGTAACGGCGCGCTATTTGAATGACCGGGCCGCCTCCATTTATGGCGGCTCGAACGAAATTCAACGCAATATCATGGCGAAGATGGTGTTGGGTCTGTAATTGCCGGAAACGCCCTAAATCAGGAACACCAGAACCAGCAACAAGGCGGCCGCCATATTGGGTAGATCCGCGAGTGTCGGCATAATGCTAAAGCCTTCTCAGTAACGCCCTCTGCCTGGAATATTGGCGGAATAGTCCTGGCGGTTCAGTGACAGCAGTCACCAGAACAACAAACAGAGGCGTGCCTCTGTCCAGTGCGTACCTCATGGATCAACCGTGCTTGTGGTTATTGGTAAGGCGGCGATAGGTCCGCAAGGCCAGGCCCGAGATGCCGTCGGGCATGAAGTAGACCACCAGCAAAACAGCAAATCCAAAGGGGGGCAACGCCGCGGCGGCCGGAATGTTGCCGGCGACGGTGGGCAGGTATAAAACAACCAGGCTGCCGATCAGCGCGCCCCATACCGATCGGAAACCGGCCGTCAATGCGCCGATCAGCAGAAGAATGGAAAAGAACAAGCCATAGGAATCCGGCGCTATGAAATCCGCCAGCAGCCCGGTCAGGGCGCCGCCGATGCCCGCGTACATGGCGGAGACGCCAAATATTGTGGTTTTGAACATGGCGACGTTGATACCCATGGGCGCGGCGGCAATTTCGTTATCGCGGATGGCGGCCAGCGCCCGGCCCGAACGGCTGTTGAAAAGGTTGCCGGCGATCCAGAAAAACACGGTCAGGATGGCCAGGGTGACGAAGTACCAATACTGGTCGTCATTCAAGCCCAGCCATACAGGTGGGTCCGGGCGGTCCAGATAGACCCCACTGACGCCGCCGGTCCAGGTCTGAAAACGCTCCAGCTTCAAGACCTGGGGCAGGACCAGGGACAAGCCCCAGGTCATCAATATCAAATGCACCATGCCAAGGCGTAGCGCCGGCCAGCCGAACAGAAAACCGGCGACAAATGAGACCACGGCGGCCACGGGCAGGGCGCCGTAGGCAGACATCCCGCCGTTGTTCATGGCGATGGCGGTACTGTAGGCGCCGATGGCAAAAAAAGCGCCATGGCCGACGGAAAACTGCCCGCTTAACCCAGTCAGCAGATTGACCCCCAAAATGGCCATGGCCAGGGCCCCCACCAGGGCCAGGGTGTAAATTGTATAGTTATCCAGGACGAACGGCAGTGCCAGGCCCAACAGCAGAAACAGGGCGAAGGCTACCCGTTGCCAGGAAACGGGTATGGCGCCTGGATCCTTCCCGGCTGGACCCCGGCCAGCGGCGGCGTCACCCATTGGCGCGGCCAAAGGCGGGAACGCTACGGCCGGGGGGCGCAATCCCGTTACGGACGTCGGCAAGCACAGCCGCGCCGCCCGCCGGCAAAATCAATAACCTCACGTTGACCCCGATAAACCGCCTACAAAAACGCCTCTCTTATACTGGCGCTTGACCGGCGAGTCACCCCGACATGCTTTAGGCGCTTTTACTCCGCCGCATCGGAAGCTTCCGAGAGCAAAGCGCGGTATTCGGCGGTATAGTCGCCGCGTTTCTCGTCCAGCGCCGCATCGCGCATTTGGAAGCCGTTGCCGGCGTGGGCCGTCATCTGCGACGCCGGCGTCGGCTTGGTCACTTCCGGCCAATGGCCCGGCTGTGGCCCGGCGCCCTCGGCCACGATGGCCAGGGGCTGGTCGTCAGCCACGGCGGGAGGCTGTGTGATCTGCATGATGTCCCAACTGATTTCCAGGGGAATATTGTTTGGGTCATAGAAATATATGGACCATATGGTGCCATGGTCGACCGCGCCGGATACTTCGAAGCCCGCGGCCTCCAACTTGTCCTTGGCCGCGAATAGGTCTTCCCGGCTTTCGCACGTCATGGAAACGTGATCGAAGCCAAGTGGTTCCCGGGTCGGCGAACCGTGGGACTTTGGCCGCATGGGCTGGGCGCCGTCATAGGCGAAAAAGGCAATCTGAGCTTCGCCGGCGCGGAAGAAATAATGACGATAGCCGTCGTGCCCGACGCCGGCTTCCAATGTCATACCCAGCAGATCCCGGTAAAACCGTATGGTGGCTTCCAGATCGTGCGTGATGAACGCCAGGTGATTGATTCCTGTTAAGGCCATGTTTCTCTCCATTCCCCAAAATCCAGCGCCGGGATTATAACAAATACCGACCCACAATAGCATGCCAGTCTATTTTGGCTGCCCCGGTCCCTGGTACAAGCGGCGTTTGTGGAAACAGTCAGTTGCCGGTAACGTTCCTGCCGGCACAACGATTTCCACATTCAGTTTTTTTGTAACGGAATCGATATGAATATTGACGCACATACCGGCAATGTTGTGAATTTTTACGACACGCATCCGATCAACGAGCAGCAGATCCTCGAAAAACTGCGGGCGGACGGCATAGGGCTCGCGACGTTGAACGAGGATATTCTGCAGCTTTACGACATGGACCACTACGATGGCGTCGAGGCGATTGATGTATTGGCGCAAAAGGCGGGTATCAGTGCCACTAGCCAGGTCCTGGATGTGGCGTCCGGGATGGGCGGTCCGGCGCGCTATCTGGCGCATAATTACGGCTGCCGGGTCATGGGCATCGATCTGACCGAAAGCCGCGTCGAGGGTGCGATACGCTTGACTGAGTTGACAGGCTTGTCGGACCGGGTGGCATTTCGCACCGCAAATGCCCTGGTTAACCCATTCTCCGATCAGACCTTCGACGTGATCATCGGCCAGGAGGCCTGGTGCCATATTCCCGACAAGCAACGTTTGATTGCCGAATGTGTAAGGGTGACCAGAATTGGCGGGCACATCGCCTTTACGGACATATTGGAAGGCAGCGGCCTGAATTCGGGCCAGCGAGAAGAATTGAGCCGGGGTATGGGTTATGTGGATCTGGGCACCCTGGCCGGATACCAGGGCCTTTTGGCAGCGGCGGGTTGCGTGGTGGAAGAGGCCGAGAACCTCAGCGCCCGTTGGGCCGTCATTCTGCGCCAGCGGCAGGAGATGTACCGCAGCCTGGAGGCACAAACCGTTGCCCGCTTTGGCGAGGCGGTCTATCGGCGATGGGACGACGTCTACACGCTTTTCGTGGGCCTGATCGAACAGGGCCAACTGGCCGGTGGACGCTTTCTGGCCCGGCGCCGTTAACCTGCCCGGGTTCTGCGGGCTACCAATAATCCGCCATGATGGCCCTGGCCCAGTCCGGTTCCCTGATCTCGCCTCTGGGGGCAAAGCCGCTCAAATAGGGCTTTAAGTCCAGCACCGGGGTACCGTCGATGGCATCCAGGCCGGTTACCCTCAGGCTCAGGCCGTCGACCGCGATGATACGGCAGACGGTGACGGCCAGACGGTTCGGCCGCATGCGCCCGCGTTGGGCAAAAATTCCAACCTCCGGCCAGTCGGTCCGGCCGCGGGGATGGCGGGCGGCGGAAATGATCTTCGCTGGGTCAAGCTGGTGAAAATGAAACACCACTTCCACATGGGAGAAATCGGCCAAACCGGCCAGGGCGTCGGCCTGAAACTGGTTTCCGTCCAGTTCGATGGCCGCTTGTACCCGGTCCCAGTTATCATCCAGGGCTTCCTGGCGGCCGCCGCGAACATGCCCGATGGCTATGACTTCGATGGTCATGGGATCAATAGGTGGCCCGGCCGCCGGACAGGTCGAACACACCGCCGGTCGAGAAGCTGCAATCTTCCGAGGCCAGCCAGGCAACCAGGGCGGCGGCCTCGTCGACCCGGCCCAGACGTGCCATGGGGATACGCGAGAGCATGTAATCCACGTGTTCCTGGGTGATCTGGTCAAAGATCGCTGTGCGGATCGCCGCCGGGGTGACGCAGTTGATGAGGACGCCGGCCTCGGCGGTTTCCTTGGACAGGGATTTGGTCAAACCGATTACCCCGGCCTTGGCGGCGGAATAGGCGCAGGCGTTGGGGTTGCCTTCCTTGCCGGCGATGGAGGCAATATTGACGATCCGGCCATAGCCGTTACCCATCATATGGGACACCAGACTTTGACAGCAGAGAAAGACCGCGTCCAAATCCAGGCCGACGACCGACCGCCATTCCGCGTAGCTGTATTCCCAGCTTTTCTTGGCCGGGCCGGCGATGCCGGCATTGCAGACCAGAATGTCGATCTTGCCATGGCTCGCCAGGGCGCTGTCGCGGGCGGCGCCAACCTGACCGGGGTCGGTCACGTCGACCTTGGCCCCTTGCAGACGGCCGCCCAGATCATTGCCGGCCAGCATGGTGTCCAGATTGTCCTGGCTGATATCCCACATGACAACGGCCGCGCCCGAGGCCAGAAAGCGCTCGCTGATAGCCCGCCCGATGCCGTCCGCACCGCCGGTAACAATGGCCGTGCGGCCCTCCAGATCAATTTTGTTCATCTCTTTACTCCTGGCCGCATTCAGCGCTTGTCGCGCACAAAGGGGAATATTCGCGTTAAATCGGCGCCGGGTTCAGCAGCGGCAAAACGCTGCCAGATCCCCAGCAGGTTGCCGCTTATGGTATCAACCGTGCCGGCGCTGGCGACGTTCTCCACATACAGGGTGATATCCTTGAGGTACATGCTGTTGAGAAATTCCGCGTTATAGGCCTCCGTCAGCACCCGGTTGGGAAACTTGTCGGCGGTCGCAGTATTTTGCCCCGACGAGGCGTTCAGGACATCCAGCATGGTGGCCATATCCAGGCCCTGGGTCAGGCCAAAGGCAATGGCCTCGGAGGTTCCGGTCATGGCCAGGCCGGAGAGAAAATTGTTCAACAGCTTCATGGCCTGAGCCTGTCCAGGCTCGGTTCCCACGTGGAAAGGATTTTTCGACATTGCCCGCAATATCGGGGCAAGCGCTTCGAATTCGTCGGCCGAGCCGGCGAACATCAAGGCCAGGCTGCCCGCCCCTGCGCCGGCGATGCCACCCGATACGGGTGCATCCATATAGGCCAGATCGGAACCCGCCAGGCGGTCATGCACCGCCTTGGCGGCGGCCACGCCAATGGTGGAGGTGTCAATGACGGTGGAAACCGCGCGCTGATTGGTGGCGATGATTTCCTCTGCGACCGAGGCCGAGACAGAGCCATTGGGCAGGCTCAGGACTATGACCTCGGCCTTCGCGGCCACGGCGCCCACCGACGCCCCGATGGCCGCGCCCCTGGGCGCGCGTTCCCGGGTGCCGGCGACATCGAAACAAATCATGGGAAAGCCGGCGGCGGCGACGTTGGCGGCCATGCGGCTGCCCATGGCGCCAAGACCGATGAAGCCAATGGTTGGAAGTTGCGCAGACGTCATGTTCAGGTACCCATCTGTTGTTCGTCCAGCACCTTGCGGGCGATGCGGAAGGCTTCCACCCCGGCCGGTGCGCCGCAATAGACGGCGATCTGTTCCAGCACGGCGCGCAATTCGTCCAGGGTGCAGCCGTTCTTAATGGCGCCGCGGAAGTGCAACTCGAACTCCTGCGGCCGGTTCAGGGCCGCCAGCATGGCCAGATTCAACATGCTGCGGGTCTTTTTCTCCAGGGCGTCCGAGCCCCAAATTCCGCCCCAGGCATATTCCGTGACCAGTTCCTGGAAATGACGGTTGAAGTCAGTGGCATTGTTCAGGGCCCGGTCCACGTAATCCTCGCCCAGAACCTCTTTTCTGATCGCCAGCCCTTTTTCGTACAGCGCCTTGTCCATGCTCGCCTCTTTCGCACCTGTTGTGAAAATATTGCGCCATCTTATACCACCTTGCGATGATAGGGACCCATATAGACGCCTTGCGGACGTTTTCGGGTAGGAGCGTGCGACGCAGCGATACGGGGTATCGTCAGTCGGGCGCGACGCCATCCGAAAACGTCCGCAAGGCGCCGTTCCGGTCGTCTCCGCGCGCCCTCGGATGGCGTCGAGAAGGCTGGACGATGTCCCACATCGCCGGCGCCTCCTCTCCTACCCGAGGGCGCGCGGAGACGATCTATATGGGTTCCTATCATCGCAAAGTGGTATTACGCGCTGGGTATTTGATCTGGCCAGCGCTCTGCCCCATTCTGTTGCCGGATGTAAAAATTTAATCGCGAGGATGGAATGGGACGGGTAGCGGACAAGATCGCCTTGATCACGGGCGGCGCCTCGGGCATTGGGCGGGCAACGGCGGAACTGATGGCACAGGAAGGCGCGACGGTGGTATTGAGCGATTTGCAGGATGCTGCCGGCGACGAGGCCGTGGCGGCGATCACCGCCGCGGGCGGCCAGGCGCAATATCACCATCACGACGTCACCGACGAGGCCGACTGGAAAAAGATACTCGCCACCGTGCTTGGCGATCATGGCCGCCTGGACATCCTGGTCAACAATGCCGGGGTGGGCGGCGGCGGCGTGCCGGTTGAGGAAATACCCCTGGAACTGTGGCGCGACACCATGGCGGTCAATCTGGATGGGGTCTTCCTGGGCGTGAAGCACGGTGTTGCCGCCATGAAGGAACTGGGCGGTGTCATCATTAACACCTCGTCCATTTTGGGTGTGGTCGGCCTGCCCCTGACGGCTGCTTATACGGCCTCGAAAGGCGGCGTCCGGTTGCTGACCAAGGCCGTCGCCATTGAATGCGCGGCGCGGGGCCTGAACATCCGGGTCAATTCGGTGCATCCTGGCTTTATCGACACACCCATGGTGGGCGGCGCCATTCAACGGGGCGGACCGGCACGCCGGGAGGCGATCCTGCGATCCCAGCCGACCGGGGAAATGGGCCAGCCGTCGGATATCGCGGAAGGTATTCTTTATCTGGCCTCCGACGCTGCAAAATTCGTCACCGGCAGCGAACTGGTCATCGACGGCGGCTATCTGGCGCGCTGATCGTCATTCGGGAGAGGAAATTTGAATTATGAGCGGATCTGAAATCTACGAAGTTTTCGCAATTCGTTATGGCCGTGTTGCGGGGCGGCTGCGGCGGGACAATTTCATCATTGCCCCGAATCCCGAGACCGATCCCCACGATGGCGCCATGCCGCTGGATTATTTCGTCTGGGCCATCGTCAACGAAAACCGCACTATCGTGGTTGATACGGGCTTTGAACATACGGAGGGGGCCAAGCGCGGCCGCACGATTACCCGACTGCCCCGTGAAGGCCTGGAGATCATCGGTATAGATGCGGCCAAGGTCGAGGACGTGATCATAACCCACCTGCACTATGACCATGCCGGCACGCTCGATGATTTCCCTGCCGCCCGCTTTCATTTGCAGGAAAGCGAGATGAACTACGCCACCGGCAAGCACATGTGTCACGAGCCATTCGGCCATGCCTATGCGCCTGATCATATCTGCACCATGGTGCGGCGGGTGTTCGACGGCCGGGTTCGTTTTCACGACGGCGCCTCGGAAATCGCCCCGGGGATCTCGGTGCATTGGATTGGCGGCCATACGGCGGGTGTGCAATGCGTCCGTGTGCTGACCAAGCGCGGCTGGGTCGTCCTGGCGTCCGACGCCTCGCATTTTTACGAAAACATGGAGGCAGTCGCCCCGTTTCCCATAGTTTATTCCGCAGCCGATATGGTGCAGGGTTATGCCACCATGGCTAATCTGGCGGAATCTGCCAAGCATATCATTCCCGGCCATGACCCGTTGGTGATGCAGCGCTATCCCCTGGTTCGTGCTGGCCAGGAAGACGTGATCCGCCTTGATGTCGCGCCGACGGAATAGCCGGGAGGGCGATTGGCTGGTCTGGTTTCAGACCATATTGATGTTTGAAATGGTCAGCAGGACAGACGCCGTGTATTTTTGCGCGGTGGTACGATCGAAACAGGCCGGCGCTGATGCCGCCGATGTGGGGATCTGATTAGAACTTTTCGGCGATCTGACTGGCGGTCCGGGTCGCGATATCGGAGTCCGAACTCTCGGCGGCCAGAACCGTGGCGGCCAGTAATAACACGAACCCGATGACAACTTTGGTAACGCGGTGGTCGGATCTTTTGGGAAAGCTAATGGCTTGATTTATAGACAACTCTGAACCCTCGGAACAATACTGAGCGACGCTGGTGACAAGCGGCATCATGGCGGGCAGTCGTGAAAAACCTGTTAACAAAGCAGGCGAATTTTACTCTAAGTCCGAATTCTGCGGGTAGAGAGAAGAACCTTGGTGGTATCAGGCACCGACGCGCATGTCGTCCAGGACCGGCGCCAGCCATTGCCGCTCCAATCTGGCGATGGTACTGAATACCTCGTCGGCAGGGACGGCCGGGCTGAAATAGAAGCCTTGGGCGAAGCGGCAGCTATTGGCGCGCAGGAATTCCAACTGCTCTTCTGTCTCCACGCCTTCGGCAACCACATGCAGTTTTAAATGCCGGGCCAGGGCGATGATGGTGCGAACAATGGCGCCATCGGAAGCGTCCTCCGTCACGTCCCGCACGAAGGAACGGTCGATCTTCAGAGCATCCAGGGGGAAGCGTTTCAAGTAGGCCAGCGACGAATAGCCGGTGCCGAAATCATCAATGGTCACCCGCACGCCTGCCGCGCTCAAGCGGCCCAGAATTTCCGCGGCGGATTCCGGATCGTGCATGATCGAGGTTTCCGTCAATTCCAATTCAATCAGAGAGGCGTCCAGTCCGGCCTTGTCGATCCATTTGTTCACATGGTCCAACAGGTCGGCCTGGGTGAATTGATGCGCCGACAGGTTTACCGCAACCCGCAGCACCGGCAAATGCCGCCGTTTCCATTCGGCAATCTGCATACAGGCCATTTCCAGGATCAGATCGCCCAAGGGCGTCATCAGGCCCAGTTCCTCGGCCAATGGGATGAACTGGTCCGGGGGAATCTGGCCGCGCTCCGGATGGCGCCAGCGGACCAGTGCTTCGAGCCCGACCACCTGACCAGTGTCCAGGTCGATCTGTGGCTGATACTCCAGTTCAAACTCTCTTTGCCGGATCGCCCGCTGCAGAGCAACGCCAAGGCCAATACGCCGCAGGGCCGCGCCGTTCATGTCCGGGCGATAGAACTGATAGCATTCCCCGCCGGTCTGTTTCGACTGGTACATGGCGGCGTCCGCCAGGCGCATCAACTCATCGGCATCCTCGGCATCGTCAGGGAACAGGGCAATGCCGATACTGGCCGATACGCTGGCGCCGTTGCTGCCGATCATTATGGGTTGCGAGACGCTTTCCACGATCTTTGTGGCCACGGTGGCGGCCGATACCGCCTGCTCCAGGTTGGTAACCAGGGCGATAAATTCGTCGCCGCCCAGGCGGGCCACGGTATCGCTTTCGCGCAGACATTCGCGAATGCGGCCGGCGACGGTCTTCAACACCGTGTCGCCGGCTTCGTGGCCCATGGTGTCGTTGACGAATTTGAACCGGTCCAGATCGATGAACAGTACCGCCAGTTCGTGACTATAGCGACGCGACTGGTTGATTGCGTGGGTCAGGCGGTCGAACAGCAAGGCCCGATTGGGCAAACCGGTCAGGCTGTCGAAATGGGCCATATGGGCCCGGTTGATTGCGCATTGCAGGGCGACGTTTAATCGGCCATTACCCAGATCCGATTTGACCAGGCTGTCCTGGGCGCCAAATTGAACCAGTTGCACCGCCATTTTCGGGGTGAACTCTTCCATCAAGGCAATGGTCGGTAAAAATAGAAAAAGTCCTAGCAACTGGGCCAGATCAAATCCGGGACCGCCGCTGGCATCGTCGAAATCTATAAGCAGGGCGTCAAAGCGCCGCGTGGACAGCAGATTGTTCGCCTCGGTCACGGTGCGCACCCGTTGCACCGCGTAATCGACATGACCCAATGCCGCCAGCACTACCGCCTCGGCGTCGTCATCACGACCAATAAACAAAATCTCAGTCAAGCCGCTATACCCCAGGCGCGCCCATCATAGGCAAGCTGATGATGCCTCTTGGCACCCAACAATCTGGACGATAGCGGATGTTCGGTTAATGATCGGTTTACAAAAGGCGCCTGACGGCGATCTCTTTTTGTAAGTCCATATCCTTGAACTGGTTCGAATTCAGGGCCGCATATGGAAACGGCTGTCTCCGGTACGCTGCAGGGGTACCGCGAATTTGGCGAATTCGTACAGCAGGGGCCGCGTATCCCGCGGATCGATAATCTCCTCAATCAGCAACGCTTCGGCCGAACGGAAGGGCGAACGCACGTGGTTCAGCCGTTCCTGATTATCTTGCAACAGTGCGTCCGGGTTACCGGATGCCGCCAGATCGGCCTTGTAGGCGGCCTCAATCCCGCCCCCCAATCACCCAACGGCCAGGCATAGCGGTAATGCAGGCGGGAATGGTTGCTGTGGGCCGCGCCCGCGACACCAAACGCCTTGCGGATCATGATTGAACACCAGGGCACGGTGGCTTGATAGACGGCTGCCATGGCCCTGGCGCCGTGGCGAATGGTGCCGGCCTTTTCCCCTTCCACACCAATCACAAAGCCGGGGATGTCGACGAAATGCACCAGCCGGGCCAGGCCGGTGACCACGGATCGGCCCCACAGCTTGCCGATCTCCAGAAACGAATCCCGGTCCATGCAGGCATCGATTATGGCGCGCGATTTGTAAATATGACGGCGATTACGGCCGCTGTTCATCATCCGCTTCCAGCCCGTTATCCCGCCCCAATCTCCGAGGCGGTCAAGGTTGCCTTGCCGGCAGTACCGTATTTGCGGGCCCGGCAAGGTAATGCAGTATTCTGATCACGCTTGACCAACTTCCAGGCCGGAATTAGGTTTCCTGGTTATCAGATCCGGCGCGGCTGGATGCAGCGCAACGGCAGAAAGAGGGAAGAATTATGATCAAGAATAGCCAAAATATGGGGGCTCACTGGATTGCGGTCTTGACCGCGTTGGTGCTTGCCATGGGCGGCAGCGCTCAGAGCCGCGCTGACTCACATGCCGGCGTGGCGCTCGCCGAAGCGATTGTCGTCAGGGCAGACGTAGTGGGTATCGACAGGACTGACCGTACCGTCACACTGGTCGGCCCGCGCGGCAACGTCGTTTCCGTTGAGGCGGGCAGTGAGGTCCGTAACTTTGATCAGATCAAGGTCGGCGACCAGCTCAAAGTGACCTATTACGAGTCCGTGGCATTGTATCTTGGCGCCCCGGGGTCGCAGCCGGAGGTTGACGCCGCCGCTGTCGTTGGACGCGCGGAAAAGGGTGGAAAGCCCGCCGGTATGGCCGTCGGAGCAATCGATATATCCGCCGTCGTGAAAGGTATAGACAAGAAGCAACGCGAGGTGACACTGGAAATGCCAAACGGCAATGTTGTGACCCACAAGGTTGATCCCGCGGTCAAGGCCTTTGACACTTTAAAGGTGGGCGATACGGTCCATGCGCGTCTGACCCGTGCTCTGGCGATTGCGGTCGAGAGCCCCTGAGGCCCGGATCATCTCGAGGTAACCGGCGTAGTTGGCAACAAGTACCCTGTCCCCGAATGCTGCAAGCTTAATTCGTCGCCGGCTTAATATGGCCGCCGCGCCGTTGTGGCGTCTTCATGTTCACGATACGGCTGGCGGAAAAGGCGTGAGAAGCCCGCATGTCACCACCGTTGGTGGCATGCGGGCGGGAACGACCGGTTGACGCTAGATATTCGTCATGGCAAAAAGATCATTAAGATAGCGCTGACGAAGTCGACACTGCCGGTTGTTGAGGTAACAGGGCCAAATCCCGCCCCAAATTGGCTCTGCGAAATCGCGCTGGCGGACGAACCGGGTACCGCTGTGGAGCGGCGGCCCTGCAGGATTTGGATCATTGGCAATATGGAACCTTCGATAACACTGTTGAAAGAACAACTCGACGGCCTCATGCGATACGTCTTGCGGGTCCGTGAGGAGATCGCGGCGATTGATCGGCCGCACGATACCGACCATGATTTCACCAGCATGAGTTCGCAACTGGAAGCCATTGTCGAGGCTACGGATGGCGCCACCAACACCATCATGGAAGCGATGGAGAACAACGAGACTGTTCTCAATGTGCTGCGTGAACAGATCACCGATCCCACGCAAATTGCGCTTTTGGACCAAATTACCAGCAATGGCAGCAACGTCTTTGAAGCCTGCTCGTTTCAGGACATTACCGGTCAGCGGATCAACAAGGTCGTCAGGTCCGTCACCTATGTCGAGGAACGGGTCAATGCAATTATTGAAATCTGGGGCAAGGATCAGATGGACGCGGTCGATGTCCCGGTGTACCAGGAGAAATCCGCCGACGACGAGCTGGTGAGCGGTCCGCAACTGGAAGGACAAGGCCTGTCGCAGGCAGACATCGACAGTCTTTTCGATTGAGATGACCCCGGCCCGGCCGCTGTTTTGAGTTTGTTCCCCATCGCCGGTGGCGATACCAAACGGCACAGATTGGAAGTCCGCAACTGCGACCGTCGCACGGCAAACTGTCCGGATTAACCGGCGCGAACCACTTGAAGCATCAGAGCATATTCAGTAAGTGGCGCTCGAAGCGTATGGGGTCTTCGTAGGGAATCCAATGCCCCACATCAGCAATGACCTGAAACTTGAGGTCGGGGTGAAACCGCCGCATCAGACGTTCGCTTTCCGTGGCCGTCTCTGCGTTGCTGTAACGATCGTTGCCGCCCCATATCGCCGCTACCTGCGCCGTGATCCGGGGCATTACCTGCAATAATGTCGTTGTTTGCGGAATATCCCAGGCCCGCACACGGGTGCGCTCGATGTTATGCAAATGAATGCGCGCCGCCAGTTCGTCAGACCTATTCGGATCGGAGATCATCAGTTTCGCCAGATTACGTTGTTGTATGGCAATTGCCTCCGACAGACTGTGGTCTCGCGTCGCGCGCTCCAACGTGGGTATCGCTGCTGCCCGCGGCGCCCCAAGCCCGCCTGGTCCACAAACAACCAGATGGCTGACCCGGTCCCCTTCCTGAGCCGCCAAATGACCGGCCACGATCCCGCCGAAGGAGAAACCGGCCAAACGGTAGGATGCATCAGGGACCAGTTGGCGTAGGGCACCGCCGACCGAAGAGGTCAGGCGTTGTTCGGAAAATTCACCATCGAGGGTGGCCGAGTCGCCGTAGCCTGGAAGATCGGGAACCAATAGGCGATAATGCTTGCCGAGTGAAGCGAGATTACGAATCCAATGGGTCCAAGAGCCATAATCCCCATGCAGCAGGATCAAGGGCGGTCCAGAGCCCCCCACCAACCAGTGCATGCGACGCCCATCGGTTTCGATCCACAGCTCTTCAAAGCCTGAAACGTAGGGTTCCAGCATTTCATTTAGCTGAGGGTCGCTTGATCGCATGTTATACCAATGGTTCTTAATATTGACCTATTTCATGGGCTTGGCCGGCCCGCGGGCTGGGTTGCGGCGCATGGCCGGTGGTCCACATGGCCCGGCGCGCCGCGCCGGGGCCGCGGGCCGGCCCAGCCCAGGACACAGGTCACGAGTAAGGGCCCTT
>JAJFGG010000111.1 GCA_021776235.1 Alphaproteobacteria bacterium | reverse complement strand
GCGAGGTCGCGCAACTCACGAAAGACTAATGCGCAAATTAGATGGTGCGGACCACTAGCCATCTGCCGCGCAAAAAATCAGCTGTAGGGCCGCAACAGATCGCGGCTGATGACGACATTCTGAATTTCCGTGGTGCCGTCGATGTAATGGCCCATCTTGGCGCAGGCCAGGTGACGGGCCAGGGGGAAGTCGTGCTTGTAGCCGTCCGCGCCCATGACCTGCATGCAATCCGCGATACCCTTCAGGGCGGCACGGGTGGCGAATTTCTTGGCATGGGCCGCCGCGATTGCAGCCGTCTGGCCGGCATCGATGGCCCGCGTTGCCGCAAAGGCCATCAGACGGGCGGCATGCAGGTCCGTGGCCACGTCGGCCAATTGCCATTGCAAGCCCTGAAAGTCCACCACCCTTTGCCCGAACGCACGCCGCTCCGCGGCATGGGCCAAGGCGACGTCCAGGCTGTTGGCCATCATGCCGCAACACATGGCGGCAACGTTGGCGCGGGCCAGATCGATACCGGCCAGGGCGCCCTTGAAACCGCTCCCGGGAGGAAACAGAACCGCCTCGTCCGAGAGCCGGCAATCTTCAAACCGGAACCCGCCCGTGCCCATGACATGGGCCCCCATGGTGCTATAGGGCGTCTCGCGCACGACGCCGGGATGATCGGCCGGGACGATGAAAGCCGCGATACCGCGCCAGCCTTTCGCGGCATCGGTCTGGGCATATACGCTAAGCAGATCGGCATTGGCGGCGGAGGTGATCCAGGCCTTGGCGCCATTGAGGACCCAACCGCCCCCATCCCGCCGCGCCGTGGTCGTCACATTGGCGGCGTCCGAGCCGCTTTGCGGCTCGGTCAGCAAGAACGCACCCAGACATGCCCCGGAAAGCATGTCCGGCAGATAGCGTTCCCGCTGCGCCTGACTGCCGGCCTGGGCGATGGCGTTCATGAAATTGTTATGCACCACCAGGATAAAGGCATAGGCCATATCGGCCATGGATAATTCCTCCATGACCCGCGCCATGGCGGTTTTTGACAGGCCGCGGCCGCCCTGGTCCTCGGCCAACAGCAAACCGGTCAGCCCGGCCTGGGCGGCGGGGCGGATCCGTTCAGGCGGCAAACTGCGTTGCAGCTCCCAGGTGGCGGCATTGGGGGCGATGACCTTGGTGGCAAAATCCGCCGCCGCGTTGATCACCCGTTGTTCGAAAGGCTTAAGCGCGGTATCCATGCTGCACTCCATTATGATGACGCCACATGCCCATAGTCGGTCAAGCAACGAGGACAAACAAGCACCATGCTACTCGCCATTGAAGGCATTGATGGAGCCGGCAAGGGAACCCTGTGCCGCGAGCTATTGGCGTTGGCCGAAGGCGCCGGCATCAGGGCGGCCGCGCTATCCTTTCCGCGTTACGAGCAGACCCAGTTCGCCGATCTGATCGGGCGCTATCTACGGGGCGAAATGGGTGCGATCGACCAGGTGCCCGTGCGTTATGCCGCACTGTTGTATGGTGGCGACCGCTTTGAAAGTCGGGACCGTCTCATGGCCCTGATCGCGGACCACGATCTGCTGATCCTGGACCGCTATGTCGCCTCCAACATCGCCTACAACGCCGCCAAACTGCCCATCGCCGAACGGGCTGAACTCATCGCCTGGATCGAACGGCTCGAATACGGGCTGTTCGACCTGCCCCGTCCGGACCTGACCCTGTTGCTGGCGACCTCCACCGCCCTGGCCGACCGCCTGGTCGGCGAAAAGGAGGCCCGCAGCTATACCCGGGCGACCCGGGATCTGCATGAAGCGGACCGCGATTTTCTCTCCGTCGTGGCGGCGCTCTATGGCGAACTGGCGGACGCCGGCGGGGAGAGCTGGTTGCGGGTCGAACCGACAGATGAGGCCGGCAATCTGCGTCCGCCTTCCGACATCGCAGCCACGGTGTGGGGGCACGCGAGCTTGGCGAATTTAGCCGTCCGGTAGATCCAGATAAACAATGACGGCGGCCGAAGCGATCACGGCGACATCACCCAGGGCCTCGTCGGGGACATCCAAACCGCCTCTGACGACGTTCACGGTAACGGTGCCATAGGGCAACGCGGCCTGCACCGCCGCCTGATCCACCGCCTCGGGTTCTTGCACGCCGATGGTGACGTCCACGAACATGGCGGAGGACGGATCGACGCCAAGGGTCCGGATCATGGTCAACGAAGAATGGTGGAGGGCATCGTCCACGGCGCGCAGGGCGGCCTTGGTGTAATTGCCGCCATGCAGGTCGTTGCCGGCACCCATTTCCAATATGACGCGTTTCTTGCTCATGATTAATTTCCTTTACGCCACGTCCAGGTAAACCACCGCGGCGGCATGCGCCATGATGGTGGCATCCGTACCCTGGTCATTGGGAATTTCCAGGCCGCCATGCACGACCTCCACCGTGCCGGTGCCATGGGGCAACACCGCCAGCACCGCCCGCTTGTCCACCTGGTCCGGTTGCGGCACGCCGATGGTAACCGATACCTGCATGGAATCCGCATCCAGACCCAGGGCGCCGGCCACGGTCAGGGAATTATGCCAGAGCGCATCCCGAAGGGCCCGGACCGCCGCCTTGGTGTGGTCAGCGCCACGAATATCGGTTCCCATGCCGATTTCCAGTACCATACGCTTCATCGTCATATCGACATCGCCTCCCAAAACTTACGAATGTGCCGGGCATCCCTGCACCGGGCCGGCAAACATAGAGCTGAAAGCGAACTATGTCCGATTTAGGAATATTTTCCTATATGCCAAATCCGCGCATTTGGAAGGCGACGATCGCGGCGCGCCTGTGCGGCGTGATCCTGGACCTGCGCGGCGCCACGCCGGACCAACTGGCCGGCTGGCTTTGGGATTTTGACGCTCGTCCACTAATACCAACGAGCGCTGATATTAATGCCTGGATTGTGAGGGCGGCGTTTCGCTGGCCAGGTCCACATCGTCCTCGGCTGACAATGTGCCCGTTGACGCGGCGGCAAGGATTTCACCCGCCGTGGATCCGGCGGAGGTCGCGGCATAGGCGGCAAACTCCAAAATGGTCAGGGCCATGCATTTGGGACAGATGTTTTCGCGCGTCATGGCCTGCATCAAATCGCCACCGACCGTTTCATCGATCAGATTGCGAATTTCATCCTCAAACTCATCGGCGTGCTTGAGATCATCTTCCATATCTGCCCCACCGCAGTTTTATTCGGCTATTCCCGAGCATATCAGGATGCCCGGTCCAAGGCGAGCCATACCTAAGCGTGGCAGGCCCTGAAAAGTTACCGCCGCTGTGGATTATTGCATTGTATTTCAGTTACATAGATTGAGTTTCGAGCGGACGGCGGCCTGGTGCCCTGGATCAAAGGATAAACTTGGAAAGATCCGCATTTTTCGCCAGGTCACCCATATGATCCTGAACAAAGGCGGCATCCACATTGACGGTTTCACCGGGACGGTCGGTGGCGGTAAAGCTGATGTCGTCCAGAACCCGCTCCAGAATCGTGTGCAGACGCCGGGCGCCGATGTTTTCAACGTTCTGGTTGACCTCGGCCGCGACGGCGGCGATTTCGTCGATGGCGTCGTCGGCAAACACCAGCGTTACCCCTTCCGTATCCAACAGGGCGACATACTGTTTGATCAAAGAGGCCTCCGGTTCCAGCAGGATGCGTTTGAAGTCATCCGCTCCCAGGGCGGACAGTTCCACCCGGATGGGCAAGCGGCCCTGCAACTCGGGCAACAGATCCGATGGTTTGGCCAGATGGAAAGCGCCCGATGCAATAAACAACACGTGATCGGTTTTCACGGCACCATATTTGGTGGCGACAGTGGTGCCCTCCAACAGGGGCAACAGATCCCGTTGCACCCCTTCCCGGCTGACATCGCCGCCGACGCGCTCCGAGCGCGCGGTAACCTTGTCAATCTCGTCCAGGAAGACGATACCGTTTTCCTCCACGGCCAACAGGGCGTCACGCACCAGGGCCTCCTCATCCAGCAGCTTGTCGGATTCCTCCGCCACCAGTACCTCGTATGATTCCGCCACCGTCATTCGCCGACGCTTGGTGCGGTCGCCACCCAGGGCCTTGCCCAGCATATCGTTCAGATTGAGCATGCCCATCTGGGCCCCGGGCATGCCCGGCACTTCGAAGGTAGGCAAGCCGCCGCCGCCAGCGTCGGCCACGTCCAATTCAACCTCTTTGTCCGCCAACTCGCCGTCGCGCAGTTTGCGGCGAAAGGCATCCCGCGTGACCTCCGAGGCCGTATCGCCGACCAGGGCGTCCAGGACCCGCTCTTCCGCCGCCAGTTCCGCCTTGGCCTGCACCGCCTCGCGGCGTTTCTCGCGCATCATGGTCAGGGCGATTTCCACCAGATCACGGACGATCTGCTCCACATCCCGGCCGACATAGCCGACTTCAGTAAATTTCGTGGCTTCAACCTTGACGAACGGCGCACCGGCCAGACGGGCCAGACGGCGGGCGATTTCCGTCTTGCCGACGCCGGTAGGGCCGATCATCAGAATATTCTTCGGCATGACTTCTTCGCGCATGTCGCCTTCCAGCTGCATCCGCCGCCAGCGGTTGCGCAGGGCAATGGCAACGGCACGTTTGGCATCATTCTGGCCGACGATAAAACGGTCCAGTTCGGAAACAATTTCCCGGGGGCTGAATTCGGTCATGGGCGTAAGGTTTCCACGGTGACATTTTCATTGGTGTAGACGCAGATGCCGGCGGCGATCTGCATGGCGCGGCGGGCGATATCCTCGGCCGCCAAGGTCTCGTGGTCCATCAGGGCGCGGGCGGCCGCCAAGGCATAGTTGCCACCGGAGCCGATGCCAATCACGCCGTCTTCGGGTTCCAGCACATCTCCGGTACCGGTCAGAACCAGGCTGGTATCCACGTCCGCCACCGCCATCATTGCTTCCAACCGGCGCAGATAACGGTCGGTGCGCCAGTCCTTGGCCATTTCCACCGCGGCCCGGGTCAAATTGCCGGGATGTTGTTCCAGCTTGCCTTCCAGCCGCTCGAACAATGTAAAGGCGTCCGCCGTGGCGCCGGCAAAGCCGGCGACAATCTTACCGCCCGTGCCAAGACGGCGCACTTTACGGGCATTGGCCTTGATCACGGTCTGACCCAGGCTGACCTGACCGTCGCCGGCCATGACCACCGTATCGCCCTTGCGGACGCACAGAATTGTGGTGCCGTGCCACGTTTCACTGTTCGAATTGCTCACAAGCTTTATATCCTTTGCCACGAGCCCATCATGTATGGCGAAACGCCGTTCTATTCAAGGTTCGTGAACGGCGCGCTGGCGAATGGCGCGCCGGCCTGTTATACCGCGCTCTGCCAATATATATAGTCCGGCGTGGGCGGAGAGCCCCCGGACATGAAGGAGCGCGGCCATGCGTCAGGCCAAGATAGAACGCAATACCAAGGAAACCCAGATCTCGGTTACCGTAAACCTGGATGGTACGGGCAGCTATGATGTGAGCACGGGCCTTGGTTTTCTGGATCATATGCTGGAACAATTGTCCCGCCACAGCCTGATAGACCTGACGGTCCGGGCCAAAGGCGATTTGCATATCGACGGCCATCATACGACGGAGGATACCGGCCTGGCCATCGGCGAAGCGATCCGCCAGGCCTTGGGCGAACGCACGGGCATCGTCCGTTATGGCAACGCCCTGGTGCCCATGGACGAGACCCTGACGCGGGTCGCGCTGGATCTGTCCGATCGGCCCTATTTGATCTGGAAGGTCGCCTTCAACCGGCCGAAGTTGGGGCAGATGGATACGGAATTGTTCCGGGAATGGTTTCAGGCTCTGTCGCAGGCGGCCGGCATCACCCTGCATGTGGAAGTGCTGTATGGCCAGAACAACCATCACATGATCGAAAGCTGTTTCAAGGCCCTGGCCCGTAGCCTGCGGCAGGCGATCGAGATTGACCCACGCCGGGCCGATGCCGTGCCCTCGACCAAGGGCGTACTGGGCGGCAGTTTGTAAGATAGTTTGGCAAAAAGGGGGGCGGCGGATGCGCCTCTACACGGTACAACTTCGGCCCGGTGCCGCCGACCGCCAAAAAGGCGGCGCGGGGGCCGTGGACCCGGACGTGGTCTTGATCAAGGAAGGCTTTTGCTGGCCGGCCCTGTTCATGCCCTTGTTGTGGCTGCTTTATCGCGGGCAATTCTGGGGCCTTCTGGCCTACCTTGGCCTTGTCAGCCTCTTCTCTGCCTTGACCTTTGCCGCCGGCCTGGATGCCCTCACCGCGCTGGTGCTGACGATGGTGCTGTCGTTGTTCGTGGCGGCGCAGGCAAATGACTGGCGCCGCTGGCGGCTGAGCGCAAGGGGCTATCAATTGGCGTCGGTGGTCGCGGCCAGCAGTCTGCGCCAGGCCGAGGTGATCTTTTTCCATACCCGTTGGCAAGGCCCGGAAGGGCCGCCGGCCCGGCAAACACAGGCGTCCCCACCTCTTCCGGCCAGCGGCCTGACGCCGTTCGCCACACCGTTCGATCCGGCATAAAGCCGTAAGGCCCTGAAAGCCCCCATGCGTATCGCAATCGTTGATTATGGTTCCGGCAACCTCTGTTCCGCCGCCAAGGCGTTCGAACGGGCCGGTCAGGACCGCCACGATACGGTCGACGTCATGGTGACCTCCCGGGCGGAAATTGTCGCCGGGGCCGACCGGGTGGTGCTGCCCGGGGTCGGCGCATTCGCCGATTGCCGGGCCGGGCTGGAAGCGGTCGACGGCATGGTCGAGGCCTTGACCGAGTTTACCGTGCAGCGCGGCCGGCCTTTTCTGGGCATTTGCGTGGGCATGCAATTACTGGCGGATCGTGGGCTGGAACATGGCGCGCACGCCGGCCTGGGCTGGATCGGCGGCGAGGTTCGTCCCATCGAGCCGGGCGATCCCCGCCTGAAGGTTCCGCATATGGGATGGAACGCCTTACGGATCGAGGAATCTCCCGCCGCCTTGTTTGCCGGCATTGAAGCGGGCGCCCACGTCTATTTCGTGCATTCCTATGGCATTGTCCCCAACGACGACGCCTGTGTTTTGGCCGCGGTCGATTATGGCCCGCCCATTGTCGCCGCGGTGGGCAAGGGCAATATCGCCGGCACCCAGTTTCATCCCGAGAAAAGCCAGGCGGTGGGTCTGCGCTTCATCGCCAATTTCCTCTCGTGGTCGCCGTAAAGGGAGAACCTGCGCCATGAACCTGTATCCCGCCATTGATCTCAAGGATGGCGATTGCGTGCGTTTGCTGCGCGGCGAAATGACTGCCGCGACGGTTTTCAATAACGATCCCGCGGCCCAGGCACGCTCCTTTCAGGATGCCGGTTGCCGTTGGTTGCACCTGGTTGACCTGAATGGCGCCATCGAGGGGCGGCCGGTCAACGGCGAGGCCGTGGCGGCGATCCTGGCGGCATTGTCCATCCCGGTGCAACTGGGCGGCGGCATCCGGGACGAGGCGACGGCCCTGGCTTGGCTGGAAGCCGGCGTTACGCGGGTCATCATCGGCACCCTGGCCCTGCGGCAGCCGGACCTGGTGGCCGATTTGTGCCGCCGCCATCCCGGCCGTATCGCCATCGGCATTGACGGCCGTGATGGGCGGGTCGCCGTGGAAGGCTGGGTGGAGCAGTCGGACCGGCCGGTCATCGATCTGGCGCGGCACTTCGAGGGCGCCGGCGCCGGCGCCATAATCTATACGGATATTGACCGGGATGGGGCCATGCAGGGCCATAATGTTGCCGCCACCGCCGCCCTGGCGGATGGCCTGACCACACCGGTGATCGCCTCCGGCGGGGTCACCGACCTGGATGACCTGCGTGCATTGCGGGCCGCATCCGGGCGCGGCATCGAAGGCGTCATTGTCGGCCGGGCCCTGTACGACGGCGCCATCGACGCGGCCGCCGCCCTGGCCCTGCTGGCGGGAACGGAGACGCCGCCATGCTGACCAAGCGCGTCATACCCTGCCTGGACGTCAAGGATGGCCGGGTCGTCAAGGGCGTCAACTTCATCGACCTGGTCGATGCCGGTGATCCGGTGGAACAGGCGCAAATCTATGACAGAGCCGGCGCGGACGAGCTGTGTTTTCTCGATATCACCGCGTCATCAGACAACCGGGGCATCATCTATGATGTGGTCCGCGCCACCGCCGAACATTGTTTCATGCCCCTGACGGTGGGCGGCGGCGTGCGGCAAGTGGAGGATGTGCGCAAGTTGCTGCTGGCCGGCGCCGACAAGGTCTCCATCAATACCGCCGCCGTTGACCGGCCCGAATTCGTGGCCGAGGCAGCGCGCAAATTCGGCACCCAATGCATCGTCGTGGCCATCGATGCCAAGCGGGACGGCCGGGGTGGTTTCGAAGTTTTCACCCACGGCGGCCGCAACCCCACGGGGATCGAGGCTATCGCCTGGGCCCGGCGCATGACCGAACTTGGTGCGGGGGAAATTTTGCTCACCTCCATGGACCGGGACGGCACCAAACAGGGCTTTGATGTGGAACTGACCCGCGCCGTGGCCGATGCGGTCAGCGTACCGGTTATCGCGTCTGGCGGTGTCGGCACCCTCGATCACATGGTCGATGGCATCGTAAGCGGCCATGCGGATGCGGTCCTGGCCGCCTCGATCTTCCACTTCGGGACCTATTCCATTGCCGATGCCAAGCGCGCCATGCGGGCGGCGGGTCTACCCGTACGGCTGGACGCATAGCATGCCGAGCTTGTATCTGTTGCGCCACGCCAACGCCGCTTTTGGCGGCCCTGAACTGACTGATCACGACCGCCCCCTCAACCAGGCCGGCGAACGGGCCGCCCTGTTGCTGGGGCAATATCTGGCGCAATCGTCAGTGCGCCTGGATTTAGTGCGGTGCTCCTCGGCCCTGCGCGCGCAGCAAACCTGGCAACTGGTGGCCCCGTGCCTGCAGCAACCGCCCGATGCCCAAGTCGAAAAGACACTTTACCTTTGCGGCCCCCGGGCCCTGCAGCAATATATTCGCGGGCTGCCGGACGAGGCCGAAACGGCCATGATCGTCGGCCATAATCCGGACCTGCACCAGGCCGCCCTGTTTTACGGCGGCAGCGGTGACGGCGATCTGCTGGCCAGGCTGCAATTGGACTTTCCGCCGGCGGGCTTGGCGGTCTTGCAGTTCGAGCGGCCTTGGGCGGAATTGCGCCAGCACACTGGGCGCTTGCAATGTTATGCTGTACCCAGCGACCTGGTCTGATCAGGCGCCCCTCAAAGAAAAACGAAGGCCATCGATTATGCCAGAACAAGACGCGCCGGACGCGGCCAGAGGCAGCGAAATTCTCGATCAGCTTTACGCGGTTATCGAGCAACGGCGCGGTGCCGATCCCTCCGAATCCTGGACCGCCCGGCTCATGCAAAAGGGCTTGCCGAAAATTTGCCAGAAAGTCGGAGAGGAGGCGACCGAGACCATTGTGGCAGCCCTGGCGGAAAGCGACGATGCATTATTGGAAGAAAGCGCCGATCTGCTTTACCACTTGCTGGTCCTTTGGGCCGCCAAGGGGGTGCAGCCGGACGACGTTTACAACGTCCTTTATCAACGGCGCATAGGCGCCGGCGACGTGAAGAAAAAGAAGCAAAAGAAGCAAAAGAAGCAAAAGAAAGACAAGGAAAAATAGGAAGCAACGCGCCATGGCATATGACCAGAATAATATATTCGCCCGCATTCTTCGCGGCGAACTGCCTTGCAAAAAAGTCTACGAGGACGAATACGCCCTGGCCTTTCATGACATCAATCCCCTGATGCCCGTGCACGTCCTGGTCATTCCCAAGGGACCCTATACCAACCTGGAAGAATTCAATGCCGGCGCCAGCCTGGAAGCGATGGGTGGTTTCATGAAGGCCGTGGCCGAATGCGCCAAATTGGCCGGGGTCGACGCCTCCGGCTACCGTCTGGTCGCCAACAACGGCTCCGACGCCCACCAGGAGGTGCCCCACTTCCACGTCCACATATTCGGCGGGCGGCGGATTTTGGGCCGCATGATCAAGACGGATCGTTAGTCCGATATTATTGAACGCCGAAGCGGGCCGGCGCTGTTTTGAAAGCCGCTTAGGAAAGCCAGCAGGTTGCCGGCCATTTCATCGCACAGATAGCCGCCCTCCTGCACGATCACGCTGGGCAGGCCCAGGGCGCCGATGGCGTCCCCCATGCGGGCAAAGCCATTGGTGGTGATCGATAGAATTCCCAGAGGATCATTTTCCTGGGCATCCAGTCCCAGGGATATCAGCAGATAATCGGGGGCAAAGTCCGCGATGGCCGACAATGCCCCGGCCAGGGTTTGCAGATAGGCATCGTCGCCGGTGCCGGGGGGCAAGGGCAGGTTGAGATTGTAGCCCTCGCCCGCATCCGCGCCCCGTTCGTCGCCATAGCCGGCGTAGTAGGGATAAAATACCGAGGGATCGCCATGCAGCGAGCAGAACAGAACCTCCGCCCGGTCATAGAATATCCCCTGGGTGCCGTTGCCGTGGTGCACATCCACATCCAGGATCGCGACGCGGTCCGATTGGCCAAGCATATATTGGGCCGCGACGGCGACATTGTTGAGGAAACAAAACCCGCCGGACTGATCGCCATAGGCATGATGTCCCGGCGGGCGGCACAGGGCATAGGCCGCGTCTTCCCCGGCCAGAACCAGATCGGCCGCGGTCAGGGCCACTTGCGCGGCGGCCAGCGCCGCACCCCATGTGCCGGGCCCGATAGGGCAGGCGGTATCAGCCATGTAATAGCCGGCCTTGCCGACAATTGCCTCGGGCCGTCCCCGCATATGCCGTCCAGGATGCATATTTGGCATCATGGCCGGCCCGGCATTGGGTAGGCTCTGCCACGCGGCCAGGCCGTTGCGCAAAAAATCCAGATAGTCGGCGGGATGCACGGCGGCGATGGCACCCATGCCATGATCCTGCGGCGGCAGTATCTCGTAGCCGGCTTTCTCTACGGCGGCAAACAGGCGATGGGCCCGCTCCGGACATTCTGGTGAGGGCGCGAAACGGCCCGCGCTGACAAAGCTTTCGGGATCGTGCGCTGCGTGCGCCGTGCTATGAATGACGCGCATTATTTCGCCTAAACGTGCTGGCCGCCGTTGATATGGATTTCCGCACCGTTCACATAGCTGGATTGTTCCGTGCACAGAAAATAGATGGTTTTCGCCACTTCTTCCGGCGTGCCCAGGCGGCGCATGGGAATGGTCGGGGCCAGCAATTCTTCCGTCTCGGGGGACAGTATTTCCGTTTTGATCTCGCCCGGCGCGATCGCGTTGACCCGGACGCCCAGAGGCGCGAAATCGGCCGCCATTTCCCGTGTCAGAGAGGCCAGAGCGGCCTTGGATGTGGCATAGGCGGTGCCGGCGAACATATGCACCCGGCTGCCCGCGATAGAGGTGACATTGACCACGGAACCCTTGGCCTGGCGCAATTCATCCAACAGGCCGCGGGCCAATATAATCGGTGCATAAAAATTAACCTGGGTGACCTGCTGCCAGGTTTTCAGATCCGTGGTCAGGCTGGATAAACGGCCACCGTCGCCCGCCTTGGGCGAGATGCCGGCATTGTTGACCAGGGCGTTCAAGGGCCCACCGCCCAGGCGCACCTTCAATTCTGCAATGCCGGCCTCCACATCCTCGGGATCGGCCAGGTCAATCTGCAGGTGATCCTCGGGCCCGGCCTCCCACGGACAATCTTCGGGAAAGGCATGACGGGAACAGGTAATGACCCGCCATCCGGCCGAGGAAAAGCGCTTCACGGTGGCATGGCCGATACCCCGGCTGGCGCCGGTCAGGACCAGGGTACGGCGGTCGTTGGCTAATGGTTCGCTCATAACCGCTATTATCTCCGCCTTTCGCCGATAATGCCAGCAATGCCGCGCCGCGTTCCTAAACCAAGCGCGTACAACTTTTCTTTCCGGCACCACTTGTATATGGGCATGGCAGCGGCAAATAACACCGGCGCGCAGGTAGCCGGATGCGTTCTGTCGAGCAGGCGGCCCTCTAATGAGCCATCAACACCGGTATGGTGGCGTCCAACAGGGCCTCGAGGGTGGCACCGCCAAAAATCAGTTCGCGAATGCGCTTGTGGGTATAGGCGCCCATCACCAGCAGATCCGCCTCCTGGTTCAAAGCCGCCAGCAACAGGACATCAGCCACCGGATGATGCCCACGGGGCTGAGAGGCGGCCTGCGCCACGCAGCCATGGGCAGCCAGATACGCCACGGCGTCCTCGGCCGTGGGGGCATCCCCCGCTCCTTCTTCGATATGCAACAGGGTGATCGCCTCGGCCTCGCGCAACAAGGGCATGGCTGCCGCCAGGGCGCGTGCGGCCTGGGGCGAACCATTCCAGGCAACCAGGATTTTCCCGCCCAAGGTCTTCGCCTGACCCGGTGGGGCGACCAGCACCGGGCGGCCCGTGGCCATGATCGCAGCCTGCATGGTCGGGCTTTCGCTGAGTGCGGTTTCACTTGCCGGCCGCGGCACGACGACCAGGTCGGCAAGACGCCCTTGCCGGGCCAGGATATCGTCTTCCAGCCCCCGATGCACCGCCAACTGCCCAGCCACGCCGCCGGATGCCTGCTGAGCCGCCGCAAAGGCCGCCTGGGCCGCCTGCAAACGGGCGTCTGCGGCGCTATCCATGGCTGAGATCATGTTCTCCACCAGGGCGCCGGACATGCTTTCACCCATGTATGGCAGCACGGCCGTGGTTTCCGCGGCGGCGTGCAGGCCCACCACCTCGCCCTCGAAACGCTTGCCAAGATCAAACGCCAGAGCGAGGGCGTAACCGGCATCGTCCACGCCGTTGACGGGCACCATGATACGTTTGTAGCTCACAATTCATTCTCCTCGGTCCGCCGGCGGTTAGAGCTTTACCGGGCTATTGTGGGTCGTTTGATGGCGACCCACAATAGCCCGGCATTGCTCTCGCTTGCCGCTGCTTTGAATATGCGATCAATGCCGGTTTCTGGCAATGCGCCCAGAGCATGTCGGGGCTGCGGCAAATAGCCCCGTCCCTTGATCGGGATCATGCCGGCACGACACGCGGGCCAATGCGGATCTGACGCGTGTAGAGAAACCCTATTACCGCTAGGTTCATGATGTTAAAGACAAATCCGGAAAGGAAGGCCGGGGCGTAACTGCCCATAAGGTCAAAGATGGCGCCACCCATCCAACCGCCAAGGGCCATGCCAAGACCGGCGAACAGATACTGGCCGGCGATCCGCCAGCCCGCCTGGCTGTCGGGAAACAGCAACCGGATAATAAGGGCGTAACAGGGCATGATGCCGGCAAAGCCCAGGCCGAACAGAAACGCGGCGATATACAGCCCGGCGAAGCTCTCGACCTGCGCGAAAACCAGCAGCATGACCGCCTGGCAGCCTGAACCGATCAGCAGCGTGCGCATGGCGCCAATACGATCGGCCAGCATGCCAAAGCCGATGCGGCTGAAAATTGCCGCCGCGAACAGTACGGATAGCAGTTCCGCCGCTCTCACCGCCGGCAGACCCAGATCGGTCCCATGGCTGAACAGATGCACGGTCGGCATGGCCATTGCC
>JAJFGG010000012.1 GCA_021776235.1 Alphaproteobacteria bacterium | reverse complement strand
GCCTCCAACTTCGGTCCCCGGTGCGCACAGTCGGTCGCACCGGTCACCGCCACGCGCACGCCGTCCGCCGCCTGGGCCACGAAGACACCAACCATGGCATAACGCGATGCCGGGCTGGGAAATTTGGCATAGGCCGCCTTGGTGGCGTTCGGGAAGGTCACGCTTTTGATGATCTCACCATCGTTCAACGCGGTTTCGAACAGGCCGGTGAAGAAGTCATCGGCGGCAATATCACGTTGATTTGTGGTGATCGTGGCGCCCAGGCCCAAAAGGGCCGCCGGGTAATCCGCCGCCGGGTCATTATTGGCGACGGAACCGCCCAGGGTACCGCGGTTACGGACCTGTGCATCGCCAATGCCCTCGGCCACCGCGCGCAGGGCGGCCGGAACGTCCGATGAATTGGCCACGGCTGCATGGGTAGTCATGGCGCCAATGGTGACGCCATCGCCGGATGCAGAGATACCCGACAGTTCGGATATACCGGACAAATCGACCACGTCCGTCGGGTTGGCCAAACGCTGCTTGAGCACCGGGATCAGGGTTTGACCACCGGCCATCACCGTACCGTCCTCCGCCGCGCCAAGTTTGGCAACGGCGTCATCCAGACTTGAAGCGGCATGGAAGTTGAAGTTGTACATTGCTATTTCCTCCCCTGGCCTAACCAGCCGCCTGCGCGGCACGCCACACTTTTTCCGATGTGGCCGGCATGTCCAGATGTTTGATCCCCAAGGCATTGACGATGGCGTTGATAACCGCCGGCGGGGCCGCGATGGCACCTGCCTCGCCGCAACCCTTAACGCCCAATGGATTGTGAATTGGGACTGTCGGGGCATAATCGACATTGAATGACGGCAGATTATCGGCCCGCGGCATGCAGTAATCCTGGAACGAGCCGGTGGTCAGCTGGCCGCTGTCTTCATCATAAACACAGCCCTCCAGCAAAGCCTGGCCAATGCCATGGGCCAGGCCACCATGGACCTGACCTTCCACGATCATCGGATTGACAAGAACGCCAAAGTCGTCAACCGCCGTGTAATTGACGATCTCCAGGGTACCGGTAGCCGGATCGATTTCAATCTCGCAGACATGCGCGCCGGCGGGAAAGGAGAAGTTCAGAGGATCGAAGAAGGCAATCTCGTCCAATCCGGGCTCCACCCCCTCCGGGTAGTTGTGAGGCACATAGGCCGTGAACGCCACCTCGGCAATATTCATCGTCTTGTCGGTGCCGGCAACGGTGAAGTTGCCCTCGGCAAAATCGATATCGTCCTCGGCCGCTTCCAGGCTATGGGCCGCGATCTTCTTGCCCTTGGCGATGATCTTATCGCAGGCATTTGCAATGGCCACGCCACCCACGGGCAGAGACCGGGAGCCATAAGTGCCCATGCCGAACTGGCCCTTGTCGGTGTCGCCATGCACCACCTCGACATTTTCCACCGGCACGCCAAGACGCTCGGTCACCAATTGGGCAAACGCCGTTTCGTGGCCCTGACCATGCGAATGGGTGCCGGTAAAGACCGTTACGCCCCCCGTGGGGTTGAAACGGACCTGGGCCGATTCCCACAGGCCAACGCCAACACCCAGCGAACCCACGGCAGCCGACGGCGCCACGCCGCAGGCCTCGATATAGGCTGAAAGACCAATACCGCGCAGTTTACCCCGCCCCTTGGCCTCGTCCCGCCGGGCGGCAAAGCCGTCATAGTCGGCATTGGCCAGGGCCTTATCGAGGCTGGCATCGTAATCACCGGAATCATAACATTGCACAACCGGTGTCTGATACGGCATCTGGTCTGCCTTAATGAAATTGCGCCGGCGAATTTCCGCCGGGTCCAATCCCATCTCCAGCGCCGAAACATCGACCAGACGCTCCAATAAATAGGTCGCTTCGGGCCGGCCCGCGCCGCGCGCGGCATCCACCGGTGCGGTATTGGTCATCACCGAACGCGATTCCAGATAAATCGCCGGCGTAGTGTATTGCCCCGCCAACAGAAAGCCGTGGAACAGAGTCGGGATGGAGACCGAGAACAATTGCAGATAGGCTCCCATATTGGCGTGGCTGCTGACCCGCATGGCCAGGAACTTGCCATCCGCGTCCATCGCCATTTCCGCCTTGGTCACATGGTCGCGACCATGGGCATCCGACAGGAAAGCCTCGGAACGATCAGCCGTCCATTTTACGGGGCGGTTGATCTTCTTTGCCGCCCAGGCGCAAATCGCCTCTTCGTTATAGGTAAAAATTTTGGAGCCGAAACCACCGCCCACGTCAGGCGCCACCACGCGGAACTTGTGCTCCGGCGCGATATTCATGAAGGCCGACATCACCAGGCGATGCACATGCGGGTTCTGCGAGGTCATATAAAGCGTGATCTCGTCCGTACCCGAATTATACTCGCCCACCGCCGCGCGCGGTTCCATGGGGTTGGTCACCATACGGTTATTTATTAGATCAACGGACGCGGTTTTGGCGGCCGCGGCAAAGGCTGCATCGACGGCCGCCTTGTCGCCCAATTCCCAATCCAGGGCCACGTTGTCCGGACATTCCTCGTGCAATTGAGGCGCGCCGGGCTTGTCCGCGGCAGAGGTTGAAACCACCGAGGGCAGTTCCCCGTAATCCACAGCGATCAACTCGGCACCATCCTTGGCCTGGGCCAGGGTTTCGGCGATCACCACGGCGATGGGATCGCCAACAAAACGCACCTTGTCCATGGTCAGAACGTTGCGCGGCGGGGTTTTGTTGACCTCGCCGCCCTTGCCGGTGACCGAGGCGCCACAAACCAATCCGCCGACGGCGTCCGCTACCAGATCCTGGCCGACGAACACCGCGACCACGCCGGCCGCGGACTTGGCCGCCGAGATATCCATGGAATTGATATTGGCGTGGGCATGGGGCGAACGCAGCAGATATGCATAAGTTTGCCCCGGCCGGTTGATATCGTCGGTATAATTGCCCTTGCCGGTTAGAAAACGATTGTCTTCCTTGCGCCGCAAACTGGCGCCGATGCCATTCTCAACCATCTCAGCCCCCCATGTTCTTGGCGGCTTGTTGCACCGCCTTGACGATATTGTGATAGCCGGTGCAACGACAGATATTACCTTCCAACTCGGACCGGATCGTGGCCTCGTCCGGATTGGGGTTTTTCGCCACCAGATCAATGGCGCTCATCACCATGCCCGGTGTGCAAAAGCCGCACTGCAGTCCGTGGTTATCCATGAATGCCTGTTGCATGGGGTGCATTTCACCACCCTTTGCCAGACCTTCGATGGTCGTCACGTCAGCGCCATTGGCTTGCAAAGCAAGCATGGTGCAAGATTTCATGGAATCACCGTCCACATGTACCACACAGGCACCGCATTGGCTGGTATCACAGCCTACATGAGTGCCCGTCAAATTTAGATTTTCACGAAGAAACTGAACCAGTAGCGTCCGGTCTTCGACCTCGCCACTCACAGCCTGACCGTTGACGGTCATTGAAACCGTTGGCATGCGGAACCTCCCTGTCGTTCGTTGCCGACCATATTTCGGGGCAAATAGACGGCCGCGCACGACCGCCTCTGCCCAGTGCAGCAAGTGTTTCGTCTTGTCGCCTCAAGGTCAAGTACGGAATAGGCCTGCGGGCGTCAATCTCGCAATTTTGTGAGTTCGGCAGCAGATCTAGTCACCACCCAGGATGGCCAGTATAGCCACCAGGATGATTATCAGGCCGCCCAGCCAAACCCACCTGGGCAAACCGCCGCCCACCGGCTGTTCCACTTCATGACGATCCGGTCCGGCATCGGCCACGACCGCGGGGGCTTCCGTCGGCGCCGGTTCACCAGCAACCTCTGGCGCGGGCGCCGGCGTCGCCCCGGGAGCCGCCGCCAATTCCGAGAAGGTGGTGAAGAATTCCCCTGATAGTTTTTTCGCCGTGCCATCGATCAGGCGGGAGCCGATCTGCGCCAGCTTGCCGCCCACATTGGCGTTGACTTCGTATTTCAACAGCGTGCCGTCGCCGTCTTCGAGCAGGGCAATCTTGGCCCCGCCCTTGGCAAAGCCGGCCGCGCCGCCCTTGCCTTCCCCCTGAATGGTGTAGCCATTTGGCGGATCCATATCGGACAAGGTGACCTGACCCTGGAATTTAGCCTTCACCGGCCCCACTTTGGCGGTCACCGTAGCGGTGAAGCTGTTGTCGCCCACCGCCTGCAATTCGCTACAGCCCGGAATGCTGGCCTTCAAGGTTTCCGGATCGTTCAACGCTTCCCACACCCGCTGCCGCGATGCGGCGATACGGTATTCACCTGTCAGATCCATATTCGTGCCCCCTTAACCTCTATTTTCATCGACCGTCTCTGCGGCGCCCCGACTATATAGCACCATTGTGAAGGATTTCAGCGCCGAAAGGGAATTAGCACAGCGATACCTCCGCTTTTGGCATGCCTGGCGCGCTATTAACCGCCGCCGCGGTGCCGGCGATGGCGGATCCGCAGCCTGGGCCAATGACGGAACCTAACATGGCGAGCCCAGGGCTTGACGGACCGGCGGTAATGGCGCCGATAGCGGGGTTGCGAGGCCTTTCGATGACGATGGGTCACCCGGCATTGACGGATGGCGCAGACCGATGCCGCCTTGGCTGCGGCATGATGGCCCCCATGACGGTTGCCATTACCCCAACCGTTGGCCAGAGCAGGCACCGCGGCGTAAAGCAAGGCGGCGGCGGCCAATGCCAGAAGGATCCGCTTGGACATGACAATTTCCTTTCGGTTGCCTGGCGCAAGGTTGACGCCAGCATGGCAGGGATAGCCTGGCCCCGACCTGTATGCGCTGATCATCGCCGGTTCAGCAAAACCAGGCTGGCAGCGCTGCGGCATTGTCTCTCTATTAACCATTACAAAGTACTGATAGGCCAGCAATATACCGCATCTGAGAGGCCCGCGCGGCATGATGACTTACGATTATGACATGATCTGCATCGGCAGCGGACCGGCCGGCCAACGGGCTGCGGTACAAGGCGCCAAACTGGGCAAGCGGGTCGCCATCGTCGAACGGGAAACGGTCGTCGGTGGGGTCTGCCTGCATACAGGAACAATTCCCTCCAAGACCTTCCGCGAAGCCGTACTGACCTTCGGCAAGGGCGGGCGCCGGGCCAGCGACATGCGGCGTCGGGCCAGCGATATGAACGGTGGCGGCGAGCAAGCGGTCTCGGCCGCGCAATTGTTCGAGCGGGTTGGCAATATCGTGCAACGGGAAGAGCAGGTTCAGGACTCCCAGCTTGGCCGCAATAACGTCGATGTTATTGTCGGCAGCGCGGCTTTCGCGACCCCGCACGAGCTGACCATCACCTCATCCCAAGGCCAGCGCAAGGCAAGCGCCGAGAACATCATGATCGCCGTCGGCACCAAACCCGTCACGCCGGCTTCCACCCGGCTTGACGGCAATCGGGTCATAAGCTCGGACGAAATATTCTCTCTCACTAAATTGCCCCATTCCATGGTTGTTATTGGCTGCGGTGTCGTCGGCATCGAGTATGCCTCGATGTTCGCCTTGATGGGGGTCGAGGTCACAGTGGTGGATGGCCGCGACACGCCATTGGAATTTCTGGATCGCGAGATCGTGGACGAACTTGTGCATCAAATGCGCGACATTAAAGTGGTTTTTCGTCTGGGCGAAACCGTGGAACGGGTCGAGACCCGGGACAATCCGCGCGGCCAGGTCGTGGTTTCTTTGGAATCCGGCAAACGTCTGGTCGCCGATCTGGCCCTGGTCTGCGCCGGTCGGGCCGGCTCCACTGATTCTCTGAATCTCGATGCCGCCGGTCTGGAGGCCGATAACCGCGGGCGTTTGACTGTCGACGAGACCTTTCGCACGCAACAACCCCATATTTTCGCCGGCGGCGATGTGATTGGCTTCCCCGCCCTGGCCGCGACGTCCTCGGAACAGGGTCGTCTGGCCGCCTGTAATGCCTTTGGTGTCGAAGTGGGCCCCATGGCCACCAATTTTCCGGTGGGCATTTATTCGATCCCCGAGATTTCCATGGTCGGCGAGGCCGAGCACGAACTGACGGCGCAAAAGGTCCCTTACGAGGTGGGCCTCGCCCGCTTTCGGGAAATCGCCCGCGGCCAGATCCTGGGCGACGATACCGGCCTGTTGAAATTGATCTTCCACCGCGATGACCATCGTCTGCTGGGCGCGCACACCATCGGCACCGGTGCGACGGAATTGATTCATATCGGCCAATGCGTCATGGGACTGGGCGGCGGCCTGGATTACTTCCTGCAAACCGTCTTCAATTATCCAACCCTGGCGGAATGCTACAAGGTCGCGGCCCTGGATGCCTATAACAAGCTAAGCCTCTGACCCAGAGGAGGCTGGCGCACTTACAACGGGGCAAAGGCGCAGCCTGAATTGACTATTTCAATGTCGAGTGTGATCCACCGGACATTCGTCCCTTTGACCTACGTCAACGCCACCGTCAGCCCACCGCCTTATGGTTTCTCCTGAGATGATCGGGAGGTCGGTCCTTTGGACAAGCGCCACGAGCATAGCGAATTGCAGCAGACGAAGCAGCGCTGGGAGGAAGAACGCCTCGGCCCGGCGCTGGAACGGGTCAATCGGGCAGCCATGCCGTCCGACCTACAACACGAAGCGCTTTATACCCCGCTTGACGATGCGGGCCGCGATTATCTAAGCGACATTGGCTTTCCCGGCGAATATCCATACACGCGCGGCGTCCAACCCTCCATGTACCAGGGTCGGCTGTGGACAATGCGCCAGTACGCGGGTTTCGGCTCTCCAGAGGAGACGCACGAGCGCTTTGCCTATCTGTTGGGCCAAGGTCAGGGCGGGCTATTGGTTGCTTTCGACCTGCCGACCCAACTGGGTTTCGATTCCGACGATCCGCGCGCCAAGGGCGAGGTCGGCGTGGTCGGCGTCGCGGTCGATTCCCTGCGCGATATGGAGACTATTTTCGGCGGTCTGCCATTGGAGCAAGCCAGCCCCTCACTGACCATGAATTCGGCCGCGACCGTGGCTTTGGCGATGTATCTCGCCGTGGCCGAACAGGAAGGCGTGCCGTCGGCGCGCATCAGCGGCACCACCCAGAATGATATCCTCAAGGAATTCATCGCCCGGGGCACCTACATCTTTCCGCCGCGCCCATCCATGCGGCTCACCGTTGATCTGGTTGAATATTGCACGGCCCACCTGCCGCGTTGGAACGTCATGAACATCTGCGGCTATCACGTCCGCGAGGCGGGTTCGACCCTGGTGCAGGAGGTTGCCTACGCACTGGCCAACGCGATTACCTATATCGAGGCCTGCCTGGAACGTGGCCTGGAAATTGACGCCTTTGCGCCCCGCCTCGCCTTCAACTTCAGCGCCTCTTGCGACCTGTTTCAAGAGGCCGCCAAGTTTCGCGCCGCGCGGCGCCTGTGGGCGCGTCTGCTGCGGGATCGTTTCGGCGCCAAGGAACCTGCCTCTTGGATGTGGCGGGCCGGCGCCGGTTCGTCCGGCAGCACCCTGACCGCCCAGCAACCGGAAAACAACATCGTCCGGGTCGCCCTACAGGCGCTGGCCGGGATATTGGGCGGCGTGCAGTCGTTCCATACCGCCGCATACGACGAGGCGCTGGCCCTGCCTTCGGAGCATTCGGCCCTGCTGGCCCTGCGCACGCAGCAGGTACTGGCCCATGAGAGCGGTGCGGCGGAGGTGATCGACCCCCTGGGCGGCTCCTATTATGTGGAAAGCCTGACCGATCAAATCGAACAGGAGGTAAACCGATATATCGCCCGCATCGAGGCCGAAGGGGGCATGCTGAAAGCGATCGAAGACGGCCGTGCACAGGCCGAAATCGCGCAATCCGCCTATCACTATCAGACCCAGATCGACAGCCAGGAACGCACCGTGGTCGGTGTCAACCGCTTTCGGGACCGGAACGACCCTGCGATCGAACTGCATCGGCCCCGGCCCGAAATCGTGGAGGCGCAGATCGCAGGGCTGCACGCGCTGCGCCGCGAGCGCGACAACACCGCCGTGAGCCGTGCCCTGGCCGCCCTGGAAAACGAAGCAAGGGGCAACAGCAACCTGATGTATCCGATCTTGGAGGCGGTGCGCGCCTACGCCACCATCGGCGAAATCTGCGACGTGCTGCGCGGCGTCTTCGGCGAATATCAAGCCGCCTCGTACTAATTGCCATGGCCCCTCGGCGCAAAAACCCGATCCGCGTCCTGGTGGCCAAACCCGGTCTTGACGGACACGATCGGGGCGCCAAGGTGCTGGCCCACGCCATGCGCGAGGCCGGCATGGAGGTCATCTATACCGGGCTGCGCCAGACGCCGGCGATGATCGTCAACGTTGCGCTGGAGGAAGACGTGGATGTGGTCTGCGTCAGCGTGCTGTCCGGCGCGCATAACATGCTTTTCGCCGAGATCATGGCGGAAATGCGCGCGCATGCGGCGGATGCCATCCCGGTCCTGGGCGGCGGTGTCATCCCTGACCTGGACATCGTGCAATTGAAAGAGATGGGCGTGCGCGAAATCTTCACCCCCGGCGCGCCGCTGACCACGATCACCGGCTTCATTGAGGACCTGGTGCCAGCTTGAGCCGGCGCACCCGGTCGACGAAAGGCTTGTTTCGGCGGAAATTCGCCTTGGCCGGCAGGCCGCTGTTTCTTTCCCTTGTACAGCCGTCAATCGGCACTATGATCGGCACCCAGAGCGGGGGGAGCCGCCACGGCGGCTGAGAGGTTCCCAGACTAGGACGACCCCTTGAACCTGATCCGGATTGCACCGGCGGAGGGACGCGTCAAATGCCTGCCCAAAATTTAGATAATGCGACGGCGCCAAGCATCAGCGCGCCGGCCATTGGCATCGAACTGCGGGGCGGCGCTCTGTCCTTCGGCGACAGCCTGGTGTTCGAGGGATTGGATCTGGATATGCCCATGGGACAAACCACCTGTCTGCTGGGACCGTCCGGGGTCGGCAAATCGTCCCTGCTGCGGCTGATCGCGGGTATTTCGCCCGAGGCGACCGCCCGGCATCTGCGGGCCAGCGACGCCGGGCCGATTTCGGGGCGGGTCGCCTATATGGATCAGCGGGACTTGTTGCTGCCCTGGCTCAATGTGTTGGATAACGTCACCCTGGGCGCCCGCCTGCGCGGAGAAACGGCCGATCGGCACCGGGCCATGGACTTGTTGCAGCGGGTTGGCCTGACGGCGGAGGCCAACATCCTGCCGGCGGCTCTGTCGGGCGGCATGCGCCAGCGCGCCGCCCTGGCCCGCACCTTGATGGAAGACCGGGCGGTGGTTCTGATGGACGAGCCGTTCTCGGCCCTAGAT
>JAJFGG010000110.1 GCA_021776235.1 Alphaproteobacteria bacterium | reverse complement strand
GACCTGATCAGCGATATCCTCGACATTTCCAAAATCGAGGCTGGCAGAGCTGAATTGTCAGAGGAGTATTTCGAAGTCGGGGTTATTGTCAGCAGCTGCGTTAATATGATCAGATCAAAGTCTGACGAAGCAGCCCTGCTGTTGAAGACTGAAATACAACCGGGTCTACCGGAACTATGTGGGGATGCCCGCATGATCAAGCAGATCCTGTTGAATCTGCTGTCAAATGCCGTGAAGTTTACGCCGCCGCGCGGTCAAATTACGATTACGGCGAGCCGGGACAACGACGGCCTATGTTGGTTTTCTATTAGCGACACGGGCATCGGCATTGGCAAGGATGCCCTGGCCAAAGCCATGTCCAAATTTGGGCAGGTGGATGGCGCCATGAACCGCACGCATGCGGGTACCGGCCTGGGACTGCCCTTGGCCTCTTCCCTGGCCCAGCTGCACGGTGGTGGCCTGATCATCGAGAGCCAATTGAACAAGGGCACCACGGCACGGGTCTGGCTGCCGGCCCACCGTTTGCAGCCATTGGACAATGCGTCCTGAGGCATGCTCTGATCCTCCGGCATCGCAACATAGGAGGCCTACATGAAATTTCTGCAGCCACCCGATTGGCCTCGTCCGAAAGGCTATAGCAACGGTATCGTTGCCCGCGGCCAGCTTGTATTTCTGGCCGGCATCGTCGGCTGGAACGCCCAGGAAGTTTTCGAGACGGATGATTTCGTCGGCCAGGCCCGGCAATGTTTCGCTAATATCACCGCCCTGCTGCAGGAAGCCGGGGCCACGCCCGAACATCTTGTGCGTATGACCTGGTTTGTAAACGACCGGGCCGAATACCTGGCTGCCGGAAAGGGCTTGGGAGCAGCCTACAAAGAATATTTTGGACGGCACTATCCAGTCATGGCGGTGATTGGTGTTGAAGGATTCGTGGAAACCGGTGCCAAGCTGGAGATTGAGGCCACGGCCGTGATCCCGGATTGATCTTGTTTGGAACAGCAACAAAATAATTGTTTGGGTACCCAACAATTATTTTGTTATAGTTGTCGCGCCGGAACCGGAACATCTATGCAGGAGAAAAACCGTGAAAAGCACCCTTTCCCTGACCGTCAACGGTGTCACCCGTGACGATGTCGTTCCCGACAACCTGCTGCTGGTCGACTATCTGCGCGACAAGGCTGGCCTGACCGGTACCAAGATTGGCTGCGACGGCGGTGAGTGCGGCGCCTGTACAGTGTTGATTGACGGCCGCCCGCGCCATGCCTGCCTGACCCTGGCGGCAACCTGCCAGAATGCCAAGGTCGAAACCGTCGATGGCCTGTCCCGCGACGGCCGCTTGACGGCGATCCAGCGCGGCTTTCACGAAAAACTGGGTTCCCAATGCGGTTTTTGCACGCCGGGCATGATCATGGCATCGGAGGCCCTGTTGCGCCGCAACCCAGACCCCAGTGAAGCGGATATCCGCGATGCCCTGGCTGCCAATATCTGCCGCTGCACGGGCTATGTGAAGATCATCGAGGCGGTACAGTTCGCCGCCCGGGAGCGGACGGCATGAACAAGATCAGCCCCATACAATCCATTGGCATCCCGAAACCCCTTGTTGACGGCCCGGAAAAAGCAACCGGTAAGGCCATGTTTGCCGCCGACTTTCAGGCAACGGATGCTACTGTGGGCCGCATTCTGCGAAGCCCGGTGGCCCACGCCAATATCATTTCCATTGATACCAGCCAGGCCGAGGCCCTGCCCGGCGTACTGGCGGTTGTGACAGAGGCGGACTGCGCCGATGGCTATGGCGTCCTGCCCATTGCCATGAACGAATGGGCCCTGGCGCGTCACCGGGTCCGCTATCGGGGCGAACCGGTGGCGGCGGTGGCGGCCATGGATGTTGCGACGGCGCAACGGGCCCTGGATTTGATCGATGTCGTCTATGAAGAACTGCCGGCCTATTTCACGGCGGACGAGGCCCGCGCCGAAGGCGCGCTGGATCTGCATGACGACAAGCCGGGCAATATCGAGCGTGAGGTTGAATTTGATCTGGGCGATGTGGACGCCGGCATGGCGAAGGCCGATCTGGTGCGCGAGGTCGACTTCCATTGCGCTGAAGTCTGCCAGGCCCAGATGGAGCCGCATGCCGCTTTTGCCGAGTATGACGCGGCGCGGGAGCGGTTGACCATCCGGCCGTCGACCCAGGTGCCCTTCTATGTGCACAAGATGTTGGCCCGTACCATGGGCATGTCCGAGTCTCATATCCGGGTGATCAAACCCCATATCGGGGGCGGCTTTGGCTGCCGTACAGAAACCCTGCAAAGCGATCTCATCGCCGGTCTGCTGGCGCGCAAGGCGCGGGGCACGGTAAAGGTGGTATTGAGCCGCGAGGAGACATTCATCACCCATCGCGGCAGGCCCGAATCTCATATCAAGATGAAGGTCGGCATGACCAAGGACGGCACCATTACCGCCGTTGATTTTACCGCCCAACAACGAGGCGGCGCCTATAGCGGCTATGGCATCGTGACCATTTTGTATGCCGGCTCGTTGATTTATGGCATCTACGACATTGTTTCAGCCCGTTTTCAGGGCTATCGTGTGCTCACCAACACCCCGCCCTGTGGCGCATTTCGTGGCCATGGCACGGTCAAAACACGTTTTGCCTTCGAAAACCTGATCGACGGAATGGCGACGGAACTGGGCCTTGATCCCTTTGCCGTGCGCCGGGCCAACCTTTTGGTCGCCCCGACCATGACCGAGAATGATCTGCTGGTGAATAGCTATGGTCTGGATCAGTGCCTCGATTGGGTGGAAAAGGCCAGTGGCTGGAAGCAGCGCAAGGGCAAACTGGGGCCCAACAAGGGTTTGGGCATGGCCTGTTCGCACTATATTTCTGGCGCTTCCAAGCCCAAGCATTGGACCGGCGAGCCGCATGCGACAATCCATTTGCGGGTCGATTGGGATGCCTCGATCACGCTTCTGACCGGAGCGGCGGAGATCGGCCAGGGCTCCTCCACGGTAATGGCGCAATGTGTTGCAGAAACCCTGGGCGTGGACATGGGCCGAATTCGCGTAATCGCCGCCGACAGCGCCCTGACGCCCAAAGATAATGGTTCCTATTCCTCGCGGGTCACTTTCATGGTGGGCAACGCTTCCATTGATGCGGCGCAAAACCTGAAAGCCCTATTGATCGAGGCTGCCGCCCGGAAGCTGGAAATTGCGCCCGAGGATGTCGAATGCCTGGGCGAGGTCTACCGCGGTGGCCAACAGGACCAGGGCCTGACCTTCGAAGAAGTTGTTATGGAGGCCTTGAAAGGCGAAGGCACGCTTGCCGTCAAAGGCATCTACGACACGATCCCGGAATCCTGGGGCGGCAGGAAATACCGCGGTGCGGCGATCGGCGGCACCATGGCGTTCAGCTATGCCGCTCAGGTCGTTGAGGTCACGGTCGATCCCGATACGGCCGAGATCACGGTAGACAAGGTCTGGGTTGCCCATGATTGCGGCAAGGCCCTGAACCCGCTGGCGGTCGAGGGTCAGGTCCAGGGCTCTGTCTGGATGGGCCTGGGACAGGCCATGTCCGAGGAAACCCGCTTTCACGATGGTCTGCCTCTGCATGCCAATATGCTGGATTACCGGGTGCCCACCATCGTTGAGTCGCCGCCTATCGAAGTCGGCATCATCGAGGCCAACGACCCCCACGGCCCGTTTGGCGCCAAGGAAGCCGGTGAAGGTTCCTTGACCGGTTTTCTGCCCGCCCTGACGAATGCCGTTGCCGATGCCATGGGCGTGCGGGCGACGGCGCTGCCCCTGACACCGGACCGGCTGTTGGAACTGCTGGAAAAAAAGGCCCGTGACGAGCGGGTATCCGCCAACGCCAGCGGAAAGGTTGCCTGATGGAATACCTTCCCGAAATGCACCTGCACAACCCGGCGACGGTGGAAGAAGCCATCAGGCTGCATGACGCCGCGCCTGCGAGCCGTTATCTGGCCGGAGGCAGCGACCTGCTGGTGAATATCCGCCGTGGCATCGAACAGCCCGATCACCTGGTCTACCTGAACGGCATCGCCGAGATGCACGCGATTACCGATGGCCCCGACCAGATCAGTATCGGCGCCGCTGTGACCCTGCGCGAATTGGCTGAAAGTGTTTTGTTGCGGGAACATTTTGCGGCCGTAGCCCAGGCGGCTGGTGAAGTAGCCGGCCCCAGCCATCGGGAATACGGCACATTGGGCGGCAATCTGTGTCTCGATACCCGTTGCGTTTTTTACAATCAAAGTGAATGGTGGCGTGCCGCGAATAACTATTGCCTGAAGTATCGGGGCGATACCTGCCACGTAGCGCCCGCCGGCAAGAAATGCTTCGCGGCCTTTTCCGGCGACGTGGCCCCGGCCCTGCTGCTGTTCGATGCCGAGGTCGAATTGGCCGGTCCGGACGGCCGCCGCCGCATAGCCCTGATGGATTTGTACCGCAATGACGGCATGGATCATCTGACCTTGACCAGCGGCGAACTGATGGTTGCGGTGCATGTGCCGAAAATGCCATCAGCCATTCCAACCGGGTATGCCAAATCCCGTGTCCGCGGCTCCATCGATTTTCCGCTGGCAGGGGTTGCCGTGCGAATGGGCCTGCAAGACCAACTGATCGCAGATCTGCGTATTGGTCTGACCGGCGTCTCGCCGCTGCCGTTCCTGGTACGCGGCTTGGAGACCTTCATCGGCCGCAGGCCCGATGACGCCTGTCTGGAGGAAGTCCGCGATGTGGTACGCCGCCAGGCCAAGGCCATGAAAACCACCCTGACGCCACCCCATTACCGCCGCCGCGTCGCCGGCGCTTTGGCGCAAAAACTGGCGGAGTCCATTTTCTAATCCAGTTTCGCTCGTCGACGAATCCGGACCGGCTTCAGCGCCCAGATTCCGTGTTGCTAGAGCACTGCCAGGCTAGCGTCCGTTCAGACTGGGATGCAACACCTGGTCCCCCACGGCAATGCCCAGACGACGGCTGAGCCCGCCATTGATCTCCAAGACCGCCCTGGCATTCGTGCTGGGCGCAATCGGCGTCAGGGAATGGGGCTGGGCATTGTGATGCACATACACGATGCGGCCGTCCCCGGCGACGAACAGCATATCCAACGGGATCAAGGTATCCTTCATCCAGAATCCGTGCCGGCCGCTGTAGGGAAAAATAAACAGCATCCCGGCGTCGTTCGCCAGGGTCGAGCGCTGCATCAGACCCCTGCTTCTCGCCGCGGCCGTCGCCGCCAATTCGACCTGAAACTGATGCCGCGCCTGGGCCGTAATAACCGTGACCTTATCGATGGAGCCACCGGCGGCCGCAGCCACCACCGGCTTGCCGCACAATAGCAGGGCGGACAGCAGCAGCCAGACAGGTAAAGATAAATCGTTCAGGCGCAACGCCATGGCCAACCTCAATCGCCCCACTTATACCACCTTGCGATGATTGGAACCCATATAGCGGGCAGGCCATAAACGCGCAACCGCCCGGCCAACTTTGTTGGCCGGGCGGTCATCGGGGTTCGGACGCGATATGCGACCGGGTCGAGACTGGCTTTAATTCTTCGCTGTCCGCCCCTAGGCGGACAATCCATCCATGATGGAGCGGTTCACGTCGATCAACGGTTCGATCTTGGCTTCACCTCGCAATACCTTGCGCGAATGTTTATCCACCCAGATGGAAAGGGAGATAATGCCGGCACGGGTTTCTTCAGGTAAAACATTGTGATCCAAGGCGCAATCGGCCTGGAGCGCCAGCCAAAGCCGGCGGTTCCAATGGATGGCCTTCGACAACGACGCTTTCGCGGTCTCTTTCTGGCTTTCCATCAATGCCCGGGTAACCTGCGCAAACAGCCGGTATTCCGTCTGCCGCGGCGTTTCGGTCGTATTTTGTGCGACCTGATAGCTATGAAGCGACATAATTCAATCTCTCCTCTTCGAACGGAAACAACTTCCGGCAACCAACGAGCGCCTTGTAATATTGCTTCTCGTGGACCTGCTGAATGACATGGACGCATTGCGCCACTGCTTCAGCATTGCTGATCGCATTCATGAATGAGGACATCAGCTCCAGGAAGCTGTCCTGATGTTGCTTGATCGCACCATCGTCGAGATACAGCATCATGATCGCGAAATAGATCCGGCGCATGGGCGTCGTCGCATCCTCTGGCAACATAATGTCCTTCTCGCGCAGAAGAGACGCCCTGTTCTGGATCACCAGTGTGGTGCGCCGGTCCGAGTTTTGAACCACCGCGCCATTGATGACAAATTTTTCGCTTGGCTTGAGTGTTAGTTTCAGTGCCATTTTCCCTATATGGCCGGTTACCCGACCACACCTTCCATTTCTATCCGTTGAACAAGGCCAGGATAGTCTGAGGATTGGAATTGGCAATCGACAGTGCCTGGACACCAAGCTGTTGCTTGATCTGCAATGACTGCAGCATGGCACTTTCTTCGGCCATGTCAGCGTCAACCAGATTACCAACGCCGGCGCGCAGGATATCGATCAACGTGACCATGAAGTCACTTTGAATCTCCAGCCGTTTGGAAACAGAACCCAGGGCTGCCAGTTTGTCCGCCACGGCCGTAATCGCCGAATCGATGGCGGTCAGTGCCGTTGCCGCATTTGCCGACGTTTGCAACGACGAAGTGGCGATGGCAAGGGTGGTCGGATCCATCGTCTGAGCCGACACCGATATTGTGCTACCGTCAACCGTGCTCAACACCGACAGATTGGCGGCACTGGCCTTGATCAAATTGGTGCCGTTGAACTCGGCGGTGCTGGTAATGGTCTCGATTTGCTGACGCAGCGCATTGAAATCATTGTTCAGGGCGGTGCGCGATGTCGCGTCAAGTCCGGCCTGGTTGGCTTGCACCACCTTGGCCTTCATTTCCAGCAGCAGATCGTTAATCGCCTTGGCCCCTTCCAGGGCCACGTTGACCGTCGATTCGCCGCCCGCAATGGCCGTTTTCACCGCGACCATACCGTTGATATCGCCGCGCATGTTCTGGGCAATAGCGTAGGTAGAGGCGTCGTCCTTCGGACCGTTGATCCGCAGGCCGGTGGTAATGCGAAGCTGGGTCGATTCCAGCTTGTTGTTTGTCGAATTCAGATGTTGCAGTGCAATCATCGAACCGAGATTGGTATTGATAGATAAAACCATAATCCTTCTCCTAGTCCCCGATATTCGGTACACCGTTTGACCAACGGCGGGCTTTTGCCAACCAACACAACGCAAAGGTCGTGCCAAGTTTCGCCAAAACCAGGGGGTTTCCCCTTAATATATTGATTTAATTGTATAATTTTCGAGTTCAGAAATTCTCAACGATCCCTGCAGGGGCCCCGAAAGCACTCTGCCGGGCAATAATTGCCACCTATCGAGCAAGCTTTGCCGGGCAGGAAGCAACGTCCAGCGTCGCTGAAACCGTAATTAGGGCATGGTTCGGACTTCAAGGAATTTTAACCCTGTAAGTCTATGAATCTACGCCATGAACAGTCTCAACCTGACCTTCCAGACGGCCCTGACGCAGCATCAAGCGGGTCATACGGCCGCGGCCGAGGCGTTGTATCAACAAGTCCTCGCCGACGAACCACATCACCTGGACGCCACGTTCAATCTGGCCGCCCTGCTGGTGGCCCAGGGCCGCCCCGAGGAAGCCGTCCCTCTATATAGACAGGTTCTAGATGTTCTGCCGGAAGATCCCGATACCCTTTCCAATTTGGGCAATGCCTTTACCCAATTAGGACAGCAGGACGAAGCAGCGGACAGTTACCGGCGCGCGCTGGCCGAAAATCCATTGCTGGCGGCCGCACACGCAAATTTGGGAAATCTGTTGTATCAGCAGGGCAAAATGGAACCGGCCATCGAATGCTACCGCGAGGCCATCAGCATCGACCCCCAAATTGCCAATGCCCACAACAACCTGGGCACCATTCTAATGGCGGCGGGCCGCAAGGAGGAGGCCAGGGAAAGCTATCAGGCCGCGCTGCGTGCAGATCCGGAAAACTGCAATGCATATAAGAATTACGGGAATATTCTACTATCAATTGGCGATCCCGAGGGTGCCGGCGATGCCATTCGCCAAGCCATAGCCATCGCGCCCGAATGGGGCGCGGCCCATGCGGACCTGGGCTTGGTCCTGATGCGCCAGGAGCGGTATGAAGAAGCGCGGGAGGCATTGCAGCGGGCCCTGGCCCTGGAGCCGGATTTTATCGAGGCATGGAACTGTCTGGGCAATCTGTTTCTGACGATGGAACGATATGACGACAGCGAGCGGGCACTGGCCCGGGCCGCCGAACTGGAACCGAACAATTCATTGACCGCGTTCTATCTTGCCACATTGTATTACCAGCAGTCACGGGTCGAGGATTCGGTGGCCCCGTTTGCGCTTGCCTGCGCCGGCCAGCCAAATTCAGCCGAATACCGCAATAGTTACGGCAATGCCCTGCAATCACTCGGGCGCCATGCCGAGGCGGTTGAACAATATAGCAAGGCGATCGAACTGCAGCCGGACTTCGCCGAGGCCCACAACAATATCGCCAACAGCCTGGTGGCCCTGGACCGCAAGGATGACGCAATCGAAAGCTACCGCCATTCATTGCGCTTGCAACCCGATCAGGCATTGGTCGCATGCAACCTGGGAAATACTCTGCGCGGTATGGGACGATTGGCGGAATCGGTTGAAGCATTCCGGGCCGCGATCCAGGTAGCTCCCGAATTATTCAATATTTACAACGGCATGGGGCTGACCTTACAAACCCAAAATCGACATGAAGAAGCCGCGAAATGCTTTCGCAAAGGCCTGAAGATAAATCCCGACTATCCCGAAGCATTGAATAATCTGGCCATATCGGAAGCGGCCGTCGGCCATATCGACGAAGCGATCGCCACCTACGGCAAACTGTTGCAGGTTAATCCGGACCAGGCCGAAGGATACTTCAATCTGGCCAGCCTGCTACAAAGCATCAACCATTGGGACGAATCCATCATGGCCTTTATGCAGGCCCTCAGGATACGCCCTGATTATAGTGTAATTTATCCCTTTCTGGCCCATTCCCTGATGCAGCAATGCAGTTGGTCAAACCTGCATTCAGTGGTGGAAAAGATCCGCACCAACACGGAAGAGGAACTGACCGGCAGCGGCCCGGTGGCGTTGTCCGCATTTGCCTTGCAAAGCCTGCCAGGTGACTTCTCCATGGCCCTGCGGCAGGCCGTGGCCGAGCAAATTTCCCAGCGCAATGCGGATTATGTGGCGGAATCAGTGCAGGAACTGAATTTTAACTACAACCGCCTGAAATCACATGATCGCATCCGCATTGGCTATGTCTCCCCTGATTTTCGCTTTCACAGTGTTTCGGTAGCCTTCAAAGGCATTTTGGACAATCACGATACGGCGCGCTTCGAAACACATGGCTATGCCCTGCATGCGGGCGGGGATGATCATATGACCGATGCTCTGCGCGCCAAATTTCACGGCTACCACAATCTGGTCGACAATTCGTTTCAGGAATCCGCGCGGCTGATCCATGACGATCAAATCGACCTCCTGATCGATCTCGCAGGACATACCAAGGGTGGCCAATTATCCCTGTTGGCGCTGCGACCGGCCCCTGTTCAGGCGCACTATCTGGGCTATTCGGCAACAATTGGGGCGAAATTTCTGGATTACCTTATTACCGACCACCATCAGGTACCATCTGAACAGCGGCCCTATTTCACGGAAAATCTGGTCTATTTGCCCGATACCTTCATGGCCACCCAACGGGCACCGATTGCCATAGAGGGACCCAGCCGGGCTGACTGCGGCCTGCCCGATGACGCGTTTGTCTTCGTCAATTTCAATATCCACTACAAAATCGAGCCTAAGATATTTGCCATCTGGATGCGCTTGTTACGTAAGGTGCCGGATGCTGTGTTGTGGCTGATCCGGGGCTCCAAAAGCAGCACAGAGAACCTGCGACGCGAGGCTTCGGCCCGCGGCGTCAATCCGGATCGGTTAATTTTCGCGGACAAAATCCCCCATCCGGAACATCTGGCGCGGCTGCCGTTTGCGGACCTGGCCCTGGATAACTTCTATCATGGCGGCGGGGTCACCACGGTGGACTGCCTTTGGACCGGTGTGCCGGTGTTGACCCTTGCCGGTCCCACGCCGCAATCACGCAACGGCGCAAGCCTGCTTTCCGCAATTGGACAGCAAGACATGATCCAGCACCGGATCGAAGATTATGAGGCAAGAGCCTTTGCCCTTGCCAACGACCGCGACAGCCTGGCGAAAATCAGAGCCGAACTCGTGGCGAAGCGGGATGACTATCCATTGTTCAATTCAAAGCGACTGACGCGGCATCTGGAGCTCGCATACGAATTAATGTGGCAGGCATATGAAGACGGCAGGCCGCCGCAAATGATCGATGTTCCGCGGCTGCCCGCGGAGGGCGCCTAGCTGCGCGTTCTCATGAGGTTGTACAAACTGGCCTGGAAACGCTTTGGTTCCGGCAGGCCGCGCAGAGGCCGCTGAGTTCAATGGTCTCGTCGGCGATGGCAAATCCGGCGCGGCCCGCCAAACCGCTAATGGCACCGTCCAGCTGACCATCCCGTATTTCGACGGCAACGCCGCAATCCTGGCAGATCAGAAAATGCGCCGCATGGCGGCCGTCCCCCTGATCATCCATATGATTGCCGGTATGGCCGCAGCCAATAAACGCCTGCAGGGACTCCAGCCGATGCACCAGACCCTGCGTGCATAAAAAATCCAGGGCCCGATAGACCGTGGGCGGCGCCACCCGGCCGCGTTCATCCTGCAACAGGGCCAGAAGATCATAGGCGCCTACGGGCCGGTGGCCGCGCCAAACCAATTCCAGGACCCGCCGGCGCAGAGGGGTCAGCCGTTCACCGCGCCGCGCGCACGCCGCCTCCGCCGCATCCAGCGCCGCGACAATGCAACTGCGATGGTCATGACCGGGTGCCGCGAATGGATTGTCAACGGTCTGATTTGCCATGTCTTCTTCACTGCCTCCGCCTTGATGCCGGTGCGGCGATGCTCAGGGATAACAGAAACAGGCCCGCCGCCGCCGCCACGATTGCCGCGCCTGAAGGCAAATCCCACCAATAAGACCCCAGCAATCCCAAAACTACGGACAAGGCCCCGCACAATGCCGCCGCCAGAGCCATTCCTTCGGGACTCGAAGCCAATCTGCGCGCGGTTGCGGCCGGAATGATCAGCAGCGATATGACCATCAGGATACCCACCACCTTCATGCCAATGGCGATGACCACGGCCATTAAAATAGTGAACAGCAGTTTCATCCAGCCCGTGTCCAATCCTTCCACCCGGGCCAGTTCCTCGTCAACGGTCGCCGATAGCAGGGGACGCCAATACGCCAGAAAAACGCACAGAACCGCCGCCATCAGGCCATAGATCACCGCCAGGTCCGTCAGGTTCAGGGCCAGAATATCGCCAAAAAGATAACTCATCAGATCAACGCGCAAATCCTCCAAAAGGGCCAGAGCCAACAGGCCCAGGGCCAGGGAGGTATGCGCCAGAATGCCCAACAAAGTGTCGGAAGCGACCACCTGACTACGGTCCAGGGCCAAAAACCCCAGTGCCATCAACAGACATAAAACCGCGATCCCCAGATCCGTCGGCAGCCCTAGTGCCAGGCCCAGGGCCACCCCCAACAGCGCCGAATGGGCCAGGGCGGCACCAAAATAGACCATGCGCCGCCAAATAACGAAACACCCAAGTGGTCCGGCAACACCGGCAACGCCCAAACCGCCCAGCAAGGCACGCAGCATGAAGTCCTCAATCATGGCCATGCCCGCCCTGGTCCAAATCGTCGTCCAGGGGCACGACGCCGCCGTCGGGCTCGTGGGCATGGTCGTGATGGTGGTGATACAGAGCCAGTTGGTCCGCCACCTGGGCACCAAACAGGGCCCGGAACTCGGGATCGCCGACAATGGCATCGGGACGGCCGGTGCAGCAGATGTGATGGTTCAGGCAAACAACCCTGTCGGTCGCCGCCATTACGACATGCAGATCGTGGGAAATTAACAGTACACCGCAATTGTATTTATCCCGGATGGTCGCGATCAATTGATACAATTGCCCCTGCCCGGACACATCGACACCGCTCATGGGCTCGTCCAGAACCAGAAAATCGGGCCGGCGCAGCAACGCGCGCGCCAGCATGGCCCGATGTAACTCGCCGCCTGACAGTTCAGCCACCTGGGCCTCCAATCGGCCCGGCAGCCCGACCTCGGCCAAGGTAGCGGTCAAAACATCATCTGCCACCTTACCGCCCAGGGTCAAAAAACGGCGTACCGTCAAGGGCATCGCGGGGTCGACGGCAAAGCTCTGCGGCACATAGCCGTGGCGCAGGCCAGGCACCCGCCAAACCCGCCCGGCGTCAGGCTGCAACAGTCCCAACAGAATACGGGCCAGGGTGGATTTGCCGGAACCGTTCAGGCCGATCAGAGTTACGATTTCACCCCGGTTCACAGTTAGATCGATCGCGGACAGCACGGCGCGGCCGGCGTAAGTGATCGCCACCCCTTCCGCCGTGACCAGGCTGGCCTGATCGCGAATCGGCCCCACCGCATCCTGTGGCTGCGTTTGCATGTTCATTTTGTTATGTTATATCATTTACATTCGCTTGGCCATTGCCCCGGGTCAGGCGAATGTAAATTCAGGCCATCGCCGGGGTTTTCGTCCGGTGCAACGTGCCAATGGCATTTATTGAATCGCAATATAAAAAATTTCTTTTTTTTCAATTGATTAAATAATAATTCTAATATTTAAAATCAAGAGTTTTCTGAGCAAATGAAGCTAATGGCAACACGCTGAATGGTCTAATGATCCGCGATGTGCAGGAGCTCTTCCCGCAGGCCGGTATCATAATCTTTGCCCATGGGGGTCAGGATCAGGCCCATGGGAAAGCGGCTTTCAATCAGGGCTTTGCGTTCCAAGGCGCGCCAGACGCTTTGGTTCTGTAGTCCGGACGCGTCCGTCGCCATCACCACGCCGGCGCCCAGGTGGAAGTGATTGCCATGTGGTTGTGGGATAGAGGTGATAAGAAAGCCGCCGTCCTCCCGGCCCGACGATGTCTCAGGAGATCGGGCCAATTCCTGGAACAGGGTCAGGGTTTTCAACTGCAATTTGTTCAGACGCAGGGGATTCTGTTTTGGCGGCATAAATTCAATCTCCTATGGGGCTTGCATAGGTCGCCATTATTCCTGCCGCAAGGTTTTGTTAAGGTTTGTCAGAAAATAATAGCCACACGGTTTTCGATTCTCGGGAAAGCGCCGGGATATTGAAAAGTGGAACGCTGGACCGCAGAAGCGCCAGCCGCTTGGATTAGAGAGCCAGCCATTGAGGTTCTCCAGCTCGCCAAGGGTAATCGCATGCAGGATGATAACCAGCGCCGCGGACCGCTGAAACTGTACCCAGATCGGCACCGCGCCAATTGGAAAGGCCGCGAAGTCTCTCTCACCCTGCGTGAATACGCGATTGTCGAACAACTGGCCCAACAGCCGGGGCGAGACCTGCAATACCGCAGTTTATATGATCTGGTGCGGGGATCCGGATTTTCCGCCGGTAACGACGGGAACGGTTATCAAACCAATGTCCGCGCTTTTATCAAACGCATTCGGCGCAAGTTTCGTGACATCGACCCCGACTTCAATGCCATCGAAAATTACCCGCGCTTCGGCTATCGCTGGCGTAATACCAACGGTCACTAATATTGACCTGCTTCATGACCGGTATGTCAGGGACCGGGCCTGATAGGATCGACCGCGCCCCGCCGCAGGGTGACCGCCTAAAACACACCATATCCTTTTGCGGCCAGGAACAGCCCCAAGGCCAGCCCCGCGAGGCCGCCAACGCGCAACAGGCCGGGCCGATCCAGCAGTGGCTGCCAAACACCAAGCATCCATTTCGGCGCCATGGTCAACGCTGCTCCCTTCGCCGTCGCCAAGCAGCCGAGGACGGTCACCAACAACGTCCAGTCAGCGCGCCAGACAAAATGAAAGGTCAGGATTGCAACCCCCATGGCGAGAGCCAAAATGCCGCCCAGATAGCTCAGCGCCGATTGTTCAAAAAACTGCACCGTGATCTTGCGATAGGTATCCGGGCTAAATAATAAGCCAAGGGAAACAATGGCATAGATCGGACCCACAATCCGTGCAATCAATTCCGCGGTGGTAATCGGTTCCATCTGACACGCCTCCAATTTTATACTGGCCTACAGTTTTGATATGGGGACGATCGCCGGCCTTCGCATGTAGCCCAGGCAGGAAATCTTGCCCTGAAATTGTCACAATATTGCCCACCCAATGCCCCGGTTTGCGCGGCTTAATGAATTCCGCAGCAATGAATTTGTTGAGGGCACATTTTGAAACACATCAAGCGCCACCAGGGTGGCCACAGCGACACAGGAAATCCTGTTCCGGGCCAATTGAGCCGCGGCCACATCTCCGGCGCGGCTATGGACATAGACTTTGATCAGGGCGTCCCCGGGGCGGAGGCGGGCCTCGACGACGGTCTGCTGGACGAATTGGACGCGCTGCTTAGCCGTCTGGGCGCGGTCAAGATTTGGTTGACCCTGTACCTGGTCGAATTCGGCGGTATGCCATGCGATATGGCCCGGCCTATGTTGCAGCAGGCCGCCGGTCCCTGCGCCTTGTTGCGCGTGCCGGCCCAGGGTCAGCATCTGGTCATATTTTTGGGACCGGAACCGTCCGCCGGTTCGGGCGGTTTCCTCGCCCGGCTGAACCGTGGGCTGGTAGCCCTGGCGCCGCCAGCCCTACCAGAATCCGCCTGGGCTGAAGTCAGGATGCTGCGGCGCTGCAATCACGATGTCGCGGTGCCCGCCTGCCTGCTGCTTGATCTGCATGCCGCCACGGCACGGGTCCTTGGTAATGCCGATTGGTAGGCCCCGCGACTGAGGGATTTGCCGAGCGGTTCGCTTCCGCTATTGTTGCCCATAGATACATCTGGCAACAAGAGGGAGAAACGCCATGGGACCGTTGGCGGGAATGAAGATCGTTGAATTAGCTGGTATCGGGCCAGTGCCGTTTTGCTCCACCCTGTTGGCGGATATGGGCGCACAGGTCATTCGCGTCGACCGCACGGCACCATCGGGCCTGGGCATTTCCGGCAAAAATCCTGCCTTCGACGTATTGGGCCGGGGCCGCAAATCCATATCGGTCGATCTGAAGAACCCCGACGGCGTGGAAGCGGTCCTGCGCCTGGTCGAAGGCGCCGATGCTCTGGTTGAGGGTTTCCGCCCCGGTGTGGCCGAACGCCTGGGCCTGGGCCCGGATGTCTGTCTGGCGCGCAACGAAAAGCTAGTCTATGGCCGCATGACGGGCTGGGGCCAGGATGGCCCCATCAGCCACGCCGCCGGCCACGATATCAATTATATCGCCCTCTCGGGCGTACTCTATTCGGTCGGCAACAAGGATAGCGGACCGATCCCACCGTTGAATTTGACCGGCGATTTCGGCGGCGGCGCCATGTTCCTGGCCTTCGGCGTGGTGTCCGCATTGTGGGAGGCGCAACGTTCCGGCAAAGGCCAGGTGGTCGATACCTCCATGCTGGAAGGTTCGGCCTATTTGATGCTGCCCATCTACGGCATGCATGGTTCGGGCTTTTGGTCTGATGAGCGCGGCGCCAATATTCTGGATACCGGCGCACCGTTCTACGGCACCTATGAAACCGCCGATGGCAAGTGGGTTTCCATCGGCTCTATTGAGCCGAAATTCTATGCCGAACTGATGCAGAAAACCGGCATGGACCAAATGGACCTGCCGGCGCAAATGGACCGGGAGAGCTGGCCCAGCGTCATCGAAACCTACCGTGAGGTCTTCAAGACCAAGACCCGTGATGAATGGTGCGAAATCATGGAGGGCTCCGACATCTGTTTCGCCCCGGTCCTGTCCATGACGGAGGCCCCCAGCCATCCGCAAAATGTGGCTCGCGACAGTTTCGTGGAAATCGCCGGCGTGACCCAACCGGGGCCGGCGCCGAAATTCTCCCGCACCCAGGCAAAGGCCGGCGGGCCCGCGCCGGTCTTGGGCCAGGACACCAGCGAAGGCCTGGCCGAATGGGGTTTTTCGCAGGACGAGATCGCAAGCCTGCTGACCTCGGGCGCTGTTGTGCAGACCGAGCCCTACCAGGGCTAGCGTCATATGAGTACGGCTGACGAGGGTGGCGCAGGCGGCGGTAGCGGCCAGGCAAAGCTGAAAATTATCGAGGACGCCCGTCTATCGATTCTCGACCAGGGCCGGCCGGACGCCGTGGCCCGGCAACACGGCCATGGCAAATATACCGCCCGCGAGCGCATCGCGCGGATCTGCGATAGCGGCAGCTTCCGCGAATTCGGCAGTCTCGTCGAACCCTTGCGGGATACCGGTTTCAACGCCGACCTGATCGCCCCGGCGGATGGCGTGGTGACCGGCAGCGGTCTGATCGATGGCCGGCCCGTACGCATCATGTCGCACGATTACACGGTGCTGGGCGGCAGCACGGGCAAGCATGGCTCGTCCAAGACCAACCGCGCCATTCAATTGGCCACGGAACATGGCCAGCCCCTGGTGGCATTGCTGGAGGGCGGCGGCCACCGCATACAGGACGGCCAGGATTCGCGCCATTTCGCCGGCGCGGGGCCGGTGTTTCAACTCCTGGCACGAAACTCCGGCTGGGTGCCCATGGCCATGGCCATGCTGGGCCAGGGTTTTGCCGGGCCGACCAATTACGCCGCCCTGGCTGATTTCGTGGTCATGGTGCGCGGCGGCTCCACCATGGGCATGGCGGGCCCGGCCCTGGTCAAGGCCGGGTTGGGGGAGGATATCGACAAGGAGGCTCTGGGTGGGGCGGCGATACAGACCGACCGCCATGGTATTTCGGATCTGGCCGTGGAGACCGAGGATCAGGCCCTGGCCGCGGTGCGCCGCTTCCTATCGTACCTGCCCGCGAACGCGCGGCAGGCCCCGCCGGTCCAGGAAAACGGCGACCCGGTGGACCGGACCGAACAGGAATTGCTGGAGATCATCCCCGCCAACCCGCGCCAGGCCTATGACGTGCGCCGGATCATCGAACTGATCGCCGACCAGGACAGCGTGTTCGAAAAAAAGCCGACCTACGCCCGCAACATGGTGACGTCATTTGCCCGCCTGAACGGCCGGGCGGTGGGCTTTGTCGCCAATCAGCCCCGCCACCTGGCCGGCATGCTGGATGCGAAGGCGTGCGAGAAAGCGGCGCATTTTATCGCCTTGTGCGATGCCTTCGGCCTGCCCATTGTCATCCTCATCGATGTGCCCGGCTTCGCCATTGGCAGCGAAGCGGAAAAGAGCGGCCTGGGCCGCCGCTCGGGCCGGCTGTTGTTCGAGTTGGGCCAGGCCAGCGTGCCCCGGGTCTCCATCGTCCTGCGCAAGGGCTATGGCGGCGGTTACTATGCCATGGGCGGCGGCCGCGGTTTCGAGGCCGATGGCGCTTTCGCCTGGCCGACGGCGGAAATCTGCGCCATGTCCGTGGAAGGTTCCGTCGACGTCGCCTATCGCCGGGACTACGAAAAGGCCGAGGATCCGGCCGTCCGCCGCCAGGAAATCATCGATATTTTCAAAAGCCAGCTTGGCGCCCGCCGCGCGGCGGAAGGTTTCGGCATCGACGAGGTGATAGATCCCCGCTGCACCCGACAGATCCTATGCGACACCTTCGACCGCTGCCCGCCCAGACGGCCGGACAAAAACCCGCCCCGCGTCAGACCAATTTCGCCGATTTAGGGCCTTTCAATCCGCCACGACAACGGGCCCGAGCCTGCATCGCAGCCAAATACAAAACGAGGAGACTGTCATGTCATTACAGGGACGTATCGCCCTGGTTACCGGCGCGGGCCGCGGCATTGGCCGCGCCATCGCCATCGCCCTGGCCAGGGACGGCGCCGATATCGCGGTCAATTACCGCCGCGACGAAGCGGCGGCTGCGGACACCGTGCAGGAAATTCAGGCTCTGGGCCGCAAAGCGCAAGCCTTTCAGGCGTCCGTCGACAATCTGGATGAAGTCGCCGGCATGGTGGCCGGGATCGGGGGCCAGATGGGCGAGATCGGCATCCTGGTCAACAACGCGGGCATCGCCAGCCGTGGCCAATCGGTTGCCGACACCGATCCGGCGGAGATGGAGCGGGTCGTGGGAGTGCATGCCTTCGGGCCCTATTATCTGGCGAAACTGGTGCTGCCCATGATGCGGGCCCAGACACGCGGCGACATCGTCATGATTTCCTCTGTCGCAACCGGTTCCTACGCCGCCTATGGCAGCCCCTATGCCATGGGCAAGGCCGCGATGGAGGCCCTGGCCTGGACCCTGGCGAAGGAAGAGCACATGAACAATATCCGCACCAATATTGTTGCCCCGCCCCTGGTCGAGACCGATATGGGCCGCCGCCTTGTCAAGGCCCGTTCAGGCATCGAGGATCTGCGCGAACTGGACGCCCAGATGCCATTTGGCCATGTCTGCCAGCCGGACGATATCGCCAACGTGGTGCGCTATCTGGTCTCGGATACAAATACCTACGTCAACGGCCAGCGAATTGCCGTCGATGGCGGCGGCGGTGCCTCCGCCCCGCAGTTTCAAAAATAATGATGTGAGAGCTTGCTTCGAATAAAGCTGAACGCGTGTCGGATTTAAGTCATGACATAAAGCTCGTGGTGTATGCGGTCCAAGGTGCCGTCCCTCTCCCACAGCATCAAACAATCATGCACCGTGCTCTTGGGCGCAAGAATGCTCGCCCTGATGCTCCAGAACCATCCGTACGGCACGCGCGCGCACTTCAGGTGAATATCTTGCCGATGTTTGCTGTGTCATGGCGCCATCCTCTCAAGAGTTGGAGCCTCCGGCAAACCTAGGTCGGTACAATGCTTCGTGAGACGCACCTTATTTGTTGGTCGGAATAGTCGCCGACAATGACGAGTCTCCCCATCTTTTACGGGACGTAATACTTCACCGTACCGCCATTCAAGCATGGCGAGTGACTCACTGAGGTCGTAGACAAATCCGGCGTCGGGATCGCGGATACTTTTCCAATTTGTCATAACCCGTCATCACCGCACAGGGATTGGGATCCAGAAACCAAGATTGATTTCAGATCCTTGGTCGATTATGTGGCTATATTCCTGTTATGTTCTAAGAATTTATAGCGCATTCGACCGATTATGCATTTAATCATACTTTGATCGTATTTTGATCACATGATATGGTCGTATAAACAGGAGATTGAATAATGACCATGACCCGCAAAACAATCACAATATCGACTTCAATGGACGCCTGGGTGAAGAACCAGGTCGGCACCGGCCGCTACGGCAATGATAGCGAGTATTTTCGCGATCTGATCCGCCATGATCAGGAAAAGCAGGAGAAACTCGAAGCGCTGCGTGCAGCCATTGACGCCGGACGCAAGAGCGGCGTATCTGACAGCACCATGGCTGATATATTGCGGGACGCGCAGGCAGAAGCTGGCGGTGAAATATAAACTTTCCGAAAACAGCATTGCCGATATCAGGGGTATATACCATTATACCCTGGCGCAATTCGGCGCGGAACAGGCGGTTGCCTATCATCTCGGCCTGGAACAGGCCTTTCAGATGATATGTGATAATCCTCAGGTCGGCAGACGGCGCCCCGAGATCGATGACCTTACACGTTCCCTCGTCCATCAATCCCACATGATTTACTATGAAGTTCAGACCGAAGTTATTTTCATTTTGCGCGTCCTGCACGGTCGGCAAGATCCCACGCGCCATCTATCGTAAAGGACTAAAGAGCCTACGTGGCGGTTCTGATCTTTGCCCAGATGACGAATATCAAGGTCGGCGGTGACATTGGCAGGGAGGAAAAAATGGCGAACACACAGGGGATCAGCAGAAGCTCGGAATCCTACTCGATCACTTCGTGGTTGATAACGCGATAGGCTTCCGGTACCGGGGTGTCGGCCAACAGGTGGACGATCTGGCTTAGGGATTCGATTATCCTGGGCGCCGCCGCGTCGGCGGACTCTTTGTCGGCGTAGATGCCCATCAGGATGCCGGTGCCGTTGCTGCGCTGCAGGTTGATCAGTTCCTTGACGCCCTCCAGGTCACGCGACATGGCGAGTATCCCGTCGCCCAGCGCCCGCGCCTCTTCAATGCGATCCGGCCTGATGGCATAACGTATCAGCCTGCAATACATTTCCGGTCTCCCGATCCCTCTGCCTGCCGATCGAAGCCGCAAATCCTGAAGATAGCGTTAACAGAGTGTTTCCCATGTTACCGCCAATGCGCACCTGATGGCAGACAAATTCCACCGCCATTTAAAAGCGTTTCCCGCCGCATGGGAATAGGATCTTTGCATCCGCAGCAGGCCTTCAGGGTGCATTGAATGTTTCTTAAAAAAATACACATCAAGCGTCAAACTTCACGATTTAGGGCGTCATCCCCAATTGGGCTTGCCGGTGTTAATTCTCGCCCGCATGGCCCATATTAGGCCTGATAGAGACCTGGGTAAGGAGCAAGTGATGGCGAAGATTGAGAGCCTGCACGGCACGACGCCGGCGGAAATATTTCAAAGCGGGCTTGAGAATATCGGTGATATCAAGGCCGTCTCCCTGTCCGTACTATGGCAGGACGGCAGCGTGACGGCCGGGTGGTCGAACGTGGATATGGCGTCCTTGGCGCTGATGATCCTGACTTTGGATCAGAGACAACGCGATGACCTTGATCTCAACGCGGACGCTTGAGCGGGCAAAACAGGAACCAGATGGAGTCGAATGATGAAAACCCTGGTCCTGACCTTCATTGCCCATGACCGGCCTGGTCTGGTCGAGCAGGTGGCGGCGGCCGTGAGCGCGGTGGGCGGCAATTGGCTGGAAAGCCGCATGGCACGTCTGGCCGAGAAATTCGCCGGCATCGCCAGGGTGGAGATTTCCGCCGACAAGGTTGGCGTCCTCAAGGACGCGCTGTCGGCCTTGGAGGCGGCGGGTTTTGCCCTGACCATCGAGGAAACCGGCGCCGAGCCGTTACCCGGCGGGCCGCGCTTCAATCTGGAACTCTTAGGTTCGGATCAGCCGGGCATCGTGCATGATGTCTCCCGTTGCCTGTCGGAACACGGCGTCAGCGTGGAAGAGATGGAGACTGATATCCGCCACGCGCCCATGGGCGGGGACACATTGTTTTATGCCCGGGCCAAGGTCCGCGTGCCCACGGGCCTTGGCGAAGATGAGCTGCGCCAGGCACTGGAGGCCCTGGCCGGCGCCATGATGGTTGATATCACTCTGCGCGAAGGCGGCAACGCCGTGATTATGGACTGAGCTGCGGCCTCTCGGTGACCAACAGCACATCTTCGGTGCTGCCAAAAACCTCTTCCCGAATGACTTTATCGGTAATTTCGCTCAGGTAGTCGATCAGGGCATCGTTGATCTGCTCGAATTCCGGCCACAGCACATCATCGATGAACGATCGCGGGGCCGAAATGACGACGCTTTGACGCCGCATTCGAGGATAACGGTAAGGCCAAATGCCGTAGCGGCGGCAGAGGGCAATAAACAACTGCCGGGACCAGGGATCCGGCAGGCTGAATCTGATCTCGACGGAGTTTTCCTTGTCCTGGATAGCCCTCAGCCGGGCCCGGATGCGCTCGGCGGCGGCGGCCGATGCCGCCTTCTCGCCTGCCGTGGCGCCGCCCGCGAACAATGCCTCGATCTTGCGGAGTTTTGCACGAAGAAGTTTTTCGCTATCCATTGCCCGGCCTATCCTTCGCTTGCCGCCACTATTCCCGTCCGCCCACCGGATAGATGCCGACGCCGCCTGGTATTTGCTCCGTTGCCGTCAGCTCGATCAGGCTGACGTTAACCCGCCAGGGCTGATCCAGGGCCCAGACCACCGCCGCGGCCACATCCGCCGCCGTGATGATCTCGAAACCATCCGCCATGGCCGCCTGGGCCGCCTGGTCGTCGGTCATGGTGGCGAAAATTTCCGTATCCGTACGGCCGGGCGAGACTTCGGTGACCCGGATGCCCGTGCCCTTGAGGTCCTGCCGCAAGTCCTGGCTCAACATATGCACCGCCGCCTTGGACGCCCCATAAACGGCGCTGCCGATGGCGTGCAGGCCAAAGATCGAGCCAATGTTGACAATGTGCCCCCGGCCCCGCGCCACCATGCCCGGGCTGACCGCGCGCACCGCGTGCACGGTGCCCGCCACATTGGTTTCCAGGGTCGCGTCGATATTATCCGGGTCCAGTTCGTGGAACGGATCGAAGCGGCTGCCGATACCGGCGCAGTTCACCAGAATATCGATATCCAGGGCACCCAGTACCGCGTATATGGCGGCCCTGTCGCGCAGATCCACCTGGTGAGGGACGATGGCGCCCAGCCCCTGTTCGGGGCCCGCCAACGCGGCCAACCGGTCCTGCCGGCGCGCCGCCGCATGCACGGTCAAGCCATGTTTGGCCAATAGCCGCGCCGTCGCGGCGCCAATGCCGCTGGACGCGCCGGTGACCAGCGCGTTCTGGTAATCCCGCAATGTCATCTTGCTGCCTCTCTCTTATCCCAACGAGCCCTGAGACCGCCCGGCTCTTTGCCGCTGCTAGCGGGGAGCCCGGCACGAGCAGGCTGAACCGGCAGGCTTCAGACCGCACTCTCGATCTGATCCAGGAATCGTAACAGGGCCTGATTGACCTGCTCCGGGCGCTCCTGTTGCACCCAATGGCCGGCACCCTCGATCATCTCCACCAATCGTAAATCGGCCATTTTTTCCCGCATCGTCGCGACCAGGTCGACGCCGGGCACGAAGTTCAGCACTGGTTCCAGGGTGCCGGCGATAAAGGCCGCGGGCTGGCTGATTTGCTGCGCCGCCAGGGGCGACAACAGGTCGAAATCCCGGTGCCAGTTGCGGTACCGGTTGAGGGGTCCGCGAAAGCCGCTCCCCTCGAACTGGGAAACATAATAGTCCAGATCCTCGGCCGTCATCCAGGCGGGCATCCGGCCCGGGTCGCTCATGCCGTCCAGCAGTTTCGCATCCGCCGGTTTGCTGGCCGGCGGACCGGCCTGTAGACCCTCGCCCGAAATCCAGTAATAGATCTTGCGCAGACTGTCCCGCACGTCGGCCTCCAACTCCGCCTCGGCCACGCCCGGCTCCTGAAAATAGATCTGATAGAAAAACTTGTCCTTGTAAACCTGTCTGGCCACATCAATGAACGGCGCCGGGCCGGGCCCCGTATACGGCACGCTCAACCCCGCCACCGCGCGCACCCGGCCAGGATGCAACAGGGCCGTGTTCCAGGCGATGGGCGCCCCCCAATCATGGCCGATCACCACCGCCCTGTCCGCCCCCAAGGCCGCGATCAATCCCGCCATGTCGGCGGTCATGGCGGCCATATCATAGGCTTCAATCGCCGCTGGTTTGTCAGAACCGCCATAGCCGCGCACATCGGGCGCCGCCACCCGGTAGCCGGCAGCCGCC
>JAJFGG010000109.1 GCA_021776235.1 Alphaproteobacteria bacterium | reverse complement strand
CGCATCGGCGGCCGCCGCCGCTGTCTCGGCCACCACCACGGCGACCGCCTCGCCGACGTAACGCACGGTATCGAGGGGCAGGGCGGTGTTCTCCGTCACGAAAACCTCGAACCCCGGCGGCAGGCGCAGGGTGGCATCGGGCGGCCCGACCCAGTCCGGGTTGTGCGGCATGGGCCCCAGCCCGTCCGCGGCGGCGTCCGCGCCGGTCAGAACCGCCAGCACCCCCGGCGCGGCCGCGGCCCGGGAAATGTCGATGGCGCGGATCTTGGCGTGAGCATAGGGCGAGCGCACCATGGCCGCATGGCAGAAGGAACCCGGGGATAGATCGCCTGTGTATCGCCCCTGGCCCGTAAGAAGCCGGCGATCCTCCACCCTTGGCAGCGGCGCGCCGATGCCGTCGGCGCGGTTCGGACCCTGTGTTGACACTTATCGTCCCTTTCAATGGCTCTGCGCGGTCCAGCTTCGCGCCGCCAAGATTCAGCCATTAATAGTACTGCCGATCAAGGGCATGGATCTGGCGGGTTAGCAATTCAATACTGCTTATCCAGCACGGCCGGGAATTGCGGTCAATGCGCGGCGCGTTCACGAACCCTCACGCCGATGCTACAGTCATTCAATTGAGCACCTCCTGGCGCGGCACATTGAGGAAAGGGACCGAAAGCATGGCAATTTTGGCGATTGGCGGCGCCGGCTTCATTGGGCGCCGGCTCATTCCGCTGCTGGCGGCGGGCGGACACGAAGTGACCTGTATGGATATCGACGCCGCGGGTGCACGGGCAGCATTCGCGCCCCTTGCCGACAAGATCGAAATCGTGCGTGGCGACGTTACCCAGTTTGATGACGTCATTGGCGCGGTACAGGAATCGGGCGCTGATCGGGTCATTAATCTCTCGTATTTCATTGGTGATTTGGCGCCCCACATTGCCTTCAAGCTGGACATTCAGGGCATGGACAACTGCTTCGAGGCGGCCAGACGGTGCGGTGTCAAACACACCGTCTTCGCCAGTTCGCTCGCGGTTACCGGCCCGCAGGCGCATTTCGGCGAGCGCCTGGTCCATGAGACCGACGAGCGCCGCGGCGAAAGCCAATATGCCGTCAACAAGATCACCAATGAATGGCAGGCCCACGATTATCGCCGTGCCTACGGCATGACGATCACCTGTGTCCGCCCGGCCAATGTGACCGGCCCGGATAAGAAGTTCGGCTCGATCGATCACGTGAACTGCATGTGCCAGCCGGCGCGGGGCCAATCCGTCACCTTCCCCCATGCCGACGCCATGCGCTGTGTCATCCATGTGGAGGACATGGCCGAGGTTTTTGCCCGCGTTTTGCTGGCCGACGAGCCAGAACACGAGACCTATAATTCCGGCGGCGCCATGGTCAGCCTGGCCGAGTTGGCCGCCCTGGTGCGCGGCTTCCTGCCCGACGCCGATATCCGCTTTGAAGCGGAGACCGGCGGGCGGCTGGGTTCCGGGAACTACCTGATCGACAACAGCCGCGTCATCGAGGAATTCGGTCTGCAATATGCGCCGCTCCGGCAACGGGTTGGGGAAGTCATCAACGATATCCGCGCCGGCGAAGGGCTGCCTCCCGTAACGTAGAAGCCAGCCAGCGCCTGGCGGATGCCGCCGCGGCGCTGTTCAAGAAGGAACTGATCAGCATGCAATTTGGCGCGTTTTTTCCGACCCGTGATATGCCCGCCGACCGTGTCGCCATCCGCGATTGGGCCCAGGCGGCGGAGCAAATTGGCTTTGACTATATCGAAGTCTCCGATCACGTCCTTGGCGCGGACCGCGCCGCGTTGCCGGATTTTGAAGGCCCTTACGATATTGACGATCCTTTTCATGAAGTCTTCGTAACCCTGGGCTATCTGGCGGCGGTGACCGAGCGCGTCGGCCTCTCCACTGGCGTCCTGATCCTGCCGCAGCGCCAGACGGCCCTGGTCGCCAAACAGGCAGCCCAGATCGACATCCTATGCGGTGGCAGGCTGCGCCTTGGCGTCGGCGTCGGTTGGAACCCGGTAGAATATGAAGCGCTGGGCCAGGCGTGGCACACCCGCGGCCGCCGCCAGGCCGAGCAGATCGAACTGATGAACCGCTATTGGACAGAGCACGCGGTCGAATTCACGGGTGAATTTGACCGGGTCCATCATGCCGGCATCAATCCGCCATCGATCCAACGGCCGATCCCGGTGTGGTTCGGTGGCAGTGCGGACGCCGTGCTAAGGCGCGCCGCGAAATATGGCCAAGGCTGGATACCCCTGGGCAATCCCGGCAGCAATACACGGGCCCAGCTACAGACATTGCACGGCTATCTACGTGCGGAAGGCCGCGACCCCAGCGCCTTCGGCCTGGAAGCCTGGATCCGCTCCAGCCTCGGCGGTGAGGCGGACTGGCGGGCGGCGGTCGACACCTGGCGCGGGCTCGGCGCGACCCATGCGACGTTTTACACCTCGGGCCAGGGCGTCGGGCCGCTGGACAAACAGATCGAAGCGATGCGCGTCTTCCGGGCGACCATGCAATGAAGGCCCGCAGGCAACCAGGCCGCCAATTTAGCTTATGTAATCCGCGTCACTGACCTTTTCGAACCATTCGGTGCCACCGCCGTCCTCGCCCGTCTCCGACATGGCAAGATGGGTGAAGATCCTGTCCGGCGCGGCGCCATGCCAGTGGCGCGCGTTGGGCGGGATAATAGCGGTGTCGCCGGGGCGAAGCTCCTCGACCGGGCCGCCTTCGACCTGGACACGGCCAACCCCGGCGACGGCCCACAAAGTTTGACCAACCGGATGCTGGTGCCAGGCCGTGCGTGCGCCCGGGCTGAAGGTCACGTTGGTCGCCCGCATGCGCGACGGCGCGGCGCCAACCAGGACTTCATCCTGGAAAACGTCGCCGGTGAACAAATCTTCCGCCGCCTTTTTCGTCGCCCGGTCTTCGGCTCTGTGAATTTTCAACATTGCAAGTTCCTTCCTCAAATATAATTGATGCGAGGCCCCGATCAGAACGTTATGACGAGACGTCCTCGCGTGCCGCCGGCCTCCAGCCGCCGGTGCGCCTCGCCGGCCCGCTCGGGTGGGTAGGTCTCGGCCACGCGGAGCGTAATGGCGCCGGACTCCGTCAGTTGCCGGAGGCGGTCAAGTTTTTCGAATTCGCCGTCGTAGTTGCGCACCCAGGTAGCGCTAAAAGTGATGCCCCGCTGCGCCTGACCCTGGAAGCCACGCACCGCCGTGAACGCGCCGCCGTCGCGGACCGCCGGTATGACAAGCTCGTTCTGAACGGCGCCGTCGGCAAGGCCATCGACACCGTTCGGGAAGTGCTCGCGGATTCGCGCGGCGACGTCATCGCCACGGCGCACCACGATGTCGGCGCCCAGGGATGCTACAAGTTCATGGTCGGCCTCTGAGGCATCGGCGATGACGGTCAATCCTTCGGTCTTGGCGAGCTGTATGACATAGCCGCCGTAGGCCCCCGCGGCGCCGGTTACGGCGAGGGTCTGTCCCGACGACAGCCCGAGCAGATCGAGGGACAGACGAGCCGTCAGTCCGTTCATGGGCAGGGTGCAGGCCTCGATGTGGCTGGTGCCGGCAGGGGCCGCAACCACCGCCCTGGCATCCAGGACGATCTGTTCCCGGTAGGCGCCATGGCTGCCCTTTGGCACCACCATGGCCATGACCTGATCCCCGATCCGTACACCGGTAGAAACCCCATCGCCGACCTCGTCGACGATCCCGGCCGCGTCCATTCCCGGAATGTAGGGCGGCGGGTCCATTTTCTGCTGCTCCGCCCGTGAACCATTCCGCGCCATCGTATCGGTGGGGTTCACCGCCGCGGCGTGCACCCGCAGACGCACCTGGCCGGGTCCGGCGTGGACTGCGGGAAGATCAACGACCTCCAGGGCCTCAGGGCCGCCGTGAACCATGACGCCGACTGCTCGCATGTACTCTGCCTTTCGTTCTAAAGGTTTAGAGAATTTCCGGGCTATTGTGGGTCAGCCCAAGGCGGGCGCGCATCCCAGCGATCCCAGTAGGTGGTATCCGCCGTTTCAAATCGCTGTGTCGGGCCAAAAACGCCGCGCGGATAGCCGAGCGGAATGCAGCAATAAAAGTCCACATCCGACGGCACGGCGAACATCCCGTTCACGCGCTCCATCACACTCGGATGCAGGGTCGTCAAAACCGAACCAATACCAAGGGCACGCGCGGCCAGCAGCAGGTTCTGGACACCCGGAAAAACCGAGCCCGCAAACCCTCCGTCCATCCCGTAGGCCAGGATGACCACCGGGGCATGACGCAGTTCACTGGCCAGCAACGCCGCCATCCGGTAAGGGGACTCCTTGGGAATGTCATGCCCCGGCTCCCACCCGTAGGCGTCTTTACGCTTGGCCCACCAGGCTTCGTAATAGAGCTCGCCGAATTCGGCAATTCGTTGCCGGTCACGAATGACCAGAAAGCGCCCCGGTTGCAAGTTTCCGCCATTAGGCGCCTTGGATGCGGCGTCCAGCACGGTTTTCAGCTGGGCATCGCTTATGGGCCGGTCAGGGTCCAGGCGCCGCATGGCGCGCTGGCTGAACATCGCCTCGCCGATGGGCATGTTCAATTCAGCTGGTGGTTTCAATCGGACCATTTCCATGGTGTTGGGTCTTTCCTTTGATATAGGGCTCACGCGAAGCCGCCGGGATAAAGGGACGATGAGTTTGACCCTAAAACCCGGCGTCTTCAACCAAGAGCATTTACGGGCTATTCGGCCGCAACGGACAGATAATGCAGGCTGAACAGGTTCTCGGCGTCGCTCCACGCGCGCAACGGCTCCCACCCCGCGCGCCGGGCCAGATCCTGAAACTCAGGAATTGAATACTTGTAGGAATTCTCGGTGTGGATGGTTTCGCCCTCGGCAAAGACGATCGCCTGCCCGCCCAAATAAACCGTCTGTTCCCGCAGGCTGACCAAATGCATCTCTATGCGCCCGAGGTCGTCGTTATAAAAGGCATGGTGCCTGAAGGCATCCAGGTCGAACGCCGCCCCGCATTCCCGGTTCAGGTGCCGCAACAGGTTCAGGTTGAATGCCGCGGTTACATCCTGGGCATCGTTATAGGCAGCGTTGAGGATGGCCACGTCTTTTTTTAGATCAATGCCGATCAACATGCCACCATTTGGGCCAGCCACGCGGGCCGCGTTGGCCAGGAACGCAACCGCCTGTTCGTGGTCAAAATTACCCAGGGACGAGCCGGGGAAAAACACCACCCGACGCCCAGGGCCAGCCAGGGCGGGCAACTGGAAAGGCTGAGTGAAGTCGGCACAGACGGCGTGTACGGCCAGATCAGGAAAATCGCGGGCCATTGTCTCCGCGACGGCGGACAAGGCGCCACCGGCTATGTCGACGCCGACAAAGGCGGCCGGGCGGTCAAGGGCCGCGAGGAGGATACCAGCCTTCTCCGACGATCCGATGCCATACTCGATGATCGACGCGCTGGTGCCAATCATCTCCGCCGCCTGCGCCGCGATATCGCCCAGCAGCGCCGTTTCGGCACGGGTCACGTAATACTCGGGCAACTCGCAGATACGGCGGAATAACTGGCAGCCCGGTTCATCATAAAAATACTTGCTGGGCAAGGTCTTCGGCATGGCGCAGAGACCGGCCAGGGCTTCACCCAGAAAGGTCTCCCGATCCGGATGGGTATCGGTAAAGGATACGACCGCGGGTGTATCCGTCATTGCGTTCTAGCCTGACTGCTTTGGCAGCCGCCAAACGGATTCCGCTGGCCCTGACCGAGAAGTATTGTGGGGCTTACCCTGGAGCCGCCCGGCGACTTTTCTGTAACGGGCATCACAATCCAAAATTTTCTGGTTAAATCCGTGTTCATTGTTCAAATCTGTGCCTGGGCTCGCGCCAGCAGATCGTAACCATGGGGCACGTTGGGCCGGGCCTTGGCCCGGGTTTCAAGGAGCTCTACCGCCTCCCCGCCCCGGTTCGTGCGCAGCAGGGTATCCAGCCAGGTTTGTACGAACAGATCGCGCTGGGCATGGCTGCCGCCAATCTCCTGCAGTCGCGGTATTGCGGCCGCCAGCTCCACATAAGCCGTTTCACAGGCGCCGCGGGCATGGGCGGTAACGCCACGGGCCGCCGGCAGGGCCACTTCGGACCAGGCCGGGCGCACCAGATCCGGCGCCGTCGCGGCGTGGACCGCCAGGCTGGTCAGCATTTCCTCGACCTGTGCGTCCCGCCCGGCACGGGCCAGGGCATAGAGGTAATGCAGGTCCAGGAACGGCTGTACGTGTTCGCGAATGCGCCCCTGCACATGATCGGCCAGATCCGCCCAACGCTCACCCACATCGATGCCGCGGAGCTCCATACGCCATAACAACGAGGCGGAAGATGCCTGATCCTGGCTGTAGGTCTTGTCCAGGCCCCAGACGAATTGATCGTGGATCTGCCGCACCCGTCGGGCATCGCCAAAGTCCAGGTGGAACAACGCCGTGTGCCACCAATTATGTCCCAGCATAAAGGAATTACAGCCCGACCAGGTGTCCGACAATGCTTCCATCCAGGCCACACCCTCGCCAATCCGGCCCTGGGTCTCCATGACATGGGCGACCGCGTGATGAGCCCAGGGGTCGGCGCGGTTGATCTCCACCGCCCGGCGCCCCGCCGCCTCGGCGCCCGGCAAATCGTGGGTCTGTTCCAAGGCAAAGGCCAGGCAGCCGTACAAATAACCGTTCTCTTCGTTGGCGGACAGGACCTTTTGGCAAACCGCCAGCATCTTCTCCGACCAGCCCAGATTGAAATAATGATACTGCGCCAGCTTCATGGCGAATACGTCCCGCGGCCAGCGATCGGTGATCTGTTCCAGCGCCGCCAGGGCGGCGGCAATATCGCCCCCGATCCAGGCCTCCGTGGCCTGAAGCCACAGCCTTTCCCGGGCCTCGGCCACCGCTAATCCGGCCCGGCAGCGGTCCAGATAGGGCTGGGCCAGTTGCGGTGATCGCCCCGACTCCATCCACATCATCAGGGATGCCGCCAGACTGCCGGCCATGAGGCAGCCCGGGTCAGCCTCCGCCGCTGTCAGGATCGGCTGATAATCGGTACCATAGGCCAGGGCGGCGGCGACAAAGGTATCAATGGCGGCAATTGAATCAGAGCGGTCGGTGGCAACCGCAAGGCCCTGGCCGTCGCTGCCCATTAACGCGGCCCCGGTTCGTTGATATTGTCCAGGGGATAGATCGGCCGGCGTACATTGCGGTAGTCCAGCAGGTTGTTGTCCGACGTGGTGACGCCGACGCCGTCAAGGGTGATGGTGTGCCTGGCGATGGGGGCAAAACCGGCCCGGTAATGAATGCGGGATTTCAGCAGGATATAGCGCTTGTAGGCCGGGTCGATCCCGACGGAGAGAAAAATGCCCTGGTCCCAGGGTTCATGGTGGCGGGAGACCACGACGATTTGCATCTTGCCCGTATCCAGCACTGCCGTCGGTCCCATTTGTACCTTCAGGCCGTGATACATGGGGCCGCGCACGACCCATTCGCCATCGCTGAGCACCTTGACCTTGCCCGTGACCGTCAGGGGTTCGCCTTTGCGGCCAATAGACGGCATATCGGTCTTGCCGCCCAGCGCTATGGTCACGGTGGCGCCGATCCCGGCCTGCATCATCTGTTGCACCGCGCCCGGGTCCCACAGGCCGCCGACGGCCACATCATCCAGGCCCTGGCGTATGACCTCTTCGATTACCGTCATGACATCCTGATTGCCGCCCGAACCGGTATTGTCAGCATGATCCAGCAGAACGACCGGACCTTGGGCGATGCTCTTGGCACGGGCCACGGCGTCGGTCAGCGGTTCATGGCCATAAAGATGATCGCCGCGGTGTTCCCACATCTCGGCCCGCAGGCGCTCCACCACGCTTTCGGCGGCAGCCTGGTTGCCGTCCGCAACGGTGATGCAGGAAATGCCGGCGTCCTGGATGTCTGCCAGGGCAAAGCCGCCAAATACCGTTGCCGCCATGACCTCACCCGAGGCCTCGGCCTCGCGGGTCAGGCGGATCAGGCTTTTGAATGGTTCGTCATCGGTGCCCTGGCGCAGGGTCTGGCTGAGAACCGGGACCCGCCCCCAGGCCATGACGGGGTCCACCTCGCCCCGCACTTTCGCCAACAGGATCTTGCCCACTGTGGTTCCCACCTCGAACATGTCCGTGTGGGGATAGGTTTTATAGCCGATCAGGGCGTCGCAGTTGTCCACCATGGCCTGGGTCAGATTGGCGTGCAGATCGCAGGTGACGCAGATCGGCGTGGCGGGCGCCGCCTGGCGCACACGGGCCAACAGGGTGCCCTCGCCGTCCGGCGTACTTTCGGTCACCATGGCGCCATGCAGATCCAGCATGATGGCATCGCAGCCCTTGGCCACGGCCTCCAGTATGGCGTCCGACATGCGGTTGTAGGCATCATCGCTGACCGGACCCGACGGCATCGCCTCGGCCGCGATAGGGGAAATAATCTCCGCATCCGCTTCACGGCATAACTTGATATAGGCCGACAGGGTCATGTTGGTGGGTTCGTAGGCGCGGATCACGTCCTCGCCGAAAGCGGCGCTCCAATCCTCGAACCGGGACCAGGGTGTCGGCACCGGCGAAAAGGTGTTGGTTTCGTGTTTCATCATGGCCATGACCACGCGCATGATCGGTTCTCCGGGCTGGGTTCGATTCGTTGTTGCCGAGCATAGTACAAAAGAAAACGCCCGGCGCGGCGGCCGGGCGTCTTAACCGGGAGTTCGGTTAGGCTATTCGCGGTTGCCGAACAGGTGCAGCAACATCAGGAACAGGTTGATAAAGTCCAGATACAGCCGCAAGGCGCCCATGATCGCCTTCTTGCTCATGGTCGCTTCGCCATCGGCATGGGAATAGATTTCCTTGATCTTCTGGGTGTCATAGGCGGTCAGGCCGGTGAAGACCAGAACACCGATGACCGAGATGACCCATTGCATCATGGCCGAGGCCAGGAAAATGTTGACGATCGAAGCCACGATGATGCCGATCAGGCCCATCATCAGGAAACTGCCCCAGGCGGAGAGATCCTTTTTGGTGGTATAGCCGTACAGGCTCATGGCGCCAAAGGTCACGGACGTGATCATGAAGACCCGCACGATGGAGGTCTGGGTATAGACCACGAAGATCGACGCCAGCGAGGCCCCCATCAGCGCGGCAAAAATCCAGAATGTCGCCTGGGCCGCGCCGGCGCTCATCTTCTCAATCCGGGCGCTCAGGAAAAATACCAGACCCAGAGGCGCCAGCATCACCACCCACATCAACGGGGTGCCGAAGATCACCTGCATCAAGGCCGGCGTGTGCGCCACAGCATAGGCGACAATGCCGCTAAGCAGCAGGCCCGAGCCCATATAATTGTAGACCCGCAGCATATAAGAGCGCAGGCCTTCATCAATACGAGTATCGGCCGCCGCGCCGGTCTGTCCCCTCGTCTGACCGAAAACGGAACCTCTAGGATCCATTGCCATTCATTTATCCCCTTGTTGTCACAACCGTTTTGCCGCCGCTGTTTCCAGCCGCGAACCAATCTAAGCTGAATATTGTCTAAAACACCTGATTATTCAAGGCCTGCGGCCGCCGTGCGAAGTTTCTTTGGATAATTCCGGATCGGGATGACCCAAGACGATTATTCGTTGCGCAACAGCGGCGCCGGCTTTTGACTCATGGCCAGCCAGGTCCCCAACATCCCCGCGCCCACGGTCACGATCAGACAGATCAGTGTGGTCATGAGGACGCCGCCAGGCAGCCAGTACCAGGGCATGCCCATGATCTGCGCCACCACGGCATAGGCCGCGGCCGTGCCGACCCCCGCGGCCAGAATGGCGGTAATCAGGCCCAATAGTGAGTATTCCAAGAAATAACTTGCCAAAACACGTCTCCTGGTTGCGCCCAAAACCTTCAAAACCACCGCATCATAAACCCGGCGGCGATGATTGGCCGCGACAGCGCCGGCCAGGACCAGAACGCCCGCCGCCAGGGCCACGGCAGCGGTGGAGCGCACGGCAATACCAATGTTGCGCAGGATCCCATTGATCGCTTCCAGCGCCTCGCGAATGCGAATGGCGGTAATGTTGGGATAGGTGTCTGTCACCGCCATCTGCAACGGCAATTCGGCGGCGGCGGTGGTTTTCGCCGTTGCTATGAAGGTCTGCGGGGCGCCTTCCAAGGCGCCGGGCGCAAACACAATAACAAAATTGATGCCCATGGTGGACCAATCTATGCGGCGCAGATTGGCAATCTCAGCCTCGATTTCACGCCCCAGCACATTCAGGGTCAAACGGTCGCCGACGCCGATGTCCATGCCCTCGGCGATGGCCGCATCAAACGAAATCAGGGGTGGTCCTGAGTAGTCCTCGGGCCACCAGCGCCCGGCCACGATCTCGGTGTTGGGCGGCGGCAGGGCGGTATAGGTCAGACCGCGGTCGCCATGGGCCGCCCAGGCAGCGTGCGGCGCCACCTTGATCTTGGCCACGTCGATACCTTTAATCTTGACGATGCGGCCGCGCAGGGCCGGGACGCGCTCGATCTCTTCCACGCCCCCGATGCTCTTGGCCAAGGCTTCGAATGGCGCGACCTGATCGGGCAGGATATCGATAAAGAAAAAGGCAGGCGCCTTTTCGGGCAGGCGTTCGTTGACCTGCAGGTTCATATTGCCTTCAACTCCGATCACCGCCACCAACACGGACAGGCCCAGACCGAACGATTGCACCACGGGAATGGTCGCGGCCCCCGGCCGGTATAAATTGGCCAGGGCCAGCCGCAGCACCGCCCCCCAATGCCCGGATCGCGGCCGGGGCAGGCGGCGCGCCAGATCGACAATGCCCAGTCCGGCGCCCAGGAAAGCCGCCATGGCGACAGCCGCGCCACAAACGAACCAAATGGCGAAACGCTGCTCCTGCGCGGTCAAAATGGCCAGGGCGGCCAACGCGGCGAAGCTGAGGGCGGTCAGCGCCATGTAACGCCACGACGGCCGCACCAGCGTGGGCGCGGCGAGATCACGGAACAAAGCGCCCGCCGGCACGCTCTGGGCCCGGGCCAGAGGCCAGATGGCGAAGGCCAAGGCCGTCAGGAAGCCATAAGTGGCGGCCAGCAAAAGCGGCAGCGGATGCAAATCGAATTGGATATGAAACGGCAGCAGTCCCGCCAGCAGGCCTGACAGCAGCGGCGGCATACCGGCACCGACCGCCAGTCCGGCGAAAACACCCAGCCCGGTCAGGGCCATCACCAGCAGCAAATAAACCTGAAAAATCAGCCGCGACGGCGCGCCCAGGCATTTCAGGGTGGCGATGGTCCCGGTCTTGCCCTCCAGAAAGCTACGCACCGCGTTGCCGATACCAAGACCACCAACCAACAAGGCGGTCAGACCGACCAGGGTGAGGAACAGGCGCATGCGGTCGACGAAGCGTTTCAGTCCCGGCGCGCCATTGCGCACATCGCGAATGCGCCAGCCGGCGTCGGGAAAGCGGATCTTGAGACCTTCGATCCACGCCACCGGATCGCTATTCGCCGGCAGGGCGATGCGATAGCGGTACTTCACCTGGCTGCCTTCGCGAACCAGCTCGGTGGCCGCCAGGCTGGCCTTGGCCACCATCAGGCGGGGCCCAAGGACAAAGGCGTCGGCACCCCGGTCCGGTTCCCGCCGAATGGCGGCGGCTATACGATAGGTCGCCTCGCCAACCTGGACCAAATCGCCGACTTGCAGTTTCAGGCGCTGTAAAAGCACCCTTTCCGCCACCGCGCCAGGCAGGCCGTCTTGCTGCGCGAACGCCATGGCCAGGTCCTGGCCTGGATCCAACTGCATACGGCCGTACAAGGGATAGCGCCCATCCACGCCCTTCAACTCGACCAGACCGCGCTGGCGCCCGTCCGGGCGACGGGCCATGGAGCGCATTTCGATGACCTGGCTGACCTGTCCGGAAGCCTGCAAATAGGCCAGTTGCGCCTCGTTGGCCGGCTGATGGGACAAGCGCAGTTCCACATCGCCACCCAACAACAGTCGGCCGTCCCGGCGCAAGCCGTCGACCAGGGCGTCCGACAAGGAACCGACCCCGGCAATGGCACTGACACCCAGGGCCACGCACAACAGAAAGATGCGAAAGCCGCGCAAACCACCGCGTAACTCCCGCCGGGCGATGGTAAAAGCAAGACGGCGCGGGACCATTAATATCAGTCCGCGGCCATGGCAGGGGCTGCCTCCAGGCGGCCGTCGCGCATCTGCACAATGCGGTCACAGCGATCTGCCAGGGCCGGGTCATGGGTGATCAGGATCAGGGTGCTATTGGCGGCCTGATGCAGGCGGAACATCAATTCGATGATCGCCCCGCCCGTTGTGCCGTCCAGATTGCCCGTGGGCTCGTCCGCCAACAGCAGGCTGGGGCGGCGGACCACGGCACGGGCCAGGGCCACCCGCTGTTGTTCGCCGCCCGATAGTTGCGACGGATAGTGGCTTAGTCGATGCTGCAGACCAACCTCGGCCAATGCCGCTTCGGCGCCGGCGAAGGCATTCCGCACACCGGCGAATTCCAGAGGCATGGCAACGTTTTCCAGCGCCGACATGGTCGGGATCAGATGAAAGGATTGAAAAACGATGCCCACGTGGTCGCGGCGGAACAGGGCCAGGGCATCCTCGCCCAGGTCCTGCAAGGCCTGGCCTGCCACCTGGACGCGGCCGCGGCTGGGGCGTTCCAGACCGGCCATCACCGCCATCAAGGTCGATTTGCCGGAGCCCGAAGGACCAATCAGGCCGACGGTTTCGCCCTTCGAGACAGCCAGGTCAACGCCACGTAAGATGTCCACCGGTCCGGCCTCGCTGGGCAAGGTCAAATGCACATCGTTCAGGTCTATCATGATGTCATCAGAATTTGTCATACGTCCCCTATTCGCCCGCAAGGTATCCGTGGCAGATGGCTACGTCACGCGCGTTGTCAAGGCAGCGGTTCTTTTTGTTGCGCTAATTTGGGCCTCTCCCGCCGCCTGGGCCGGGGAACAAGTGGTCCTGACCTTTGGCGACAGCCTGACCGCCGGTTACGGCCTGCCGGCGGCGGACGGCTTTGTGGCCCGGCTGCAGGGCGCACTGCGGCGACAGGGCCAGGACGTGCGGGTGCGGAACGGCAGCGTCTCGGGCGACACCACCGCCGGTGGTCGGGCGCGGCTGGCCTGGACCTTAACGGGGCAGATCGATCTGGTAATTCTGGAACTGGGCGCCAATGACGGTCTGCGTGGCGTTGATCCGGCTGAAACCCGTCGCAACCTCGACGCCATCCTGGGCGCGCTGCGCCAACGCGGCGTGCCCGTGCTTCTGGCCGGCATGTTGGCACCACCCAACCTGGGACCCGATTATGCCAAGGCCCACAACTCAATCTATCCCGATCTTGCGCGCCGGCATGGGGTCACCCTTTATCCATTCTTTCTGCAAGGGGTTGCAGCACAGCAGGAGCTCAATCAACCCGATGGTCTGCATCCCAATGCCGCCGGCGTACAGGTCATTGTCGATGCCATGACGCCATATGTGCTAAACCTGCTGAGCAGCAAGGCGGGGGAGTGAAAGATTGCGGCTGTTCGTGGCGATTGCGTTGCCGGACCGGATCAAGGATACCCTGACACCGCTTTGCGGCGGGGTCGATGGCGCCCGCTGGCGCGACCGCGGGCAATTACATCTGACCCTTCGCTTCATCGGCGAGGTCGATGGCGCCATGGCCCGGGATATTGACGATGTGCTCTACCGGATAGCGGCGCCCGCCTTTTCACTGACCCTGAGGCGCACCGGATTTTTCAACGAGCGCAAACTGGCCCGTGTGCTTTGGGCAGGGGTCGAAAACGATGCCGCTCTACGCAAATTGCACGGCAAAATCCAGCACGGGCTACAGGTTATCGGCCTGGCGCCCGAGCGCCGCCGCTACCACCCCCACGTCACCCTGGCCCGCCTGGACGGCATCGCACCCTTGGAAGCCGAGGGCTATGCCGCGCGTTACAGCGAATATGCCTCGCCGCCCTTCGTCGTGGACCGGTTTTGCCTGTTTTCGTCCCATTTGGCACGGCAGGGCGCCATTTACACCGTGGAATCGGAATATGCCCTGGATTTGCAACGTCACGCCAATGGCCCGTGATATGGAACATCTGCGGCTATTGACGGCGATGGGCGGCGCGGATCAAATTTCAGAATTTTCAATGACCGCCATATCCGCATCGGAAAATCCGAAATGATGACCGATTTCATGGATCAGAACATGACGCACAAGATTATTCAGGTCTTCGCCGCATTCAATCCAATAATGCAGCAGGGGCCGGCGATACAGAAAGATGATGTCCACATCTTCGGGCACGGCGGTAACGCTTTTCCGCTCCAGGCTGACCCCGCTGTACATTCCCAACAGATCGTAAGGTGTATCCAGGTCCAACGCGCGCATGGTTTCGTCGTCGGGAAATTCGACCACCTGGACTACCAGGTCAGTCAAATTTTGCCGCAGCGGCCCGGGAATACGGTCCAGGGTGGCCCGCGCCAGATCCTCGATATCGGCCAAAGTAGGGGCCATGCTATTGCCCTTCGCCATGGGCCGCAGTCTAACGCTCTGCCCGGCGCCCCGCTAGGTTGCATGCCATGAAGTGGCGGATCGCAGGCGCGGTTTTACTACTGTGGTTCGGTTCAGGTTATGCCCGACCGGCAGGGGCGGACTTTGCCAGCGGCCTGACAGCCTATGGCCGGGGCGATTTCACGACCGCCCGGGCCCAATGGGAAGAGATAGCGTCGGACGACAAGAACAATGCCATGGCCCACTACCGCCTGGGCCTTATGCTGGTACGTGGGACCGGCGTAAACCAGGATCCGGACACCGGCCTGGCCTGGCTGCGCCAGGCCGGCGAAGAAGGCCTGATATTGGCCCAGTTGGATCTGGCGGAGCTGTTGTTCAGGGGCGTTGATCTGCCACAGGACTACGCCGAAGCCTTGAAATGGAGCCGGCTGGCGGCCAGTTCCGGCAGCGCGCGGGCGCGCTTTTACCTGGGCCGCCATTTTGACCGCGGCCTTGGCGTGGGTCTGGATTATCATGAAGCGTTGCGTCATTTCCAATTCGCCGCGGAACAGGGCGTGGCCCCGGCCCAACGCCGATTGGGGCAATACCTGGCCGCTGGCATCGCCGTCGATCCGGACCTGGAAAATGCCCTGCACTGGTTGGAATTGGCCGCCAAGGGCGATGATCACCAGGCTCAGTATGCGCTGGCCCGGCGCTACAATCTCGGCACGGGCGTGGAAAAAGATTTAACCAGGGCCGCGGGTCTTTATCGCCGCGCAGCCGAGGCCGGCAACGCCAAGGCGCAGCATGATTTCGCCATGTTCCATATCAAAGGCCTGTTGGGTGCCGTTGACCTCGCGGAGGGCCGGTTCTGGATGCAACGGGCGGCGGCGGCCGGCATCGCACAATCGCAATTTGAACTTGGCCGGCTGGAACTGACCAAGCTGGGTCGTCCGCTGTTGATGTTTGACGCCTTTGAGTGGATCGGCCGCGCCTGGCGGCAAAACTATGCGGCCTCCCAGGAATTGATCACCAATCTGGCCAAAGAACTGCCGGGTCGCATACAAGGACAGAATCCACGCGGCAAAATCGATCCCGACGCAACCTCGTTCTGCCTGCTTGCCTATACCGTTTCAGCCTGGACCGAGATTGACGAACATTGCGCCCATATGGCCAAGATTGGCCAGGTCCTGGCGCAGTATGTCATGGGCCGGGTCCATGAATACGGCCTGGGCCGGCCGGCCGATTTGGTCACGGCGCTGCAATGGTACCGCCGGGCGGCCGTGGCCGGGCTGCCACGGGCGCAAAATGCCCTGGGACGCATGTTGATGCGCGGCCTGGGTGTAAAACGCAACATGGGCAAGGGCGCTACCTGGGTGCGGCGGGCGGCGGAACAGGGCTATCCGCCGGCACAGTTCAATTTGGGCTTCATGCACCAGAAGGGCCTTGGCGTCACGGCGCATCCGGTGGCAGCGGCGAACTGGTATCGCCGGGCCGCAGCGAAGGGCCATGCCAGGGCGCAGTACAACCTGGCGACCCGTTACATGACCGGCGACGGCCTGCCCTCCGACGCGATCAAGGCTTATAAGTGGTTGCTTTTGGCCGCCATTCCCCAGGGCGTGGACGGAAGCGAAGCAAAAGGTGTGGCGCAAGAAGCACGGCGCTCCCAGTATCCGCTGGCTGCCAGCATGACACCGGCGCAACTGGACCGGGCCGGCCGGGAAGCCACGGCCTTTCGGCCCAAATAGCGCAAAGGAGTAGCGCATGAGCGACCTGCTGAAAAACCATCGCCGCCGCGACGCACTGGCCGCCCTATCCGGCTGGCGCGTGCAAAGTGGCCGGGACGCCATCGCGAAATCCTTCACCTTCAAGGATTTCAATGCCGCCTTCGCCTTCATGACACGCATTGCCCTGAAAGCCGAGGCCATGAACCATCACCCGGAATGGAGCAATGTATACAACCGCGTGGATATTGTCTTAACCAGCCACGATGTTTCCGGTCTCAGCGAACGGGATATCGCCCTGGCCGGCTTCATCGATGGCATCGCGGCCGATTGAATAGTCTGCTTCGGCCGGTATCAAGGCTCTCTGATATAGCGCCACGGCCAGAAAGCACTTCCGGGCTAGCGCGGGGCCATGCGGATGGCGCCGTCCAGACGGATGGTTTCACCGTTCAGCATGACGTTTTCGGCAATCTGCCGGGCAAGTTGGGCAAATTCACTTGGTATGCCTAGTTTCTTCGGGAACGGTACGCTGGCAGCCAGCGAGGCCCGCACGTCATCCGGCAGCGTGCCCAGCAGGGGTGTTTCGAAGATACCCGGCGCAATGGTGCAGACACGCACGCCCTTGTCCGCCAGATCGCGGGCCACAGGCAGTGTCATGCCGACAATACCGCCTTTCGAGGCGGAATAGGCGGCCTGGCCAACCTGACCGTCAAAGGCGGCAACGGAAGCGGTATTGATGATCACGCCGCGCTCACCATGCTCCAACGGCTCCAGGTCGACCATGTCAGTGCTGGCGAGGCGAAGGCAATTGAAGGTGCCGATCAGGTTGATTTTGATGATCCGCTCGAACTGATCAAGGGGATGGGCAACACCGCGTGAGGTCGTCTTGACCGCCACGCCGGTGCCGGCGCAATTGACCAGAATGCGGGCCTTGCCCAGGGCTTCCCTGGTCTCGCCCAAAGCGGCGATCACGCTGTCTTCCGAAGTGACATCGCATTTACAAAAGACCCCGCCCACGGCGTTCGCCACGGCCATGCCCTTGTCCTCCTGAATATCCCAAACCGCAACTCGCGCGCCGGCGTCGGCCAGCTCCTTGGCCGTACCCTCGCCCAGGCCCGAAGCGCCGCCTGTGACAATCGCTACCTGTCCATCGATTTGCATGCTGTGCCCTTCCCAATGTTTTAAGACTTCGTTGCCGCGTCATAGCAGATGCGCGGCCCTGACGGCAATCGTTGCAAATTGGAAGGAAGCGCACATATGACCAGTATGACGACAGCCTATACTGGCCCGGGGGCAATGCCGAACGACGCCCAGGTGCGTCAGGACTTCTGGCCCAAGGTGCGGCGGGTGCTCGGCCGGGTCCCTTTCGCCAGCGATCTCATCGCAGCCTACTATTGTGCCCTGGATCCGGCCACGCCGGCACAGGCAAAGATAATCTTGCTGGGCGCCCTGGCCTATTTCATCATGCCAGTGGATCTGGTGCCTGATTTTGTCGCCTTGATGGGATTTACCGACGACGCTGCCGTATTGCTCATGGCCGTCAACCGTGTGCGCCAGCATATCCGGCCCGAACACCGACAACGGGCGCAGGCTTATTTGGACAGCGCTAAAAACTAGATTCCGGCGACGACGGCTGGCTCAACAGCCTGCTAAGACAACACGGGTCTTTTTCCCAATCTGGCTTCCCGCACACCGATGTACAAAGTTGCCGCGACGACGATAAGGGCGCCGGACACGGTCCAGATGTCCGGCAGCTCGGCAAATACCAGATAGCCAATGGCACCGGCGAATAATAGCCGGGTATAGTCAAACGGCAGCAATGCTGTCGTCTCGCCGATCCGATAGCCGCGGATCATGAAATATTGACCGGCCGCGCCCAGGGCGCCAATCGCCATTAAAAATGCCAGTTCAGTTGCGGTCGGCGCCCGCCAAACCATCAGGGCCGGGCCCAGGGCCACCAGGGACGAGACCGCGCCAAAATAGAACAGCAGGGATTCGGGCCGCTCGGTGGTCGACAATTTCTTGATCAAAATGGTGATCGCCGCCACCAGGAAGGCCCCGAGCACAGCGACGAATGTCGCCGGCGCGATTTCGCCGCCCGGACGCAGCATGATGACCACGCCAACAAAGCCGACGGCGGTGGCGGTCCAGCGGCGCAGGCGCACCACCTCGCCCAGGAACAGCACCGCCAGGGGGATCAAAAACAGGGCGCGGGCATAGCTGATGGATACAGCATCGGCCAAAGGCAGATGCGTTATGGCGTAAAAGCCGCACAGCATGGCAAAGGAGCCGCCAATCGCTCGCGTCAATTGCAGGCCCAGGCGCCGGGTGCGCACGACACCAAGGCCATAGCGGAGGAAAAACGGCAACACGGCGAAGAGGCCGAACAAGGCGCGGAAAAAGGCCAGTTGAAACGAATCGAACGAACCGCCCAGGAACTTTACCATCGCCGTCATGCCGGAAAACATGATGCAGCCCAGGACGATCCACAGCGCGCCCCTGGCATTGCCCGGGAGGCCGCGGACCCGGCCACCCAGTTCCGCCGCGGTCACCCTTCGGGCCCGCCAAAATCACAGCTTGTTTGCATGCGCCGCAACCTAGGGACAAGGCGTTAAGGAAACCAGAACAAAGCTTGCATGGCAGGGTTGCGGCAGCGCGATGGGTCGGGATTGATGGATCTGAATTGCCCGTCTACCTCTGCAACAGCAATGATTTGACACCAATGTCTGATGCCGGTCATAGCGGGCATTCGAAACGGGAAGCCGGACGGGCCGGTGGCAATCTGAGGAATGTTGCGTCAATCATCACGGCCAAAAGGAGGAGACAGAAATGCGGAGCCGGTGTTGGATGCTGCGGAGCCTCCAGAAATGGATAGTCTCAATTCACCTGACCCTGGCCTGCATTGCTCTCGCCGGGTGCGGCGTCCGTGGCGACGATGTGGCGCTTAAGGACGAACTGCCGGACGGCTACCACCAACTCAACCGCGGCGTGCCGGTGTTGCTCGGGGCCTCCGCCGCCGCGGTGCAGTTCACCGACGGCATTGGCGTCACGGTGGCACACAACCGCGTTGTCATCCGCGGTAGGCTGTGGCGCCACCCGACCCACGACATCGCTTTCTTCAAGTTGGACAAGGCGGTGCCCGAGTGGTCAGACGCCGCAGTAGGCGACACAATCATTGCCTACGGCAGCAGCAATACGCGCCGCAACAGAACCCTCGAGACTGAGGTTGTCGTTACCGACGGCGCCTTTTGGTATGACCCTGGCGACAGCGTCTACATTACCAGAGAAGGCTTCAGTTCGGGCATGTCCGGTGGGCCGGTATTCAACAAACAGGGCGCCGCGGTTGGCATCGTCCTGGGCACGGTGACAAGCGACCCGGATCCAGATCATCCATTATTCGGCAAGGTACGGCGCCGCAACGGCATCTTCATCCCGACCAGGGAGTTGGAGGTCGCTTTCAGGGAAATGTGCGCCGATCTCGAATTCATGCATCCGTGCGATCTGAAAGGCAGACCCGGCGGTCATACTGACTAGAGAAATTCGGGTTTTGGCGCAGCCCAATTCAGCCCTATTTCGACGATTGTTTTGGCCTATGGCGGAATTGGCCGGGGCCTGGTGGCCGGCATCAACGGCATAGCAGCGAAATCACCCATGGCCTAGACTGCGAAAAACCGGTGAAGGAGTGTAACGTGACCCAAACCCCCATGTGGCAACCGAATCCGTTGCAAGCGGCGACAACCAACATGGGCCGCTTCATGACCGAAGTCGCGCACCGTTGGGCTGAAGAGGTGCCCGATTATGCCGCGCTGCACCAATGGTCCGTAAATCGGCGGGAGGATTTCTGGTCCACGGTGTGGGATTTCTGTGCCGTGCGCGCTGCCACCAGAGGCAAGATCGCCCTGCGCAATGGCGACGCCATGCCCGGCGCGGAGTGGTTCCCGGAGGCGCGTCTGAATTTTGCGGAAAACCTGTTGCGCGGGGAAGGACCGGGGGATGCGATCGTTTTCTGGGGCGAAAACCGGATCAAGCGGACCTTGAGCCATGATGATCTGCGCCGGGCGGTCTCGGGCCTGCAACAGGCCTTGCGCGCCATGGGTGTCGGGGCCGGCGACCGGGTATCCGGTTTTTTGCCCAATCTGCCGGAAACCGTAATCGCCATGCTCGCCACTACTTCCCTGGGCGCGGTCTGGTCCTCCTGCTCGCCGGATTTCGGTGTCCAGGGCGTCCTGGACCGCTTTGGCCAGATCGAACCCAAGGTGCTGTTCGTCGCCGACGGCTATTTTTACGGCGGCAAGGAATTCGATTGCCTGGACAAGGTGAAGGATATTTCCGCCCGGCTGCCCGGCCTGGAGAAACTGATCGTGGTGCCTTATATGCGGCCGGCGCCGCCTCTCGAGAATCTCGACAGCGCCGTGCTGCTGGACGATTTTGTCGCGGCCTTTGACCCCGCCGAGATCGAATTTGTCCGAATGCCGTTCAATGCGCCGCTCTACATCATGTATTCCTCGGGCACCACGGGCGCGCCGAAATGTATCGTGCATGGCATCGGCGGCACTATCCTGCAGCATTTGAAGGAACACCAATTGCACGCCGACGTGCGACCCGGCGACCGGGTGTTCTTTTTCACCACCTGCGGCTGGATGATGTGGAACTGGCTGGTATCGGCGCTGGCCTCCAACGCGGCGATCTTGTTGTACGACGGCCTGCCGGCCCATCCCGACGGCAACATCCTGTTTGACTTCGCCCAAGCCGAAGGCGCGACACACTTCGGTACCTCGGCTAAATGGCTGGATTCCATCGCCAAGGCCGGCCTGGCGCCCATCGCGAGCCATGACCTGTCGAAAATGCGCGTGCTGCTCTCTACCGGCGCGCCGCTTTCGCCGCAAGGCTTCGACTACGTCTACGGCAAGATCAAGGCTGAAGTACAGTTGGCCTCGATCTGCGGCGGCACGGACATTGTTTCGTGCTTCATGGGTGGCGTGCCCACCCTTCCCGTGTGGCGCGGGGAAATCCAGGCGCCCAGCCTTGGCATGCGGGTTGAAGTATTCGACGAGAACGGCAAAGCCCTGGCCACCGGCCAGGGCGAACTGGTCTGCACCGCCCCCTTCCCCTGCATGCCCATCGGCTTTTGGAACGACGCTGATGGCGCCCGCTATCACGCCGCCTATTTTGACGTCTATCCAAATGTCTGGCGGCATGGCGATTGGGTGTCGTTTACCGAACACGGCGGCATGGTCGTCTACGGCCGGTCGGACGCGACGCTCAATCCCGGCGGTGTGCGCATTGGCACGGCCGAGATCTACCGCCAGGTCGAACAGTTGGAAGAAGTCCTGGAAGCGCTGGTGATCGGGCAGCAATGGGACAACGATACCCGCATCATCCTGTTCGTCATCCTGCGCCCCGGCTTTGATCTGGACGACGATTTGATTGCCCGTATCAAGAACAAGATCCGGACCGGCGCCTCACCCCGCCACCTGCCGGCAAAGGTGCTGCAAGTGACTGACATCCCGCGCACCGTCAACGGCAAGATCACCGAACTGGCGGTCACCGATATCATCCACGGCCGCGAGGTCAAGAACCGCGAAGCCCTGGCCAATCCGGACGCCCTGGAGCTGTTCAGAGATATGCCCGCGTTGGCGGAATAGCCCCGCGATCCAGATTTTTCTATGCGGAGCAACGCCATGAACCAGGATTTGCACTATTTGTCGGCAATAGGGATCGCCGCCGAAATCAGAGCCGGCCGGTGCAGCGCGCGAGACGCGCTCGAGCATCATATCCGCCGCATCGAGCGGATAGACGGCGGCATCAATGCCGTCGTCGTCCGGGATTTTGAGCGCGCCGGGGAGCAAGCCGACGCGTTGGATAGATTGGCGGCAAAGGGGGAGCTGTCCGGACCACTGCATGGTGTGCCCGTGACAGTGAAGGAGAGTTTCAACATCGGCGGCCTGGCCACCCATTGGGGGGCGCCCTGGCTTGCCGACCAGATCGCCGACCGTGATGCAACGGTGGTTGAGAAATTGAGGGCGGCGGGCGCGGTTGTCATGGGCAAGACCAATGTTCCGTTCATGCTGCAGGATTATCAGACCCGGAATGACATACATGGCGTGACCAACAACCCTTGGGATCTGGCCCGCTCGCCTGGCGGTTCGTCCGGCGGTTCGGCTGCGGCGCTATGCGCCGGGATGAGCGCCCTGGAATTCGGCAGCGATATCGGCGGTTCAATTCGACGTCCCGCCAATCACTGCGGCGTCTATGGCTTGAAGCCGACCTGGAATATCATTTCCGGCCGCGGGCACTCGCCGACCGCAACGCATTTTGCCTGGGCGCCGGCCGATCTGGCCGTCGTCGGGCCCATGGCCCGGACCATCGACGATCTGGAACTGGCTTTGGACCTGACCGCCGGACCTGATGAATGGGTGGAAGCCGGCTTGAGCCTTGCTTTGCCTGCTTGTGAGAAATCCTCACTGCAGGACTTCAAGCTCGCCTATATGCCAACCCATCCGGACTGGCCCGTGGACCAATCCGTTGTCGATTGTTTGGACCGGGCGGTTACGGTGATTGAACGGGCCGGCGGATCCGTCAATCCCGTGGCACGGCCCAGTTTCGATTTCGCCGAAGCAGATCGCATTTTCAGGCATCTTGTGTTCAGTGTCTTCACCGCCAGTATGCCGATGGAGGAAATCGAGGCCGCCCGGAAAGCCGTTGACGCGGCTGAGGCACCACCCGAAGGCATGACCGCATTGATTGCCGCGGCCGGTCTGGGATTGCACCGCGATTGGTTGTCCATGAACGACACCCGGGCCGGCATTCGCGAGGCCTGGGCGGCATTCTTCCAGGATTTTGATCTGCTATTAACGCCCTGTAGTTCCACCGCCGCTTTCGAGCATATTTCGACCCCCCTCGATCAACCGCGTTTTCTAACGGTCAACGGAGAGCAGCAGGCATTTTTCCAACAGTCGTTTTGGACAGGCCTGGCCGTCCTTGCCTATCTTCCGGCGCTGAGTATTCCCTGCGGACAAACGCCGGCTGGCCTGCCCGTCGGAATGCAGGCGATCGGCCCAGCCTGTCACGACAAACGGTTAATTCAATTCGCGCGCCTTCTGGCCCGGCAGATCGACGGCTTTACCGCGCCACCCAATTATACCTAAACCATGTCGTGGCTACATGTTCGAGGCCGAGGGTTCGAAACCGCTGGCCCGTTCGTCGCGGCCTGTGGGCGCAAGCTCGCTGGCCGGATCGCCGGCAACACGGGTATGCCGCATGATCCGCGTTTCGCCATAGTCGTAGGGCCGCGCGCCATGCAAAACACAGCGATTGTCCCAGATGACCACGTCGCCCGGGCGCCAATTGTGAGTATAGGTGCGGGGCGGCTGGCAGGCGAAATCGAGGAGATCATCCAACAGGCTTTTTGCTTCGTTATCATCCATACCTGAAATTCGGTAGGCATGGCGGCCGATGAACAGCGACTTGCGGCCGGTTACCGGATGCGTTTTCACCAGCGGGCGCAGCGGCGCGCCCTTGTTGTGATAACCGTAACCAGCGCCCGTCTTGACGATATGGCCGATCTTGGCTTGCGACTGGTACAGTGAATGATATGCGGAAAGTCCGTCGATGCGTTCTTTCTTGTCCTTGTCCAGCGCGTCATAGGCGGCCCGCATGTCGGCCCACGCCGTCTCGCCCCCAGCCGAAGGTACGACCTGCGCCGACAGCACGGATGCCTTGGCCGCCAGCGGCATGTAGGAGCTGTCGGTATGCCAACCTTCATTCCCCCGCAATGCCTGATAACGATGCTCCCCCGGCTGCAAAACGCTGCCGTCCTGCTTGGCATTGCTGATCGCAACCGCCTTGGCAGCGGGGTCTCCGCGCAACAGCTCGATCTCGCCAAAGCGGTTCGCGAACGACACCTGCGCGTCGTCAGACAGGTCCTGCCCCGGAAAAATCAACACGGCAAACTCGTGAAAAGCGTCCTCAACGCGCTGCCACGTAGCCTCATCCATATGGGCCAGGTCGACATCTGTGACGGTAGCGCCAAACGTGGCATCAAGGGGCGTGATGGTCGGCTCCATGGAATACTCCTGCTTCGCGGGTTGCATCGCGGCAGCGCCAACCGTGACGATGCTGCCGCGTTCGGATGTGCAGTATGGCCAAGGACAGGCTGTGAAAGCAAGTCCGCCGGCACCCATCCCCGGCAGCCATGGCATTGTCGATTCTCGTCAAATGACCGTGCCACCCGCTCTCCCGTGGGCGAGCGGGTGGTTCAGTCAGTCGCGAAAGTGGGCAATACCGAAGCCCCACCGAAGAGAGCCGGCGCAAGCTGGTCCTATGCCGCTTCGATCAGACGGTCGTTGATGGTCAGGCCGGCCGCCGTGGCCGAGACATTGACGGTCTCGTTTTCGCTGACCGCGCCCTCCAGGATCAGGCCGGCCAACGGGTTCTGCAACTGTCGCTGGATCACCCGCTTCAGGGGGCGCGCCCCGTAAACCGGGTCATAACCTGCTCTGGCCAACCAGTCACGGGCCGAGGCGTCCAAGGCCAACTCAAGCTTTCGGTCGGCCAGCAGCGCGGCCAAATGACGAAGCTGAATATCCACGATGCCGCCCATATGTTCGCGGGCCAGCCGGTGGAACAGGATGATCTCGTCCAGGCGGTTGAGAAATTCCGGCCGGAAGTGAGCCTGAACCATGGCCATGACATCCGTACGCGCAGCCTCGGACTCTTCGCCATCGGCCAAGGCAGCCAGATGTTCGGCCCCCAGGTTCGAGGTCAGAACGATAATGGAATTGGTGAAATCCACGGTGCGGCCCTGGCCATCGGTCATGCGGCCGTCGTCCAGTACCTGCAACAACACGTTGAAGACATCCGGGTGAGCCTTCTCCACTTCATCGAATAGCACCACCTGATAGGGGCGGCGGCGCACAGCCTCGGTCAGGGTGCCGCCTTCGTCGTAGCCCACATATCCGGGCGGCGCGCCGATCAACCGTGAAACGGCATGCTTCTCCATATATTCTGACATATCGATGCGGGTTATCGCGGCTTCATCGTCAAAGAGGAATTCCGCAAGGGCCTTGCACAATTCCGTCTTGCCAACACCCGTTGGGCCCAGGAAAAGGAACGAACCTATGGGCCGGGAGGGATCCTGCAGACCAGCCCGCGCCCGGCGTACCGCGTTAGCCACAGCGGCCAATGCCTCGTCCTGGCCGATGACCCGATCTCCCAGACGTTGTTCCATGGCGAGCAGTTTATCGCGTTCACCAGCCAGCATCTTCTCCACCGGAATGCCGGTCCAGCGGGCCACCACGGCGGCGATATCTTCTTCGCCAACCACTTCGCGCAGCATCGCGCCATTGCCAGCTACACCGTCGCCGCCAACCGATTCCGCCTCTTCAATTTGCTTGGTCAGATCCGGGATGACGCCATAGGATAGTTCCGACGCCCTGGCCAGATCGCCCTGGCGTTGGGCTGCCTCCGCTTCCTGGCGGGCATGTTCGAGTTGCTCTTTCAGCTCCTGGGCCTCGCTCAGTTTTTCCTTCTCGCCCTGCCAAGCCGCCGTTAGGTGGGTCGACCGGCTATCCAGGTCCGCCAATTCGCTTTCCAATTTGCCCAAGCGTTCGCGCGAAGCGTCGTCGTCTTCCTTTTTCAGGGCTTCCCGTTCAATCTTCAGCTGGATAATGCGACGGTCCAGTTCGTCGATTTCTTCCGGTTTCGAATCCACTTCCATGCGAATTCGGCTGGCCGCTTCGTCCATCAGGTCAATGGCCTTGTCGGGCAGAAAGCGGTCCGTGATGTAACGGTTCGACAGGGTCGCCGCGGCCACCAGGGCGCCGTCCGAGATGCGGACACCGTGATGCAGCTCATACTTCTCGTTCAAGCCGCGCAGTATGGAAATGGTATCCTCCACCGTTGGCTCCAGCACCATGACGGGCTGAAAACGCCGAGCCAGAGCGGCATCTTTTTCAATATGCTTGCGGTATTCATCCAACGTGGTCGCACCAACACAATGCAATTCGCCGCGGGCCAGTGCCGGTTTCAACAAATTCGAGGCATCCATGGAACCTTCCGCCGCGCCGGCGCCAACCAGGGTATGCAGTTCATCGATGAACAGAACTATTTCGCCCGCCGCCGCCTCAACTTCCGACAATACGGCCTTCAGGCGTTCCTCGAACTCGCCGCGAAACTTGGCGCCGGCGATCAAGGCGCCCAAATCCAGTACCAGCAGGCTTTTGTTTTGCAGGCTTTCGGGCACGTCACCATTCATGATGCGAATGGCCAGACCCTCGACAATGGCGGTCTTGCCGACACCAGGCTCGCCGATCAGGACCGGATTGTTCTTGGTCCGCCGGGACAGCACCTGCACAGTGCGGCGAATTTCCTCGTCCCGGCCGATTACCGGGTCAAGTTTGCCATCACGCGCGGCCTCGGTCAGATCGCGGGCATATTTTTTCAGGGCATCGTAGGCATTTTCGGCCGTGGCGCTATCGGCCGTACGGCCCTTGCGCAGATTGTTAATAGCGCTGTTCAGGTTTTGCGGGGTCAGGCCAGCCTTTTCCAAAGCGGCGGCGGCCGGCGTTGAAGTCGCCAGGGCCAGAGCCAGCAACAGGCGTTCCGCCGTGACATAACTATCACCAGCCTTTTCGGCGATTTGCTCCGCCGCTTCGAACAGGCGGCCGGTTTCCGGCGCCATGTAAAGCTGCCCCGCACCGCCGCCTTCCACCTTTGGCAGTTTGGCCAGGGCGTCTTCATTGGCCGTCCGCGCCGCCGCCGCATCGCCACCCGCCGCCGCGATCAAGGCTGCCGCCATGCCCTCCTCATCGTCGAGCAGAACCTTCAGCAAATGCTGTGGGGTGAATTGCTGATGCCCCGATCGTTGGGCCAGGGTTTGGCCGGCCTGGACAAAGCCACGGCTGCGTTCGGTGTATTTTTCGAAATCCATTTTTATCCCTTTCAAGCACGCCTTGTGACACCCGATACGCCGCAATTCGGCGGCCTGCCATCAACGCCTTGCAGTCAATGCCCGGTCCTTCTATGAAGCAACCATGGCAGCACATGATACTTACTAAATAGGTGTTGCCTACGCGCAACACAAGGTTCTAGCAGAGCGTAAAGTAGTCCTTAGAGAGGCAATTTTTGCCCGCCGTTCAAGGCCGAATTCGAGATCAGAATATGAGCCGTATCGCACAAATTTACCGCTACCCAGTCAAGGGTTTGAGCCCGGAAGCATTGCCCAAAACCGAGGTATCGCCCGGGCGCTGCATACCCATGGACCGGGCCTTCGCCTTGGCCCACGGTTCAACCCGTTTCGATGCGGCCGATCCCAAATTCCTGGCAAAAAGCAAATTTTTGATGTTGGCCCGCAACGAACGGTTGGCCGCCCTGCGCAGCCGTTACCACGACGAGACGCAAGAGTTGGTGATCGAACGGGACGGCAAACAGATCGCCCGTGGCCGTCTTGATCAGCCCGTGGGCCGGCAGATGATAGAACAATTCTTTGCCGCCTATCTGGGCAACGAAGTCCGAGGCAGTCCAAAACTGTTGCGCGCCGCCGGCCACACCTTTTCCGATGTGCCACGCCAATGCCTGTCAGCAATCAATATTTCCAGCTTGCGGGAACTGGAACGGGTTATGAAAGTATCCTTGGATCCCTTACGCTTTCGCGCCAATCTGTATTTCGACACCGGCGTACCCTGGCAGGAGTTCGATTGGTGCGATTCTGAGCTTCAGATTGGTGACAACGTGGTGGTTCGGGCCATTTCCAGAATTGTACGTTGCCCGGCAACCAACGTAAATTTGGAAACCGCCACGCGCGACGTCAACATACCTCTGCAGTTGCAACAGGCCTTTGGCCATGCGGATATGGGCATCTATCTGGAAGTGGTCAACGGCGGCACGATCCGCCTGGGCGATGCGGTAACCCCGCCATAATACCAACGGCCATTGGTGCCAACCCGGAGCCAACCCGGAGCCAACCCAGAGCCAACGTTGACTGAAAACTTAGCAGACTCGATCCGCGTTAGCTGGGTTCGACGTCCTCAACCACATCGACCGGTACGCTATCGCTTTCCAATACCGCCGTATCGGGCGCCGGACGGCGCCTGCGGCGCGGTTGCCGGCGAGGGGCTGCCTCAGCAGTTTCCGCGCCAGTGTCATCTTGCTCGACGCCGGCACGATTACGGTTAGCGCGGCCATTGCCGCTATTGGCGGTGCGGGACTTGCGGCCGGATTCGGACATTGCCGCCAATTCAGCCGGATTCATAGGCGTTCCGCGCCCCTCATCCACCTGCACGGCGCCTGCGTCGGCAAGTAATACTTCACCTGCGTTCGCAGCCTCAAGATCAGGCGACACGGCGTTTTCCGCATCAAATCTGAGGCTATTGCCCGTAACTTCGACAACCGCCTCTTCAGCCACTGTGGCCGATTGCTCTTCGCTAGTGGCCGCGGCTTTCTCGTTGCCAGGCTCAGCGCGGTTCGGCTGCTCTTGCCGCCGGACATCCCGTTGTTCACTCTCGCCGGCTTGCTGTTTGGCGGCCTGCACCAGGCGATAATAATGTTCGCCGTGCTGAAAGAAGTTTTCCGCCGCGACGCGGTCACCGGATAGAATCGCGTCGCGCCCCAACGCCTGGTATTTGTCGTATACCGCTGACGCTGTGCCGCGAACTTTTACGTCCGGGCCACTGCTGTCATAACTGCGATTGGGGGAATTGTTAAACCCCCTGCGACCGCTGGGACGGCCACGCCCCCGTCTCTGGGGTCCGTTCTGTCTCATAGCACCGTCTTGAGTTGTGTCAACGTACGAACGTCAATTCAAGGCTCCTGCGCTCGACCCATCAACCAGGTATTTCTACCACAAGCCAGCCGCCAAATTGTTCAGCGGAAGGACTAATCGCCAATGCTTTCGATCGAACCAAGACGTCCCAATTGCATTCAAGTTGTCCGTATAATATCGGCCTAAATATTGGCCCCAGATTTCCGTTTTGCAATGTGGGTATGTCTAATTGGAACCGCTCGTCCCATCACGACAGTTGACTTTTTCTGATCGCGACGGTCGTTCCTTGCCGTTCGCCTAGGAACCTAGCCGTTGACGGCGGAAATTCCAACCCTTTTTTTCAATTATATTGCAGAGATGACGAGACAACGTTCAACCCCACCTAGATCACGGTGACGGCTTTCAACGCGCAATCCATTGGCTTCGATGATTTGTCCCAGTGAATAAGCCTGATCGAATCCGCACTCCAAGACCGCTTTGCCATTCGGTTGCAACAGCCGCAACAGATCGGGCAGCAATGCGCGATACGCTGCCAGACCATCCGCGCCGCCATCCAGAGCCAAGGCCGGATCATGGCAGCGGACCTCCGGCGCCAGCTCGGCAATTTTCGCCGATGCGATATAGGGCGGGTTGACGACGATCAGATCAAATCCGCCTGCCAGCGGCCGGCCCCAATCGCCAACCAGGAATTCAGTCCTGCCAGAGAGGCCCAGGGTAGTTGCGTTGTCCCGCGCCTGTCGGGCGGCGGCGGCACTGAGGTCCAGGCCCAGACCCCAAGTGCGCGGCCGTTCCTGCAATAACGCCAGCAACAGACAGCCCGAACCGGTGCCAAGGTCGGCAATCCGATAGGCCCCATCCTGTTGCGTCAGTTGTTCCAGGGCGGCTGCAACAATGGTTTCACTGTCGGGGCGCGGATCCAAAACTGCCGGGCCAATTTTTAAATCAAGGCTCCAGAATTCCCGACGACCCAATAGGCGCGATACCGGTTGCCGCGCGGCACGGGCGGCGATCAATTTGGCAAAGATCCGGACTTTGGCATGACAAAGTCTGCGGTCACCGTCGCGTATCAAGGTCAGGCGATTACCACCAACGACATGAGCCAGCAACAACCCGGCATCCAGCATGGCATCATCGATTCCCGCCGCGCGCAATTCTTGACCGGCAGCCGCTAGAACCTGACGCAAAGTCAATGCCGGCGCGAAGCTGATGCCATCAGCCATGAGCTTCCAGGTCTGCCAACAAGTTCGCCTGGTGGTCGGCGATCAGTGCGTCCACCATTTCGTCGACCGCTTCGCCACTCATCATTTTATCCAATTTGTACAGAGTCAGATTGATCCGGTGATCGGTGACCCGGCCTTGAGGAAAATTGTAAGTGCGAATGCGTTCGGAACGGTCGCCACTGCCGACCTGTTCTTTGCGGGCGGAAGCCCGCTCGCCGTCGGCCTTTTGCCGTTCCACATCGTACAGGCGTGCGCGCAGGACTTTCATGGCCTTGGCGCGATTCTTATGCTGTGATTTATTGTCCTGCTGCTGCACCACGATGCCCGAAGGCAAGTGGGTGATACGGATTGCTGAATCTGTTTTGTTAACGTGCTGGCCACCTGCGCCCTGGGCGCGATAGGTATCGACCCGCAGATCCGCGGGGTCAATTTCAACGTCGATCTCCTCGGCTTCAGGCAGGACGGCAACGGTGGCCGCGGAGGTATGGATGCGGCCTTGTGATTCCGTTTCAGGCACCCGTTGAACCCGATGAACACCGGATTCGAATTTCAATTTGGCGAACACGCCCCGGCCCGTGATCTCGGCCACGGCATCACGAATACCGCCAAGGTCCGATCCGCTGACGCTGATCAATTCGAACTTCCAGCCATTGATCTCGGCGTAGCGTTGATACATGCGCAGCAGGTCGGCCGCGAACAGGGCCGCCTCATCGCCACCCGTGCCCGCGCGCACCTCCAGAATGGCATTCTTGGTATCCGCAGCGTCCTTGGGCAGCATGGCAATCTGCAGTTCATCTTCCAAGGCCGGCAGTTTCTCCCGTGCCGCTGCCATTTCCTCGGTTGCCAGCGCACGCATTTCAACGTCACTGTCTTGATCAACAACCATAGCGGCCAAATCGGCAATTTCGGTGCGCAGGTCACGCACCGCGGCGGCAGTCTTCGCCACCGGGGCCAGTTCCGCATATTCCTTGGACAGGCGGACAAACTCGTCGCTTGAGCCACCCTCGGCCATGGTGGCTTCAAGCTCCGCCAGGCGCTTGAGGATGCCGTCTATCTGTTCGCCGCCGATCATGTGACCAATTTTCGCAGATCGGCCGCTAGGGCGTCCAGCGCGACCTCCTGCTGGGCGCCATCGTCCAAATCGCGCAGGATTATCACACCCTTGGCAATTTCATCATCACCCAGAATCAATGCCGCACGGGCGTTCAGCTTGTTGGCCCGTTTCAGCCGCCGGCTCATATTGCCGCGAAAGCCCATGTCGACCGTGAAGCCGTCCCGGCGCAGGGCATGGCACAGGCGCAGGGCCATCGCCTCGGCCTCGGCCCCCATGGGCACCAGGGCAATGGGCCGGGCCG
>JAJFGG010000108.1 GCA_021776235.1 Alphaproteobacteria bacterium | reverse complement strand
CATCGTCAGACACCGGCACGGTTACGGCATAGCCCTGGCCCTGACAACGCATGTCGACGGCACGTTGCATGACAAGTTTGCTGTCGCTGCCGATCAGTTTGCCCAGGGCGGCCTCGCCGGACCGCCGCATGGACCGGTAGTTGCCCGCGACAGCGGTCCAGTCCACCGCGTCAAGCGGGGCAAAATGGGCGTTGACCAGTTCGACCGCCGGTACTGCCGCAAGACAGCCAATCGCGGATGCGACACCGGCGCCGAAGGGGCATAGCAGGCGGCGCAAACCCAGCTTCCGCGCCAATGCGTAGGCGTGTACCGGGCCGGCACCGCCGAAGGCGATCATGGCGAAATTGCGCAGATCAATGCCTTTTTCCGCCGCATGGGCACGGGTCGCCGCTGCCATGTTTTCGTTGACGACGTCATGAATGCCCCAGGCGATCTGTTCCACCGGCATGCCAAGCCGGCCGGCGATATCGCCATCAATGACCGACTTGACCGCATCCACATCAAGCTGCATATCGCCACCCAGGAAATGCGCGGGATCAAGATAGCCCAGGACAAGGTCCGCATCGGTGACGGTGGGTTGTTTGCCGCCCCGGTCATAGCAGACCGGCCCCGGATCGGCGCCAGCTGAATTCGGTCCGACATTTAGCAAGCCCAGTTCGTTGACATGGGCGATGGAACCGCCACCGGCGCCAATTTCCAGCAACTCGATAGCGGATATCTGTAGCGGATAACCGCTGCCGCCCTTGAAACGATGCACATGGCCGACTTCAAATGCCTGGGTAATGGCTGGTTCGCCCCCACGGATGACCGATATTTTGGCGGTGGTGCCGCCCATATCAAAGGCAATGGCATCAGGCCGTTGCAATGCTTCACGGGCAAAATGCCCGGCGGCGATGGCGCCGGCAGCGGGCCCGGATTCGATCATCCGCACCGGATAGTTGTTGGCCACGTCCGATGCCGGCTCGATTCCACCGTGGGAGAGCATCATGGAAACTTCCCGGCGCATACCCAGATCGCCGAGGCCTTGGTTGAGGCGTCCCACATAGGTTCGCACCAGCGGTTTCACGTAAGCATCAACAACGGTGGTGGAGGTCCGCTCGAACTCCCGAACCTCAGCCGAGACCTGATGCGAGACACTGACTGCCAGGTCGGGAAACAGCTGCGCCGCGATTTTGGCCACCTGCACTTCGTGGCCAGGATGGGCGTAGCCATGCAGCAGGCAGATGGCAAGGGCTTCGATCCCGGCGTCCTCCACCAGGCTCGAGAGAACGCGGGCGATCTCTTCATCATCCGGCGGCGTCAGGGTCTCGCCATCGAAACCGACCCTTTCCGTAATCTCCATCCTGCGCCGGCGTGGCACCAGGGGCGGCGGCATGCGGATGCCGAGGTCATATATGTCGTAACGGGCTTCGCGGCCCATTTCCAGGGCATCGCGGAAGCCGGCGGTGGTGATCAGGCCCGTCCGGGCACCTTTTCCTTCAAGTACCGCATTGGTCGCCACCGTAGTGGCATGCACCACGTCGCGTACTGCCGAGGCTGCAGTCCCCGTTCGTTGCAGAATTTCTGCGGCGCCGCTGAGCGACCCCTCCGAAGGATCATTCGGCGTGCTCAATACCTTGGCGAACCAGACCCTGGCACTGTGATCGTCAACCAGCACGACGTCCGTAAAAGTACCGCCGACGTCAATGGCAAGGCGGTAGGTTGCGTCAGTCATGTATTTCGACCCTTACTGGCTTTTTGCGATACGTCTGGTTAATGGGCTTATATTGAAGCATGGCGGGGACGGTTGTTGACAGGTGCTTTTTTGCCCATACTGGCGCGATAATCCCGGAGTCCGAGGCTTAACGTATAATCATCACGGTAGTCCATATGTCCCCCCCATTGTCGAAGTTTGCGCAATCCGTTGGTGGCTCCACGGTTGTCGGGATGCGCCGGCAGGCCGATGCCCTTGAGGCCACGGGCATGAATGTCGTTGATTTCGGTATCGGTGAACCCGACTTTGCAGCGCCGCCGCCGGTTCAGGAAGCGGCCATCAAGGCAATTCGCGATGGCCATGGCAATTACATCGACCCAACCGGACTTGTCGAGCTGCGGGAAACAATTGCCGAATTCGAAGCAGACCAGCATGGCCTGCATGTCGGCGTCGATCAGATCACCGTAACGCCTGGTTCCTACGGCGGGCTGTCACTGATCACCAGGGCGTTGCTTGATCCGGAAGACGAAGTGCTGGTGATCGAACCCGGCTGGGGGCCATACAAAGCCATGGTAATGCTGACGGGGGCGAAGGCTGTAGGTGTTCCCATGGGGACCAGGCACGGGCGCTTCGTCATTGATGGCGAACGCCTGGCAGACGCCGTTACTGAGAAGACCCGGGCGATCATCGTCAATACGCCTTGGAACCCCACCGGCCGGGTTTTGTTGCGGGAGGAACTGACCGCGGTGGCGGAAATTTCTGAACGTTATGACCTCTGGATCGTCGCTGACGAGGTTTACAGTGAATTGGTCTATGCCAACGCCAGCCATTTGTCCGTTGCCACGCTGGGCGCGGACGTCGCGGACCGCACGGTAATCGCCACCTCTCTATCGAAATCATTCGCCATGACTGGTTGGCGTTTAGGCTATTGCATTGCACCGCCGGAATTGTCCGCTTTGCTTGCCCGCATCAATCAATACACCTCGCGTTGCGCGTCCTCCATCGTTCAGTACGCCGCCGTTGCGGCCTTGCGCGATGGTGGGTCATTTGTCGCCGCCATGCGCCAAGAGTATTCTCTGCGCCGCGATGCCCTTGCCGACGGCCTGAACCAAATCGCCGGTGTCGAATGCCCGCTGCCCGAGGGTACTTTTTATGCCTTTCCGCAAATCCCTGAAGCCTGGGGCGACAGCCGCGAGGTGGCGGCGCACCTGTTGACCAAAGCAGGTGTCCTGCTGACCCCTGGTTCCGCTTACGGACCGGCCAGCCGGCATCATTTGCGCCTCTCGTTCGCGACCTCTCTGACTATGATCGAGGAAGGCCTCTCGCGCCTGCAAGACGCCTTGCCCCCGCGCGGCGAATTTGCCGGCAATGGATAGCCGGGAATCTCCGCCAAATGCCGTGGGGGCACCGGCGTGGTTCCGGCGCGCCCTTGCCCAGGCACCAACGTCGCATCGGATAGCGGTCCGGGAATGCGATATCCATTATTTGCGCTGGGGCCCCGCGGTCTCGGCCCTGCCGGGCCTCCTGTTCCTCCATGCCGGCGGCGCCCATGCCCACTGGTGGTCTTTCATAGCGCCCTTCTTCGCTGCGGATAGAGCGGTGGCGGCCATCGACTTCTCCGGCATGGGCGACAGCGGCCGCCGGCAACACTACGGCAGCGAATATCATGTGCCGGAAATTGCCGCTGTTCTGGCCGATGCCGGTCTGGGCGCCAGGCCAATCATTGTCGGTCATAGTTTTGGCGGTTTCATGGCCATGTGCTACGGCAACCGCCACGGTGGGGAACTATCGGGCATGGTTTTCGTTGATACCCCGCTACGTCCGGAGCGGGAGGCAAAGGCCAATCCGACCCAGGCATACAGCCGTCCCAAGCCAGTGCACCCTGATCTGCCAAGCATCCTCAAACGTTTCCGCCTGGGCCCCGCACAGCCCTGCGTGAACGACTTCATCCTCGACTTCATTGCGCGGACATCCGTTGCTCCATGCGAGGGCGGCTGGACCTGGAAGTTCGATGTCTCCGCCCGCGGCGCCTCGCACCACGACGAGCCGTTAGCGGACTATCTGAGCAATCTGCCTTGCCGCAAGGCCCTGGTATATGGCGCCGAGAGCGCCATGGTAACGGCGGAGGTGGCGGCATTCATGTCCAAGCTGTTTTCGCCGGGCGAGCCGGTCGTTTGCCTGCCGGAAGCCCATCATCACCTTTTCCTCGACCAGCCCCTCGCCTTCGTCTCTGCTTTGCGCGCAATCCTGTCAGCTTGGCACGTATAAGCATTGATGCTAGACCACGTTTACAGAACATAGATCCGTTTGATGGCGCGTGGAGGCCATTCGGATGCGTTGTTTTGCTTGCCCGTAGTCCCACTACGCGCGGCGCAAAACGCCTACCCGAATG
>JAJFGG010000107.1 GCA_021776235.1 Alphaproteobacteria bacterium | reverse complement strand
TGGGCGCCTCCTGACCCAAGGCCGGATTGACTATTCGCATGCTGGCTCTCCTTCATGCAGATGGAATATATGGAAAAGACTAAGCCACCGACGCACGCCGTGGCAAGGCGGCCACTAGATTGATACCGGCGGCGGAAACGGCGTCGGGTCCAGAAACCGCCGCAATACGTTGGCGGTAATCTGCGCCACGTTATTGGCATAGCCGTTATGGGCCAGGCTGCCGACCCAGGCGATGGAACCGGCGGAGAACACCGCGCCGCCTTGGGGACATTCGAAAAATACCATATCAGCCCGCACATTGGGGTCATTGAACTGCGGCATGGTGGAGAGGAAATCTTCCTTGGTGCGCAGCATATCGGCGCCGAAATTTCCCGCCCGGGCCAGAACCAGGGCGTGGATCGGCGTACCGTCGCGGGTATCCCAACGGTCTATCTCTTCGCCGGCCGCCCCGCCGCCGATGCTACCGAAATCACCGATGGGACCGGCCGCCACCCCGGCCAGGGCAAAGGCCGCGCGTGGATCATCGGCGCCGCCCTGGCGATCATAATGGCCACTCTTCTCGAACCCCTGGGCGGCGAAGCCAATGCCCACCAACTGGTTCGGCGGGCGGCCATTGCGGCGCCATAAACCGCCGTACTCACCGTTGAAGGACTGGTAATATTCCCCCACGGGCGACATCCAGGCCCGCGTCCCGTCCTCGGCCCGGCGCACTTCGATCACGCCAGGTTTGTCATCCCGAAAGGCGATGCGCCAGTAAAAGCCGTTGCCGCCCAAATACATCAGGCGGCCGCCTTGCTCCAAATAGGCGGCGATCCCGTCCAGCATGGCTGTGGAGTGATATTCCGGGTGGCTGCCGGTCAGGATACAGCGATAGGGCTGCAATAGCGCGGCACCCTCGCGGTGCAGTTCCTCGTCGGTTATGACATCGAAGGTTTGGCCCATTTGTGTCAGCCAGGCGACTATGTTCATGTCGGCAGGCAGGCCCCAGGGCCGATTATCGCCGGGCTTCATATTCATCACCGGGCGCAGGCGCGACGAATAGTGAATACCGCTGCGGTCGTCGTGCAAATCATAGAGGGAGCCACCAACTTCAGGATGCTGGGCCAAAAACCCGTCGTTGACCCATTCCGGATGGCCATCGCCAAAGATCAGATTGGGTTGCAGTCGCTGCCGGGTATTGGCATAGGCCATGTAGGACGCCGTGGGCACCAGCAATGCCACCTCCGCCCTGGCCCGGCCGCCCACAAGGCGCCGTGGGGGCAACACGAAAAAAGGAATGCGGTCCACATCGCCGCCATGCTGCAATCGGGCCGCGTAAACCCCGCTGGCCAGGTCATCGGGTACGGTAAAACTGAAATCGGTCTGCCAACCGGCGTCGTATAAATCATCCTGATGAAAATGGATGGCGCCATACTGATCCGGGGCATGCCGCCAGTTATGCTCGCTGCCGTCCCAGTTATGACCGGCGACCCCCCGCGTAGGCAAATTGAAGACCCGGCCATGCCGGCCATGGGGCGATAAATCGCTGATCCGGTCAGTGGCGATATCGGCGGCGAAATCCCAACAACCCCGCACGCAATCGGCCAGGTCCCCGGGCACCACAGGTCTGGAAAGCGCCGCCATCTCTGCATCATTCAAGGCCCGGTCAGCCAGGCGAGGGCGGTCGATCCGGCCATTGAATAGGCTGGTGACATGGGCCGATTTTGGCCCGCCGTCCCCGGCCGCGAACAGAAACGGCGACCCAACTGCGCCCAACGACAAGTTTTTCGCCAGGACTGCCGCGCGCTCAATGGCAGGCGAGACCAGACCGTCCCCCGGCCCACTGGGCAAGGGCCGCTGCAGCAGCCGCACCCGGCCGCTGGCCCCATCGTAGCTGACCGCGGCAAAAGCCCACTGCCCCCGGCGCATGGGCACCCCCGTCGTCAGGAACGCCTGGCGACCTCCACCGTCCTCGCCAATGGCAAGGCCCAGAGCGCCGCCTTCATCCAGCAACAGGGCAAATCCGGCCCCAACATCGGCCTGCCAGCGCCCCAACACCACCTGCTGATGCCACCCTGGCAAGGTAGGTTGTATCATCGCCTGCAAGGTAAAACTGTGCAGCTCCGCCGAGACCGTCGGGTCATCGACGATACCATAGGAGCCCGTGTGGATGTCCTGATGCCGGCCATCGTAGGCACCGGCAAAAGATGCGACCACCATCTCTTCAATCACACCGATCCCGCCGGGCGTGTCGTCACCACCGATCACCCGGACCAGTTCCGCCTCATAGGGGCGGTCTTCATAACAACACACCTTGAATTCCAGGGCCTGCCCCGGACGGGCGGAAATGGGATCGCAGTAGCCGGTAATGGTTTTGCGGCGCAGTTCAGACATCTGGCAGTGTTCCCTTGCGGCGGTGAATTCTTGGCTCAGCGGTGATTATAACCGCCCAATGAACCTGCACGTAAAGACCTGGCGGCGGATTTAGCCCATCCCCATATACAGATCGGGCCATCCTTGGATCCGACCGTACACGCGATATGTTGATTTGACGTGATCGGATGCCCGGCCCGTAATGAACGTTGCCTAAACAGGTTGGAGTCGAACAACATGGACAAGCGGCGCATTGTCTCAGCACTGCTCGCATTGGCGTTTTTAACCTTGGCGGGATGCCAGGCGTCGAATGAACGACCGTCAGATGCGTTTCTACATCAAAGCAGGAATGATGGCCCGTAAAGTACGCTGTCTCAACAAACTGGAGTCGGACAATATGGATAAACGGCGCATTGTCTCAGTACTGCTCGCACTGGCGTTTCTTACCTTGGCGGGATGTCAGTCGGACTGGGAACGGCCGTCAGATGCGTTTCTTCATCAAGAAAGGGGCGGCGGCCCCTGATCCGCCGCGCGCGGCTCCCTGACATCTTGGGACAGGGTTGCGATCCGGGATTACCCATGAAGAAATGTCAGCCTGCATCGGCCTCGCGCTGTTGGCCGAGTCCGGCAGCCAGAAAGTGGGCCGCGACCGTCGTGATAACCGCGGCGGCCGGTCCCGGCCAGGGTACAGCCGCCGATGTTTCAGCTTGCAGTGCAAGCGTCAAATATAAAGACAGGGCTCCATAGGTGAGGCCGATGGCGGAAAGCGCCCACTTCGACCAGACCTGCCGGCCGCGGAAAGGCACGGCGAGCAATATTATGAATGCGAGACCGATAACCAGCATACCCGCGCCTGTGGCACGGTACAGGGTGATAACAACAATTGAATAATCGCTGGAGAGGCCATCCCGGGCAATGCCGAGGGTCTCCGCGTGGTATGGCATCAATTCATCCGCGAAAAAATAGCGGACGCCGAATGCCAGCAAAACCAGGCTGTTAACTAGGTAAAGCGCGAAAGAAACCTTCAACCAGACGGTCATGACACAGCCCTCCAGGTTATCGTCTTGCCACGAGTGATTTATTGCTGAACGCAGGCAAACTATTCGGCCATCCCGGGAGCGACGAAACAGCAGCATGTACGGACAGCCCTGTACAACCTTGCCAACAACAAGTACAAGGCGCCATCATAATTTGTTTCGCCGCACCTTTTCGTGATGGTGAGACGAGCGCCGCAAAACGGATGATCCTTGGCCGACAACCGTAATCCGACGCAAGAAACCCGTATTCCGGAAGATTAGAGCATGACCGAATTCCAAGGCGCCGTACCGGCGCTGGCCCAGGCGTTGAGCGAACGCGGCTATAGCCTGTTGACCCCGGTGCAAGAGGCGGTTTTGGCGCCCGAGCTAGCCGCCGCCGATGTTCTGGTGTCGGCCCAGACTGGATCGGGCAAGACCGTGGCCTTTGGCTTGACCTTGGCGCCCACACTGCTGTCCGGCGCCGAACACTTTGCCGCTACCGGGACAGCGGGCGGAAGTCCGAACCCGCCCCTGGCGCTGGTCGTCGCCCCGACGCGGGAGTTGGCCTTGCAGGTCAAACGGGAATTGGAATGGCTGTATCAGAAGACCGGTGCATCCATCGCCTCCTGTGTCGGCGGCATGGACATGCGCACCGAACGCCGGGCCCTGCAACGGGGCGCCCAGATCGTGATTGGTACGCCGGGCCGCCTGCGTGATCATATCGAGCGCGGCTCTTTGGAGATGACGGGCCTGCGCGCAGTGGTGCTGGATGAAGCGGACGAAATGCTCGACCTCGGTTTTCGCGACGACCTGGAATATATCCTGGGCGCCGCCCCGAACGAGCGGCGCACCCTGATGTTTTCCGCCACCGTGCCGCGCACCATAGCCGCCCTGGCCAAACGTTTTCAGCGCAATGCGGTGCGTATCTCCACCCAGGCCGAACAAAGCCAGCATCAGGATATCGAATATCGCGCCCTCATGGTCGCGCCGAACGACCGGGAAAATGCCATTATCAATGTGCTGCGCTATTTTGAGGCGCAGAATGCCCTGGTGTTCTGCGGCACCCGGGCCGCCGTCAACCACATGACCGCCCGCTTTGCCAACCGCGGCTTTTCCGTGGTGGCGTTGTCGGGAGAGTTGAGCCAGCACGAACGCACCCATGCCCTGCAAGCCATGCGCAACGGCCGGGCGCGGGTCTGCATCGCCACGGACGTGGCGGCGCGGGGCCTTGATCTGCCGCACCTGGATCTGGTGATCCACGCGGATCTGCCGCGAAACCGCGAAGGGCTGTTGCATCGAAGCGGGCGAACGGGACGCGCCGGGCGTAAGGGGGTCAGCGTACTGGTGGTGCCGCACAATTGGCGCAAGCGCACCGAACGTCTGTTGCAAAGCGCCAACGTAGAGGCGACCTGGGCCCGACCGCCTTCGGTCCTGGAGATCATGCAACGCGATGACGAACGAATTCTGGACGATCCGGATCTGATCGATCCCGTAACCGGTGACGAATTGGCCTTCGCGCAACAGCTGTTGGAACGCCACGGCCCGGAACAGGTGGCCGCCGCCCTGGTGCGCCGCTTCCGGGCGGGCCGCTCGGCGCCCGAGGAGTTGCTGGATGCCGCGCCGGCCGAGGAACGAGGCAAACGGCGCGATGATTTCAAGGACGGAGTCTGGTTTTCACTATCTGTCGGGCATCAACAGAACGCAGAACCGCGCTGGTTGCTGCCCATGCTGTGCCGCTTTGGCAATATCACCAAGCGCGACATCGGCGCCATCAAGATCAATCAGGCCGACACCTACGTGGAACTGGCGCCGGGCTGCATCGAGCGTTTCCTGGAAGGTGTCGGCCCCAGCCTCACATTGGAAAAAACCATCACCGTGAGCCGCCTGGCCGGCATCCCCGACGGCGTCAGGCAAAGAGGCGACAAGCCCTACGGCAAGAAAAAGGCCTATGCCGCCAAGCACGCCGGGCACGCCAAATCGGCGCCCGGACGCAGCATCGAGCTGGAACCCGACAAAGCGCCGGCAGGAAAAGAGCCGCAGGACGAACCGTCACGGGCCGACAAGCCAAAAGCGAAAGACAGGGAACAAGACGACAAGCACCGAGGCGTCAAACCCTGGGAGAAGGCTGGCAACAAGACCGCGAAAAAGCCCAAAGGCAAAAAGCTCAACAAAAAGGCCAAACTCGCCAAACTCATCCTGAAGGCCGGCGCAAAAAAAGGCCCCAGAGGCCATGGCCCGGCCAAGCCCGGTTCTGGCCCCGTGAAGCGGTTAAGGCCGCAATAGCCCCAGGTCGGCCTTGACGCCACGAGGTTTGAAATGTTGCAAAACGCAAGAATGGTGTGAACCAAACAGAAGAGTCCCTCTGTGTGGTGCCTCGTGCAGCATTAGCCTGCCCAAAAAACCACCCCGCCCCGGAATTACGAATTTCCTCAGATGATTCGAATAAGTGCCTTGAGTAACTCACCCGATGATCGTGCTTACCGGGGCCAGACTTGCGGGTAGTGGGGCGCGGTTAAGGCATCGCCGTCAGCGAATTCAGGGCGGCGCAGATGTTCGTTGGTGCCCGGACGGGTGTCATAGTGAATGTCATCGCCGGTATAGCGGACCGTATAGCCGCGCCGGCGCACATCGCCCCGTATGTTGCCGCCCGCGCCATGCACCGTCAGGGCATGAAAGACATAAAGGTCGCCGGGCTCCAAATCCCAGCTGACAATATCGTAATCACCTCGTGCCGCATCAATACCGGGGATCGTCAGATAGTCCGGATTGCGCTCGTAGTCATCATGGGCCTCGGTCTCGCCAAACCGCTCGGGTTGAAAAAACTTGTGCCATTTATGGGAGCCGCGAATGAACTCCAAGGCGCCGCTGTCCCTGCTCACCGGGTCCGGCGAGAGCCAGAATGACAGCACCTGCCAGCCCCGGATCGGCCAGTACGGTTGATCGTTATGCCAGCGGGTCGGGTTGGGGGTGCTGGCCTCCTTGACGAACATCTGATCGTACAAAAGATTGACATTTTCGCTGCCCAGAAGGCGCGCGGCCAGTCCCGGAAGAGGGGAATTCAGGCAGAAGTCCCGCAGGTCGGCATCATGTTCCCAAATCCGCAAGTTGCCGTGAAATCGGCCTTTGCCGCCAGTGGCGGGATATCCGTGCACGAAAGGGCCGGGTTCGGCGATATCCCGCGCGATCGCCTCGGCGATGCGCGTCAACCAGTGTGAGGGAATGACGCCGCGCAGCACCGTCGCGCCATCGTCATGATAGGCGCGGACTTCCTGTTCGCTAAGCGTAGGCGCGACAGTCATATTCATGCTTGAGTTTTCCTTTAATACCAATTCCCACCGAAGTCCTGCCCTGCGGCCTCACCACTGACAGCCCGGTGCCTTGCAACACTAATATCCTAGGTACTTGCCGTCACGCTTGTCGCGAAACGCCTTGATCGCTTCCGTGTGGTCGTGGCCGGCGTGGGCGATGGCGATGTGCGAACTAACCAGATCAAATGCCGTCGCCATGTCGGTCTCCAGGCTTTGATTGACCGTACGTTTGATCAAGCGGATGGAAAGGGGCGGCATAGCGGCGATACGCGTTGCCAGCCTGGTCGCTTGCGCCAGCAGTTCGTCATCGGGAAAGACGTGATTGACCAAGCCAATTTCCAGCGCTGCAGCCGCGTCAAGAAAATCCGCCGTCCACAGCAGTTCCAACGCCCGCGCCTTGCCCACCAGGCGGGGCAGGAAATAGGCCCCGCCTCCACCGGGCAGCAAACCGATCTTGGCATAGGTCTCGGCGAAACGCGCACTCTCGCCTGCGACCCGAATATCGCAGGCCAGGGCGAGGTCCATGCCGCCGCCGATCGCGGCGCCATTGACCGCGGCTATGAGTGGCTTCTCGAATCTGGCGGCACGTTTTGGAAAGGCCTGAATATCCTGCCAAATGCGGGATTTCGTGACGTGTGGCCGGCTATCGGCCTCTTCACCCATGCCGCTGATGTCGCCGCCCGAGCAGAAGCCACGGCCGGCGCCCGTGAGAATAACGGCACGAACGTCCTCGCGGGCATCGCATTCATCCAGGGCCGCGACCAGGCCGTGCAGCATTTCGGGGGTGAATGCATTCAGCTTTTCCGGCCGGTTCATTGTCAGGGTCGCAATGGCATTTTCAACCTCGAATATCAGATAGTCCGTCATTCTGGCCTGCTCTCCGTTTTCCATGGCGCTGTCGTTGCCGCCCAGGCTACGCCCGGACCAGGCAATTGTCATCACGGCCACAAACGCCGGCGTTGCGAAGTTCGCGAAAATGGCATCTTCAGCTATCATTGAGGTGTTGGAAGAAACCATCCGGAGGCAACCGGACGATGTTCAGTAACCCGGAGTTCGACGGCCACGAGACAGTTGTTTTCTCGCGCGATGAGGTCAGCGGGCTGACCGCCATTATTGCCGTGCATAGCACGCTGCTGGGTCCCGGCTTTGGCGGCTGCCGCATGTTTCCGTATGCCGACGAAGATGCCGCGCTGACGGACGTGCTGCGCCTGTCGCGCGGCATGACCTATAAGGCGGCGATCTGCGGCCTGCCCCTGGGCGGCGGCAAATCCGTGATTATCGGCGATCCCCGCCGGGACAAGACGCCGGAACTGTTGGCCGCCATGGGCCGGTTGGTGGCGGGCCTGAACGGCCTCTATATCGTCGCGGATGACGTCGGAACCTCGCTGGATGACCTGGCCGTCATGCGAACGGAAACCGAATATACCGCCGCGACCACCCCTGCGGCCCGCCGCCCCCTGGCAGTCACCGCCTACGGCGTGTTGAAGGCCATGGAGAGCGCCGTCGAGTTAGTGTTGCGGCGCAGCGGCCTGGCCGGCTTGTCGGTCGCCGTGCAGGGTTTGGGCAATGTGGGTATGCCGCTGTGTGGCTATCTGGCCCAGCGCGGCGCCAAACTGACGGTCAGCGACATCGATCCAGGCTGTATTGCCGCCGCGCAACGGGATTTCGGCGCCACGGCGGTAGAGCCGGACGACATCTATGGCCAGGCAGTGGACGTTTTTGCGCCCTGTGCCTTCGGCGCCATTCTGAACGACGATACGATCCCCCGCCTGCGTGCCGCGATTGTCTGCGGCGGCGCCAACAATCAGCTTCTATCGACCGTGCATGACGCTGCACTGGCGCAGCGCGGTATCGTCTATGTGCCGGACTATCTGGTCAATGCGGGCGGCGTTATTGATTTCCATCAGGAGAGTATCGATGACACACCCGATGCCGTGTTGGGGGCCGTTGACCGCATCGGCGCCATTACCGGCGATATCCTGGCCCGCGCCGCCGCCGGTGGCGAGACGCCCCTGACCATCACCGATGCAAAGGTGCGCCAACGACTCGCCGCCGCCCGCTCTGCAACACGCTAATCCGGGCGCGAAGCACTAGAGCAATTCCGGGGCGGCTTGCCGGCGTCGCAACTGGGCCTCGCGGAAGGCGATGTAGGTGGTCGAAGCAAAGATCAGGCTGCCGCCGATCCAGGTCCAGATTTCCGGAATTTCCCCGAAGATGACAAAGCCGATGCCGGTGGCCCAGATCAGGCGGACGAAATCATAGGGCAGGATCGCCGTAGCCTCGGCCAGTTTCAGGGATTCCGCCATGGCGACGTGGGCCATGCTGCCGAAAATGCCCATCACGGCAAACATGGCCAGCAACGTCCAACTGGGCCAGGTCCAGAAGAAATACGCGGCGACCAGGGTGAAGGGAATAAGGAAAATGTTCTGATAGGTGGTGATAGTGAGGCTGGATTCGGTCCGGGCCAGGGATTTGATGATCAGGATGGCGCAGGCCCAGATCGAGGACGAGGTCATGACCAGAATAGCACCCAGATCCAGTTCGATGAAGCCGGGCCGTACAATGATCATGGCGCCCAGAAAGCCCAGCACCAGAGCGATGATACGGCGCATGCGAATACGCTCGCGCAGGAAAATAATCGCACCCAGGGTGGCGAACAACGGCGCGGTGAAGCTGACGGCGGATACTTTCGCCAGCGGTGTAATGGACAGGGCGTAGAAGAACATCAACATGGCGAAGACCTGCATGGTGCCGCGCACGGCATGCAGTTTCAGGCGTTTGGTGCGCAACGCCGCGGCCCGGTGGCGCAAGGCAAACGGCAACACCGCCAACAGACCAAAGACATTGCGGAAGAACGCCACTTCGAAGGGGTGGATCTGCCCCACTGTCGCTGCATAACGGATCACCGTATGCATCGAGGTGAAGCACAGAGTGGCAAACAGAATTAGCACGACGGCGCGAATATGCGGTGGCAAGCGCCCCAACGTGCCGTCGATGGCGGCGCTCAAGGATATCATGATCGCCGCAACCTAACGATTGCCTAGACTCTGGACAAGCGGCGATGGCGCATGGCACCTATGCACCAACTAATACCGCGGCGCATTGCAAAGCACAGGAGAAACCATGAGCAGTTTTCGCGTACTAGCCACCAACCACACATCCTTCACCGTTTCCGATCTGGACCGCAGCATCGCTTTTTTTACCGAGGCCCTGGGTTTTACAATGGTGAACCGCGCACCACGGGACCCCAAACTGATCGAGGCCATCGTGAGCGTGCCGGGCGCCGATATCGAAGTGGCCTATATTCAGGGCCCGGGACACCGTTTGGAGTTGATTCAATATCACGCTCCCGCCGAACGCCGCCAGGTGGAAAGCCGCCCCTGCGATACCGGCTTCGCCCATGTTGCCTATGACGTGGACGACGTGGAGGCCGCCGTTGCCGCCTCGGCCCCACACCAGGTTCTGCCCCTGGGGCCCATCACCACGATCGACAAGGGCCCCAATGCGGGCGGCAGGGTTGTCTACCTGCGCGATCCCGACGGCGTCACCATCGAATACATCCAGAAACCGGTCTAGCGACCTGGCATTAGCCGTAGATCATCTTGGGCAGCCAGGTCACCAGGCCCGGGAAGAAGGATAACAGGACCAGGGCCAGAACCTGGATCGTCACAAAGGGCACCACGCCCTTATAGATCTGCATGGTGGATACGGAGTCCGGCGCGACACCGCGCAAATAGAACAGAGCGAAGCCAAAGGGCGGCGTCAGGAACGAGGTTTGCAGATTGACGGCAATCATGATGCCCAACCACACGGGGTTGATATCCATCTGCAGCAGGATCGGCGCCACGATCGGTACGACGACAAAAGTGATCTCGATAAAGTCCAGGAAAAAACCCATGACGAACATGATGGCCATAACCACCACCATGGCGCCGAATACGCCGCCGGGCAGTGACACCAGGAAGCCGTGCACCAGATCGTCGCCACCAAAGCCACGAAACACCAACGAGAACAATTGCGCCCCGATGACGATGCCGAAGACCATGGCCGAGATCTTGGAAGTGCCCTGGACTACCTCGTGCAGGGCGCCGCCGTTATAGACCCGCCATAGGCTGACCGCGATGCCCCGGGCCAGGAACAGACAGCAAATGGCGCCAATGATCATACCCACTGTATCGCCGCTGGAAACGTCGTCACGGCCCTGGCGCAAATCGAAAACGCCGGCCAACACCAAAAGCACCACCAGACTGGCGGCGGCGGCATAGATCGGCCGGCCGGAACTGCCGCCCATGCGCAAACCGCCCAGCAGGGTCGCCCCGATAGCGCCCATGGCCGCCGCCTCGGTCGGCGTGGCGATGCCGGCCAGGATGGAGCCCAGGACCGAGACGATCAATACCACCGGCGCAACCAGGGCCCGGCTGATCTTCATGCCTATTTCGCGGTTAGACAGGCCTTTGGTCAGTTCCTCGCGCGGTATGGGGGGTGATGATTCCGGCCGGATCAGGGCGATGGTGACCTGATAGAGAATATACATACCAACCAGACACAGCCCCGGGATCAACGCACCGGCGAACAGATCGCCGACGGAAACCGGATCAGGGGCATAGTTGCCCAGAACTCTTTGGGCTTCCTGATAGGCGTTGGAAATCTGGTCGCCCAGCACCACCAAGACAATCGAAGGTGGAATGATCTGACCAAGGGTGCCCGAGGCGCAGATCGAACCGCAGGCCAGGGACGGATCATAGCCCCGGCGCAACATGGTTGGCAGCGACAGCAACCCCATGGTCACCACGGTGGCGCCGACGATGCCGGTGGAAGCGGCCAATAACGCGCCCACGACGCAAACCGAAATCCCCAGGCCGCCCGGCAACGAGCCGAACGCCATACCCAGGGTGTCCAGCAGCTCTTCCGCCACTTTGGAGCGTTCCAGCATGACCCCCATGAAGACGAACAAAGGCACGGCAATCAGCACCTCGTTGGTCATGATGCCGAATATGCGGTTCGGAAAAAATCCGAGATAGGAGAGATCAAAGGCGCCGATCAAGGCGCCCAGGCCAGCAAAGATCAGCGCCACACCGGCCAGGGAAAAAGCCACCGGGAAACCGCCCATCAACATAATACAGACGCCGAAAAACATCAGGACGACGAGAATTTCGTTGGCGCTCATAACCCACTCCCCTCTGTTTCACCAGCGCTTGGGCGACTGACGGCCTCGGCGTGATCATAATCCGCCTTGATCCCGCGCAGCACCGCCCAGGAGTTCACCAAAAGGGAGTATCCTTGCAGGATCAGCAGGCCGGCAAAGATCCAGATGGTTGTCTTTAAAAGGTAAACTGCCTGGATGCCGCTGCCTTCAGGCGAGCCTTCCCTGACGGCCCAGGCCGCCGTGATGAATTTGGCCGAGACCGCAATAATCAAGACACAGACCGGCCAAAGGAAGACCAGAACGCCGATGAAATTTATCAACGCCTTGCGTTTGATGGTCGCCGAGCCATAGAAGATATCGACCCGCACATGGCCATCATGCAGCAGCGTATAACCGGCCGCGATCAGAAAGATCAGGGCATGCATGTAGACAATGGATTCCTGGATCATGATGGAACCCAGGCCAAAGATGTAGCGCATCACCACAACGATGAACTGCACCAGGATCATGAACAAGGCCAGCCAGGAAACGGTGCGGCCGATCTTTTCATTCATCAGGTCGATGATGCCCGCGATTGCTAGTAATCGATCCACCGGCGCCTCCCCAGGCTTATTCGACCGGTTCGTTCATCGTCGCGGTCATTGGCGAATATTATGGCCAGCCTTCCGACCAAACGGAAGCCCGCGTCAAATTCTGACGCGGGCTTCGTCACTATATGCCGGCACCATGGGTGCCGGCCTTTGCATCAGGCATACTTGAACGGCAACAGACGCGCATTCATGAAGCCCTGTTCGCTAAGCTTGGTCCAGCTGAGTGACTGTTTACGGAAGGCGATATAGCTTTCGTAAACTTTCTTCGAGGTCGCGTCGGTATTACCGATATCGGCCACGACCTGACCGGAAATCGTACCAATCTTGGTCAGCATTTCGTCCGAATAGCGTCGCAACTGGACGCCGTGTTTTTTCATCAGAACATCCAGGGACGCCAGATTACGGGCATTGAACTCCGCACCCTGAATCATCGATTCAGCCTGGATCACCGCCTCGATCAGCAGCTGTTCGTTCTTGGTCAGGCCATCCCACAAACCTTTGTTGATGGCAAAGCTGCCGGTCGTCCCGGGCTCATGAAAACCGGGATGGTAGTAGTATTTGGCGACCTTGTAGAAACCCAGCATCATATCGAACCACGGCCCCACCCACTCGGTGCCATCAATGGTGCCGGCCTGCAGAGCCGGAAACACTTCGGCGCCGGGCAGGTTGATTACGGCGGTGCCCAGTTGGCGCAGCACTTCGCCGCCGATGCCGGGCATGCGGAATTTCAGGCCCTTGAAGTCATCCAGGGAATTGATTTCCTTGCGGTACCAACCACCCATCTGTACGCCGGTGCTAGCGGCCAGGAATCCCTTCAGATTGAATTGCGCGGACAGGTCATCCCACAATTCCTGGCCACCGCCATAGCGCATCCAGGAATAGGTTTCGGCGCCGGTCAGGCCATAGGGCACGGCGGTGAAGAAATTGAACGCCTTGTGCTTGCCCTGATAATAATACTCGGCCGAATAATACATTTCAGCGTCGCCCTTGGAGACGGCGTCAAAAGCCTGCAGCGCCGGCACCAATTCGCCACCGCCAAAGACCTTGATCTTGATCTTGCCTTCGGAAAGCTGGTCGATGCGACGGGCCACCCGCTGTCCGGAAGTGCCAAGGCCTGGCAGATTAAGCGGCCAGGACATGACCATCTTCCATTCCTTAACCCCGGCCGCGATGGCGGGTTTCGGAAAATTCGATGCGGCGACGGCGGCAGTAGCAATACCGGCAGCGGTCGCGCCCTTGATAAATGCACGGCGTTTCATAGGATTAGCCTCCCTATCCCATTGCAATTATTGGGGCGCAGCCCCTTGCCACCCCCCCACGGCCCGACGGTAGGATGTATGGTCATCCCTGCACCAGCCCGCGTTGGCGCAAAGCTTAACCGCCCCACCGCACCTGCGCAACGGCTCATGCGTTGGCATCCAAGGCCGGCCGGCTCGGTTTGTTCGTCCAGCAATCAATCGTCTTGCGCCGAATTCGAGCCCGCCACTATCGGCAATTGCTTAGGTGCTTTAGACTTGCCGCACTTTTCGGTACAATTAAAGCGACACCCTGGCCAAACGATTGCACAAAAATTTGAAGGGCCAGGCAACGGGATAGGCGCACAAAACTCAATTTGGGAGGATTAGGGAATGTCGAAACGGATTTTGGCCCGAAACACCGGCTTGGCCACCGGCTTGGCCATTGGCCTGGCGGCTGGTCTGGCTCTGGCGGCAACGCCGGCGGCCGCGGAAACCGTTAAGGTCGGCTTCATCACCACGTTGTCCGGCCCCGCCGGCATTATTGGCAAACCCATGAAGAACGCATTCGAACTGGGTATGGAACATGTCGGCGGCAGGCTGGGCGGCATGGACACGGAAATCATCTATGGCGATGATAAGCGCAAGCCCGATGTGGCCAAGCAATTAGCCAACAAAATGATCAAACGGGATCGGGTGCAATTCGTCGCGGGCATCATCTGGTCCAATCTGTTGCTGGCGATCCACGGTCCCGTAACCCGGTCCGACGCCTTCCTGATCAGCTCCAATGCCGGACCGTCGGCCATTGCCGGCAAGAAATGTTCCGAGAATTTCTTCAATGTCGCGTTCCAGAACGACATGATGCCCGAAGGCATGGGCAAGTTCATGACCTCCAAAAATATCGATAACGTCTATGTCATGGCGCCCAACTATCAGGCCGGTAAGGACATGATCAAGGGCTTCAAGCGCATGTTCAAAGGCAAGATCGCGGGCGAGGTCTATACCAAGCTGGGCCAGAAGGATTATCAGGCGGAAATCTCTGCCCTACGCGCCGCCAAGCCATCGGCCACCTATATTTTCCTGCCCGGCGGCATGGGCATCA
>JAJFGG010000106.1 GCA_021776235.1 Alphaproteobacteria bacterium | reverse complement strand
GGATATTGAGACCGGCATGGTCGTCGTCGATAAATTGGTGATGGCTGTTGATTCTGGCATCATCGTCAATCCCCTTACTGCTTCCGGGCAGATTGAGGGCGGTATGACCCAGGCGCTGGGCTACGCGGTCAGCGAGGAATTGCGCTACGACAGCCAGGGCCGTGCGCGCGAGACCAATTTACGGGACTATCACATCTTTGCCGCGCATGAGATGCCTGAACTGGAAACCATCTTCGTTGAGACCTTTGAACCCTCGCATCCTTTCGGCGTCAAGGCGGTTGCTGAAATCCCGATGGATGGTGTCGCGCCAGCGGTGGGCAACGCGATTATGGATGCCTGCGGCGCTGATCTCAGCGACAATCCGGCTACGCCAGAACGGGTTTGGCGAGCATTGCAATCGCAAAATTAGCGCATGGATATTCTTCAGCGCCTGACCGAGCTTTCTGCCAAAGGTCAATCGCTCGCCCTCTGCACGGTTATAAAAACAAGTGGCTCCGTGCCGCGCCACGCCGGCAGCAAGATGCTGGTCTTTCCCGATGGACGGATTGAGGGCAGCGTGGGCGGTGGTGAGATGGAAAGCCGCGTCGTCCAAATGGCGCTGAAGGTTCTCGAAAATGGCCAACCCCAAACCTTATCTTACACGCTCAACGACCCCGGCAAGGGCGATCCGGGTGTCTGCGGCGGCACAGTGGAGGTGTTCGTGGAAGCGATCAAAGCGCAGGCCAAACTGCTTATCATCGGCGCTGGACATGTCGGCCAGGCAATCGCTTACCTCGGCGACTGGTTAGGCTTCCGCGTTGAAGTGAGTGATGATCGGCCTGATTTCTGCACGCCCGAGCTTGTTCCACAAGCCCAGGCATTTTTCCCAGGTCCGTTGGCTGAACAAATTGACGAGCTCAGTATCACGCCGGAAACATATATCGTGCTCAGCACGCGCAATTTGGAAGTCGATTTACAGGTGCTGCCTCTGTTGCTTGAAAGTCCCGCCGTCTATATTGGCGTGATTGGCTCCAAGCGCCGCTGGACAATTGCCCGCAAGAAATTAGAGGAAGCTGGCCTTTCAAAGAAGCAACTCGAGCGTATCACCTCGCCAATGGGCCTTGAGATCAATGCTGAGACGCCGGAGGAGATCGCGCTCAGCATTCTCACTGAAATCGTTATGCAGCAGCGCGGCGGTGATGGCAAACGCATGTCTGGCTAATCAGCCATTGACTTTTCCTGCCTGTATAATTTGGACATTATGTGGAAGACATACATCACGGCCAGCAAGATTGATGAAGCCACCCAGGCACTCGCCAAATATGGCGAGAAATCACGCATCGTTGCTGGGGCCACCGATCTAATCCTGGAAATCGAGGCGGGCCTTCGCAAGGGCATTGATGTGCTCATCGATGTGACGCGGATACCTGAACTTGATCAAATCCACATGGACGAGAAAGGCTTCATCCATCTCGGCCCGCTTGTTACGCACAATGATTGTGCTGCTTCGGAACTCATTCGGAAACACGCGCTCCCGCTGGCACAAGCTTCCTGGCAGGTGGGCGCGCCCCAAATCCGCAACCGCAGTACGATTGCGGGAAATCTCATTACCGCTTCTCCAGCCAACGATACTATCCCGCCCCTGATGGCCCTTGGTGCAAGTGTTAGCCTGCAATCTGTTGGGGGCGAACGCAGCGTTCCGCTGGCAGATTTTTACACTGGTATTCGTCAAAGCGTCATGCGTCCGGACGAAATGCTGGTGGATATTGTGTTCCCCGCTCTCGACCCAGGTAGGCAGCGTGGAACTTTTATCAAGATCGCGCTACGACGCGCACAGGCGATCTCAATTGTGGATGCCGCCGTGGTGCTCACAATGGAGCAGGGGCAAGTCATGGATGCGGCCATCACGTTGGGCGCAGTCACACCCGTTATCGTGCATGCGCGGGAAGCTGAAGCCTATCTCATTGGGAAAAAGCTTGATGAGCACACGATGGCGCAGGCGGCTGATTTAGCCCTGAAAGCAGCAAGCCCGATTGATGATGTGCGCAGTAGCAAGGAATACCGGCAGGAAATGGTGAAATTAGCCATCTTTCGCCTGCTTTCTGACCTGGCGGAGGAAGAGGTGCCCCTGAATATGCCAGAGCATCCGATTATTTTGGATGCAGGCCGCAATCAAGCTTCAATCAACAACGCAACGTTGCACGATCATACGCAGCCGATTACTACTACTGTGAATGGGCGCGAGCTGTCCATAGCCTCTGGTCAGGATAAAACGCTTTTGCGCTGGCTGCGCGAAGATGCCCTGCTCACTGGAACGAAAGAAGGCTGTGCCGAAGGCGAATGCGGCGCATGCACCGTTTTTCTGGATGGGGAAGCGGTGATGTCCTGCCTGGTGCCAGCCCCGCGTGCGCATGGCGCCGATATCGTCACGATTGAGGGCTTGGGAACTGTTGAACAGCTCCACCCTGTTCAGGAAAGCTTTATTGAGCATGCAGCAGTTCAATGTGGTTATTGCACACCCGGCTTCATCATGTCTGCTGCAAAGCTGCTCGAAGAAAA
>JAJFGG010000105.1 GCA_021776235.1 Alphaproteobacteria bacterium | reverse complement strand
TGCTTATTCTGGCCCGCGTGGTGCAAGGGCTGACGGCCTGCGCCGAAGCGGTGGTGGCCTATGCGGTGATACGGGAGCTTTACGACCAGGCGGGCGCCGTTCGCGTTCTCGCCGCCTATGGCATGGCTATCGCCCTGGCGCCGGCCGTGGGGCCGGTGATCGGGGGCTATATGCATGTCTGGTTTGGCTGGCGGTCGAACTTCGTGCTGTTGACCGGATTGATCATCTTGGTAACACTGCTGATCTGGCGTTTTTTGCCCGAAACCCTGCGGCAACCCGACCGTGGCGCCCTACGCCCCAGGCGTCTGTTGGGCGGCTATCTTACCTTGCTGCGGGACAGACCGTTCATGACCTATACGCTGATCCTGTCCCTGTTAATGGGCGGGCTGTTCGCCATCCTCGCGGCCTTTCCGTTCCTGTTCATTGAGCGCATGTTCGTCCCCACGGAGCAATATGGCTATTATTACGCAGCCATCGTGTTGGCCTTTTTCCTGGGCTCTCTGGCCGCCAATCGGCTGGCCGGCCGTGTCAGCAGCGATCCGTTGTTGGCCGTCGGCCTGGGCTTGTGTGCCGTGGGTGGGGGATGCATCACAATTTTGGTTGCCGCCGGCCTGGAAACGCCCCTGGGCATTACGGGCAGCCAGTGCTTCTTCGGCCTTGGCCTGGGGCTGGCGTTCGCCACGGGGCCGGTTCGGGCCTTTGATGTCTGCCGCGCCGGGCACGGCCACGCGGCCGCGATGCTGGGCGCCCTGCCCATGGCGGGGGGCGGCCTGGGCACTTTTTGCATCGCACTATCCCACGACGGCAGCGCCTGGCCAATCGCCATCCTGCTAACCGTAACAACACTGTCCGCCGCGACGTTGTATATTACCGTGCAGCCCTGGCGGGTGAAGCAGCCGAATTCGATAATGCCATAGCGCTCCTCAAGATTGACCCAGGCCGCGCCGGGCTATACCGCGTGACGGGAACGCAGGGCCGTGGCCAGGGTACCGTCGTCGAGATAATCCAGTTCGCCGCCAACGGGGACACCATGGGCCAGTCCGGAAACCTTTACGCCGCAACCGCTCAGTTTTTCAGCCAGGTAATGGGCCGTGGTTTGCCCATCCACCGTGGCGTTGGTGGCCAGGATTACTTCAACCACCGCCGCCTCTCCGGCCCGGGCGAGCAGAGCGCCGATATTCAGATCTTCCGGGCCGATGCCGTCCAGAGCCGAAAGCGTCCCGCCCAAAACATGGTAACGGCCACGAAAAACCCCGGACCTTTCCAAGGCCCACAGATCGGCAACGCTTTCGACGACACAAATCAGGCTGCCGTCACGGCGGCCATCGCGGCATATCGCGCAAGGCTGCACGCTATCCAGGTTGCCGCAATTGTCACAGGGCGCCACCGTATCGGCCGCCTGGCTCATGGCCTGGGCCAAAGGCCGCAGCAGGCTTTCCTTGCGGTCGATCAGATGCAGGGCGGCCCGCCTGGCGGAACGCGGGCCCAGGCCGGGCAACTTCGCCAACAGCTGAATAAGCTGATCAATCTGGGTTCCCGTCATCGCGTCTGGATACCTGTATTTCAGAAAGGCAGCTTCATGCCGGCGGGCAGGTTCAGACCGCCGGTCAGTTTGCTCATCTCTTCCTGAGTATAGGTCTCAACCCGGCGCTTGGCATCGTTGTGGGCCGCGACGATCAGATCTTCCAATACTTCGATCTCGCCATCTTTCAGGCTGGGGTCAATTTTAAGGCCGCGCATGTCTCCCTTGCCGTTCAAGGTGACGCTGACCAGGCCGCCACCCGCCTGGCCGGTCATTTCGACCTCTGCCATGCGGTCCTGCATCTCCTGCATCTTGCCCTGCATCTCCTGGGCCTGTTTCATCATCTGGCTCAGATTTTTCATCTCTGCTCTACTCCATTCGAGGCATCGCTTTGCCCGGGCGTGGCGGCATCGCCGTCGTCCCGGCCATCGCCAAGGGGACGGACGTCGGTAACCTTGGCACCTGGGAAAGTATCCAACACAGCCTTGACCAGGGGGTCGCTCTCCGTATCGGTCAATATATCAGCCGCGGTTTGCCGCTGCTGGGCGGCCAGTGGCGGCTGCCCAACAGCCTGGCTGTTGATCACGACGGCCCAGCTCTCGCCGGTCCAGGTTTCCAGCTTGCGGCGCAATTTATTCGCCAGATCGGCCGGGGCATTGTCTTCCGGGCGAATTTCAAGATGCCCCGGCCGGAACGCCACCAGCCGGATATCTTCCATCAGATGATGGTACAGCCGCACATCCCGCACCGCCCTGGCATGATCGGCAATCGCCGCAAAACTATCTAAGCTGGCCACCTGAGAGACCGGTTCCGCCAGATCTTCCGACACCTGGCGGGAGGCGGTTGGCATGGGGTCCTGCCCGGCAATCTCGTCGGCGCCGTGTTCCGGATCCTGCACGGGCATTGCTTCCGGCATGGCTTGCGCCGAAGCAGCGGCAGTTTGCCCCATTTGCCGTCCCAAGGCCGACCCTGGGCTTGATGCCGGTGAAGGCGCGGCAACCGGTGCCGGTGCCGGCGTCTTCGCCGGTGCGGCGCCGGCGTCCGTGCCGCCGGTGGCTTGGCGCACGGCGTCGACGGGGGTCGGCAGGTTTGTGCTGTAGGCAAGGCGGATCAGGATCATTTCGGCAGCGGCCAGGGCCGATGGCGCGCCGCGAACCTCGCCCAATCCCTTCAGCAGCATCTGCCAGGTACGCGCCAGTACCGGCATGGACAGGCCCTGGGCCAGGCCCTCGGCCCGTTGCCGCTCTACCTCCGACAGGCCGGGATCGGCGCCGGCCTCCGGCGCCACCTGCAAACGGGTCAGCAAATGGGTCAATTCCAACAGATCCCGTAAAACCACTTCCGGATCGGCGCCCAGATCGTATTGTTCCCGCAACTGTTGCAAGGCCGCCGCCACATCGCCGCGCATCAGTTCCTCGAATAGATCATAGATCCGCACCCGATCCGCCAGGCCCAGCATTTCGCGCACCTGCTGGGCCGTCACCACGCCGCCGCAATGGGCGATGGCCTGATCCAACAGGGACAGCCCGTCGCGCACGGAACCTTCCGCCGCGCCGGCGATCAGGTTCAAGGCCTCCGCTTCCGCCGACGCGCCCTCGGCCTCGACAATGCCGCCGAAATGAGCCACCAGCATTTCCGCCCCGACCCGGCGCAGATCAAAGCGCTGACAGCGCGACAGCACAGTTACCGGCAGTTTACGGATTTCCGTCGTGGCGAAGATGAACTTCACATGCGAGGGTGGCTCTTCCAAGGTCTTCAACAGGGCATTGAAGGCCGCCAGGGACAACATGTGCACTTCATCAATGATATAGATCTTGAAGCGGGCCGAGGCCGGCAGATAGCGCACGCCGTCCAGCAATTCGCGCATATTGTCGACGCCGGTGCGCGAAGCGGCGTCCATTTCCAGGACATCCACATCGCGGGACTCGGCGATTGCCCGGCAATGTTCACAAACCCCGCAAGGATCGATGGTCGGCCCGCCCTGGCCGTCGGGGCCGATGCAATTCAGCGACCGGGCAATGATGCGCGCCGTCGTCGTCTTACCGACCCCGCGCACCCCGGTCAGGATAAAGGCGTGTGCGATGCGGTCTTCGCGGATGGCGTTAGTGATGGTGCGGACCAGGGCTTCCTGGCCCACAAGTTGGCTGAAATCCTGTGGCCGGTACTTGCGCGCCAACACACGATAGGCGGCATTCTCCGGCAGCTTGCCGTCGACGCCGGTGACGCCCGCGGGCGCCGCACTATCCATATCAATCTCGTTCATGGCTTCACTTAGAGCGAGTTCGGAACCTCTTCTCGCAGGCTAGCATGGCCGGGCTGCATAATAAACGGAATGCGCCAAATGGGATGAAGTGGAAGAACGGCCGACGACCCGGACCAAACTTGTTACGGCTGCTTCCTTTCGGACCTGACCGGATTGGCAAGAGGCCCGTCCGTAGCCGCTCTCCCGCCGGCAATATCGGCTTTTGCAGGGCGATGCGCAAGCCGGTATTGCCCGGTTTCAAATTTCAATCCATTGAAGGGGCCTAACCCCCGGTCCGGGGCCTGGATGGGCGGACCAATAATTGACGACACGGCGTCAATTTGCCAACTCCGCCTACTCGCGGCCGCCTTCCACCGTGCAGTGCTGGGCCCGCCAGCGCAGCATACCGCCAGCCAGATTGGCGATCTTGCTGAATCCGGCACGGCGCAGGATAACCGTGGCCTGGGCCGAACGCCCGCCGGCGCGGCAAACGGCGACGATTGGCCGTTCCTTGTCCAGTTCCTCGGCACGCTGCGCGAGATCGCCAAGTGGGATCAGTTCCGCGCCCGGGATTCGGCCCAAAGGCCCGTCGAATTCGTCCACTTCGCGCACGTCCAGGATCTGCGCCACGGCCAGGTTCTCCTCCAGCCACTGTGGTTGCACCTCCCAGATACCCGCGAACGTGCAGTTCAGATTGGCCCAGGTCGGTTCGTCCTCGGAAACCTCGTCGTTCTCCGGCCGGCCGCAGTTCAAGTTCGCCGGCACGGCTATATCCATCTTCTTCGGGTGGTCCAGACCCAGATTATCCATGTAGCCGACGAAATCGCTTTGACTCAATTGCCCGCCAAGACGCGGGTTAAAGGCCTTTTCCTCGGCCACGCTGGTCGCCGTCAAGCCACGGTAATCGTGGCCCGGATACAGCAGACAGTCGTCCGGCAGGGTGAAGATCTGGGTATGGATGGAGCGGTACATCTGCCCGGCATCGCCGCCCTGAAAATCGGTCCGCCCGCACCCCCGGATCAAAAGACAGTCGCCGGTAAACGCCATTTCTTCCGTGTCGAGGACAAAGGTGAGGCAGCCGGCGGTGTGGCCGGGTGTCGCCCGGACGGACAGGTAGCGGCCGCCGAAATCAATCCTGTCGCCATGGGCCAGAAGTTGATCAACGCCATTCGCACCGCCATCCGCCGACAGAGCGATCCTGCTGCCGGTGTTATTCCGCAGCAACCAGGCGCCGGTGACGTGATCGGCGTGGACGTGGGTTTCAAGTGTGCAATTCAGCTTTAGGCCAAGCTCGTTCAGCAAGGCGCCATCGCGACGGGCCTGTTCATAGACCGGATCGATCAGGACCGCCTCACCGGCCTCGGCATCGGCAAGCAGATAGGTATAGGTTGCCGATTGCGGATCAAATAACTGACGGAATAACATACTCCACCCCCTGACAGGCTTACGATTTGCCTGCAATCGTGAACCAGAGCCGGCCAACAAGCAATACGCATTTCTTCATCGAAAGAACGGCCGCAATGGCGCGGCTGTGTTTGCCGAAGGGGCCGGCTTGTGGCACCCTCCAGGCTGACGAATTACATGCATCAGAAAAAAGCGGACAGATAATGGAGTTCATCAATACCTTCGCCGGCAGTCCCATGAACCGAATGGGCAACGAGCGGCGAAACGCTGACTGGCTGCAGCAGCAATTGGCCGACCCGGATAGCTGCTTCTTGCCGCTGTGGCAATTGCGCGGCCTGATGATGCCTGGAGATGAATTGCGTATCGGCTGGTGCCAGCGGGCCGATGTGCAGCCATATATCAACCAGGGCGCGACCACTCTTTTACTGGGTCAGGTCAACGGCCGTTCGCACTTCGCCGTGGATGTCTCCGCGGCCGGCCCGAGAAAGGCCGACGCACCGTTGCAGGATTACGGCAAATGGATCGATGTGCGCAGTGCGGCGGCCTCGTGCAGTGCTGCCGATGCCGCCATCCTGGCGCAGTCCCGTTCCATGCTGGACTGGCACGCCCGCCACCGCTTTTGTTCCGTCTGTGGCCAGCCCTCGAGCATGGGCGAGGCCGGCTATTCCCGCAAATGCAATGACGAAGACTGCGGCGCCATGCATTTTCCGCGTACCGACCCGGTCACCATCATGCTGGTGCTTGATGGCGAGCGTTGCCTGTTGGGGCGGCAGAAAATTTTTGCCCCGAACAGCTATTCCGCCCTGGCCGGTTTCATGGAACCGGGCGAAACCATAGAAGAAACCGTGCGCCGCGAAATCTTTGAAGAGGCCGGCATCCGGGTCGGCGAGGTGCGTTATGTCTTCTCGCAGCCCTGGCCTTTCCCGTCGTCCCTGATGATCGGCTGTTTTGGCACGGCGGAAAGCACAGAGATCAACGTGGATCCCCACGAATTGGAGGAAGCCCGCTGGTTCAGCCGGGACCAGGTGGCGGAAATGGTGGAAAGCTGGCGCGATCAGACCAAATTGCGCATGCCCGCCCCCCTGGCCATCGCCCATCAACTGGCTCAGGCCTGGCTGCGTGGGGACTAAATCCATGCGAGACGTCCACTAATTGAGCAAAAACACTATTTGGCTGGAACAGGCGATGATCCTCGCAGCCAGCGCCGCTGCAGCGCAGGACCCCAAGGTGCCGCGGTTCAGATGCCCGAGCGCGGCCTAATGGGACAGCCGAACTACGTGACAATGACGGTATTTTGATGCTTTAATTCGGCGTACTCTACAAGAAGTAGTGGTCATGGTTGGCCGCTTGGACGTGCGCAATCGCATCTCTGGCAATAGAGTCAGGTAACTATGAAAAATTCGCATAGCAAATCCCGCCGTCAACACATCAAGGATTTGATCACCGCAAAGTTGGCGGTTGGGGTCGCATGTTTGGTTCTTAGCGCCACGATCGCCCATAAGGCGAGTGCAGCAACCGCGCCAGAAGAGGCAAAAAATTCCATCGCGGACCGAATCCAGGCCATTCGCTCGAGCCTCCGCGAGCAGGGCGCCAGGAAAGACGGGCCGTTGCGAACCTTGAAACAGGTGGCCCAATGGTACAATTGGTCAAATTGGCAAAATGGCTGGAACGATTGGCGGAACCAACGCTGGTATAATTATCGCCGATAATACCGGATACCTGACCGCCGAAACATGAATGTGGCTGTTTTCTTCCCTAGGCCTCAGCCATGTGAGCCAATTGAACCGACCGGAATCGCGGATGGAAAATAAGTCCATGTCAATTCGCCACGCGGATTTATCCCCGAAGATTGATTTATTGGTGATCCAGCCGACGCCGTTCTGCAATCTCGATTGCGACTATTGTTATTTGCCGAACCGGAGCGACACTCGAAAGATCAAACCTGATACCTTGAGGCAGATTTTTGCGACGGTATTCGAAAGCAACTTGCTGTCGCGCCAATTGGGCGTGGTCTGGCATGCTGGCGAACCAACAACCATGCCGATCGGATTTTACCGCGATGCCTTCGCCCTGGCGGAACAAGCAAGGCCCGACAATCTGATACTCACCCATTCGATCCAAACCAATGCGGTGTTGATTGACCAGGCCTGGTGCGACTTTGTTCTGGAAACCGGTCTTCAGGTCGGCGTAAGTGTCGATGGTCCGGCGTTTCTTCACGATCGCCATCGGAAAACCCGCTCGGGGGCGGGCACGCATGCACGGACGCTGCGCGGAATCGGGCGATTGCAGGACAACGGCATCGATTTCCATGCAATCTGCGTTTTAACGCGGCAGTCGCTGGAATACCCCGATGAGATATTTGACTTCTTCGCCGACAACGATATCGGACAGATCGGCTTCAATATCGAGGAGATCGAAGGCGCAAATCTTAATTCAACCTTGGCCGGCAACGATACCGAGGTGCTGCTGAGACGTTTTTTCCATCGCTTCCTCGACCTGGTGAAACAGCATCCGGGCGTTTTGGATGTTCGCGAATTCAATGACGCCATGACAGCGATCGCCGCTGACCAGGATACCGCGCTCTACAATCATCAGGTCGTGCCCTTTGGCATCGTCAGTGTCGATGCCGACGGCAACATCAGCACCTTTTCGCCCGAGTTGCTGGGGCAATTTTCCGATGCCTATGGAAATTTCATATTCGGCAATGTCCACCAGGGCGGGCTGGCAGACCTGGAGGATAGCGCCGTGTTTCAAAAAGTACGTCGGGAAATCGAGGCTGGCCGATCACGATGCCGCAAATCATGTGATTATTTCGGCGTCTGCGGCGGCGGCGCGCCGTCCAACAAGTACTTCGAACACGGCCGGCTTGACGAAACGGAGACGATGTATTGCCGTCTGACAAAAATGGCGGTGACGGATATCATCGTAGCGGACATCGAAGCCGAACTGGCGCAACCTGACACCGCATCCCCCGCGATGGCCGGGGGGCGATCCTTGTGACGACTCCGCAGCCGCCCGATCTTGCGAAACAAACCGGGCCTGGCGGCCGGGTCATCGTCCGGCCATTTTCGCACTATGCCGGCGACTGGCGGGCCGTACAAAAGCTCCGCGTTGCGTCGGACCGTAATTTCAGAGCGCAAGACGATGCAACGTGTGATGCCTGGCGCACCCCAAGAGCCGCCGAATTGTTGCGCTTGACGGGCGGCGATGACGGCGGCGCCGGCCCCATGGTCGTTGAGGTTTTTACTTTCCCCAACCACTTGAGGAATTTTTCCTGGGATCTGGATATGGATCAGGTCACCGCTGGTTCGGGCGAAACGCCGGAATACCGGGCATTTGCCGACCATCTGTTGGCGTATCTGGAATTCATTCGCGTGCCCGTCGATCGAACCTGTACGATTAGAGCCGAGATCTCGCCTCCGGGCGGCGAGCCGGCATGGAACGCCGCGCTTCCACCGGTGAAAAACAGCCAAACGCCGAACCTTGCAATCCCTGCCGAGCCGGCAACCGTAATGCTCAACTTTGGTTTCGAAACGCGTGGCGTTATGTGGATGAATCTGGACCGGTCTTGTCCGCGGGCGAGGCTTGCATTGGAGCCGGGCGAAGGTTGCTTCGGGCCGCTACGGCAAATGCGCCTGCTTCAGGATATCTCGAAGATGACGGAACCCGATGTCAATCTGATCGTCGAGCCGACGGCGCCCGAACAATGTACCGATCAAAATTCAGAGGTTGATTGTCATGACCGACAATAGCGGTCCGGACCAGATTTCCGTAACCGATCGTGAGAATTCCGCTGGCGCCGGGCGGCGATCTATCCAGGGCATGCGCCTGGCGAAATCTGCCGGCAAATGGCTTCTTGTCTTGGCCGTTGGTATCGCTTTAGGGCTTCTGCTTTATGTTCCCTTCCCCAATATTTCACTGCCGTTCGCGAAAAGACACGATGGAGGCTTTATCCTGGTCGATAGTCCCGAGGTCTATTCCCGCGAACGACTGCTGAACGACAGGCTGCGCCAACACGGATGGTTGATGCGTCGCCTGGATGATGCGGACAGTCTTCGGATCCGAAATCAGGCCATTGTCGAACAAAGTGACAGGATCAAGGCCGGCGGCAAAATCAGGGTCGAAGCAGGAGTGCTGGGCAGCAAAGCGCCGGGTGCTGGCGCGCCTTTGGCTGAGGACGGAAAAGCTCCGGCGGAAAAAGCAGAAAAATCGACGTTATTGAATGGCCAAAATGCGCATGGTGCCGGTCCGGCGAAACCTGCTGGATCAAAAATTGACGATTTCCGTGACCTGTTGGCCTACCGCGAGGAAATACGGGCGGAACTGTTGGAGACGCAACTGGATGACCGCCACGACATCAACGGCAATACCCTTTACCGGATGAAGTTCGACGTCACCGTCCTGCCTCAGGAAAGAAACCAAAACTGGGCATTTATCGAGGTCAGGTTGCGGAATGCCGACGGTGACAAGGATAAGATGGACACCTACAATAGGTGGCTGCGGGATACGCAACAGCGGTTGAACGACTATCTTTTCGAACTGACACAATCCTTTTTTACCCGAAAAACGACACCGAAGGTGTTGCTGGAGTTGGAAAATTTTCTGCGGGGGGAAATTGGAGATAATTCTCAAGCGCCGGCCGCCTTCGCGAAAAGCAAGCCAAACAATCGCCCAACGAGCGAAAGCTCTTCTTCGCCCTACAAGAACTGCCGCGGTGTGGATATCAGCCAAAGAGTAGATTGCTCAGAAATATTTTTTGACCGGATCATTAATCTTCCCTACCCGCAACAGGTGTTTGGCAATTTCGAGCCCACGCTTGATTTGGGCCAGGATCGGGAGTTTGAATACATCCGCAGCTTCATACTCGATTACATGCGGCTTGTTTACGGCGAATTGAACGACCACCAGGATCAAAGCCGTTCCAACGTTCGCTATTCCGCCTGGTTGGAGGCGCTGGATGAGGCAACGGACGCTGTTCCCGGGGCCCATGAAAATCTCGACACCCTGTTTAAGAAGCCGGAATTCGAACCCATCATGGCGTCGCCCGGGAGTATCAGGGGCCCTGAACTTCAAAATCTGCTGAATCGTTTCAGGAGCGATGAACTGTTCGGCCAGGTGCACCATGCGTTCAGACTGAGCAATGCGGCGTTTGAATTGGAACGGCAGGTCATTCAATCGGCAATCGCCGATTTCGTAGTCAACAAATACCTTCAGCTACATGATCTCGCTCGCTTTGCAAACCTTGAAAAGACCGGCTGCGATGTGGGTTATTGCAATATCTCCATGAGCCCGGGCCCCAAGCCCGAGACAAAAGGGTCGTTCGCGGGATGTGCACCGAAAATCCGGCCGAAAATCTGGCCGGACGTCGCCGAAAACGGCGAAACAAAATGTCCCGACATGGAGATCGTCAAGGACTTTTACAGCGCCTTGGACAACGCGCCGGTGTATTCCTATACGTCGAGCCCAAAGGAATCGATCCAACGGGTGACAAAGTTATATTCGCAGCTTCGTGAGTTGAACCTTGCGCTCAACACCGCCGCGACGGCGACGTCGTCGGCAAATTTCGAAAGCCTGCTGAGCCATCTAAGAAGCCAAGAACAGCGCATCCAAACCATTAAACGCCAGCCCTTGATCGTCGGCTTCTCGGATCGTCAATTTGCCCAGCAGGGAGCGCAAGCGGCCGCCCCGAAATCTACGCATTTTGGTTGGTTGATCGGACCCAAGTTCGACATCAGCGACGAACCAACGTTCCGCCACGTCCCGATACAAAATTCCGTTGCCGCCGTCTTGTCCGTCCCGAGCTGGTGGAAAAGAGCGATGATCGAAGTGTCTTCCTGCTTTATCGCACCAGAGCATACGACGATGATCTTGTCTCAATCCGATCCTATACGCGCGGAACCGGTATGCGGCGCGAGGAAAAATGAAGCAAAGGGCGGAACCAGGCGAAGCAAGCGAAATTTCGAATTCAAGATTCGGCTGCCAGGCCGGACTGATGAAATTCCCCGCAAGATGGGCTATGCGCTGGGCCGCAGCCCGCGCTTAACGTCGCTGGGCTCGCTCGGGGAACTCTATGTGGGGCAAAAATCCGCCAAGCTGTTGCTGATGGGGGTGGATCTTTGGCGCAGTACTGTTGTTACCCTCGGCTCCCAAAAGGCGGACCAGATAGAGATATTGCCGGACATGAAAGGCATCATCGCGACCTTCCTTGATGTGAAAGCGCCGATGCAGTGGGGCATAGAGGTGCCAGGATATGGCGGTGGCCCAAGTCGTACCAATTTCTGCATGGCAGATGCGGAAATTTTTGTTTGGACCAGCGAAGGCAGAACTGAACCACAAAACGTGACGATCTATCAGACGAAAGAAGATTTCAAACGTGGCCGATGCACAGGGATTCCGCCAGAAAAGCATAAGCCGCCAAGAGATGGCCAACCTGAGGATAAGGAAACGGAAGGACAGGGCCCCGGTAACACTACCAGACCTGGACCTGGACCTGGGACAGGAACTGGAACCGGACCCGCACCCGGTCAATGAGTTCCCGTCCTGGCCGCATTTCGCTGCCGTGCAAATGCTCAGCCGAACAGCAACAGGACCACGATGCTGCCCGCCACCAGGGCCATGCCGGACAATTCCTTGGGTGTTGAGCGTTCCTTGAAGAACAGCACCGACAAGAGCAGGGTAAACAGCAATTCGACCTGGCCCAGGGCTTTGACATAGGCGGCCCGTTCGATGGTCATGGCGGTGAACCAGCCGGCGGACCCGATCACCGAGGTAATCCCCACGAACAGGCAGCCGCGCCAATTGGGCAGCATGGCAGTGAGCTGGTTGCGCGCCCGCAACAGCACATAGGCCGACATCACCGCCGTCTGGATCAACAGCACCAGGGTCAGGGTCAGGGCGGCGGCATAGAGCCAATCATCCAGGCCCAGTGACAGGCTGGCTTGCCGCAGGAACAGCGAGGCTCCGGCAAAGCCCAGGCCTGCGGCCAGACCAACGCCGGCAGCGGGCTGAAATAGCCGCCGCAGCAAGGTATCGCCGGCGATGCCGGTGCGGGCGAGATTGATCAGCACCACGCCCATGGCGCCCAGGGCGATGGCAATCCAGCCGGCCCCCGCGATGGCTTCGTGAAAGACCGTCGCCCCCAATAGCGCCGTCAACAGGGCTTCGGTGCGGGCATAGGTGCTGCCAACGGCAAAGTTGCGCAGGGAAAAGAGGAACACCAACAATACCGTCGCGGCAATCTGGGACAGGGCGCACAATGCCGCGTAGACAAAATACGCCCAATCCGGTGACGGCAAGGAGTGGCCGCCCAGTTGCTGCAAGAACAATAGATAGACAAGAGCAAACGGCAGGCCCCAAAGAAACCGTACATAAGAAGCGCCAACGGCGGAGAAGTCCCTGGTCAGGTGTTTCTGCCCCGCAGTCCGCACCGCTTGCATGAAGGCAGCCAGAAAGGTGATCGGTATCCAGATCCAAGCTTCCATGAAAGTCGCCGTTGGCTTTATGTGCTAATCCAGTGCCCGATACCAGGTATCGGACAGGGTATAGCCCTGGGGGAAGGGGTCGTCAGGGTCCAGACTATAATGGTGGCTGCCGGTAATCCAGGCCCGGCCTTGCACACTGGGGGACACTGCCGGCAAACCGCCGACCTGACATAGCGCATCGATCCGGCAATGGAATTCCGTCCCCAGTACCGATTGGCTGATCAGTTCGTCGGCCAGCCCGATCTGCCCGCGGGCATGCAGCACCGACAGCCGCGCCGAACTGCCCGTACCGCAGGGAGAGCGGTCCAACTTGCCCGGCGAGATCACCACCGTATTACGCCCGATCGTGCGCCCGGCGGCATCCGTGCTGAGGGCGGCGGCAAACTGCGTAAAAGTGATGCTGTGAATGTCCGGGTTTTCCGGATGGCTGACCGGGTGCTGTGCGGCTGCGGCAGATTTTATTCTTTCGCCCATCTCCACCAGCTCCCGGGCCTCGTCGGGGACAACGGCAAATCCCAAGGCGGCGGCATCGACGATGGCGAAAAAGGCCCCGCCATAGGCGATATCGCAGACCAGGGTGCCCAGACCGGCAACCTCCACCGCGGCGTCCAGTTGGGCGACGAAACAGGGAACATTGCTGATACGCACGTTCCGGCAGCGCCCGTCGCGGCATTCCGCTGCGACCGTGATCAGACCGCCGGGGGTATCCAGGGTCAGCACGGTCTCGGGCTCGCGCATGGCGACCATGCCGGTCTCCAGCAAAACCGTTGCCACGCAGATAGCGTTAGAGCCGGACATGGCCGGATAATCCGTCGGTTCCATAATGATGAAACCCGCATCGGCGCCCGGGCTCTTGGGCGGCACCAGCAAGTTGCTATGGACAAAGGCCCCGCCGCGCGGTTCATACAACAGAAACTTGCGCAGGCCGTCATCCCGGGTGCGCAAATACTCCCGCTGCGCGAACAGGCTGTCGCCGGGCGGCGGCAACACGCCGCCAGTGATCACCCGGCCGACCTCGCCCTCCGCATGGCAGCCGATTACCGTGATCATGCGGTTGGATTGCATCGCCAGACCGCTGGCCGCTAGTTCTTCACGTGCGGCGCTTCATAGTCGCCGCGTTTGGCCTGGCGAAAGGGATGGCGCGGATAGGTGCCCAGAATTTGCAACCGGGTGCAGAAGAACTGTGCCTCCTCCAGCGCCCAGGCGACCCGCTGATCCTCCGGATGCCCCTCGAAATCAGCATAAAACTGCGCCTGTTCGAAACTACCCGGTTCTATATAACTTTCCAGTTTGGTGATATTGACGCCAGAGGTGGCGAAACCGCCCAGGGATTTGTACAGCGACGCAGGCACGCTGCGGACCTGAAAAACGATACTCGTCATGACATCGCCATCCTTGGGATGGGGGGTAATCCGCTCCCGCGCCAGAATGATGAAGCGCGTGACGTTATTGCCCATGTCCTGGATGTTTTCCCGCAGAATTTGCAGATCATAAATTTCCGCCGCCAAGGAAGAACCGATGGCGGCCAGGGAATTGTCGCCCGTCTCGGCCACCATCTGGCAGGCGCCGGCGGTATCGGCATGCACCACCGGCGTGATTCCCAGTTCGCGGATAAGGTTGCGGCATTGGGGCAAGGCATGGATATGGCTGTGAACCTCACGGATATCCGCCAATTTGGCGCCGTGGGGTGCCATCAACTGGTGGTTCACGGCCTGGAAATGCTCGCCCACGATATACTGATCCGAGGTCGGTATCAGATGGTGAATATCCGCCACCCGCCCAGCCAGGGAGTTTTCAATGGGAATCATCGCGCGCCCGGCCTTGCCCTCGGTCACGGCGGCGAAGGCATCTTCGAAGGTGCGGCAGGGCAAGGGCGTATATTCGGGCAGGCCCTCCTGACAGGCGAGATGGGAGTAGGCGCCGAACTGGCCCTGAAAAGCCACGTTCATGCGCGGATCGCGCGGCTCGCCGACACTGCTGGCGGTCATTTTATCGGCCATGATGGCTCGCCCCTAATTATCTGAAGCACTTTACGTTTTCGGCGCCAGGGCGCGGCGCGCCCGGTCCAGATCGGCGGGAGTATCGACACCGAAGGGAACCCTGTCAACGAGACCCACCTGAATTCGCATGCCGGCCTCGAGGGCGCGCAACTGTTCCAACCGCTCGCGCTGCTCCAGATGACCCGGCGGCAGGGCAATGAAACGCGCCAGAGCGGCTCGGCGATAGCCGTAGATGCCGATATGATGATACAGCGGCCCCGGCCCCGATGGCGCGGCGACCCGGGTGAAATACAGCCCCCGGCCCTGTCGGCCCCCTGGCGGCAACGAAATCACGGCCTTTACGACGCTGGCTTCCTCGCGTTCGTAATCCTCGACAATCTCAGCCGCCAGGGTGGAGATTTGCACCTCGCTATTGGCCAGAAGCGCCAGGGTCAGCCGGATCTGCGCCGGCTCCATGGTGGGCAGGTCGCCTTGCAGGTTGATTATAATGTCGTGCTCCCCGTCCGGGTCGACGCTTTGCACCGCCTCCCACACCCGGTCGGAGCCCGAGGGATGCTGCGGATCGGTCAGCACGGCACGGCCGCCGGCCGCTTCGATCACATCGACGATTTCCGGCTCGGCGCAGGCCACCAGAACCGGGCCGATATCAGCCTCCATCGCCCGGCGCCAGACATGCACGATCATGGCTTCACCATGGATGTCCGCCAGGGGCTTGTCCGGCAACCGGACCGAGGCCAGACGCGCCGGGATCACCACAAGTGCCTGCTGTTCCATACTGTCCTTTCGCACTCTGGCCAATCGTTTATGGCGATGTTATACGGTGAGCCGCCCGCCTGGGAAAGTCGTTCCGCCACCAGCAAAGGCTTAATTGGGGTTGCCGCCATGAATATGTTCGAGTTTAACAAGATGTTGGGCGCCGTTCTGGGCGCCGCGCTATTGGCCATGGTTGTCAACGAAATCGGCAATGCCCTGGTGCATCCCCTGGCCCCGGCCAAGGCAGCGATCATGATCGGCGATGGCGAGGAAGAGGCCAAGGAAGAAGCCAGCGCGGATACGGCCACAACCGGCAAAGAAGCCGATGGCCCCGATCTGGCCGCGCTATTGGCGGCGGCGGACACGGCCAAGGGCGCCAAGGCCGCCAAGAGGTGCAAGGCCTGTCACAGTTTCGACAAAGGTGGCAAACACAAGATAGGCCCGCTTCTGTACGGCGTGGTTGGCCGGGGCAAGGGCGCCGGCACCAGCTATAAATACTCCGCCGCCATGATCGATAAGGGCGGCGATTGGAGCTATGGCGATCTGGATGCCTTCCTGGCCGATCCCAAAGGCTTTATTCCGGGCACCAAGATGGTTTTCAAGGGCATCGCCAAGGCAACGGACCGGGCCAATCTGATTGCCTATATGCGGGAAAATCACGATGCCCCCCCGGCCCTGCCGGACAATTAGGCGATCATGACCCAGGCCGGGCGTTATCTGGCGCTGGCCGAACGGCTGGCGGACGCCGCCGGTGAGATCATCCGGCCCTATTTCCGCGCCGATCTGGACATCGAAAGAAAGGCCGACGAGAGCCCCGTGACCATTGCGGACCGGGAAGCCGAACAGGCCATGCGCGCCATTATCGAGGCCCAATGCCCCGACCACGGCATCCGTGGCGAGGAATTCCCCGCCAAGGCAGGCAGCGGCGAATGGCACTGGATTCTCGACCCCATCGACGGCACCAAGCTGTTTATCACCGGCATCCCGTTGTTCGGCACGCTGATCGCCCTGTCCCGGAATGGCAAACCGGTGATCGGCGTGGTGGACCAACCGATCAGCGGCGAGCGCTGGATGGGCGGCATGGACGGCGCCGCGACCTTCAACGGCACCGCGATCAAGACCAACCGGCGCGACACTCTGGCCGGAGCCAACCTGTTCACCACGTCATTGAACGATTATCATCCTGGCCAGGCCCGGGCCTTTGCCCGCCTGTCCGCCGCCACCGCGCTGACCCGCCAGGGCACCGACTGCTATGCCTTCGCCATGCTTGCCATGGGCTTTGTCGATATCGTCACGGAGACAAATCTAAACGAATGGGATATGGCGGCGCACGTCCCGGTCATTGAAAACGCCGGCGGCATCATCACCGACTGGCAGGGCGAGCCACTGCGTTTTGATGGCCAGGTGAAAATTGAAACCGCGATTGCCTGCGCCAACCCCGCGCTGCACGCCCAGGCCCTGGCTTTATTGCAGGGCTAGAGGCCTTGCCATCGCCCCATTGTGCGGCCATCGTTTGGCGTACGTCCTAATTCACCTGGAGATTTGCCCATGCGCGCCGTACTGGTCATTGTTGGATTGTTGCTCCTGGCCTTGCCTGCCGTGGCCGAGGGTACGGCGCGGCATGGCATGTCCATGTTCGGGGAGCTGAAGTATCCGGCCGGTTTCAAGCATTTCGACTATGTCAATCCAGGCGCGCCCAAGGGTGGCCTGGTCCGCCTTGAAGCGCGGGGCACTTATGACACCCTGAACGGTTTTACCATCAAGGGCAACGCGGCCGCCGGGTTGGGCCTGATCTATGACACCCTGCTGGAGTCAGCCCGGGACGAGGCATTCGCGGAGTATGGCCTGCTGGTTGAAAGCGTTGTGGTGGCGGATGATCTGTCGTCAGTCACGTTCGATCTGCGCCCCGAGGCCCGTTGGCATGACGGCAAGCCGATCACCGCCGAGGACGTTGCCTTCAGCCTCGATTTGCTGAAAGCAAAGGGCGCGCCATTTTACCGCTTCTATTATGCCAATGTGGACAAGGCGGAGGTCCTGTCCCCACATAAAGTCAGGTTTACCTTCAAGGGCCAGAAGAACCGAGAACTGCCATTGATCGTTGGCCAGCTGCCGGTGCTGCCGAAACATTACTGGCAGGACAGGGAATTCTCCACGACGACGCTGGAACCACCCCTGGGCAGCGGGCCCTATCGCATCGGCAAGGTCGACCCCGGACGCAGCATTACCTTTGAACGGGTGGCGGATTATTGGGGCCGCGGTCTGAACGTGAACAAGGGCCGCTACAATTTCGCTACCTTGCGGTTCGAGTATTACCGCGACTCCACCGTCTCGCTGGAGGCATTCAAGGCCAATGCGTTCGATTTCCGCCAGGAAAACACCGCCAAGATCTGGGCCACCCAGTACAAATTCCCCGCCATCAAAAAAGGCCGGGTGATCAGGAAAACATTGGCCAATGGCAACCCCACGGGTATGCAGTCGTTTGCCTTCAACATCCGGCGGGAGAAATTCCAGAGCCGCCGGGTGCGCCAGGCCCTGGCCCTGACATTTGATTTCGAGTGGGCCAACAAGAACCTGTTTTTCGGCCAATACACCCGGACGCAAAGCTTTTTCTCCAACTCGGAACTGGCCTCCCATGGCCTGCCCGCTCCGGCGGAGTTGCAGCTGCTGGAACCCCTGAGGGGGCAGATCCCCGAAGAAGTCTTTAGCAAGGCCTACCAAGCGCCCAAAACCGATGGCTCCGGCAATTCCCGGCGACACCTGCGCCAGGCCAAGCGGCTGTTGGCGGAGGCCGGCTGGTCAGTCAAGGACGGCCGTCTGACCAATGCCAAGAGCGGTCAGGTCATGGAGGTCGAGTTCCTGTTGGTCAATCAGGGCTTTGAGCGGATTGTAGCGCCCATGCAACGGGCCATGGAGCGCCTCGGCGCCAAGGTCAGCGTGCGCGTGGTCGATACCTCGCAATATGTCAACCGGCTTCGCGATTTCGACTTCGACATCATTGTCGGCGGCTGGGGGCAGTCCCTCTCGCCGGGCAACGAACAACGGGATTTCTGGGGCGCCGCCGCCGCCAACCGGCCGGGCAGCCGCAACTATATCGGCATCAAGGACGCCGCCATCGACAAGCTGATCGATCACATCATCTTTGCCAAGAGCCGGGCGGGTCTGGTCGCGGCCACCCGGGCCTTGGACCGGGTGCTGTTGTGGAACCACTTCGTCATCCCCAACTGGCACATCGATAAATACCGCATCGCCTATTGGAACCGTTTCGGCCATCCGCCCGCGCCACCCAAATACGGCCTTGGCTTCCCCGATACCTGGTGGCTGGATACGGTCAAGGATCAGGCCCTGCAGACGGCCACGAAAGGCCGGAACTAGAGCAAGTCGCGGTTATTCTGAACCATTTGACCGGATTTCCAGGCCCCGTGGGTAGGCGCGGTTCGCAGGCCGATGTGGGGCATCGGCCAAGAGCCGCAACGCCGCCACGGGGCCTGGAAATCCGGCCTTCGGTGGCGCGGCCAGGCCATTGGGCTGCGTTGCGCGGCTTGCCCGATGTCCCACATCGCGCCGCGCCGCGCGCCTACCCCAATGGCCTGACTGCACCATCAAATGAATCAGAATAGCCGCGACTTGCTCTAATACCAGGCCGCGCTAATCTGTTATCATCCGCCGCATGATTCGGATCCGGCTATTGCTGATTTTATCGCTGGCATTGTGCGCCGGGGCGGCGGCGGAACCGCGGCATGGCTTTGCCGTTCTGGGCAGCCTGAAATACGGCCCCGGCTTCAGGCATTTTGACTATGTCAATCCCGACGCGCCCAAGGGCGGGCGGCTGCGTCTTTGGTACAACGGCAACTTTGACAGCCTGAATCCGTTCATATTGAAGGGCCACTGGGCCGCGGGCAGCAATCCCTTCGGTGTCGACGGCCGCTTGCTGACCTTTGAAAGCCTGATGACCGGCGCCGGCGACGAGGAAGACTCCTATTACGGCCTGATCGCCGGCGGCGTGGAACTGCCCGAAGACGGGCAGTCCATTACCTTCACCCTGCGCCCGGAAGCCCGTTGGCATGACGGCAGCGAGATTACCGCCGCCGACGTGGCCTATTCCTTTGCCACTCTGAAGGCCAAGGGCCATCCGGTTTTCCGGGTGCTGTTCAAGGATGTCGCCGGCGCCGAGGTTCTGGCCCCGCGCAAGGTGCGCTTCAACTTCGCCCAAGGCGCCCACACCCGCGACCTGCCCGCAACCGTGGCCAGCATGCCGGTGATTTCACAGGCCTGGTACAAGGACCATGACTTCAGCAAAACCACCATGACCGCCCCCCTCGGCAGCGGGCCCTACCGGGTCGAGAAAGTGGATCCAGGCCGCGCCATCACTTATGCCCTGGTACCGAACCATTGGGCCAAAGATCTGGCGGTTTATGCCGGACGCCATAACTTTCAGCGCATCAGCTGGGATTATTACCGCGACCGGGACATCGCCTTGGAGGCCCTGTTCGCGGGCAAGATTGATTTTCGCGAGGATTTCACCTCACGCAACTGGGCTACCAAGTATGACAACGTGCCTGCCGTCAAGGACGGCCGCCTGATCAAGGAGGTTCTGCCCGATCATAATCCGTCGGGCTTCCAGGCCTTTTTCCTGAACACGCGCCGGGCCAAGTTCGCCGACCGCCGGGTGCGCCGGGCCATCGGTCTGGTCTTTGATTTTGAATGGACCAACAAGAACCTGTTCTATGGGCTGTACCGGCGCACCTACAGCATCTTTCAAAACTCCGATATGGAAGCGGCGGGGCCGCCGCAAGGAGCCGAACTGGCCTTGTTGGAACCCTGGCGCCAGGAGCTGCCCGCGGAGGTTTTCGGCGCTGTCTACCGGGCGCCGAAAACCAATGGTTCCGGTAATATCCGCAGCCAATTGCGCCAGGCCAAAAAGCTGTTGGCGGCAGCCGGCTGGACAGTACGCGACGGCAAACTGGTCAATGGGCAGAACCAGGGCTTTGAGATTGAATTCCTATCCTACGGCAAGGCCTTCGAGCGCATCGTCATGCCCTATATCCGCAATCTGGAAAAATTGGGCATCGCCGCGCGCTTCCGCCTGGTGGAGCCGGCGCAATACCAGCGGCGCGTCCAGGAATTCGATTTCGATATCACCACCTTCCGCAATTCCTCGTCTCTGACCCCGGGCCTGGGTCTGCGCAGCGCCTGGAATTCCAGGAACGCCGATGTGACCGGCGGGCGCAATTACACCGGCCTGAAAAGCGCCGCCGTCGATGGCCTGATCGAACAGATCATTCAGGCCAAAAACCGGGAACAACTGCGCTACGCCACCCATGCCCTGGACCGGGTCATCATGTGGACCCATAATCTGGTGCCGCAGTGGTTCAAGGCCGCGCACACTATTGCCTATTGGGACCTGTTCGGCCGGCCGGCGATAAAACCGAAATACGCCCGCGGCGTTCTGGATACCTGGTGGTGGGATCCGGCCAAGGCGGCCAGGCAGGGCCGCGAATAGATGGCCGCCTATATCGTCCGCCGCCTGCTGCTGATGATCCCGACGCTGTTCGGGATTATGCTGCTGAATTTCGTCGTGCTGCAATTCCTGCCCGGCGGACCGGTGGAACAGGTCATTGCGCAATTGACCGGCACGGCGGTGGAGGCGACCTCCCGGGTCTCGGGCGGCGGCGGGGCCGAGGTCAACCGCGAACAGCAAATGGCCAGCCAGGGCGCCGACGCGGCCATTTCCAGCAAATACCGCGGTGCCCAGGGCCTGGACCCGGAGCTGATCAAGGATCTGGAACGGCAATTCGGCCTGGACAAGCCGGCCCACGAACGTTTCGCCTTGTTGGTCTGGAATTACCTGCAGTTTGATTTTGGTGAAAGCTTCTTCCGCGATCAGCCGGTGATCGGCCTGGTGATCGACAAGATGCCGGTCTCCATCTCGCTTGGCATATGGACCACCCTGCTGACCTATCTGATCTGCATACCCCTGGGCATTGCCAAGGCGGTGCGCGACGGCAGCCGCTTTGACATCTGGACATCCACCGTCATTATCGTCGGCTATGCCATCCCCGGCTTCTTGTTCGCGGTGTTGCTGATCGTGCTGTTCGCGGGTGGTTCGTTCTGGGACATCTTCCCTCTGCGCGGCCTGACCTCGGAAGGTTGGGACGATATGAGCTGGCCGGCCCGGATCGGCGATTATTTCTGGCACATGGTGCTGCCGATCCTGGCCATGGCCATCGGCGGCTTCGCCACCCTGACCATGCTGACCAAGAATTCCTTTCTCGACGAGATCAACAAGCACTATGTGGTCACCGCCAGGGCCAAGGGCTTGAGCGAACGGCGCGTGCTGTACGGCCATGTCTTCCGCAATGCCATGCTGATCGTGGTTGCCGGCTTTCCCTCGGCCTTTATCGGCGTCCTGTTTACCGGCTCGCTGTTGATCGAGGTGATTTTCTCGCTGGACGGCCTTGGCCTGCTGGGTTTCGAGGCCGCCCTGAATCGGGATTATCCGGTGGTGCTGGGCACTTTGTACGTCTTCACGCTAATGGGGTTGATCCTTAACCTGATCGGCGACCTGATGTACACGATCATTGATCCGCGCATCGATTTCGAAAGCCGCGAGGTCTGAATGGAAGCGGCCAGAGAGGATCGATTTCTGGGCCGGCGCATCACACCGCTGACCCGGCGGCGGCTGCGCAATTTCCGGGCCAACAAGCGGGGCTATTGGTCCCTGTGGATTTTTCTGACTCTGTTCGTGCTCGGCCTGTTTGCCGAATTCATCGCCAATGACAAGCCGTTGCTACTGGGTTTCAAGGGTGAAATCTATGCCCCGGTATTCATCACCTATCCTGAAACCGTTTTTGGCGGTGAGTTCGAGACCGAGGCGGATTACCGTGACCCCTTTGTCGGCGACCTGATCAGGGACGGCGGCGGTTGGACCCTCTGGCCGCCCATCCGCTACAGCTATCGCACCATCAACTATGACCTGCCCGTGCCGGCCCCTGCCCCGCCGTCAGCGGACAACTGGCTGGGCACGGACGATCAGGGCCGTGATGTCGTGGCACGCCTGATCTATGGCTTCCGCATATCCGTCCTGTTCGGCCTGGTGTTGACCATCGTATCCTCCATCGTGGGCGTGATGGCCGGTGCGGTACAGGGTTATTTCGGGGGCTGGACCGATCTGTTGTTTCAGCGCTTTATCGAGGTCTGGTCCGGTTTGCCTACGTTGTATATTTTGATCATCCTGGCCAGTTTCGTGGAACCAAACTTTTGGTGGCTGCTGGGCATCATGCTGGTGTTTTCCTGGATGTCCCTGGTCGGCGTGGTGCGGGCGGAATTCCTCCGCGCCAGGAACTTTGACTATGTCCGCGCGGCCCGCGCCCTGGGCCTGTCCGACGCCATGATCATGTATCGTCATGTGCTGCCCAATGCCATGGTCGCATCGTTGACCTTTCTGCCGTTCATCCTGTCGGGTTCGATCACCACCCTGACGGCCCTGGATTTTCTGGGCTTTGGTCTGCCCCCCGGCTCACCGTCCCTGGGTGAAATGCTGCAACAGGGCAAGGCGAACCTGCAGGCGCCCTGGCTGGGCATCACCGCCTTCATCATGCTGTCGGTCATGTTGACGCTGTTGATCTTCATCTTCGAGGCGGTGCGCGACGCCTTCGATCCGCGCAAGGGCGCGGCTGCCGGCGCGGTGGCGGCGGAACAGACCCAGGCCGAGACCGCAGCATGAGCCCGCAGCCACAAACACCCCTGTTACAGGTCGAGGATCTGTCCGTCGACTTCAAGGTCGAGGGCGGCCAGAGCCACGCGGTCAAGCGGGTTTCGTTCCAATTGAGCGCCGGCGAGACCCTGGCTATTGTCGGCGAAAGCGGCTCCGGCAAATCCGTAACGGCGCTGTCAATTCTGCAACTGCTGCCCTATTCGACCGCCAGCCACCCCTCCGGCTCGATCATCTATCGGGGCCAGCAGCTGCTGGGCGCAGACGAGGCCACCCTGCATGAGGCCCGGGGCAACCAGATCTCGATGATCTTTCAGGAACCCATGACGGCGCTGAACCCCCTGCATGTGGTCGAACGCCAGGTCGGCGAGGTTCTGTCCCTGCACAAGGACATGAAGCCGGCCCAGGCCCGCGCCCGGATCCTTGAGTTGCTGCATCTGGTCGGCATCCAGGAGCCGGAGAAGCGCCTGAACGCCTATCCCCATCAATTGTCGGGCGGCCAGAGGCAGCGGGTGATGATCGCCATGGCCTTGGCCAACGAGCCGGAAATCCTGATCGCCGACGAACCCACCACGGCCCTGGACGTCACCATCCAGGCGCAAATCCTGCAATTGCTGAAGCAGCTGCAGGCCAAGCTGGGCATGGCCATGATCCTGATCACCCACGACCTGGGCATCGTCCGCCACATGGCCGACCGGGTGGCGGTAATGACCGCCGGAGAAATGGTCGAGCAGGCCTCGGCAGTGGAAGTTTTCGCCAATCCGCAGCATGCCTACACCAAACATCTGCTATCGGCGGAGCCCAAGGGTCATCCGGCCCCGGCGCCGGCTGACGCGGCCATGGTGATGACGGTGGAAGACCTGCGCGTCTGGTTTCCCATCAAGGCCGGGGTTTTCCGCCGCACCATCGATCATGTGCGCGCCGTGGACGGTATCAGCCTGAACGTCCGCGAGGGGCACACGGTGGGCGTGGTCGGGGAAAGCGGCTCGGGCAAGACGACCCTGGGATTGGCCCTCTTGCGCCTGATCTCCAGCCGGGGCTCGATCCAATTCGACGGGCAAAGCATCGATAATCTGCGCGGCAAGGTGCTGCGTCCCCTGCGCCGGCAGATGCAGATCGTCTTCCAGGATCCGTTTTCCTCCCTCAGTCCCCGCATGTCCATCGCCCAGATCATCGAAGAAGGCCTGATGGTGCACGACAAGGGCGGCGATTACGGCGAACGGCGGGCCCTGATCCGCCGCACTTTGGAAGAGGTCGGCCTGGAACCCGGCGCCATGGACCGCTTCCCCCATGAGTTTTCCGGCGGCCAGCGTCAGCGTGTAGCCATCGCCAGAGCCCTGGTGCTGCACCCCCGCTTTGTTGTCCTGGACGAACCGACATCGGCCCTGGATGTTTCGGTCCAGGCGCAAATCATAGATCTGTTGCGTGATCTGCAACAACGCCACCGCCTGGCCTATTTGTTCATCAGCCATGACCTGAAGGTGGTCCGGGCCCTGGCCGACGAGGTCATCGTGCTGCGCAACGGCAAGGTAATGGAACAGGGCCCGGCCGGGCAAATCTTCGATGCGCCGCAAAGCGCCTATACCAAAGCCCTGATGGCTGCCGCCTTCGACCTGGAAGCAATCGAGGGCGGCGCGGTCTCAAATTGAAACCAAGCCATCACGCCGGTCTCGTCATTTCCCACGGTACGCCGGGACGGCCCACGCGGCAGTGCTGGACGCAGACTGGAAGTTCGGCGAATCGGCCGGCACCGCCGCTGTGCGCCACTACCGGGCCGCGCTGCTTCGAAATTTCTATCCTGAACTGCTATAGCTTGCCGGTGAAGCGAATCCCTCGTTCGAACGGAAACCCTTCGGCGTCGCGCAAAACTGAGTGCGGAACCATGGCGCAAATCATGCAAAGGCCTTGCGAATGCGGCCCCAATCCTCGATGGCGTCTTCCTGTCCGGGTACGATCTGGATGGTAAACTGGCCATAGCCGGCGTCTCGTAGATCACCGATGCGGCTTTTCAACTCAGCTTCTGTCGCGGTAAAAGACGTATCGCGGATTAACTCGGCCGTGATGTATTCACGTTCTTCCGGTTTGACGAACATCAGATGGCCACGATGATTTTCCAGATACCTGGCATCCGCCGGTTCGTAGCGCATGGCGTGCGCCACATAGCCCGCGACGGCTTCCGCCGCCGCGTCGGGGATGCTGCTGGAATTGGGCAGACCGGCGATTGCTTCGTCCGCCGCGCGGTGCAGCACCACCGCCGCCCTGGGTCCGGCTTGGGCCACGGCCCGGGGTGAATCGAATGGCCCGCCCTCCGCCAGCACGCAACCAAGGGCGAATTCCGTCGCGGACAGATCGGCGATATCCCGGCCGGCCCCGGTCCAGCTTCCGCGCATGGCCTCCAGGCTGGCGACAGCGGTTTCGACATCGCCGACGAAGTTGAGCCAGCCCGCGCCCAACTTGGCGACCAAGGCGCGTGACCTGGGACCGTAAGCCGAGACGTGCAGTGGAATTGGGTCTTCGGTATTGATCAGTCCCAGCTCCGGATTCAAAAACCTGATCTTCCGCCTCTGCCCTTCAAACTCGGTTTCGAGCAATTCGCGGTCAAGCAGGCCGCGGACGACACGGATATAGTCTTCCATATCGGCCAGCTTCATGGCGCCCAGGCCCATGGCGCGACGGCCGGTGAAACCGGTGCCGACACCGAAGTCGATCCGCCCGGGCGCCAGTTGGTTCAATGAGGCCAAGGCATTTGCCGTGACCGGCGCGATACGGTTGGAGGGGATCAGGACGCCTGTGCCCAGACGAATGCGCTCGGTACTCACCGCCGCCGCCCCCATGGCGACGAAACAGTCGGCGCTCAACATCTGCGTGTCGTAAAACCAGGCATTTGAGAAACCCAGCGCTTCGGCGCGCTGCACCAATTTCCAAGCGTCGGCTGCGGTCGCCATGGCAATGCCGAATTCCATCATATTCACTCCTTCTATGAAAGATCGTATTTCATATCACCCACCCGGGCTAGACCACGTTCACAGAACCTAGACCCGTTTGACCGCACTTCCCAGCTTCGTGGCTAGGCGAAGGTTGCCGCGCGTAGTGGGACTACGGGCAAAACCTTCAACGGCGCCACGGCGCTGGGTAGCGCGGCATTGGGTGGCGCGTGGAGGCCATGCGGATGCGTTTTTTTGCGTGCCCGTAGTCCCACTACGCGCTGCGCAAAACGCCTGCCCGAATGGCCTCCACACGCCATCAAACGGATCTAGGTTCTGTGAACGTGGTCTAGATACCTTGACTTCCCCGCCGAATGTCTGGAGTGGGTCAAAATTAATCCGTCAACGTTTGCTGATTTGATGGGCGCTGCAGGCCCACGCCGCCTTTCGCGACAGCGATGGATACAGCGGCCCCCCGCATATCTGCTATAAGCGAACCAGCCTGTTCTTATCGCTATATTCAGAAGGAGCTATATTGTGACAGCCTATTTAATCGTGCGCGCCGAAGTAGAGCCCTCGGCCAAGAGCGGATTTGACACTTGGTACCAGAACGAACATTTGCCTGATGCGCTGAAGGCATTTAACGCCATCTCCGCCAAGAGAGGATGGAGTAGCGTGGACGACAACGTCCATGTCGCATTTTACGAATTTCCGGACCTGGAAGCCGCCAATTCGCTTCTCAATTCAGACATAATGAAGGGTTTCATCAAGGAATTCGATCGCCATTGGGCCGGCAAGGTTGTGAGAACTAGGGAACTGGTCGAGTTTTCCCAAGCAATCTGAAGTCCTGACCGGGTCGGCGGCAACCTGAGGTGCTTTGCATTTAAACTCATCCACCCGGATAGCACTGCGGTTCCGGCAGCGCTAATGGTGCGAGCTGGGACTTGTTGGGGGTAGCTTCAGAACAAGCGTCAGCCCCAATGTGGCCAATGCCGCGAGGGCCGCAAACGCAAGGGCATAGCTATCCGTCAGATCGAAAATGCGGCCAGCCATTATTGGTCCGGTGGCGCCACCGACCGTTCCGAAAAACAATACGGCGCCGAAGATCGCAGCGTGCGCCTTCAAGCCAAAATACTCCGCGACCGTCGGCGAAATGACGGTGAAAAGACCACCATGAGCAAATCCATAGACGGCGACAGCTGCAAATAATAGCCATGGCGCGGCGATAACAAGAAACATCAGGAGGCTGGCAATAAGCGCCAGAAAGCAGAGGATCATGGCACGCCTGGCACCGAATCGATCGATGAGGGCCCCCACTGACAAACGCCCAACGACGCTGGCTGCACCCAACATCGACAGGAGCGTCGCGGCCATGGCGGGCGTCAAGCCGAGATCCATGCCGTGAACCACAAGGTGCAGCGGGATCGTCGTCAGGGTCGCAATGAACGAGAATTGAATGGCGCAGATCATCCAAAAAGCGCGCGTGCCGCGCGCCTCGCGCAGACCGTAACCGGCGGTGTCGGCTTTGTCACCTATTCCCCCGCTCGCCGGCGGGCTGTGCATCAGCAGCGCGGCGAATAACAGCAATAAGACGGCACCAACGCCCAGAAACATCAACGCCAGGCGCCAACCATAGATCGCAATGAGAATGGCTGCTAGGGGCGGCAGGGCAATCTGGCCGGCCGCGGTCCCCACCTTCACCACCCCGGTCATGATCCCGCGGCGACGGCGAAATTGCCGCGCGATGGTCGACAGGGTTACCACGTCATTGGTCGCCATCCCCGCGCTGATCAACAGGCCGAAAACCGCAAACAGCTGCCATGGCTGCGTGACCTGAGACAAAAGGGCAAATCCGATGCCATACAAAGCGCCTGTCGCGGCAAGAACCGGGCGCGGGCCGTAACGGTCGTTCAGGTGACCGACAAAGAACGCCAGGACGCCCATTACGACAAATCCGAAGGACGTGGCGCTCGACAGCAAGGTACGCGACCAGCCGTATTCCACTTCGAAAGCCTTGAAGAACAGGCCATATGCGAACAGAAGTCCTATGACCGTGAACTGGGTGAGGCACGCACCCGACACGATTAGATAGCGTTTGTCGAGATGAGTGATAAACGAAAAAACCTGCATAGAGCGGATGTCCAGATTTCGGGGGGCCGGGGCGAAGGCGTGGCCGGCAAGGCGATGCCAGAAGCAACGATGAGACGGCAGCCGGCCTTCAGGGTCAAGGCGTTGTGAGAAATGCGCCAGCTTCGGCCAAGGAATGCCGTTTTGGTTCTGTCCCCGAAATGCCGGCCATCACTCCAGCGGGCCCCTGCAGCGACTCGACGCTCGCTTGCCGTGACGATAGCCTACGGTAGGCCGAAGGGGCCAGCCGGCCTGTTTTTAGGCCTTTCAATAATGATTGTGGAGAAATGGATATGACGATCGAACGCTTTATGGTGGACGGACAGCTTACGCCGGTTAGCCATTATTGCCATTCGGTGCGGGCCGGAAATCTTGTCTGGGTCTCGGGCGTGGTTGGTATGCGTGCCGACGGCTCTATCCCGGACGACACGGTTGCACAATTCGATATTGCCATGGATGCGATGGATGCCTGCCTTCGTGCGGCGGGGGGCGCACCGGAGCATGTGGTCAAGGTCCAGGTATTCATGACCGATATCTCCGAGCGCGCCGCGATCAACCCGCGGCGCATTGACTATTTCGGCAAGCACCTTCCGGCCTCAACTCTGGTCGAGGTCTCGGCTCTGGTCGATCCGCGCATGAAGGTGGAGATCGAGTGTCAGGCCGTGTTGCCGGCTGCCTCGTGAGAAATAGGCAGCTTCGGCCTCGCGCATTTCCAAAGTCTGCCTCTCATAGGTGGACAGACGTTGGTACTAGTTGAACTGCTGAGCAGAGATCGCCGGATGGTAGATCGGTTGGATGATGTTTCCGGCCGGGTCCTTGATGTGAAAACTGCGGGCTCCGTCCGCATGATCATGGGGCTGGTCCAGCACGGCCACCTCTATTGACTTGAAATAATCGTACCAGGCATCGAGGGTCTCTCTGCTCTCTACGATGAACCCGTAGTGATCAAAGACCCCGCCGCCTTTCGGTTCCGAGTTGGCGCGCGCCAGCGACAAATTATCGTTGCCGCAGGTGAGATAAACGAGATTATCGTTGGCGCGATAGAGAAGCTCCATACCCATCACATCGGTATAAAATTTCTCGCACTCTTCCAGGTTGGTCATCCTAAAGGCAATGTGGCGAATGCCACGAAATGCGGGCGGGCGTTCGTTCATCGGTGCGCTCCGGAATTGTTCCAAAAGTATTCACGTCGGCAACTGCGAGATCAGATCATAGCACCGAAAACATGTGTCTGTAATCTCGGTTGTCCAACGCCATGGAGCTTTCGAATTTTCAACGGGGCGGCCTGCGATAGCCCTGTGAGCGCTCCACGACCGCATCCAGCAGAGACAGATCGCCAGGTTCTACCGTATTGCCCCGGGGGAACGGCGCGCCGGGCATAGCACCGATCAACGCGCGCACACGGTCGTCCTGGTAATAGCAGTCATAGATGTGGAACAGCAGATCATTGAACGCCTTGGCGTTCGTTCCAGCGTATTCCTGTACGCGGGCCAAGCGATCAGACAACGGTCTGTCAGGAAATTCATCGTCGAAGTGATCCAATGTCCGGGCGAGCGCAGGCAACAAATCCTTGGACCGCGCCAGCGCGAAAGCAAGGAAATCCAATTTCCCGGCACTGGGCATTGTGCCATCCTCACTGGCCGGCAACACGGTGTCGAGCAGCGCCGACAAACGCTGCTGCTGGGCGCTGCTCAATGGATGATCGTTTGCGATTACATCGTTGGTCATTGGCCTCATCCCGATCCTTAGTCAAACAGGTTGGCAAGGTTTTTCTTCATGACGTCGGCGATATAGAGCGCCAGCGCCTGAATGGTGCTCGTTGGATTGACGCCGCCGGAGGTAACAAAGATGCTGCCATCGACAACAAACAAATTCTTCACGTCGTGACTTCGTCCCCAGGAATTGACCACCGATGACGCCGGGTCGTCCCCCATTCTCGCCGTACCCAGCAGATGCCAGCCCGCGGCCCGCAACAGTTCATTGCTGACGATCTCGCTGGCGCCCGCCGCCTGCATTACCTCTTTGCCCCGCGCCAAACTATGGGCCAGCATCTTGCGGCTGTTTTCGCTAACCCGGTAGGTGATTTTAGGCGCGGGAATGCCGTCGGAATCGGTCAACTGCGGATCCAGTGTAACGGTATTGCATTCCTCCGGCAGGTCTTCGCACACATTGACAATGGATGCGACATGATCGAAGCGTTTTCGAAATGCCTCGTGATGTCCCGGCCCCCAGGGAATGGTGCCTGACGCATGACCATGTATCGCCGTGGTCAGAGGACCCGCCCCGCGGACAATCTGCATGTTGTAACCGCGCACGAAATCCCTGTCCTCGTCCGATTCATAGAATTCCTTACTGAGAATACAGCAACCTTGCGGGCCTTTATGGCTGTCCAACCGTTCTTCGAAGACGCCCTGTACAACGCTGACGGGGTGAAACATGAGGTTTTTGCCGACCAGACCGCTGTTGTTCGCGAGGCCGTCGGGGAATTGCGCGGACTTCGAATTCAACAGGATGCGTGGGGTGCCCACGCCATTGCAGGCCATGATCACCACCTCCGCCTTCTGGAAGCACTCCTGGCCGTCCTTGTCGTAATAGATCACGCCGTCCGCCATGCCGTGGCCGTTCAACGTTATTTCACGCACCCGGCACCGGGTGCGCAGTTCGACACCGCTTCTGATAGCCTGGGGCCAATAGGTGATATCGGTGCTGGATTTACCCCCCTGGGCACAACCCGAGGTGCACGGCCCAAGGTTCAGGCATTTGTCCCGGCCTTCGTAGGGCTGGGAAATGATGGCGCTATCGGAAGGCCACCAATGCCAGCCTAGCTTGTCATAGCCCTTCGCCATGGTTTCGCCGACAAGACCAATGGGCAGCGGCGGCAGCGGCGGTTGCTTGGGCGGATACATTGGATCCCCGGCCAGACCGGAAACGCCCATCACCCGGTCGTTTTGAGCAAAGTAGGGCTCCAGCTGCTCATAATCGACAGGCCAGTCGTCCGCCACGCCATCATGGCTTTTTACCTTGAAGTCCGAGGGATGCAGGCGCGGGAAGTGAGCCGCATAAAGAATTGTGCTGCCACCGACACCATTGAAATTGACAACGTCGATGGGCGATGCATCGTTATTGATGGGATAGTCGGTCTCCAGGCCCCGTACATTCGGATCTATGCTGTAGGCCCCGAACTGCTGCGCCTCCCAATTTTTTCCATTCGTTGGATAATTTGAAGACGTTGTCCAATCGCCCTGCTCCAGGCACAAAATACGCATCCGCGTTTCGGTTAAACTCCAGGCGACAGCAGCCCCGGATGCGCCCGCCCCAATTATAAGAACATCCACCGGCTCATTATGGGAGGCTTGATCCATGTCTATCCTCTTGGGTCAATTGGCGTTGAAGCAAGTACAGGAGTTGCAAACCGGTATTTTTCGGGTCATCTTCAGAACCGATACCATCATATCTGGCCGCACCGTTCAATAAACCTACGCGATTAGCCACAACTCCGGGCATTACCGCGTAGACCGCCCGCTCCCGGGATGTCCCGAAACCCGGAACTAATCGAGAAACCCACAAGTCAGCGTATGACCATACCCCAACAGCCATGCCATATTCGTTTGCTGGAGAATTGGCTTCCGAGGACTTGCGGCAGAAGGGCTATTTATGATGCTACAGAATGACAACTGGGGCTGCCGGGCACGGATTGGGATGTTCATCGTCGGCAGCGAAGCCGTGCCGGAAGCCGAGTGGTGGGCCATGCTCCCCCCGAATGTATCGGTGCACGCCGCCCGCATTTCCGCAACTGCGCCCTGGGCTGGTTGGCAAGAAAACCGCATCGGCGTCGATCTTCATGACGATCTGGCGCGGGGAAGCCGACAGTTCGCGGCCATGCGCTTGTCTGCAGTGGTCATCGGCCACAGTTCCAGCAGCTTCGTTGGCGGCAAGGGGTGGGATGAGGCGGTGGTGGAAAATCTTTCCCACACGCTCGGCTCGAACGTAATCGTCACGACAAATGGTCTGGATACCCTTGCCGCGCTTGGTGCCTCGGATGTGCGACGGCCGTTCCTGATCTTTCCGCCCTGGATCAACGATGAAACGGTAGCTGCAGGTATCCGCTACTATGAAGATCATGGGATTGAACCCGCGGCCCATCTCCGTTACGACCCGGGCCCGGAATGGCGAGACCTGCCGCCGGGCGATCTATACCGGCACGGCATGGGATTCGCGCAGGAGGTCAAATCTCTTGCTGCACAGATCAGCGCGGGCTGTCCAACAGCAGCGGATGGGGTTTTGATTGCTGGCACGGGTTTTCGTTGCGTGGCTATCCTGGCCGCGTTGGAGCAGGACTTGAAACGACCGGTGCTATCAGCGAACCAGGCCAGTCTGTGGCACTGTTTGCGACTGGCCGGCGTTCAGTCCGATGTCTCCGGTTATGGAAAGCTCTTACAAGCATGAACCGCATTTGAATTGCGCCCGCTTCGGGTCAATCGGGTCGTTTTCCGAACCGGCCGGGCCAACGCGCTGTCAGGTGAAGACCGGAAATCGCCGTGACGCTTGATTATGCGCGAGAAGTGCCAAAAGCGGACTCTAGATGTTTAGTCCCAGGGTGTGATGGATTGGATTAATATTGAAGCGTTCTGGTTGTTCTGTCCAGCATTTGCAGAGATATTCGTGTGGTGTGAGACCCTTCAAGGTCTTCAGTCGTTTGGCGTGATTATATGCCATGAGGAAGG
>JAJFGG010000104.1 GCA_021776235.1 Alphaproteobacteria bacterium | reverse complement strand
GCCCACCGCGATAGGCCGGGAAGCCATAGCCGTTGATATAGATAATGTCGATATCCGAGGGCCGCATGGCCATGCCCTCATCCAGGATCTGCGCCCCGATGTTGATCAGCGGGTACAGGCTGCGTTTGACCATATCCTCGTCGGAAAATTCCTGGCGCTGGATATTCTTTTCCTTCGAGACCTGCTGGATGATCTCCTGCACTTCCGGATTGGGGATCGGCGTGCGGTCGCCTTCCTTGTAGTCATAGTAGCCGCCGCCGGTCTTTTGCCCATAGCGGCCCCGCTCGCAAATACGGTCGGGAATGGTGCCGCCGTATTCCTCGTTGCTGGGACGGTCGGCGGCCCGCGCCTTGCGCACCAGCCAGCCCACGTCGAGGCCGGCCATGTCGCCCATGGCGAAGGGGCCCATGGGCAGGCCGAAATCGAAGATCGCCTTGTCCACCTGATGCGGCAGGGCGCCGTTTTCCAACAGGAAGGTGCCTTCGCCGGTATAGCCGTGCAGCATGCGGTTGCCGACAAAGCCACAGCAGTTCCCCACCAGAACGGAAATCTTGCCGATCTTGCGGCCAATTCCCATGGCGGTGGCGATGGTCTCCGGTGACGACTTGGCGCCGCGCACCACTTCCAACAGGCGCATGACGTTGGCCGGCGAAAAGAAATGCATGCCGATCACGCTTTCGGGCCGCTTGGTGGCCGAGGCGATCTCGTCAATACTCAGGGTCGAGGTGTTCGAGGCCAGGACGGCGCCGGGTTTCATCACCCCATCCAACTTGGCGAAGATCTCCTTCTTCAACTCCATCTTCTCGAATACCGCTTCGATCACCAGATCCGCATCAGCGATATCGGCGAAGTCGGTGGTCGATGAAAACAGCGCCATGCGCTGGTCCATTTTGGCCTGGGACAGCCGGCCCTTGCTGACCGTGTTCCGGTAATTGCGTTCGATGATGGCCATGCCCTTGTCCAGGTTCTCCTGGGCCACTTCCAGCATCATGACCGAAATACCCGCATTGGCGAAGTTCATGGAGATGCCGCCGCCCATGGTGCCCGCACCGATCATGGCGACCTTCTTGATCTCCTTCATCGGGGTATCTTTCGGAACGTCGGGAATTTTCGCCACTTCCCGCTCGGCGAAGAAGACATGCCGTTGCGCGGCAGATTCCGGCGAGGTCACGCAATCCGTGAACAGGGCCCGCTCACGCGCCAGACCTTCGTCGAAGGGCAGGTTCGCCGCCGCTTCAACGCAATCGATGCATTTCCACGGCGCCAGGAAGCCGCGGAACTTCCGCGCATTGGCCTTGCGGAAGTTGTCGAACACGCCGGCCTCGGCCGCGCAAGGCATGTCACGGATCTTGCGCAACGGCGCCTCTTCCGCCACTAGTTTTTCCGCAAAGGCAACGGCGCCTGCCAGCAGATCGTCACCGACCTCGTCCACGATACCCAGTTCCCTGGCCTGGGGCGCCGGCACGAAGGCGCCGGAGGTGATCAGATCCAGGGCTTTTTCCACCCCCACCAGGCGGGGCAGCCTTTGGGTGCCGCCGGCGCCGGGCAACAGGCCCAGTTTCACTTCCGGCAGGCCCACCAGGGCCGAGGGCACGGCAAAGCGGTAATGACAGCACAGCGCGGTCTCCAGGCCGCCGCCAAGGGCGGTGCCGTGGATCGCGGCCACGATCAGCTTGGAGCTGTTTTCCATGGCGACCAGAACCTCGTGGAACGGCTTGCCCCTGGGCGGCTGGCCGAATTCACGGATGTCGGCGCCGGCAATGAAGGTGCGGCCGCCGCCCAGCAGAACCATGGCTTTGACCTCCGGGTCCGCCTGGCCTTTGTCAAAGGCCTCGCCCAGACCATCGCGGACCGCGGCGCTCAACGCATTGACCGGCGGGCTGTTGACCGTGATGACGCCGATGGCGCCCTGTTTCGTGAAATCGACCGCATCTGACATGCCTGATATCTCCTGTTTTCCCACCGGCCCCGAAACGGCGCGGCACTTATCTCGAATGTTCTGTTGCCCGCTTCATAGCACGAATCCGAACCTCGGAAAGCCGCGAAAACGACTGTTGGTTCCGGTCTCTTCCCGACTCCGGCCGTGTTGACAACCAGGGTCCGCTGTCTAAGACTTTGCCCTCAATTGGACCACCGGCAACAGGGGATAGAAATGCAGCGGTATTTGCTTCATCTGGCACTGGCCATCGGCCTAGCGGCGCCCTTCACGGCGTCCTGGGCGAAAGACACCGTGCCCCGGGTTGCCCTGGAATTGGTGGCCGAGGGATTGGGCGCACCATTATTGCTGGTCGAGCCGCCTGACGGCAGCGGCCGGCGGCTGATCGGCGATCAACTGGGTGTCGTTTATGTTGTGGCGTCCGACGGCAAGCGTTTACCCGTACCGTTCATCGATTTGCGCGATCAGCTGACGCCATTGTTGCAGGCCTTCGACGAGCGCGGGCTGCTGGCCCTGGCTTTTCATCCGGAATTCGCGGAAAACGGCCTTCTGTACATCAATTACAGCGCCAAAAGACGGCCGCAATCACCGTTCAACGGCAAGACGGCCTACACCTGGCGAACCTCGGAATTTAGAGTTTCCACCAGCGATGGCAATATTGTAGATCGCTCCACGGAACGCATTCTGCTGCAACTCGACTGGGTCAACCGCAAGCATAATGGCGGCGGCCTGGCCTTTGGCCCGGACGGCTTCCTCTACATTGGCGTCGGCGACGGCGGCGGCGCCCACGGTGTGCCCGACATTTACGTTCCGCCGAAAACCGACGAAAACGACCCAAACCGGCATGCCAAGGAAATTCAGGAGGATCCGTTCAAAATTCCCGAACGCTTTCACAAATACGACGCCTACGCACAGGACACCGCACGCTTGAACGGTAAGATCCTCCGCATCGATGTAGATCGCGGCCATCCCGGCTATGGCATTCCGGCGACCAATCTGTTTCGCGGCAAGAGCGAAGGGCGCGATGAAATCTACGCCTGGGGCTTCCGCAATCCCTTCCGCATTTCCTTCGACCGCATCGGCAACGGCGACATGTTCGTCAGCGGCGTCGCCGAAAGCTTTTGGGAAACCGTTTATCTGGTCGACCGCCAGGGCAACTATGGCTGGTCGATCCGCGAGGGCATGCATTGCTACAAACGCGCCCGCGCCTTCGACCCGCCCAAGGTCTGCCCGAAAAAGGGTCCGCTGGGCGAGGCGATCCGCGATCCGATCATTGAATACCCCAACTGGTCCGTTATGCGGACCTGGTCAAAGGTCAAAAGAAAGCCCCTGGGCACGGCCAACATCGGCGGTTTCCTTTACCGGGGCCAGGCCATACCCGGGCTGTACGGTAAGTTCGTTTTTGGCGATTTCAGCTCGGATATCAGGCAACCGTCCGGCCAGATTTTCGTCGCCACGCCGGCCTCGTCATGGCGCGCCCTGTGGCCCATCGAAATTCTCAAGCGCCTGGATGTGCGGCTGCATAGTCTTGGCGAGGATGCCGCGGGCGATTTGTATCTGATGACGACGGCGCAGGGGATTCCGGTGGGAAATTCGGGCAAGGTCTGGAAACTGGTGCCGGCAACGTCACCATAAAATCCCATAATGGCACGGTTTTTACGACGGCTCTTCCGCGGCATTGAAAAAGGTGCCGGTTGCCGCGTCCATTACCCACAATTCGCCGCTGGAAATATCAAACCAGGCGCCATGCAGGTGCAGACGTTGCCTGCTCTCAAGAATGGAAACACACGGGAAGGTGCGGAGATTTTCGATTGAATTGGCAACGGAAATGCGCTCGAGAGCCGTCTGCCGCTCGGCCCCGGTCAGGGTCTGATTGGCGGCAATCGCCTCGGCCGCGGGTGCCAGCAACCCCATCCACTTGCCAATGAAATCACCAGGCGAAAGAGGTTCCGCGGAAGGGTCCAGTGCCGCCATGATGCCGCCGCATCGACCATGCCCCAATACCACGATGTCCTTTACCTTCAGGCTTTGGACAGCGAATTCCAGGGCCGCGGACGTGGAGTGATAGTCGCCGTCTGGCTTATAGGACGGCACCAGATTGGCGACATTGCGTATGACGAATATTTCGCCAGGGAGGGCGTTGAAAATTATCTCGGGTGCCGCCCGGGAATCGCAACAGGCGATGATCAGGGTCTCGGGTGTCTGGCCATGCTCGGCAAGCTTACGATAACGTTCGCTTTCGTGCGCGAACCGGCTCGCTTTGAACGCGCGGTAGCCGTCGATAAGGGCAGTTGGAAACACGTTTTAGGTCCTGGAAATCGTTACATGGGCATAAGTTATCGGACCTTATACCACTCCGCGCCGTGTTAGAGCACTTCCGAACAATCCTTTGGCGGGCCAAACCTCAAAGAAAGTTCCAGCGTTACAGGTTCAAGAATGCCTGCCTTGCCAACAATGCATCTACCGTCTCGCCGTCATCCGACAGGGGTAGAAAGATCGTTTGCACATTGAGAAACTCCATGCCCTCAGGCACCACCGTGGAATGCATTCGAATTGGCCGTTTCTCAAGCACCAGCCGCTCACCCATGGCCCACGTTTGCCGCAATGCCTCGCCGCTGAACGCCTCTTCCAGGTACATTCCGGTAACGTCCCGTTTCACGATTTCGGCGATCTTTGTCCCGTATAAGGTAAACTGAAACGACAACGGATCGTGCCGGACTTTGGCGATGACAATCCAGCCAAGGTGGTCCTTCAGGACGAGGGGCGACATAGCGCTTCTACGTGGTAGAGCGCGTTCGCCGCACATTTCTTTCCAGATATCCAGCATTTCGTATAGTTCCGGCGCGGAAAATGTCATCACATCGTCAAAACCAAACTTAAACGGGTTGATTTTCTGCGCCATGATCCGGAACCAACGAAATGGTGATTATAGCAGGCAATGGCCTGTATCTCATCGCCTACAGACGGTTATTTTCGGCGCTTGGGCGGCCCAAGATCCTGCAGGATTTTGGCCAGGTTCGGATCATTGGGATTGGCCGCAAGGCCGTCCCCCAATGCCTGCACGGCGCCTTGGACATCGCCCAACGCCGCGCGCAGGCGGGCAATCATGGCCCAGGCGTCGGCCCGCTGGGGGTCAAGCCGCGCGGCTTCCACAAAGGCCGCTTCGGCGGCCCGGTAATTCTTGAACACCAGCGCCGTTCCCGCGATGGCCAGCTGGGTTTCGGGAAAGTCCGCCTTGGCGGCAAGAGAGCGTTGGTACTCGCCAAGCGCCCGGTGGGCGGCGCTGGCCAGCATCGGTGAAGAGCGGGCCGCCAAAACGTCCAGCAGCCCGTGTGCCGCCGCGATCCGAACCGAGCGGCGCGCGTCCTGAAGCAGGGGGCCGATGCGCTCGATCCTGATGTTTGCAGGCGCGGCGCGCTGCGGCAGAATCGCCGCGGCGCGGACGAGTGGATCGGGATCCCGCAACAGGCCGGCCGTTTGCCCGGCGATCTCGGGCGTTGCGTAGCGCCGCAACAGATCCAGCGCCGTTGCCCGGACGATCCCCGGCTGCGCACTTGATAGCGCCGTTTCGATCAACGCATCCGCGATGGCGGGGTCCGTCTGGCCCTGGCGGGCAGCGGAAAAGGCCATGGCGTAATGGGCCGGCCCGCTGCCGGTGTCCGGGAAGCGCTGGCTGATTTCGGCCGCGGCCCAGGCCGCCGGCTTGTCCTTGTGACAATCCGTGCAGGCGTTGGGCGTGCCTATGGCGGCCGAAAGATCGGGCCGCGGCACGCGGAAGCTGTGATCCCGCCTGCCGTCTATGCCCATATAGACGCGCTCTATCATGTGGCAGCTTTTGCACTGGGCGCCGGTGGAGCCCGACTCATGAAAGTGGTGCTTTGGATCCTCGTAGCGGATCTTTTTCAGGCTCGGAAAATCAGGGTTGCCCGCGGGGCTGTGGCATTGGGTGCAAACAGCGTTGCCTTTCGCCTTGAGGGCACCGGAATGGGCATTGTGACAGTCCGTACAGCGAACCCCGCGGGCGTACATTTTCGATTGCAGGAACGAGCCGTAGACATAGACTTCGTCGCGAATTTGCCCATCGGGGTGATACAGCCCGTCGCGCAGCAGCGCCAGGCGATAGGCATCAGCAAAGGGCGTGCCTGGCAGCGGACTGGTATCGCCCAATGGTTCCCGGCGCGCGTGGCAACCGGCGCATTGCTGGATTTCCACTCCCGCCTTTTCGCGCTCGAAATGAATTGTAAAGCCGCGCTCATTGACGCCGTCCCATGCGGTCTTATCCAGGCGTTTCCCGCTCCGCGCCCAGGCGACGTGGGCCGCGCCCGGGCCATGGCAGGCCTCGCAGCCGATGCTTTTTTCGGCCTGGATGCTGGCATATTTGCGGCTTTGCGGTGAATAACGCTTTTCATACCCCGTGGCGTGGCATTCGGCACAGCGGGCATTCCAGTTCTTGTACGGACCGCTCCAATGCAGCCCATCGCTGTGCGGCAGCGTCTGATCCGGGTAAAGGTTGTACCAGCCGCCGCGCCCTGTGTCCCAGGCCAGATCCAGCGCCTGCTGCCGGCCGGGTTCGGTTTCGACCAGATATTGCTGCAGGGGCGCGGTGCCAACGGTTCCGACCACGGCGAAAGGCCGCGAGAGGCCGTCCGGGCCAACCGTCTCGATGGCAAAGCCGCCCGCCCCTTTCGTGAAGCGGCTGACCACCCCCTTGTGTGTAAAGACCGCATCGTCGAAATTGCCCCGCACGGAGCCTTCCGTGGGCTCGTTCCAGGCCCGGGCGTGATGCGACGATGACCAATCCTCCCCCGCCGTACGATGGCAGCTGATGCAGGTCGGCGAGGCAACGTAGCCGGGGGTTTTCCCCGATTGCACGGCCTGCGCAAACGACGCCGTGCAGATTGCGGATAAAGATCCAAACAGAATTGCCAAGGCTCGAGATGAGATCATTGTACTCCTATGCGTTTCAACGACGCTGCAGCATACACCTTGAGGCTCCCCCACGGATCTGATGAAGCTGTTGTCGACGGCATCGCCGAAGGTACCCTTTTTATCGTAGTGCCGATGCCCCAATGGTCAAGCAACAGGCGGGCGCTCCTCATGGAGCGCCCGCCCAAGTCGAGTGGCGAATTTTGCCGCCGATCTCTTCCGGAAGGTTTACTCGAACCAGAAGGTTCAGACAGCCATAACCAGCGGCTCTACTGGTTATGCGGCGTCTGGAGCTTGTCCAGGGCAGCCCCCATATCCCAGGATCCGGCCTTCATCCGCGGCGGGTATTCCTTGAACGTTGCCAGAAACTTGCCGACAATGTTGCCCAGTGGATACATAACCCACGCATGGTCGATATACCAATCCCAGTAGGTGTTCGAGGTGATGGTGGCCTGCTCGTAGGGGTCGGTGCGCAGATTGAAAATGTAGGGCATGCGCAAACCACGGAATTGCCTTTGCCAGATCTCCAGCGTACCGGGTTGATCCTGGACCATGAAATGCACCTTCCAGTTCTTATAGCGCAGGCCCATCAAGTCCCCACCATCGGAGAAGTAGAAAAACTCGTCGCGGGGCCCATTCTTTTCCTTACCCGTCAAATACGGCAGGAAGTCGTAGCCATCCAGGTGCACCTTGTAGTTCTTTCCGGCCGCCTCGTGGCCCTTCAACAGCTTTTCCTTGACCGTCGGGTCGCCCGCCGCCGCCATCAGCGTCGGGAGCCAGTCAAGGTGCGACATGATCTCGTTCGAAATGCTGCCCGCCTGGATTTTACCCGGCCAGCGCGCAAACGAGGGCACGCGGTAGGCGCCTTCCCAACCGGTGTTCTTCTCACTGCGGAAGGGAGACGTACCCGCATCGGGCCACGAATTTCTGTGCGGGCCGTTATCCGTGCTGTAGAGAACAATGGTGTTGTCGGCAATGCCGAGTTCGTCGATCAGATCCAGAATCGATCCGACAGCCTTGTCATGATCAATCATGGCATCGTGATACTCGCTCTGCGCCGTGCCAGACTGCCCCAGGCTCTCGGGCTTGGCATGGGTCCGGAAATGCATATGGGTGAAGTTGACCCAGGTAAAGAACGGCTTTCCGGCTTTATGCTGGCGTTTGATGAAATCCTCGGCCTTGTCGCCGATTTCATCGTCGAAGGTCTCCATCCGCTTCTTGGTCAACGCACCGGTATCCTTGCAGACCTGCTTGCCCATCTTCCCGGCCCGGGGGTCGTCGTTGGTCTGATCGTCCTTGTCGCTTGCAACGCAATCCAGCACGCCGCGAGGGCCGTACAGTTTCAGGAACTTGGGGTCCTTGGGGTAATCGCGCTGTTCTGGCTCTTCCGACGCATTCAAGTGGTAGAGAGAGCCATAGAATTCGTCGAAACCATGTACCGTCGGCAGGTGTTCATTACGGTCACCAAGATGATTCTTGCCGAACTGACCCGTGGCATAACCCTGTTGCTTCATCAGGGTGGCAATGGTCGGGTCCTTGTCGGTGATCCCCTGCTTGGCGCCGGGCATGCCAACCTTGCTCATTCCCGTGCGGAACACGGATTGACCCGTCACGAAGGACGAGCGCCCCGCCGTGCAGCTCTGATCAGCGTAGGAGTCGGTGAACATCATGCCTTCGCTGGCCATGCGGTCGATGTTCGGCGTTCTGTAGCCCATTATGCCGTTCGAATAAGCGCTGATGTTGTCGAGACCAATGTCGTCGCCCCAAATAACCACGATATTGGGTTTGCCCAGTGCCTCTCCGCCGGCGACGAGCGCCAGGCCAAATAACGCCGGGGCAATGACGGTTCCTGCCCAGTTGGTCAGTGTCTTGAATCTCATATCAAACGTCCTTCGCCATAATCATTGTTGTTGCGCGCTTCAATCTTCGCCGTAATAGATGCAGCCAGTCGCAAGTATCCTAACATTCCGAGCCCGACTCCTCTCAACCATAGCGACATCAGAAAATACTTGTAACGTATTCTTTACCAATGCGCCTGGTTAATCAATGGACGGTCCGATTTTGGCCCCACCTCTGCTTGGGCCGCCGGATGCCGGCCTGGAAGCTTGAGCCAAAGTCGAAACCGATTGAAATCTACCAGCGGACGGCGGTCGAATCCGCGGAAGCCGGCGCCAGGGCGGACGCGCCGGTGCCCATCGCCGCTTACGTCCTTACCAGTCCGGGCGGCGCAGGGTGTCCCCCGCCGTGTCCGGGGCCGGAATGTTCTGGACCGCTTCCGGATCGAGCAGACCGCCCCAGTCCGTGCGCTCGCGCATTTCCGCCCGTGTCGTCTCCGAGACGAAGGCCTGGCCCTCGCGGATTTGCCAGCCGCCGCCAAGGGCCCGGTACATCGCCACCAGGTTCTGGGCAATGGAGCCCCGCGTCGTCGTGAACTGATCCTGCTGGCTGACCAGCGCGCGCTGGGTGTCGAGCACCGTGGTGTAGTCCGTCGCGCCGTCCCGGTATTGCACCAGCGCGATATCCACCGAGCGCCGCGCCGCGGCAACGCCCTGGGTCAGGAACTCGGCCTGGCGCTGTGACTGCAGGAACCCGACCATGGCGTCCTCTACCTCCTGCCCGGCCAGCAGCACGGTGTTCTGGTAGCCATCGAGGAGTTGCTGCAACAGAGCGTCCTGGACCCGGACATTGTTCTTGATGCGCCCATAGTTGAAGATGTTCCAGGTAATGGCCGGGCCGCCCTGGAAGCGCAGGGCGTCGGAGTCGATCAGATCGCCCGCGCTCACGCTGCCGTTGCGCGACGACGAGGTGCCGTCGCCGGCGCTGACACCGATGGTACCGAACAGCGAAATGCTTGGGTACAGGTCGGCCTTTGCCACCCCGATGACCGCGCTCTGCGCCCAGGCCTGCATTTCCGCCAGCCGTACGTCGGGGCGCCGCCGCAGCAGTTCGGCCGGGATGCCCACCGCCACCTCGGGCGGAGCGCTGGGAATAACCCCGGGCCCGGCACCGGGGCCGTACACCAGGGCATAGGCCTTGGCCGGCGTGATACCCAGCAGCGTGCCCATGGCGTTCATGGCCTGACGGCGGCCGATCTCCAACGCCGGCACTGTCGACTGTGTCCCCCGCAGCAGCGTCTCCGCCTGGTTCACGTCCAGCTCGGTGGTGGCGCCGTTGCGGAACCGCACCTGGCTGAGGTCCAGCCCGCGCTGCTGAACCTTGATGTTGTTCTTCGCGATCGCGATACGCTCCTCGAAGGTGCGCACCGCAATGTAGGTCGCCGCCACCTGGGCGGTGAGGCTGACGAGCACGTCGTCGTATTGCGCCACGGACGCAAGCAGGCTGGCGTCCGCCGACTCGATGCCGCGGGCGAACCGGCCCCAGAAATCCAGCTCCCAGGCCGCTGTTATGCCAACGTCGTAATTCCAGAAGCTGAGGTCGCCGGCGGCGGTATTGGCGACGTTCTTGGAGCTGTTGATATAGGTGGCGTCGCCGGTCGCCTGCTGCTGTTGCGGGTACAGGGACCCGACCGCGACGCCAAGCTGGGCTCTCGCCTGCAGGATCCGCACCCCGGCCGTGCGCAGGGCGATGTTTTGCCGGTATGCGGCGTCAATCAGGCTGTCGAGAACCGGATCCCTGAAGACCGTCCACCAGCGCCCGCCGTCGGCCGGCGCCTGGGGCTTGAACTCGGAGCTTTCCACCTCTCGCCAGGCCTGCTGCACGTCGGCCTCGGGCGTAACGAAATCGGGGCCCAGCTTGGTACAGCCCGAAACGGCCGCGACCAGGGTGAACGCCAGGGCAAGCCGCGGGATGCGGGCGCCGATTGGCCCGTATCGGCGCCCTCGCGAAGCGGCTGGCGGCGTATGGTGTTTCAGCATTGTCTCCCCCTAGTGTCCTGGTCTTCGGTCATTGCCCAGTGCAGCCAACTGGCCTCAAACCGGTAGATAGTTGAACCAGTTCTTCATGCGCATGACAATCTTGGTGATCACGTGGAATGGTTTGCCCACCTTGGTGTATATCGCCACCACGCCGGCCCCGCCCAGGGGCAGCTCCTTGGCAAAGGCCTCGTCGTCCAACAGGACCCTGACGGCGAGGAAGCCCTTGGAGCCGACCGATGTCACGACCGGCAGTATGCCGGAGGTCATGAACTGCCCCTCGCCGGTGTATTCGAGTACCGTGCCGACCTTGCCGGTTACAATGCGGTGCGGGAAACTCCTGAAAGCCATCTCTACGATGTCCCCCGACTTTACATTGTTCAGGAGATTCTGGCGAAAGACGGCAATCACCCAGGTTCTGGTCATGTCCTGGAAGATGCCTTGGGCGCTGGTGCCGACCGTGGTCGCCATGGTGCCCTCGGTGGCCTGCCAGTTCACAATATGACCATCCGCCGGTGCTCTTATGACAGCCCGCTCCAGCTCCAGCTTGGCCGTGTCAAGCTGTGCCTGGGTCGCCAGCAGTGCGTTCCTGGCGCCCGCCAGTGCGAATTCCGCGCTGGTCCGTGACGCCGCCGCCACATCGACGGCGGCCTGGGCCGATTTAAATGACAGCCGCTCTATCTCGACCTTTAGCTTGGACACGGCGCCCAGGTCGTCCCGTTGGATTCCCAGCACGGTATCCAGATCCGCCTTGGCCGAGGACCGGGAGGCCTTGGCCTGATTGATCTTCGAGTCCGCGACCCTTACCGCCGCCGCCAGCGCCTGTATTTTTTGCTCCGCCTGCGCCAGCTGGGCCGCATGTTGATCAACCGCATGCTGGAACGGTGCGGTTTCAATCTCGTACAGTATATCGCCCTTCTTTACGGGCTGGTCCTGTTCGACGTGGATTTTCTTGATCTGCCCCTTGGTATTCTGGCTCGCGACCAGGGGCACCAGGGGCCGGTATACGGTTACCTGCTCTGTCATCGGCGCCGAGAGCTTCCATCCGATGACAATACCGCCAAGCAGGAATACGCCAATCAGAACCGACACCGCGACGGATACGGGCGTGACTTTCAGCTTGATGAGCTTGAAGGCGGCATAGACGCATCCCAGGTACAAAATGGCGATGACCGTGATCATGATCGGTTGCCTCCGTGCAACGAACGCACCGCATCGTTAGCCGGGCTCGGGTCGTTGATACCAATGCACATTGCTATAAAGTCTTTCGCTGTCATATGGGCACATAGTACAGCCAGCCCTTGATGCGCAGGGCTATTTTGCTGATCAAATGGAACGGCTTGCCGAACGTGGTATAGATCGCCACCGTGCCCGCGGCGCCCAGCGGCAAGGTTTTCGCCAGATCCTGGTCATCCAGCCGGATGCGCACCACGAGAAAACCCTTGGCGCCAATCGCCGCCGCCACCGGCACCTTGTCGCTGGCCGCGAACTGGCCTTCGCCGGTATATTTGTCAATAGCATCCACCTTACCCAAAGCGATCTGACCGGGCGTCCGCCTAAAGGCGATCTCCACGCTGTCGCCGGGAGCGACGTTGGTAAGCACGTTCTGCGGGTATACGGCGGCGATTGCCGTGTCCGACATGTCCATGAGCGTGCCAACCGCGGCGAATTGCCACCTGGCCACTGGGGTCTGCTCGCGGATCTGTAGGTTGATGATCCGCCCGTCCACCGACGAGCGGTATGTGGTCTGCGAGAGATGGAACTGCGCCGTGCCCAGCGCTGCCCGGGATGCCTCGACCCCATGCCTGGCCGCCGCCAGCGAGGACTTCGCCTCGACCAGAGACGCTCTAGCCACTTCGGCGCCTGCCTGGGCGGCGAGATAGGCGGCTTCGGCCTCTGCGATTCTCAGCTTTGCGACGGCGCCCGCGGACGACCGTCGCAGTTTTTTCGCGGTATCGATCTGCGCCTTGGCGATGCCCGTGTCGGCAACGGATTTCCGCACCAACGCCTCGGCGGTGGTGACCGCCGCCTCGAGCTGGGACACCGTCGACGCCGATGCCGCCAGGTTGGCCCTGGCCTGGTCGACGGCGTATTGGAAGCGGGCCCGCGACATCTCGAACAGCGGTTCGCCCTTTTTGACCAGCTGGTTCGATTCGACATAGACCTTGTCGACGAACTCGCGCACGTCCGGCACGATCCGCACGATGTGGCGCCGCAGCGTCATCTGGCCGGACATGGGTGCGGCAAACTTCCAGCCGGCAACGATCCCGCCCAGCATGAAGACCCCGATCAAGACCGCGACCGCCACCGAGACCGGCTGCACCTTGATTTTTATGACCTTGAAGGCGACCAGAACGCAGACCAGATAGGCCAGGGTCAAGACCAGGATCATGACGCGCCGCCCGCGGGCTGTGCGCGAAGCTGCGCGATCTCGGCCTCCAGCCCCTCCAGCCGCGCCCGCATCTCCGCCAACTCGGCCCCGGGCGCGCCGCCCGCCGCCGCGCTGCCGCCCGCGCCTACGGGCAGGAAGGCCCAGATGAAGGCAACCGGCCAGAAGACGCCGGTGGCAAGGCCAATCCAGCTTGCCGCGTTGACCGCGTCCGGATATGGATGGCCGCGATTACGGGCGATCTTGCCCGGCAGCGATCCCAGCGCGACGATCGCCGCGGCGATGGCGATAATGATGATAAAGATGACCACCAATGCAGCACCGTCCAGCACACTCATGCCTATCTCCCTCTCAATCTTTTCTCTGGCCCGTTTCTCTGGCCCAGTGGAACCGGGAAAACCTGGCGGAGAGGTCGCGGCCATGCGCCATCCGCCCGGAGCGCACCCTGGCCTGTTCCACCGTCGCGCCGGTTCCGGGTCCAGATGCTGTCGCCCGCAGAGCGTACGGTATTGGCCTTTTTTCGGCATCCAACAGGATGAACCGGAATGCAACCATTTACCCGCAAATCCATGGTGATTTTAGTTCACACATGCTGCCTGTGCAATGTTCCGTTTGCTCTCAGCTTTGCCCACAAGATCCACCGGCCAATGAGGTGTGCGTGAATTCAGCGTAGAAACATAGAAAATGTCGAACTTCAGGAGACAACCAACAGAAGCAACCAATGCGAACGTTGAGAACGTCCAGCCGCTCGAGTCGGGGACTGCATGGATTTGCGAAGCTTCCGTCTCTTTTGGCAGTCGCGGCCGTGTTGGCGGCGATGTCCGCACCGATCGCGGTCGCCCAACAGCAGAAGCCGCACGATCACCACGACCTGGCGACCAAGGCCACCAACCCGGTCGGTATCCGGTTCGGCAAGGTCTTTCCCATCGGCAAACAGCCGGTCAATCTTTTCCTGTAGTCCTGGTACAACGCCGCCGACGAAAACTCGTCGCAATACACGATAAAGCTCAATTTCACGCTCCTGTTCCCCAAATAGGCCCATGCCGCTATGCTAGAGCGATCACGATACCGCTGCTTCCTCCAAAGGGGCTGATATGAAAAGACTGCCTGTACGCCGCGTTGCTTCGAACTTGTCGGTTGCCTGCCTGTTTGCGCTCGCGCTGGCCGGTCATGCCCTGCCGGCGCAGGGTCAGGCGGTCAACCAGGCAGACGAAATTAAGACGCCCGCGATTCAGATTGCCGCCGATCCGGCGGCCGATCAGCCGAAGGGGATCCTTCCGATTCCGGATTATGGAGGTGACATTTGGAACCGGAGCGACCTCACGGGCGACTGGGGCGGGAAGCGCACAGAGTGGGCCAACAAGGGTGTTCAAGTCGGGCTGGAGTCCTTATTTTGGGCCGGATCTGTAGTTGATGGCGGTCTCAGTGACGAGTCTGAATCCGGCATCAATCTCACCTATAAAATGAAACTCGACCTGATGCGCGCGGGCATTCTGCCCGGGGCCTTGATCGATTTCCGCGCCGAGACCCGTTATGGCAGCAACACCAATCCGCACTCGGGTACCACTCAGCCAAACTTCACCGCCTCCCTCCCCCCTGTGGATTATAACGATTTGCAGAGAGACGCCGACTTCACCATCACGAACCTGTCGTACACCCAGTTTCTCTCCGAGCGTTTCGGCGCGTTCCTGGGGAAGCTGGACCTTTTCGAAAATGGCGACCTTAACGAGTTCGCTTCCGGCCGCGGCCGCACGCAGTTCCATAACTACAACTTGAATTTTGGCGCGCCGACGCTGCTTGTTCCGGCCAGCACGCTGGGTGTTGGGGGCCTCTACTTGCCGAATAAGCACGTGACCCTCTCAAGCACACTGCTCAGCGGCACTGACTGCTCGTTTAACAACTGTTTTCATGATCTCGATGACTCGGGGCGAATCTGGGCCAACGCAGCAATGTTTCAATACCGCCTGGGCGGCCTGCCTGGTGGCGCGAACGTAAACGGCCTCTATTTCTTCGACACCGACTTCACGAACCTCGGTACTCTCGCCATTATTCCTGGAGACGGCGTAGTGGGTCCGGTGACATCGACCACGGATGAGTCGTGGTTGGCTGTTTTCTCTTTCTGGCAATATCTCTCCGCGAAGGAGGCTGGCGAGGGACCGCTCGACTTGACCAACCAACGACCGGATCTCGTTGGGTGGGGCGTATTCGGCCGTCTCAGCTTCGCTGACGAAGATACAAATCCGTTTAAGACCAGCCTCAGCGTTGGGATCGGCGGTCGTGGCGTCATTCCCACCCGGCCCAACGACGTCTTCGGCGTTGGCTACTTCTATAACGATATCTTTTCCGATCGTTTTACCGGCCAGCTCGGCTTCGAGGGCCATAGCCAGGGGGGAGAAGCGTTCTATAACCTGGCCATCACACCGGCGGCGAGGATTTCCGCCAACCTTCAGTATCTCTCGGCAAGTCTGCAGGATGTCGATGATGCGACCGTGCTAAGCGGACGCTTCCACTTGAGTTTCTGAGGCCCCGCAAGCGGCAAGGAACGAGAGCGACGGCTTCCGATGTCAGCGCCTATAAGACAGATTTGATGGATTGAACAAGAGAGTGTTTCTGGCTCGTCGTGTGCGTCTGGGGTCTACCGCTATTTGTTCGTCGATTATGACAAAAATGGACTCAACATCGAGCTCACCTTAAAGGGACCACTGGTAGGGCTCGGCATGAGTTTTTAATGCCATGGAACGTCGCGGCTGTTCCCCAAAATTCAAATAGGTATGTGTCTCCGTAATTTGTGTCTCAGTAATTTTCCCTATATATCAGTGCCCCTTGATGGGTAGACTTTCATATCATTAAATTGGACCTTATCTGGAGTTTTACATTGACTGTCAAAAGCCCTCTTAGCGAAGTTACGTCGGCGAATCTGAAAGACGTATACGGCCTGAACGATGAAGATCTGCAGAAAATCCGTGACCTCCGGCCGCTCATGGAAGGCCAGATGGAAAGCTTCATTTCCAGGTTCTACGAATGGCTCGGGCAGCGGCCCGAGTTTGACGAGTATTTCGCCGATGCAAGACAGCTGGAACGCATTCAGGGTCTGCAATCGGACTACTGGATGAACTTCTTCGCGGCGCGGGTCGACGATGCCTATGTGGAGCGGCTGCGCGCCCTGGGGCGAACCCACGCCCATATTGGGCTGTCGCTGGAAGCCTATATGTCTGGCGTAAGTATGTTCATGACGATGTTCGCGGAATGCATCCGCGACCCGGGGAACAATGTGAAGGACCCCGGCGAAGCGGTTAGCCTGATCACAAAACTATTGCATTTGGACACCGTCGTGGTCGTCAGCACCTTCACGGAGCGGACGCAACACGTCATAAACGAGCAAAACAAGTCCCTGATGCAGCTATCCACGCCGGTATCCATGCTGTGGGACGATATCCTGATGCTGCCGATCGTTGGCATCGTGGATTCAAAACGGGCCCAGGAAATCATGGATGCCATGTTGATGAAGATTGCCGAGACGAACGCCCGGGTGATGATCCTCGATATCAGCGGTGTCAGCGTTATCGATACAGCCGTTGCCAACCATTTCATCAAGATGACGAAAGCCGCGACGTTGATGGGATGCCGCTGCATCATATCGGGCATTTCGCCGATCATCGCACAGACCATCGTCTCCCTGGGCATCGATCTGGCGGAGATTCATACCCGTTCGACATTGAAAGACGCCCTTGCCTTTGCTTTTGCGGAAACCGGTCATAAGGCAGTATCCGCGTCCTAAAGCGCATTTAGTCTAAATGTGCTCAGACTCTTTAAGATAGAGCAACTGAACCAATCCCGTAGAGTCGCGTTAGCGACTCCAATTAATTGAAAATTGCTCTAGAATTCTCGGGTAGGCATGGAAAAGCTTGTACCAGACGACAGTGTTCCCCGGGTATCGATGCAAATCGTGCAAAACTGCCTTGTCCTTTCGGTGCAGATTGAGTTGTTTGACGCCACCCTGATGCAGTTACGCACGGATTTCCTGGACAACATCAGAACCTCCGGCGTCCGCAGGGCCATAATCGATCTATCCGCCGTCGAAATTATGGATCCGCACGCCTACGGATCGATCTGCGACTCGGCCAACATGGCCAAGGTCATGGGAGCGAATACCCTGATATCCGGTATTCGGCCCGGAGTTGCCACGGCGCTTGTTGATCTGGGCGCCGATGCCGGGCGGGCGGAAACGACTTTGAACCTCGAGCACGGCTTCCTGCGATTGGCGGAACTGGCCGAAATTGAGCGCCATGATGCGGATCAGGCGATGGAAAACAGCGATGTCGAAGAAGGATCGGTTGAAAGCCCGGATATGATCGGGAATGAAAGTGATTGTGCGGCGACGGAATTGGACGCGGCGGTCGCACGGGAGCCAATCCCATGAATAGCCCGAAAGATGGGCAAACCAGCGTCTCCCGTAGTTTGCAACGTATCGCAATCCGCACCACCGGTGACATTGCCATCGCCGTCATGACCGCGCGATCGATGGCGCGGGACATTGGCTTGAATGAAAAGGACGAATTCCAGGTTGGCACGGCTGTTTCCGAGCTGGCCACCAACGTGGTTCGATACGCCAAGCGGGGCGAGGTTCGATTGCAGGTTGTCGAGCGAAAGGGCAGCGCCGGCCTGGAAATCATCGTCGAGGACCGGGGACCGGGCATTGCCGACCTGGACAGCGCCCTCAAGGACCATTTCAGCACCCAGGACAGCTTGGGTCTGGGCCTGCCAAGCGTCAAACGGATGATGGACGAATTCACAATGGTTTCCAACGTTGGTCAAGGTACGCGCGCCACCATTCGAAAATGGGTCTAGGCTGAATGCCTGGAAATTATGAATACGGTGTCAAGGTTCGGCCTTTCCTGGGCGAAAGAGTTTCCGGCGACGCGGGAATAGTCATTGAAGAACCGGATGGCCTGTTCCTGGCGATCATTGATGTGCTCGGCCACGGACCGGAAGCGCACGAGGTCGCTGTTTCAATTACCGAATTCCTTGAACGGGAAAACCGTTCCGATTTGTGCCGCGTGCTTGTGGAATTGGACAAGCATTTGCGCGGCACCCGCGGCGCTGCCGTTGGGCTTGCCCGCATTGAGCAAAATTCCAATCTGTTGCGCTATACCGGCATCGGCAATACGGTCATTAGACGTATTGGTCCCGAACCAAGCCGCCTGGTATCGCGCGATGGCACCCTGGGGCACATCATGCGCACGCCCCGCGAGGAGGAGCTGGAAATCGGCCGGCGGGATGTCATTCTGCTCTACTCCGACGGCATTCAGGATCACTTCGATCTTGCCCAATACCCAGGCCTGCCAAGAGATTCCGCGAAGGCCATCGCGCAAAACATCGTGCGGCTTTTCGGCAAGCCCCACGATGACGCAACCTGCATCGCGCTCAGGCAAATACGATGATTGATCTTGGCCGCCTGCGAATTGACACGGATGCCTCAATCGTCGATGCGCGAAACAAGGTGCGGGCGCTGGCGGAGGCTCTGGGATTCGCCGAGATTATCGTCACCCGCACCGCCATCGTGGCTTCCGAACTCTGCCGGACGAACTTGAAGAAACGCGGCATGTTTCACCTTGATATCGGCCTGGACAGACGCGCGCAAAAGTTTGGCCTGGCGTTGGTGTTCAACCAATGTGGCGATGCCGATCTTGTGGCCCTGGCGGAGACCTTTTTTGACAAAGTCCGGATCGCTCATGCCGCCAATGGTTCGGCCTGCCTCAATGGGTTTCGCTGGATCACCCAACCGGGCTTCGCACCAACGGAGGAACTCATCACCCGCGAGCGCGGCAGGATCAGCCAGCTTTCAAAAGCCGATCAGCTGTTGCGGGTTATCCTGCCCGACAGTATTGCCGAGGAACTGACGGCGAACGAGTCGGTGGAGACCCGGCGCCACAACAATGTGGCGGTACTGTTTGCCGACATCGTTGGCTTCACGACGTTTAGTGAAAAACGGGAACCCGATGAAGTGGTGAACCATCTGCAGGAATTCTCCCTGGCATTCGAGTCCATTGCCGAAAAACACCAGGTCGAGAAGATCAAGACCATCGGCGACTGTTTCATGGCCACGGCCGGCCTGCTCGACCCTCTGGAGAAACCGGTCTTGAACTGCGTCCGTTGCGGCCTGGACATGCTGGCAGCCGTGCGTGGCCTGGCTTCAGGCTGGGATATACGCATCGGCATCCATGTGGGTCCGGTGATCGCCGGGATCGTCGGGCACAAGCGTTTCTCCTATGACCTCTGGGGCGATACCGTCAATACGGCGTCGAGAATTGAAACGAACGGCCGGGTGGGGGCGGTCAATCTCAGTCATAAGGCCTGGCAAACCGTCTCGGATGATCTCGACGCGGTATCCATCGGGCTGGTTCAGGTCAAAGGCAAAGGTGAACTGGAAATCTTCAGCGTCCACAATCTGAAAACCGGAGCCCCGCCAATGGCTCATGTCACCTTGCGGTGACAGCCCTCGCGTTAGCCATTAGACTTGGTTTTCGTTGCCGCGACCAACCACCGTCCGCGGACAGTCAATAGGTTGAATGGAGTTGGAAATTTGGCGGATTCGTTTGATTACGTGATCATTGGCGCCGGCTCGGCCGGGTGCATTCTGGCCAATCGGTTGACCGCCGATGGCAAGCACACGGTCTGTCTGCTGGAAGCCGGGCCGCCGGACTGGAATCCCTATATCCATATCCCGGCGGGCTTCATCAAGACCCTGACCAACCCGAATGTAAACTGGCTTTATCAGGCCGAACCCAGCCATTGGACCGGCGGCCGGAAGATCGATGTGCCGCGCGGCAAGACATTGGGGGGCTCCTCTTCCATCAACGGTCATATCTATAACCGCGGCCAAAGGATGGATTTCGATAGCTGGTCCCAGCGCGGCAACCAGGGTTGGGGCTATGCCGATGCCCTGCCCTACTTCCGCCGTTGCGAGCAGCGGATCGGCGGTGGGGACGACGAATTTCGCGGCCGCGAAGGCAATCTGCAGGTCACCGACCTGAACTATTCCCACCCCCTGTGCGACGCCTTCATCGACGGCGCGAATCAAATCGGCATTCCACGCAATCCGGATTACAACGGCGCTAGGCAGGAGGGCATCTCGTATGTCCAGCGCACCGCCTACCGCCGCCGCCGGGTCAGCACGGCGCGGGCCTTTCTCAACCCGGCGAAATCGCGCCCGAACCTGACCGTCCGCACCAACGCGCAGGTAACCCGCATCCTGCTGGAGGGCAAACGCGCCGTGGGCGTTGCCTACAACAAAGGCGGGCGCGGCGGCCAGGCAAAGGAGGTGCGGGCCAACCGCGAAGTAATTCTGAGCGGGGGGGCAATCAATTCGCCGCAGATTTTGCAGCTTTCGGGCATCGGCCCGGGCGCCTTGCTGCAATCACTGGGCATAGACGTGACCCACGAGCTGGCGGGCGTCGGCGAGAACCTGCGTGACCATTATGCGCCCCGCTTCACGGTGCGGGCGAAGAATGCCGAGACCATCAACGAGCGCGCCCGCGGCCTGAACATCGTCGGCGAGGTGATCAAGTATTTCATGGGCGGCAAGAGCATCCTCAATCTAAGCCCGTCCATGGTCTATGGCTTTTGGCACTCCGACGCGGCGGCCCGCAGCAACGACCTGCAGTTCATCTTCACCCCGGCCAGCTACAAACAGGGAGTGCATGGCCTGCTGGACGATCATCCGGGCTTCACGATTGCCTGCTGGCAGCACCGTCCCGAAAGCACGGGCTGGGTCCGTTCGCGCACGGCCGATCCGTTCGAGAAACCGCTTATCCAGCCAAACTACCTGGCCGCGGAAGAGGATCGCCGGGTGACGGTCTGCGCCATGCGTCTGGCCCGCAAACTAATCAATACCGACGCCATGAAACCGTACTTCGACTTCGAGGTAAGCCCCGGCGAAGAAATACAGAGCGACGAAGAGTTGCTGGAGGCGGCGCGGGAATACGGCAACACCACCTTTCATGTCATGGGAACCTGCCGCATGGGGCCGGAAACGGACCCCACGGCCGTGGTTGACGATCAGCTTCGGGTGCGCGGCGTCGAGGGATTGCGGGTAATCGATGCCTCCATCATGCCGGTCATGGTTTCAGCCAATCTCAATGCGGCGACCATGATGATTGGCGAGAAGGGTTCCGATCTGGTACTCGGCAAACCGGCGCTGGAGCCGATCATCGTGCCGGAGTAATACCACCTTGCGATCCTATGATGCAGGGTCAAAGAGAGAGGGCGCGGTCCCTGGCACGGGCCAACAGGGTATAGCGGGCCCGGATGCGGGCCGCCAGATCGGCGGGCCAGGCGTCGGCCTCCACCAGATCGAGGAACTGTTCCAGCATCAGCGGGAATTGGGCGTCATGCCCAACCTCGGACGTGGGTCCGAGGCTTAATATATGGCCGCCGTCGGAGGGCTTGATTTCCAGGCTTGGATATTCGGCGCGCCATTGTCCCAGTGCCGCCGCCAGGCCGCGGTCGCTATTGAGGCGAAGGCGCATTTCCGGCTGGAAGCCGGTTTCGGGACCATGCTGGACAGTCAGTTCGGCATTTTCGCCCCGGGCCGCAAAAGCCTGAATATCGCCACCGCCGTCCGCTTCCCTCAGGCCCCAATCGCAATACTGGCGCACCCGGACGCCGCACAGGCGATAATCAATCCGGCCATTGCAGGCGAGATGCAGAAGGTCATCTTCGACTGCATGGGAAAGGCTTTCGGGAAAGGCCGCTTCGCCGGTGCTTTCCCGGAAGAGATCAAGCGGCACCGGCGTCGTCCAGCGCTCTGCGTCTAAAATCTCCCAGTCCCGCTCCGCCACAAAGCGATGCCCCTCGGCAATGATCCATTGCGCCTGATCAACATAATGGGATTGGATATCGACCAGCCCGTCGCCCTGCACACTGACGTCGTAAAACCAGGCCGGCCGTTGTAGGGGCCGGCCGCCGACGGTTTTGAGCAAGTGGTGGCGCGAGGTGAATTCAAGCGCCGGCTGCTCCCCATCAGCGCCCAGGGCGCCAAACACCGATGGTGTGTTGATAACCGCTTTGCGCAGGCCGGCGAAGGCGCTGTGCCGTCCGGTCATGATATCGACCGCCAGTGGCGGCGCGCCGGTGATGGCAGCAAGATGCGGCAGCGCGGCACTGTCGGTCAGCCATGGCTTGTCCGCCAACACGTGCAAGCCGGCATCGTGCAGGCGGTGCATCAAGGCAAGCCGGGGGCCGTTGCGCCCCGCCAGAATGACAATACGGCCCCGGCGGTCGGCGAGCATGGCGTCCAGCGCGTCCCCGCCAATATGACATTCAAGGCGCCAGTCGGTTGGCTCCTCCTCGCGCCCGTTGAAACCGTCGATCAGAGCGATGAATTTCTCTACATCCGGCCCCGGTGGGGCGTAGACGTGCACGGTACGGTCGACGCGGCTGTTCCGCCGGCATAACAGCAGGGCGGCATGAAAGTGGCCGGGGTCGTAAACCGTTAGAGTGTGCGTCATGAATTATATCCGTAGCGGCAGGGCCAGCGCGGAAAGGCTGGACTGGTTATGGGCCGACTGCCGCGATCGTCTTTGCATGGGCGCTGAGGCTGAATGTCTCAATCATCCAATGATCGGACCAGCCGCCATGCGCCGTACATCAGCAGCCCACATACGATGACCGCGAAAACGGATCCAAGCCAAAACATCCCGCACCTCGCCTGTTTGCCAATCATCAGGTGTTGGCATGTTATACCAAGCGGCAGCAATAGGCACCTATCGTAAGCGGGGCAAAACGCCGGGCCGGTATCAAGCACCAAGCTCCACGGCCAGATCGCGGGCGCGGGCGGCCTGTTCCCCGGCGAGTTGGCTGCACAGGCCGGTATATCGAGTTGGATCGAGCATGCTCTCGATCTGGTCACCCGAGAGATGCCGGTTGAAGCGTGGATCGCCCGCCAGCAAAGCGCTGAAGCTTTTTTCGCCGCCCGCCGCCGCCTGCGCCGCGTCATAAACGATGTCGTGGGCTTCCTGGCGGCCCACATGTTCGGCCAGCGCCAACATGATCGGTTCGGCCATGATCAATCCTTCGGTAAGATCGAGATTGGCCCGCATGCGCCCGGGCTTCAGGACCAGGCCTTCGGCGATTATGCGGACCCGCTCGAGAGTATCGCCCATAAGCACGCAGACCTGGTTTTGCGCCTGGCCCATCATCAGGGAGGTCTGCCGGTTCGCTTCGTGCTCGGTCATCACGGCTTCAAGCGCCAGGGGCACCATCGTTCGGATTTGCGCCGCATAGGCCATGATGTCCTGGGAGAGATGGGGGTTGCGTTTCTGCGGCATGGTGGAACTGCCAACCGTGCCAGGGGAAATCGGCTCTTCGACCTCGCCAAACTCCTGCTTCATGCCGGTATAGATCTCATTGGCGAATTTGCCGCAACTGGCGGCCAGCAATGCCAGCAGCATGATATGTTCGGCCAGATGATCCATGATGCTGCGGGCTGGAACCGGCATCGGCGGCATCCCCAGGTGGGCGGCCATTCGCGCCTGCACTTCCAGGCCCTGGCTGCCGAAGGAGGCGACGGTCCCAGCGGCACCGCCCAGCAGCGCCTGGAAGACACGCGGCTCGCAGGCCCTCAGGCGCTCCACATGGCGGGCGAATTCGTCAATCCAGATTGCGACCTTGAGGCCGTAGGTCGCCGGCACCGCGTGCTGGCCGTGCGTGCGGCCCGGCAGCGCCATGTCCTTGGCCCTTTCGGCGAGATCGGCCAGGGCAGCAAAAATCGCGCCAAGCTGACGCAGGAAAATCCGATGCGCCTTGCGAAGCTGCAACAGATCCCCGGTCTGTGTGATGTTCTGCGTGGTGGCGCCCCAGTGCGCATAATTGCCGGCATCGCCGTCGCAAAGGCGCGACAGCTCCCAGACCAATGGCACCAGGCTGTGCCCGGTGCGCTGAAAGCCTTCCCTAAGGCGCTCGCGGTCGAACAATGAAAGGTCGCACTTGCGGACGATTTCCGCCGCCGCCGCCCCTGGTATCATGCCAAGCTCGGCTTCCGCTTTGGCCAGCGCCGCCTCGACATCAAGCCAGGCCTGCCAGCGCGCATCCTGTTCGAACAGCGCTGCGATGCCCGGGTCGGGAACCCGCAATGACGTTGGATTTCCCTGCTGCATGATGCCGTCTCCTTATCCTGGAATTTATTGTACAGTTGAGTACCCAAATGGTCCTTTACCAAGCTACACCGATAGGTGCCCGTTGAGAATGAGGGAACAAAATCGAGATCAGCAGGAGGAATGCGCCGCGCTTGAGCGTGGAGGACTCCCGTCATGAAGGCCGGCTTTGGCATTCCCAATAATCAGGGTGTCGAAAACCCCAATGATCTTGTCGCGCTCGCCGTCAGGGCTGAACAATTGGGTTTTTCCAGCGTCTGGGTCCGGGAACATATTTTTCATGCCAGTTATGTCGCGGAACGGCTTGGCGACAAGCCCTATCATGACGCCTTGATCATTTTGACCGCCATAGCCTGTGCCACGGAAAAGGTTCGTCTGGGCACCTCGGTGCTGGTCTTGCCCTGGCATGATCCGGCGCGGCTGGGCAAGATGATCGCCACCCTGGATCAGCTTTCGGGCGGCCGTGTGGATTTGGGCGTGGGCGTCGCGGTCACGCGGGATGAGTTCGATAATCTCGGCGTTGACTTTTCCACGCGCGGCAAACGCATGGACGAGATCCTGGGGGCGTTGCAGGCGCTGTGGACCCAGGACACGCCGCGGTTCGCCGGCGAGTTTTACCGCTATAGCGGGCTGAAGTTTTCGCCCAAACCAAGGCAAAAACCTTACCCGCCCCTGTTGATCGGCGGCTCCAGCGCCGCCGCGCGCCGCCGCGTGGCGCGTTTCGGCGATGGCTGGCACACCCTGCGGCAATCGCCAAGGCAGTTCGCGGACGGCCGCCGCGATATTATCCGGCGTACCGAGGCGGCGGGCCGGGACCCGGCAGGGCTAAGCTTTTCCCTGACCCTGCCCATGGGATTTACCGGCACGCAGCCAGGCGCCGCTGTTCAGGACCGCACCGCCCTCACCGGCACCGACGACGACATCACCGAAACCGTCAGGGCCTATCAATCAGCCGGGCTGGATGAAATCGTCGTCAGCGTCAGTACCGCCGATCTGGACCGCAACACCGAGGCCATGGCCCATTTCATGCAACGAATATGGCCCAAGCTGTGAAGCTCAGGGCGCCGCACCGCAATAACAAACTGCCCTGGCAGAATTGTGTTTCTAGCTGGAAGGATGTTCCATGTCCCTGACCATCACGCCCGCAACCCCGGTATTCTGCGCCCGGGTCAGCGGCGCCCATATCAACAAGCCGCTCGACGATGCGGCCTTCACGGCCATTCGCGCCGCCTTCGACGAACACCTGGTACTGATTTTTTCCGATCAACCGATGACCGACGAACAGCAGATCGGGTTCAGCGAACGGTTCGGGCCATTGGAGGGCACCGCCAAGTCCGGGGTCAATCCCGGGGCCGGGACGCCCTTCGCGCGGCAATCCAATCTGGATATCAGCTCCGGCGCGGTTATTCCGGCGGACGACCGGCGCATGTTTTATCAAAAGGCCAACATGTTGTGGCATGCCGACAGTTCCTTCAAGGCGATACCCTCGTTATGTTCGGTATTGACCGCGCGCGTCGTCCCGCCGCAAGGCGGCGCCACCGAATTCGCCTCTGCCAGGGCGGCCTATGCCTCCCTCAGCGCAAAGGAAAAGGCGGAAATCGAGGACCTGGTCGTCGAGTATGATCTTGCCTATTCCCGCGGTCTGGTCGGGTTTACCTTCACGCCCGAGGAATTGGCCCGCATGGCCCCGGTCCGGCACCGACTGGTGCGAACCAACAAGGCGAACGGGCTGAAGTCCGTGATGATCGGCGCGCACGCCAAATGTGTGGTGGGTTGGCCGGAAGATGCGAGTCGAACCCTGCTGGATGATCTGTTGGCGCGCGCGACCCGGCCTGAAAACACCTACCGCCACGAATGGCGCGAGGGCGACGTTATTGTCTGGGACAATCAGGCCGCCGTGCACCGGGCCACCGAATACGACACCACCAGGCATCAACGGTTGATGCAACGAACGACGATCTCAAGCGGCGCCGCGACGGCTCTGTGAATAGGCCTTCTCGCATCGCCACCGACCAGCATAGCAGCTGTGCGCTTTACGAATTTTCCGAGGGCCGAACAGCAATGGCCAATTGATGTATTGCATAAATCGGTCAACTGGAAATGCGACTGACAGTTCGAGTATATTATTCGAACCTGATAAGAGAATATTCTGTTCAAGCATCATGGTGTTCGGTAGAATCACCAAAAAGCGGCGCCGGGACAAATGGTGCAGTTCGATCGGCACCGTCGTAGGAATATCTGCCTTGGCTTTACTGCGTTGCAGCGCGGTCGTGCGGCGGATAAAGCGGTGGGCGCCAGTGCCCGCGGTGCGTTTGGGGAGGAAATGCAATGTTTGAGGTGAAGCGATTGGTTCCGGGCAACGCCTACCGTGCGATCGCCTGGCTGCCGCTGATAGCGTTGATAAATCTTGCCGCTTTTGCTCCAGAACGCGCCCACGCCGGCGGCCTTTACATCAACGATTTTGCCACGACACCCATGGGTGTCGCCGGGGCGGGCGCCGAGGCCTCGGCCCTCGATGCCTCGACGAATTTTGCCTTCCACAACCCTGCCGGCATGACCCGATTGAAGGGGCATGCAATTCAAATAGGCGCCGGGCTCTTGGTGGGTGATACTGAGTTCGATCCCGATCCCAATACGCCCTTCAATGGTGGAGACGGCGGAGATCAGGCTGGCGTTGCACCGCTCATGGGCACCCATGGCATGTACAGCGTCAGCGACGACTTGAAACTTGGCATGAGCGTGTTTTCCATGTCCGGTGCGGCGCTCAATCCCGACGACGATTGGACGGGCCGTTTTTCGCTGCAAAAAATAGAGCTTCTGACCCTGACAGCCAATCCGAACATTGCCTATCGTGTGAACAATTGGCTTTCGCTCGGTGCCGGCGCAACGATCACCTATGCCGATGTCACGTACCGGCTGGCGGCGCCTCCCATCAATCCGCCGGTCGGTGGCCAGAGCCAGGCCAAAGTCGACGGGGACGATATTGAATTCGGCTTCAATTTAGGCGCGCTGGTCGATTTAAGCCCCCGGACCCGCATTGGCGCCATCTATGTCTCGGAGATCGAGCCCGAATTTTCGGGCGACCTGACGGTCGATACAATTGGCCCCAGCTTTGGCACCAGTTCGGATCTCACATTGACCTATCCGCAGTTGGCGCGGGTGGGAGTCTACCATGAACTCAACGATCAGTGGGCCTTGCTCGGCACCGTCGGTTGGGAAGATTGGAGCGCATTCGACGAATTGTTACTCTCTGTGGCAAATGGCGCGGTGCCTATTCCCACCGGCTGGGAAGACACCTACCATTTCAGCGGCGGCGTCCACTATCGCCCAAAGGAGGACTGGCTGTTGCAGGCCGGCATCACCTATGACACCTCGCCGGTCGGGAGGAGCGACAGAAGCGCCTATCTGCCCATAGACCGGCAGATCCGTTATGCCGTTGGTGCGCAGTATAAGTGGACCGAACAAAAAAGTATCGGCGCGGCCTTCGAGTATATTGATTTGGGCGAGGCGGGGATTGATGATCCGGCTCTTTTGACGGGCGAGTACGACACCAACCGCATTTTTATGTTTGCCCTCAATTTCGGATACAAATTCTGATATTCGGAGAATCCGAAAGCCGTCTTGAAAGGTAAACTTAGGAGCCCTGCCGGCGATAACGTCCCGATTGCCGACACCGCGGCCGGGTTCAACTTTCCCGACGGGCGTCGACGACGGTCAGGCCGTTGAGCTTCCACAGGCCGTGCAGCTGTTCCAGTTCCATCAACGCGCGGAAGCGGATACGGCGCCGGTGGGCATGGCCCCAATGATCGGCGTGCGCCAAAGCGGTCCATTCCGCGACCGCGCGGAAGCCCGACCGGCCGTCAATCATCCCGAGGTCCTTGACCACCAGAGCTTCGATCGCGTTCACCCGGGCGATGCCGCCGCCCGCGACTTTAATGGCCAGCGCGCGGCTCAATTCCGTCTTGATATCGGTATATCCGCTCTCCGTCACGACGACCCCAAGCGCCCGGTTCAGTTCCGGCTTGGTCCGTTCAAGATAGGCGGTGTGCACATTGTCCAGAACGGCGGTGATGATCTTTGCCGCCGTCGCTTCGGCCGGCGGGCCGGCGAACGGATTGCGCACCTCGATGACCGCCGCCCGTTGGAGCAGGACCGCGCTGGCGGCGCAAATCAACGCCACGCCGGCCCAGGCGTAACGGGAGGCATAACGCGGCCGGACCATCAGCCAGATAGCGATGAGGGCGGCCAGAACCAGGATCAACGATGCGACGGGAACTTCGAAGGCATAACCGGCGTTGAGCCTGACCGGCATGATCTTGGGCTCGACATATTTGTGCAGGAAATTCTGCCAGCCAAAGTTCGGACTTTCGCTGTCGATGTAGGTCCGAAAGGGTCCGGCCGGATCGGTCATGGTCACCGGGATCCGGCCGATGCGCCGGTTGAACAGGGCCCATTCTACGCTCACGTTCCGCGGCAAATGGCCCACCGGATAAGACAGGATTACGCCAAGCACGGCGGTTGATAAATCGAGCGGTTTGTCCGCCTCCACCAGTTGCAGGCCAGAGAGGGAGATTTTAAGGAACTCGGCCCGCGACGAGGCCGGCTTAACCGGCTTGCCGTCTATCTGCAGCGGATTGCCCGTTTCGAAGAACCGCCGTGCCTGTTGCTTTACCGCCAACCGCGCATCTGGCCCAATGGCCTTGCCGCCGCCCGCAAGTCCCAGGTCTGTCCACTCCTGCAGATCACGCACGCGGACCAGCACTTCGTGACGGACCTCGCGTGGTTCGATGTACAAGAACGACATCAATGCGTCCTTGTGGTGGCGCTTCAGGTTGGGGTTGTCAAATTTCGTGTACCAGGGATCGTCCCAATTCAGCTGCACTTTGGCGGCGGACCCCAGGTAACGGAAATCAATGACGGGAACGGTCTTGTGATAGGCGATAAAGCCGATCGTCACGCGTGCGCGCCCTTGTTCGTCAAGTGGCGGCACGATGGTCAACGCTTCCGGTGGCGGCCCGCCGCCGGGGAAAGCATAAGACAGTTCGGCATACAGCACGCGCTTGTCCGCCGGCGCGTCGGGCACCCGCTGTCGGGTATAGGGGTTGATCATCCCGGCATATTTTGATTGTCGGTCCTGGCGCAGTCTGGGCTCGATCTTCACGGCCACCGCTTGCAATGTTTCTCCGTCCGGCGTCTCAATTCGCAGCGTTTCTAATGAAAAACGCCGCATGCGCTCGGACAGCGGCAGGCGCTCCGCGGCCAATTCGACAGTCTTAAGCCATTCTTCGGGCACCAGATCGCGGAATACGTCCAGATCACCGATATGGGCTTCCAGGACAACGCGCACGCCGTCTTCCTCGATATAGATTTCGACGATGTTGGCCGACGTCTCGGCGCCGGTCAGATTAATCCAATCGGCGCGCCCGGGGCCCGTCCATAGGCAATTCAAGAAAGAGAGCACGAGGATCGTGAGACAGAGTTTCATGTCTGCGCGAATCCAACCCGTTCAGGCGAACGGTTCATCCGCTCTTCCAGCGTCTCTGGAGCATTTCAAGCCCTACACCTATTTCATCCCATGCGCCTTCTTGAAAGCGTCAATCATTGGCCCCTGGGCGTCCTGGACATTCCATCTACCCGCCTTGATGGCGTCGGTCATGGGATCGGGCATGGTGCCCCGGGCAGGGGGTTTCGGCGGTTTGTTGGGTCCGTTCACCGACCAGGCCTGGTCGGGCGAAATCGCCATGCGAATCTTGATCTTATCCTTGGTTATATTCCAGACCATATTGTCCACAGCCAGGGACAGCGGCCCGGAATAGACTTGGCGGATACCCTCGTAAATGGCATAGCGGGTGTCCTCCTCATTGAAGAAATGATAGCCGATCGCATGCCTGGGTTTAATGGTGCTCATGACCTTGCCGAAGGCCTGCGGCGAGGTGTGGACTGCCGTCCCCACGCCGAGGGCCTGTTGGGGTGACTGGCCATACAACTGGAAAAGTTGTTCCGGGGTGTGGAAGGTCTCGTGGATGGCCACATCCACGTTCGCGGCGTGCTTGATGTACCACTTGTTCGGAAAGGTATCGCCGCCGATAACGATTTTCAGGCCGTTCCAATCCAGCGAATAGCTGACCGGTCCGTCGCCCGCATGTATGGCGGGCCAGGCACGGATGGTGGCGCCATTCTCCTGATAGACAATTTGGTTCTCGGCCTTGTAATCGAACTCCTTCACCTCGATCTTGCCCGGCGTTGCACTGAGGAAGAAGTTTCGCGTCTGGGCATCCCAGTTATAGGCCTTGAGGAAGTGCTCGACGGCATAGGCGGTGCCCATTTCGCGCGTCGCGCCGCTTGGGCCCCATATCTTCAAGGGACGGGTCCGGCCGGCGGTCCAGCCGCCGGCCCACAAGGTCGACAGGTCGCCCCAGTGATCGGTGTGCAGGTGCGACAGGAATACTTTGTCCAGAAAGTCGTATGGGATCATCAGGGCGGCCACGTTGACCATGGAACCGGTGCCAATATCAAAGAGGAACTTGTCGCCATTGCCCAGTTCGACCAGCCAGCAGGTCGCTGCCTGGTCGCGCCGCGCCGCGGGCATGCCGGTCCCGCAGGCGATAAGCCGGATCTCATCCGGTTTCAGTTCCTCGGTGCCTGGATAATAGGCATAACGATCCGGCGCCGCAGCGGTTGGTGATGTCACCACACCGCCAGCGGCCTGGGCGGCCGGCAGCAGCCATTGCCCGATCCGCTCGCCCGCGACATTCCATATGATTGCGAATAGGCCTGCACCAAACGTCATTGCAACAGGCAAACTGCAAAGCTTTTTCATGGTTGACGTCTCCTTGGTTTCCTTGTCATTCAGTGGCCGCAAAAAAGGGCGACCACCGTGCGCACAATGCGTAGAGTCAGCTTAGTATCATGAAACTCTAATGCCCATTGTCAAGCGATGCACCCGTGATGCGACGTATCCATGCCATGGCGGCAATGGTCGATCCCCGACCCGGCCTTGCGAACATTCCGGGACCGCCCGAAATGCGCCGCGGCAATTTGCGGTCAGGGCAGCCTGATGTTAGACCAATGGTGGCGGCCCGCTCAGATGATCTTCTGCTGCTGCAGGGCGGAGATCTCCGCCTCGCTGTAGCCGAGCCCGGACAGGATTTCGCCGTTGTGTTCGCCCAGCTTTGGCGCGACGCCAAGTTTGGCGGGCGTTTCCGAGAACTGCCATGGCGAGCCATGCACTTTGAGCGTCTCTCCGATCTCCGGATACTCGACCTCGCTGATATAGCCATTCGCCAGTACGTCGGGGTCATTGGAGGCCTCGAGCAGCGTGTTGACCGGGGCCGAGACGATGTCGGCGGCGCGCAGGATTTCCACCCATCGATCCCGGCTGCCCGTGGCGAACAACTCGGCCAGGGCGCTCAGGATCGCATCCTTCTTTGCATCGGAAACCAGGGCAAGACCAAGGTCGTCGGCGCCGCGCGCCTCAAGGGTGGCAAGAAAGCCCAGCGCTTCCATGGCGCGCCTCCAGTCCGTGTGACCCAGTTGAAAGACCAGCGGCTTGCCGTCCCGGTCGTTGAAGGTCGCCGCGATGCCCGGGCGTTCGCGGGTGCCGTTGATACGGGCGCCGGTGATCGGGTTGGCGTTTCGCCACATCGCAGTGGTCAACGTCCAGCCCATCAGGCGGACCACGCCGCCGACCAACGAGGTTTCTACCTTTTGCCCGACGCCGGTGTTTTTTGCATGGTAAAGCGCCGCCAAAAGGCCGCCGAATGTCAGGATGGCACAGGATTCATCGGCCACCGAGACCACGCCGGTCCGCATGCTCTCACCCGGCCCTGCATAGGCTTCGGCCACGCCGCCCAAGGCCTGTCCGACGGCATCGGTTCCGGGCAGTTCCGCGTGCGGCCCCAGTTGGCCGTAACCGGAAACCGAGACGTAAACCAGCGCCGGATTGATCTGCTTCAGTTCCTCATAGCCAAAACCATTCTTTTCCGCCGCCCCGGGGCGGAAATTCTGGCCGAAAATATCCGCCTCCCGAACCAGTTTGTGGAGTATTTCCCGGCCCGACTCGGATTTGAGATTCAACGTCAGACTCTTCACGCCCCGGTTATTGGTCTCGAAGAACGAGCTGATCCCGCCCTTCAATTCACCGGCGGTTCTGGAGCCGTCGCCAACGCCCGGGACTTCAATCTTGATGACCTCGGCGCCCAGGTCCGCCATCAGCATGTACGGCACCGTTCCCGCCTGCGCGGTCGAACAGGTTACGGCTTTGACACCGGTGAGTGGTCCAGTTCGGTCGGCCATGGCGTGGTTCCACTTGCTGTCAATAGTTTTGGTCCGGCGGGACCGCCCGTTGTTTTCCGGCGGTGTGGTCGACAATGGGGTTACAGGATAGCGCGTTGGCGATCATAGGCAACAGAGCAAAAACAGGCCCTTCGCCACCTAACGCGCCTGTCAGGCAGTGCCGGGCCGTACTGGCAGGGCACCAGCAAATTTCACAGACCAAGGCCCGAGACCCGGGTCCCGACCGGGATGAGCCGGATGGTATTAAGCCATTTATCGGCACCCTGCGCTTTGCTAGGGTATGACTTGTTTTCAATGGGCTTTTACCCGTTAACGTGGACCAAATCCGGTTCAGCATTAGCCGTAGCCCGCGGCAAGAGGCTTTGCTTGTTCGAGGTGCGACCATGACAGCGGTAGCAGAGACAGTCGGCGACGATGCGGGGACCCCGATCCCGGCGGTAGCGGACGGCGACATCGTGGAGGAAATCCGCGTTGTGCAATCGGTGCAGACCCAGCGCAGCATGCCGGTTCTGCTGCTGGGCAACACGTTGGCGGTGGCCATCGTATTCTATATTGACTGGGTTGCCGTCGTTTCCAGCTATGCGGTTTATTGCCTGGCTCTCGAGCTGGTTCTGCTGCTGCCCATGTTGCGCAGTTATCTGCGTTTGCGTGGCCAGCCGCGGCCAAGCCGGGTTAGCGTGCGGCGCATTCGTCTGATCGAGATTCATTCTTTCCTGTTGGGCCTAGTTTGGGCCGTCGCGGTCTTCCTGTTGATGCCGCAATTAAGCCAAATCAACGGCGCCGTCATTGTCATGGTCATGTATTTCCTGGGCTATGGGGCAGTCGCTCTGACGCCAAGCCTGCCCAAGGCTTCCGCCGCCTATTTCGCCCCCATAATGCTTGCCACCTTTTACAGCGCCTCCATCAACGACATTTTGAGCGCGGATTTGCTGATCCTGATCATCTTCTCCGGCTCGTTGGCGATAGCCCGGACCATGTGGCAAAGCTGGCAGGATATGACCACTACCGTGCGCGTGAGCCTGGAACGCCTGCAGGCGGAGACGGCGTTGCACCGGCGTGAGGCCCAGGCCATGCGCTCGATGATCGAGGCGATTCCATTTCCCCTGGTCCTGACCCGGGAGACCGGAGCCTTGGAGGCCAGCGAACAGGCGGCGCGGCAATTCGGCATCCCGGCCGGCGAGGTAAGCGGCCTGAGCATCCGGGACTTTTTCGTCGACCCGGCCGAACAGGAAACGATGGCAGCGTTACAGAACGAGCAGGGCCGCCTGGAAGAATACGAGGTGCGGCTGAAGGACGCCCAGGGCCGGCCGTTCTGGGCCCTGCTGTCCTCGCTGCCCCTGAAATACGAAGGTGAGGACTGCTGGCTGAACGCAATCTATGTCATCGACGACCGCAAACGGGCCGAGGCGGATTTGCTCGACGCCAAACAGCGAACCGAGGAAGCAAACCAGAGCGCACAGAAACAGAACAGGATGCTGGAAACGGTCTCGAACCAGCTGGCGAAATATATTTCACCACAGCTCTATCAGGCGATCTTCAGCGGCGAGCAAAAGGTTGAGATCGAATCGAAACGCAAAAAGCTGACGGTTTTCTTCTCCGATATCGCGCGCTTCACCGAAATCACCGAACAATTGGAATCGGAGGAACTGACAGCGCTGCTGAACCAGTATCTGACCGAAATGTCAAAGATCGCGCTCGCCCATGGCGCCACAATCGACAAGTTCATCGGCGACGCCATGGTGCTTTATTTTGGTGATCCGGACAGCCGGGGGATCAGGGAAGACGCGTCGGACTGCGTTCGCATGGCCATCGCCATGCAGCGGCGTATCCGCGAACTGCAAACCACCTGGCGCGAAGCGGGTCTGGAGCAGCCGTTCGAGCTTCGCATCGGCATCAACACCGGCTATTGCACGGTCGGAAACTTCGGCAGCGAGGATCGCATGGACCACACCATCATTGGCAGCGAGGTAAACCTGGCCGCCAGGCTGCAATCCCATGCGGACGTTGGTGGCATCCTGCTGGCCAACGAGACCCATTCGCTGGTCAAGGATTGGCTATTGGCCGAGCAGGGCGAAGCCATTACCGTCAAAGGTTTCCCCAAGCCGGTCACGACCTTCCGGGTGAGGGGCATCTATGACGAGCTTGCCCAGGAAACCGGCCTTGTCCATCGCGACCAGAACGGCCTGACGCTGACCATCGATCACAAGCGCATGAATATCGCCGACAAAGCCAAGGCCATCGAAACCCTCGAAGACGCTGTGGCGCAGCTCAAGGATCACACTGATGATCCTTGAAACAATGCTGCTCAATCGTTCAAACCAACAATGCAAGGAGACGGCAGCATGGCGACGCTGATAACGGGCGGTGCGGGTTTTGTCGGGCTGGAGGTGGCGCGGCAACTGCTGGACGCGGGCGAAACGGATCTGACCCTGTTCAGCCGGAACCCCTCGCCGGCGCGCCTGGGGGACCTGGCCGATCGGGTGAACGCGGTTGCCGGTGACGTCGGCAACTTCTCCCACGTGTTGGATGTGGTCAAGGCCACGCAGGCGGAGGTGATCTATCACCTGGGCGCCATGTTGTCGGTGCCCTCGGATGCGGACCCGGCCAGCGCCATCCAGACCAATGCCATGGGCACGTTCTATGTGTTGGAGGCAGCACGGCTGTTCGATGTGCGGCAGGTGATTTTTTCCAGTTCCATTGGCAGTTACGGCCGCGATATCGAAGGCGAAACCCTGACCGACACGACCCTGCAGCGCCCCATGCTGTTCTACGGCGCGACCAAGGCGTTCGGCGAACATATGGGGCTGGTCTTCAAGCGCAAGTACGGGCTTGATTTTCGTGGCATCCGCTATCCATCCGTGATCGGGCCGGGGGTGACGACGCCGGGCATGGTGCAATATACCTCCTGGATGATCGAAGAGAGCGCGAAGGGCAACCCCTTCACGGTCTGGACCACGCCGGAAACCCGCGTGCCCGTGATGTATATCACCGAGGCCGCGACCGCCACCGTGCAGTTGGCCCGGGCGCCGCTGGAAAACATCAAAATGGTCAATTATCTGGTGGATGGCGCCAAACCTACGCCCAATGCCGGGGAGATTGCCGACGCGGTGCGGGCCAGAATTCCCACTGCCCGGATAGATTTCGTCCCCGATCCAGACAAGCCAATGTTGCACGGCAGATCGCAAACCATCGATGACAGCCGCGCACGGGCAGAATGGGGTTGGCAGCCAACCCATGATCTGGCCCGCATGATTGATGAATTCCTGGCGGGTCTCTCGTAGAGCGCAGCTGGCTTCCTTGCCCCATCATCGGTTAGGTGGCACAATTCAAACTAGATGCTTTGATCTTGCGGCTCGGCGCTGGCTGGACAGGCCAACAGCCTGGGATGGACGGGGATCCACCACAAACGCGCCGGGTGCGCGGCCAGGCAGAACAACCACTCAGGGGGATTATTATGAAACTGTATTTTGACCCGATCACGGTGAACTGCCGCAAAGTCGTTGCCGGCCTCGATCTGATCGGCGCCAGCTACGATGCGGAGGTGCTGAACTATTTTGCTGGCGACCACAAGCAACCGGCCTTCCTGGAGATCAACCCAAACGCCGAGTTGCCGGCGCTGGTTGACGACGATCTGGTGCTATGGGAATCCAACGCCATTCTGGTCTATGCCTGCGAAAAGCTGGGCAACAAGGTTGCCTATCCGGAGGATCCGAAGATCCGCGGCGACATCACGCGCTGGTTGCTGTGGGAATCGAGCAAATGGTTTTCGGGCTGCTATGCCTATTTGGTGGAGAACGTGGTCAAGCCGATCCTTGATGACAAACCAGATACTGATCTGCTTGCCGCGCACGCGCCGACCTTCCATGGGCAGGCGTCAATCCTGGAAGCCAGCCTTGCGGGCCGCGAATGGCTTTGCGCTGACCACGCCACGATCGCCGACATCGCCGTGGCGGCGCCCATGCATTTGCATGCCGCGCAAAAATTGCCGCTTGAGAACTACCCCAACATTCGGGCCTGGATCGGACGCGTCGAAGCATTACCCTGCTGGCAGAAATCCGACCCGATCCCGCATATCCCGGCGGAACTGCTGGCGAAACTGGCCTAGCAGGCTGCTGAAAAACGATTTGAAACTACAAAATCCGCTTTCCCCGGGTCATTCTCGCGAAAGCGGGAATCCAGATGTGAAAGAAAAACTACATCCTTTCAATTACTTACACATAGCCTGCAGCTAAGGTCTGGATTTCCGCTTTCGCGGAAATGACGGTTTTCTCTAATTTAGTGAGAGTTTTTCAGCAGCCTTCTAGGGCGCAATAATTCAGTGCTTGTGCCAAGCCGGCTACATCATAACGTCGTTACGGCAGTTGATTACAAGTTCGGCGATTGACGCCTTGTTGGACAGGGCCAGCAGGGTCAGTACGACTTCCGCAATATCGCCCGGCGCGATCATCTCGTCATACGCCATGGTCTCGACAGCTGCCGTCATATCGGTAGAGACATAGCCGGGGCAGAGCGCCGTGCAGCGTACACCGTCATCCCAGCCCGCATGCCGGGTCGCGTGGGAAAGAGCCACGGCGGCGAATTTTGTCATTGAATAGCCAATGCCGCTGCCGTACACCGCTTTCCCGGCAAGCGAGGAGACGTTGATAATGCGCCCCGCGCCGCAACGGCGCAGGTGCGGCAGCGCGGTCCGGGTCATCGACAGGGGCGCCTTCACATTGACCGCCCACATGCGGTCCAGCGCCTCGTCATTCTCGTCCTCGACGGACACGTCCTCCATAATGCCGGCATTGTTCACCAGGCCATCCAGCCGGTCGAACCGCGCTATGGTTGCGGCGACCCATTGGCGATGGGTCTCCTGATCCTCTGCATCATAATGGCCTGTCAATAGGCGCTCCGGCATCCAGCCGCTGGTGACCTCGGCCAGCGAGGCTGGGTTGCGTGCGCCCAGGCTCAGGCTGTATCCGGCATCATAGAGGGCCCGTGCGACGGCAAGGCCGATGCCACGGTTGGCGCCAGAGATCATAATGACACGGTCGTCGGGGGCTAACATGCACAGATACCTCTCATGACGATGTTGTCGGTTTATACCACCTTGCGATGATAGGGACCCATATAGCCGCCTTGCGGGATTTTTCGGACGGCGTCTATATGGGTCCCTATCATCGCAAGGTGGTATTAGTCGTACAGCGCCACGCAGCGCACCTCGATGCTCCAGCGCTCGGGCGCATCCGGCGGTGTGCTTGGATCCTCGAAGGCACTGTGGAAACTGAATGTGCACGGCCGCTCCGGGGCAGCAGCATCGCCATGGGCGCCGTTGGAGCGGGCCAGCTCTCCGAAGGAGTCCCACTGTTTGATCAACAATGCCTCGTCACGGGTCAGGCCCGGATAAAAGTACCATTGATGGCCGTCCGCATGCTTCGCGAAATAGTTCTCGCCGATACGGTCGTGATAGTGAATTTCGAAGACGACCAGGTCCTCCGGACGGACGCTGGTTGCATCGCAAAGCGCCAGCGGATGAGTCGCGACCGGCTCCTGCGCGATGTTCCGCCACACATTGATGATCGCGAAACGGCCGCCGGCCAATAGGCGCTCGACCTCCGCTGGGTCTAGCAACGACTTTCCTTCGGACAGCAGGGTGCGCAGTGTATCGTTCGCGCCTGGTGGTTTTGTAAAATCCCGCAGCCGCTGCGGTGCGCTTGTCAGCGTATAGTCGCCATGTACGACATGCGCCGGACCTTGCACTTGCTGACCACCCTGGATGCGCCGCTTGCTTTGCTTGCCGGCGGCTGACCGGACATTGTGGTCGAACGCCGCAACGAAGCTGGCGCCGCTCGCCTCGGCCACGATGTCGGCGCATTCCCGGTAATAGCTGTGCAGCACGTGGCCGTGATCAAAAAAATCGAGGTCCGGCGTCACCAAGGGACACTGACGCACCTCGAAACCATTGGCCGCGAGTGTCCGCTGCGCCGGTGCCGCTAGACGCCGCGCGTCATGTACCGGCATCTTCCGTGCTTCCAGATCGACGCCATCCCAGCCGGCATCGCTGCCATCCTTGTCCCGGCGCGTGAGGACCTTGCCGTTGCGAAAAAGCGAGTGCTGCACCGACGCCGTCAGATACTGGAAAGATCCGTTCCGGGCCGCCTCGCCCGCCGTGTCTGATACTGCACCCATGGCCAGATACATCCCCCTCACCTGCGCACCATACGCGCCGCAATAGTAACGTACCGATCCGATCAATGAAGACTATTTCACTGTCTTGACGTAAACTTGAACATAGCACATCGACCGCCGCATTTGCTAAGCGCGGCGACGGGCCTGAATGGCTGTTTCCAGGGCCTGAAGAAAGCGGGATCTGTCCTTTTTCGAGAACGGCGCCGGGCCGCCGGTGATCTCGCCGGTCTCCCGCAAACCCGCCATCAGGTCGCGGGTCGCCACAGCCATCCCGATAGAATCCTGGGAGAATGCCTTGCCATTCGGTTGGATGGCGCCGGCACCCTTTTTCAGGCATCGGTCGGCCAGCGGGATATCGTTGGTGATGGCGATATCGCCGGTTTCGATATGTTCCGCGATCCAATCATCCGCCGCATCGGGGCCCTGGGCGACCACCACGACCTGGATCATTGGCGAGGCCTGGGGACGGATGCCGCCGTCGCTGACCAGATGGACCATCAGGCCATGGCGTTCCGCCACCCGGATGACTTCATCCTTGACCGGGCAGGCGTCGGCATCGACGTAAATCTGGAGCATGGCATTTCGAACCTGTGCAGCGGCGCTGGTGCGATACTGTACCATTGCCCCGGTGGGCTTTCAGACAATATTGAATGGTTTGCCGGCGGGTAAAACCTGCTATTGCTGACCTGGGCAAGGAAGCAAAAAGCGGATCGGGGTAGTGAGCGGCAACGAGCATAACGGGCCATTGTTTCTGGGTATAGATGGCGGCGGCTCCGGCTGCCGGGTTCGTCTGTGCGATAGCGCCGGCACAGTTCTGGGCCAAGGCGAGGCCGGGCCCGCCAACACCCTACTGGGCCTGCCGAAAGTCTTTGCTGAAATCGGCAATGCCACCCGCCTGGCGCTGACGCAGGCCGGTTTGCCGGGCCAGATCGATGATCGCATCGGTCAACTACACGCTGGCGCCGGTCTGGCCGGTTTATCCCTGCTGCGGGAGCAGCGAAAGCTGGCGGAATTTGCCCATCCCTTTGCCACCTTCCGTGCCGAAACCGACGCCTATACCGCCTGCCTGGGCGCCCACGATGGCGCCGATGGCGGTATTGTCATTGCCGGCACGGGCAGTTGCGGCCTGGCAATCGTGGCGGGGCGGGTGCACACGGTTAGCGGTTGGGGCTTCGCGATCTCGGATCAGGGCAGCGGTGCGGCCCTGGGCCGGGCCGCCCTGCGCCGGGCCCTGTCGGAACACGATGGCATGTTGCCGGCCAGCCCCCTGGGTCGGCGTGTCATGCTGCATTTTCAGGACCAGCCGGAAGAAATGTTCCTGTGGTCGGAACGTGCGACGCCGGGCGACTATGCGCAGTTTGCCCGTTGGGTGTTCGATGGTGCCGGGAACTCCGATGCGGTCGCCATGGCACTGCTGCGGCAAACGGCGGCGGAGATCGGCCAATTGATCACGGCGTTGGCCGCCAAAGGTGCCCCGGGAATTGCCCTGGCCGGCGGCCTGGCCGAAGCCATCTGGCCCTGGCTGCCGGAACAGGCCCTACCCCTTTTGGTCACGGCCAGGCACGATCCCATGCATGGCGCCCTGATGCTGGCCAGATTATCGAGCGAAACCGGGGCCGGGTCATGAGCCAGCTATTACGCAATGCGCAGATCTTCACGGGCGAAGAAATATTGCAGGGCTGGGATCTGCTACTGGCTGACGGCTTTATTCAGGCGCTATCTCCCGCGGGTACAGCCGGCGTCGCCGGGACAGTGGTTGACCTGGACGGCGGCCTATTGGCGCCGGGTTTCATCGATTGTCAGGTTAACGGCGGCGGCGGCGTCTTGTTCAATGATCAACCGGACACGGCGGCGATTGCCGCCATGGCCCAGGCCCATCGGGCCTTTGGCACCACCGGCCTGCTGCCGACCCTGATCAGCGACGAGTGGGCCGTCATGACCGCCGCCGCCGAGGCCGTCCGGCGGGCACGGCAACTGGGGCAGCCCGGTTTGCTGGGCCTGCATTTCGAAGGGCCTTATCTGAACCCGGCCCGCAAGGGCGCCCATGACAGCGGCCACATCAGGCCCCTGGACCGCCAGGCGATGGATCTGTTCAGCGCCGAAGACCTTGGCGTGGTGCTGGTCACCCTGGCGCCTGAAATGGTGCCTAGCGGTACAATTCGTCAGTTATCCCAGGCTGGCGTCCGGGTCAGCGCCGGGCATAGCGCGGCCAGTCACGGCCAGATCAGCGCTGCCTTGGCCGAAGGCCTGTCCGGCTTCACCCATTTGTTCAATGCCATGCCAGCCCTGCAAAGCCGTGAACCCGGCATCGTCGGCGCCGCCCTGACCGATCCGGACAGCTGGTGCGGCCTGATCGTCGATGGTCATCATGTCGACGCCATCACCCTACGTGTCGCGCTGGCCGCCAAGGGGGCCGGTCGCATGATGCTGGTGACCGATGCCATGCCCACGGTGGGCATTGGGGCGGAGAGTTTTCAATTGGCCGGGCAGACCGTGACCGTCAAGGATGGCTGCTGTGTCACCGCGGACGGTATCCTGGCCGGTTCCAACCTGGATATGGCTGCCGCCGTACGCAATACGGTGTCGCTGTTAAAGCAACCGTTGCCCGAAGCCTTGCGTATGGCCTCGCTCTATCCGGCCGGGTTTCTGGGCCTGGATGACCGGCGCGGCCGCATCGCCCCGGGCTATTGCGCCGATCTGGTTTTGCTGGACTCTGATCTGAAAGTGCACCGGACCTGGATCGGCGGCCATATGGCGCTGCATTGAGTTACTTCTGCGATTCATCCGATTCGGACGGCGGGAAGTGTGGCGTCTCAAAGTTTGTCGGCTTGATATAGATATCCTTGACGTGCTGGAAATCATAGGCATGCCGGCGCAGTTTGTCTGCCCGGTCGTCGGCCCATTCATCGTTGGCGCTGAGGCTGCGGACCAGCAGGAAATGAAATGAGAAGACCACATACCAGATCAGCAAGGGCCAGAATAATGGCATCCAGGGCGCCCACGTTACCCGCGCCCCGACGATCAGCGCGGCAACGACCGCAAACAGCAGGCCATGGTGCCATAGCAAGGTTACCGGTGATCGCCCCCGGTAATATGCGATGATGCGTTTGATGCGGTCCATTTATTCCGGGCTCGTGGAATTTCTAGAAATTTTCCAGCCAGGGCCGGACCTCGATGGAATGAGACCAGGCACTGCGGTGCTGGGCATGGGTCTGGTAATAGGTCTCGGCAATGGCATCGGGGCGCAGGCGGGCGTCTTCTCCGTGCTCGCCAATGCCGCCATCAATATTGAAATGCGCCACATGCACGCCTTGGGGCTGCAATTCCCGGGCCATGGATTCCGCCAATGCGCGCAGACCGAACTTGCCCACGGCGAAGGTCGCGGAACCTGGAAATCCCTTCATGGACGCAGTGGCGCCGGTAAACAGGATGCTGCCCGCCCCCGCCGGGCCCAGACGGCGGGCGGCTTCCCGCCCAACCAGAAATCCGCCAAGGCAACAGCGCTCCCAACTGTCGGTAAATTCCGCCAGACTGGTCTCCACCACCGGCTTGCGGACCCGACCCGACGCGTTGTAAATCGCCACGTCCATGGCGCCCAGATCGGCCTCTGCCTGTTTGAAAAGCGCCATGACCCCGTCTTCGGACGTGGCGTCGCAGGCATAGGCCCGGGCAGAGCCGCCGGCCGCCGCGACACCATCGACAATGTCGGCAAGTTTATCTGCGTTACGCGCGGCCACGGCCACGGCATGACCGGCATTGGCAAAGCGCCGCGCCAGCGCCGCGCCCAGCCCGGGACCGACGCCAACGACAATACAGGTGCCGGGGTTTGCTTCAGTCATGGGTCACTCCGCTGCGTTAGGTTGCGATTGAGGATTGCGCCAGGTTTCCAGCAATAGTGCCTGTTCCGCCGCCGCGGCCTTTTGGTTGCGTTCCTTGACATGGCCATAGCCGCGGATTTGCGCTGGAATGTTGGCGATCTGCAGCGCCAGGGCATGGTTGTCCGGGGACAGATCCGCCAGCAGTGTTTCGATGGTGGCGCGGTAGCCGGGTATGGCGGCGCGTTCGGCGCGGCGTTCCGCCGTGCGGCCAAAGATATCGAACATGCCGCCCCGCAGGCCCTTCATTTTCGCCAACAACTTGAATGCGGTCATGACCCAGGCGCCGTACTCGCGCTTTATCAGGTGTCCGGTATCCGGGTCACGGCGGCTTATCAAGGGCGGGGCGAGATGGAATTTCAGTTTCAGATCGCCCTGGAACTGCTTGTCCAGGCCGGCCCGGAAGCTTTCACCCGTATACAGCCGCGCTACCTCATACTCGTCCTTGTAGGCCATCAGCTTGAACAGGTTTTGCGCCACCGCCGCCGCCAGGCCGGTCCTACCCTTGCCTTTGCTCTGTTCCGCCGTCTCCACCTGGCGGACGAATGCCGCATAGCGGGCGGCATAGGCGGCATCCTGATAGTCAGTCAGAAAGGCACTGCGGCGGTCAATGATATCGTCCAGAGTTTCCGTCACCGCCGCGTCTATGGGCATTGCCGGCCGCGCCGCCCGGGTAACCTGATCGGGATCGACCGCCGCCAGACGGCCCAGGGCGAAGGCCCGCCGGTTCATGGCCACGGCAACGCCATTCAATTCGATGGCCCGGTCGATGGCGGCGCCGCTGACCGGCAAGGCGCCGCGCTGATAGGCATGGCCCAGCAGGAACAGGTTGGCCGCGATGGCATCCCCCAGCAAGGCCGTGGCCAAACCGGATGCGTCAATGAATTCGGTACGGTTGTCACCGGCGCCGTCCCGGATCAATCGGCGCAGTTCGTCGGCATGAAAATCCGTATCCGGGTTCAGGGTGAAATCCGCGGTCGGCGCCAGGTGGCTGTTGACGATGGCCTGGGTGCCGCCGCGGCTGAGTTTACGCAGGGCATCGGGGCTGGCGGCAACGACCATATCGGCGCCCAACAACAGATCCGCGCCGCCGGCGGCGATGCGCACCGCATGCAGATCGTCCGGCGTTGGCGCAATGCGTATATGGCTCAACACGGCGCCATTTTTCTGCGCGATGCCGGTAAAATCCAGCACCGTAACGCCCTTGTCTTCCAAATGGGCCGCCATGCCCAACAGCGCACCGACCGTAATGACGCCGGTGCCGCCAATGCCGGTGACCAGAATATTATAGCCGCCATCCGCCGCCGCGATGTCGGGATCGGGCAGATCGGCGGCAGCCTGATCCAGGTCCGCGGTGCTGGCGGCCTGGGCCCGGCGCGGGATGGCACCGGACACCGTGACAAAGCTGGGGCAAAAGCCCTTGATGCACGAGAAATCCTTGTTGCAGGCGGATTGGTTGATCTGGCGCTTGCGGCCAAACGCTGTTTCCAGGGGCTCCACCGAGACACAGTTCGATTGCACGGAACAATCGCCACAGCCTTCGCAGACCGCTTCGTTGATAAAGACCCGGCGGTCCGGATCGGGAAAGGTGCCGCGTTTGCGCCGGCGGCGTTTTTCCGCGGCACAGGTCTGATCGTAGATCAGGACACTACAGCCCTCGGTCTGGCGTAATTCCTTTTGCACCTTGTCCAACTCGTCACGGTGCCGGATCGTTACGCCGGGCGCCCAGTCCGTGCCGACGGCGTATTTGTCCGGCTCGTCAGTGACGACGATGATCCGGGTTACCCCCTCATGATGCACCTGCTGGCTTATCTGCCAGGGCGAAAGTGGGCCGTCGTGGGGCTGTCCGCCGGTCATGGCGACAGCATCATTGAACAGGATCTTGTAGGTAATATTGATCTGGGCCGCGACGGCGGCGCGGATCGCGGTGATGCCGGAATGGTAATAGGTGCCGTCGCCCAGATTGGCAAAGATATGCTGTTCACCGGTGAAGGCGGCCTGGCCCAGCCAGGGCACCCCTTCTCCGCCCATTTGCGTAAAGGTTTCGGTCGAACGATCCATGGACAAAGCCATGAAGTGACAGCCTATGCCGGCCATGGCGCGGCTGCCTTCGGGCACCTTGGTCGAAGTGTTGTGCGGGCAGCCGGAACAGAAATAGGCGGCCCGCTGGATCGGCGCCGCGGCCTGTCTGGCGGCGGCTTCCTTGCGGTCCAACAGCGCCATGCGCTCGTCGATGACGGGCGAGGTAACGTAGGAACCAATACGCGAGACGATGATGCGGGCAATCTGGCCCGGCGACAATTCACCATCTGATGGGCACAGCAACTGCCCGTCCTCGTCGAACTTGCCGACCACCCGCGGGCGCACGTCAGCCCGCCAGTTGTACAGCTGTTCTTTCAGCTGGTTTTCAATAACCGCACGCTTTTCCTCGATCACCAGGACTTCGTCCAGGCCTTCGGCGAAGGCGCGAATGCCCTCCCGCTCCAACGGCCAGGGCATGCCGACCTTGTACAGGCGCAGGCCGATCTGCGCCGCCATGGTCTCGTCTATGCCCATGTCTTCCAGGGCCTGACGGGTATCAAGATAGGATTTGCCGGCGGCGACGATGCCAATACGTGGCTGCGGTGAATCCCAGACAATCCGGTCGATACCATTTAGCCGGGCAAAAGCCAGAGCGGCATAGACCTTATGCCGTTGCAAACGTTCTTCCTGGCTCCAGCGGTCATCGGGCCAGCGGATATTCAGGCCGCCGGGCGGCATTTCAATGTCGGGATACTGGATCTTCAAATGATCGGGATCGACGTAGACGGACGCGGAGCTTTCCACCACCTCGGAAACGCATTTGAAGCCGACCCAGACACCGGCATAACGCGACATCGCCCAGCCCAGCAGGCCATAGTCGAGATATTCCTGCACCCCGGCGGGATACAGCATGGGCACCATCCACGAGGCCAGATTATGCTCGCTTTGCCCGGGCACGGTCGAGGATACGGCGGCGTGATCGTCGCCGCACATCATCAGAACCCCGCCGTTGGGATCGGTGCCGGCGTGGTTGGCGTGGCGCACCACGTCGCCGCAACGATCCACGCCCGGCGCCTTGCCGTACCAGATGCCGAAGACGCCGTCGTAGTTCGATTTTGGCCCCAGGTTCAATTGTTGGCTGCCCCAGACGGCGGTCGCGGCCATATCTTCGTTGACACCGGGCTGAAAGACGATGTGGTTCTTTTCCAGGAACGGCTTGGCCTGCCACAGCTGTTGGTCGAAGCCGCCCAGGGGCGAGCCGCGATAGCCCGATATATAGCAGCCGGTTTGCAGGCCACGGGCCTGATCCCGCTGCCGCTGCAACATGGGCAGGCGGACCATGGCCTGGGTTCCCGTCAGGAAAACCCGCCCGGATGCCAAGGCGTATTTGTCATCCAACGAAACGTTGGCGAGCGAGACCGCGGCAGATGTCATGCCAATTCCTCAATTATTCCGATCGCCCCATACGCACCGGCATCCATAAAGGTAAGCCTTTCTGACATGTTTGCAAACACCGCGTGGTCGGCCTGTACCAAGGCTCACGGGCTTTTTATCTCTCCACGTCGATACCGAATTCGGCCACCTTGCGGTACAAGGTGGAGCGCCCGATCCCGAGACGACGGGCGACTTCAGTCATTTGACCGTCATACTTATCGACCGCCAGGCGGATCATATCCGCTTCCATGGCATTCAGGGTCCGCACCTCGCCGGCCGCATCCAGGCCCGCCAGGGCACCGCTGCCGCCGGCGCTCATGGCGGTCGGCGTTGTCATGCCCATGCTCTGGGCAATCTGTGGGAAGTCCGCCAGTTTCAGTTCATCGCCATCGCACAACACCACGGCCCGGAATATGGCGTTTTCCAACTGCCGTACATTGCCTGGCCAATCAAATCCCTTGAGTAGTTCCAGGGCGGGCTCGGAAAGGCTACGCACGGCCTTGCCTTCGGTGGCGGCCAGCTTGGCGATAAAGTGGGCCGCCAAAGGAGGGATATCTTCCTGGCGCTCCCGCAACGGCGGAATACTGATTGGAAAGACATTCAGGCGGTAGTACAGATCCTCCCGGAAGCTGCCCTCGTTGATCTGTTGCTGCAAATCCCGGTTGGTGGCCGAAATCAGGCGGATATCGACCTGTACCGGGGCGCGGGCGCCGACCGGATCAACCTCGCCTTCCTGTATGGCACGCAGTAGCTTGACCTGCATATCCTGGCGCAGTTCGCCGATCTCGTCCAAAAACAAGGTGCCCCCATCGGCCTCCTGAAATTTGCCGGCGTGGCGCTCGTTGGCGCCGGTGAAGGCTCCCTTTTCATGCCCGAAAAGGATGCTTTCAACCAGATTTTCTGGGATGGCGCCGCAATTCACCGCCACGAAGGCTTTGCCAGAGCGCTCGCCAGAGCCTTGTACGGCGCGGGCGATCATTTCCTTGCCGACGCCGCTTTCGCCTTCAATCAGGATTGGAATATTCGACGAGGCGGCCCGGCGGGCCAGATCCAGGGCCGCGCTCATAGCGCCGCTGCCGCCAACCAGATCATCGAATTGCATGCGCCCGTCCACCTGCCGGGTCAGACGCGAGACCTGGTGGGAAAGCACATTCATCTTCAGGGCATTTTCCATCGACACCAGCAGCCGTTCCGGGCTGGCCGGTTTGGGGATGAAATCAGCCGCGCCGGCTTGCATGACCTTGACGATGACATCAATGCCGCTTTGCGCCGTTAATACGATGATCGGCAGATCCGGGCGCCGCGGCTTGACCTGTTGCAGAACCGCGAAGCCATCTACATCCGGCATCACCAAATCCAGCAGGATCAGATCAATGCCGTTGCTTTCCTCGGTTTTCATGAAGGTCACGGCATCTTCACCGCCCTTGGCCATGGCCACGGCATAGCCCTGCCGGCTGACCACCGTTTCCAGCAGACGCCGCTGGGTAGGATCATCATCGACGATCAACACGGTTTGCGCCATTGCCCTCAATCCAGTCGCTTATTATCTATGATCCGACTATTGTAATGCTTGTGCCATTTCGGGACAAGCGGTGATTGAAGGGAGCGCAAGACGATCATGGACTCGGAGAAATTACCGCAATGGGATTTGAGTGATCTGTACGCGGGCCCAGAGGCTGCGGAACTGGCGGCGGACCTGGCCAAGGCGGAAGCGGCGGCGGAACGCTTCGAGGCTGATTATCACGGCAAGGTCGGGGCGTTATCGGCGGCGGAACTGGCCCGGGCCATCGTCCGCTACGAACAGGACGAAGATTTGCTGGGGCGGATCGGCAGCTATGCCCAGTTATGCCACGCCGCGGATGTTTCCAATCGTGAGGTCGGCCGCTTCTATCAAACCACTATGGAACGGTTGAGCGGGATCATCTCGAAACTGATCTTTTTCACCTTGGAGCTGAACAAGATCGAGGATGAAACCCTTGATGCGCTGTTATCATCGGCTGCCGATCTGGCCCGTTACGCCCCCTGGCTGCGGGATATCCGCGCCAGCCGGCCGCATCAGCTGGCCGACGAGCAAGAGCGTCTGTTGCATGAAAAGCAGGTCACGGGGCGGGCCGCGTGGGTTCGTCTGTTCGATGAAACCATGGCCGATATGCGTTTCCCTCTCGATGGCGAGGAGCGTTCGCTGGAACAGACCCTGCATCTGTTGCAAGAGGCCGATGGCGCGCAACGCAGGGCCGCGGCCAAGGCCCTGGGCGCCGGCTTCAACGACAAAAAAAGCCTGTTTGCCTTGATCACCAATACCCTGGCCAAGGACAAGGAGATCGAGGACAAATGGCGCAATTTTGCCCGCCCCGATAGTGCCCGGCATCTATCCAATCATGTGGAAGACGAGGTCGTGGATG
>JAJFGG010000103.1 GCA_021776235.1 Alphaproteobacteria bacterium | reverse complement strand
CTGGCCAGCGAAACTTCGATCCCCACAGCTTCGTCCCGGCGCACCCAGGTCCCATCGTCCACAGCCTCGGCGAAGCCCGGGTGGCAACCCCGGCTGCGAGATTCGATAGCCAATGCAATCAGAAGCATCCCAATTCAATTTTACGGCTCCCACGGCACTTGTCGCAGCCCGCTACTGGTGGTACCCAGAATGTTGGGAGGTGTTCGCGATGGGTTGCGATGGCAGCGGGAAAGATCTGGAAAGCCGACAGGATCAGGCAGGAAATGTGCTTACGCATGGCGTTAGCAGGCAACGCCAGATCGCAAGCCCGATCGACCGGCACATAGAGGAGATCGAGCGTGTCGGCTTCACAATTCTTCATAACGTCTTAGATTCTGAGGAGTTAAACCGCGCGCGAACCGGGATCGATAATACCTATGAGGTGCAGGTTCAAGAATTGGGCGATGAGGCAAGGCTCAGGTCCATTAATGACGCCGACATCGCCCGTTCGTTGCTGGTCTACAACGATTTTTTTCTGGACCGGGTCGCGGTCAACGCGGCCGTGCTCGATATCGTTCGGACATTCCTGGGCGCCAACATCAGCTTGTCATCACAGGTCGGGATACTAAGCCGACCAGCCAATAGCCTGTATCAGCTTGCCTGGCACCGTGAACTTCAATACCAGCATTTCGTCAGTTCCAAACCGCTCGCCATTCAGTCGTTGTTCTGCATCGACGAGTTCAGCGCCACGTCAGGGGGCACTTTTGTCCTACCCGGTTCGCACTTGATAGAGGAGTTCCCCTCGGACGAATTTGTGCGCGAACACGAGACGCAGATTTGTGCGCCGGCCGGCAGTGCGCTGGTCTTCAACTCGATGCTCTACCACAGGGCCGGGGCAAATGCCGGCGATAGTACCCGGCGAGCCATCAACAATCTTTACACGCTGCCGATCATTCAGCAGCAAATCAACTTTGCCAAGATGCTCGGCGGGCGCCACGCCGACGATCCATTCCTACGCGGCCTACTGGGTTACGAATGGAGTACAGCCGATAGTGTTCTGGATTGGCGGAGCGCTCGACTCGCCCGCCTTCGGCCTCGGGACTGACGCGCCATCGTGTTGGGGTGCTTCTGAAGGACACCGGATGATAGATGACATGGACCCGCTACGGGCCAACTTCGATAATCTGTTCGCCGGTGCCGCTCGGGCGGAGCGAAACAAACTGCTGTTTGAGCTGAACCGGGCCATGGCAGGCAACGGCAGCGTTGTATTGTTCGGTGCCGGCCAGACCGGCCGGTGCATCGCGGCGAGACTTCCCGAGAGCTTGCGTTCGCGCCTATTGTTCATGGATGAAACCCCGCACAAGCAAGGCACCTTCGTCGACGGCATCAAGGTCCTGGCACCGGATGAAGTTCTTGCGGAAGTCGGACCAGATGCGCCCATTGTTGTCTGCATCTATCAAAATGGTCACCGTTTCCTGAAAACCCGCGAGCGGCTGGCGCAATTGGGATTCAAGGCTGTATTCCCGGCTGTGCTTTTGGCGTGGCGCCATCCTGACAGCCTGCTTCCATTTTTTGGCTTTCCAGTACCGGAACAGATCGAAGCTGGCATAGCGCGTTATTCTGCATTGTTCGAGCTGTTTCAAGAGTCGCAGTCACGTGCATGCTTGGTGGGTCAATTGGCGTTACGTCTGCAATTGGATTTCGAAACCGAAGAAGTTAGCGGATCTGCATCGGATTTGCCAAAACCTGTCGAGTTGGCTCTGTCCAAATCCTATGTTTATGTCGATTGCGGTGCCTATGACGGCGACAGCATCGAACGTTTGCTGACATCTGAGTTGCCAACGCCGAAGCGGATCGAAGCATACGAGCCTGACGAAGCTAATTTCCAGCAACTTCAGGCCTACTGCCAACAATTGCCTGCCGGGTTGCGACAAGGGATCAGCCTAAACCAAGCTGCCGTCGGCGAAGTCGATGGCACCGCGGCGTTTGAGCAGGCCGGGAACTCCAGTTCACATTTGTCCGAGGACGGCGACGCCCCTAAAGTAAAGGTGGTGGCTCTAGATGATCGGTTGAATTCGGCCGAGCGGCATTTCATCAAGTTCGATGTCGAGGGAGCCGAGGCCTCGGCATTGCGTGGCTGCCGACGTCTCATTAGGCAGTCTTCCGCAATTTTGGCCATCAGCGTTTACCATCGTCCCAATGATCTTCTAGAACTGCCGGCGCAACTACTGGCGCTCAATCCGGACTATCAGTTGTTTTTGCGCTCCCACGATGTCGAGGGTATCGATACAATGCTGTATGCCGTACCGGTCGCGTCATAGGCGGAAGCGAGACGAAAAACCGGTTTGTTCCGCATGATGCCTGAGGTTATTCAAGGATAGCATAACCAAAGCCGGTTTCGCCGTAGCCATTTCCATTGTAGAAAAGATAGACGCCCTGTTCGGTCGGACAGACCGAGGCCCAGACCAACATCTCGGAATCCCAGCCGGCCAGAGAAACTTCGATCCCCACAGCTTCGTCCCGGCGCACCCAGGTCCCATCGTCTGCAGCCTCGGCGTAGCCCAGGTGGTAACCCCGGCTATGGGAGCGCACGGAATAAAACATCCGCGAGCGACCATCCCACGCCGTAACGAAAGGCCGGCCCAAGCCGTATTCGTCGTCGCTTTCGAGATCGACCACGACTTCGCCTTGCGCCGGCCAGTGGATGCCATCAAGTGATTCGATATAGCGCACATTGTAAGTCGGCCGGGTGGTGCCGCCGGCGGCAACATGGTGGTCGCCGGCCACGTACCACATCCGCCAAGGTGGCCCGTCCGGCGCGACATGCGGCGCGGAACGCAACAACAGTTCCCGGTCGGATCGGTCGAGCACCGGCACACGGGCATGGCGCTCGAAGGTGGCGCCGCCATCGTGGCTAATCGCCAGGCCCGAGAACAGCAGATAGCGGACGTGAACACCCAACTGATAGCCCATGTAATATAGCCGGACCTCGTCGCCGGCACGCACCACGCTGACCGGGTTGACGCCATTGTCATCAAAGGCGCCGGGCTCACCGATGTCGAGGACCGGCGTATTCGATACCTCAATGACCCGCGAAGGATCGCCCGCATCGACATCGACATAGCCAATTCGTCCGACCGTGTTTTCGTCGACGAAGGCCACGTAGATGCGTAGCCGGCCATCGCCCATGTCGAGCGGCGTCGGCAGCATGGCATGGCTCCTGGCCCAAGGTTGCGTGCCATCGGGGGCATAAATCAGCCCCATCTTGCGCCAACGCATTGCCCTAATCCTTGATTTTGAAGAATCGGTAGGTGTTGACCCTGGAGGCGTCGGCCTTGGCGGCCGGGAACATCTGCCCGGCCTCGGTATCGGCGCTGATGACAACGCCTGGACCGATCCAACAGTCTTCGGCGATCTTGATATCGTTGGCCACCGCTGCGTTAACTCCAAGAAAACAGTTCTCGGCGATTGAGCAATGACCCGAGACGACGACGTGGGAGGCGATAAAGCAATTGTCGCCGACACGGCTGTGATGACCGATGTGATTGCCGCTCCATAGGACGACGTTGTCGCCGATGCTGACATAGGGCTGGATCACATTGTCTTCGAAAACAAAACAGTGCCGGCCCAGGGTGGCAGAGGATGAAACGCGGGCATGCGGTGAGATGAAGGAGGCCAGGTCGTAGCCCATGGCCTCGACGGCGCCGGCGAGGCGTGTGCGCAGGCGGTTCAACTCGCTGTAAACCAGGGCCACATAAACAGCATGCCGGGCGGGCGGAAAGGCTGTGGCCATATCCTCCAGTGCCACCACCGGCAAGCCGAACAATTCGCCGCGGTTGAGAAAGGCGCGTTCTACCGCGAATCCGACGACCTGGTATTCGGAAGCTTGATTGAAATACTCATGGGCGACCTCGGCAAACGAGCTGTCACCGACAATCACCAGGTTTTTACCGGCCCCCATGCCCCTCACGGCCTCCTGATCAGGATATCTTCGCGGCGGTTGGCCATGGGCAGGCCATCGGCCTGGGGTAAGACGAAGGCGTGCGCACCGGCGGCCCGCGCCCGCGCCAGCAATTCAAGGACGACGCGGTCATTGACTTTGCCCTCCTCGCTGTCATCGAGCCCCGCTACGGGTATGTCATTGTCGCCACCGTAGGCGTGGTGAAAGGCGCGGCCGGCGGGCGATGCGAAAAACCGCTTGCGCATGGAGACGTTTGGAATATCTCCGATCAACATCTCGCCGCCGTCGGCAAGTAGTCCCAGCGCCGTGTCGATAAAACCGTCCAGAATGCCTTCGGCTACCGCGTACTGGATCACGCTATAACACAAGATTACATCGGCCGGGCCGAATGCAGCCCTGATTTGATGCGCGGAGTCGGGAAAACGCCCCGCTATCTTATCCACCCCCCGACGGTGTGGGTCTTCGGGCAAAAGCGCCAGCATCTCGGCCGAATCCGCGAGCACCAGTCGATGGTTGTGTGCCGTACAATGTGCCATCAGCATATGGGGTAAATCGCTGCACCCTGGCCCGATGTCTAGGACCACGGCACCCTTGCCGCCGAGCTTTGGCAGCTTGGTGCGAATGTCCGCGAAAATCGCGGTCTCATGGCCGTCACGATAGCAGTTGGGAAAGCCGATGCGCTCAAACCGGCTCAGATCTTTCTCCACCGCCAGCTTGCGAAAGCCTTCGTAGTCGAGATCATTGAAACGTCCCGCGGCCACCTCAACTGTCCCCCGCTCTCAACGCTGTGCGTACAGTGTCCGCGACAAGCGTCGTCTCCTCATCGGTCATCCAGGGATGGCAGGGCAGCGTTAGTATCTCGGGCACTGCCTGTTCAACTTCGGCTAAAGGCGCCAGTTTACCCAGAGTGCTGATTACGGCGGTTTGGTGATAGTCAGCGATGGGGTAATGAACAGCGCAGCCGATGCCGGCGGCAGTCAGCTGTTTCGCCAGCGCATCTCGGTCTGGGGTACGTATGACGTAGAGGTGAACAACATGGTCGTCACCCTCCGTTTCCGGCAAGCTGAGGTCCAGCCCGGACAGTTCGCGGCGATAGATCTCGGCAATCTGGCGACGGCGGGCGTTCCAAGCGTCGAGATAGGGCAACTTGGCGCTTAGAACGGCGGCTTGGATTTCATCAAGACGGCTGTTTCGGCCACCCGCCCGCTCGGCCACGAAGCGATCGCTCCATCCGTAGTGGCGCAAGGCGCGCAGTGCCGCCGCCAGATCAGGATCATTCGTGGTCAGGGCGCCGGCATCGCCCATGGCGCCAAGGTTTTTTGTCGGATAGAAACTGAAACAGCCGATGGCGCCGAACGCACCGGCCCGCACATCAGCACATATCGCCCCATGTGCCTGTGCGCAGTCCTCGACCAGCGCGGCATCCCCAGCAGCCGCGGCCAGCGCTTCCATATCGGCCAGCCTGCCATACAAATGGGTTGCGACAACAGCCTTGACAGCCGGCGAAATAGTGTTCCGCAGGGCCACTGCCGACATGGTCATGGTATCGGCATCGATGTCGACATAGAGCGGCGTGGCGCCAACGGCAAGGATCGCTACCGTGGCATACATTCCCGCGTTGGCGACCGTTGCTACCTTGTCACCGGGTCCGCAGCCGAGCGCGCGTAAAGCCAGTTCCAGCGCATCTGTGCCGTTGGCGACGCCGATGCAATGGGAAGTCCCACACAGGCTGGCGAATGCCGCCTCGAACGCGGCGAGTTCGTCGCCCATCAGGTATCGCCCACTATCGCGCACCCGCTCGATGCCGGCGGCAACCGCTTGGGCCACAGCCGGTTCGAGGCGGGAGAGATCGATCAGCGGTACATTGGGCGGGCTCAATCGATTGCCCCTATTCCGCCAGCAGTTTCATTAGATAGCGCCCGTAGTCGACGTCCTTGATGGGCCTTGCAAGACGTTCGAGGTCGCCGTCGCCGATCCAGCCGGCCCGCCAGGCAATCTCCTCGATACAGCCAATCTTCAAGCCTTGCCGGCGTTCCAGGGTGGCCACGTAGTTGGCGGCATCCAACAGGGCATCGGGGGTGCCGGCGTCCAACCAGGCGAAGCCCCGTTGCAACCTGTGCACCGACAGCTTGCCAAGTTCCAGATAGCTGCGGTTCAGATCGGTTATCTCCAACTCGCCACGGGCTGACGGTTTAAGTTCGGCGGCAAGGTCAGAAGCGCGGTGGTCATAAAAATAGAGCCCGGTAACGGCATAATGGGAACGCGGTTCCGCCGGTTTTTCGGTAATCGCGATGGGCCTGCCATCCGGATCCAGTTCGACCACGCCAAATCGCTGAGGATCGGATACCCAATAGCCAAATACAGTCGCGCCGTCAGCTTGCTCGCGCGCCGCATGGAGTACCGTTTGTAGACCATGACCAAAGAATATGTTGTCGCCGAGGATCAGCATAACCCTGCTGCCGGCAAGAAAAGAGCGCCCTATTAACAGCGCCTCGGCAATACCATTGGGCTCCGGCTGTACTGCGTAGCTCAACGACAGGCCCAATTGACTACCATCGCCCAGCAGCCGCTGATAGTTGGGTTGTTCCTCGGGCGTGCTGATAACCAGGATGTCTCTGACCCCGGCCAGCATCAGCGTCGCAAGTGGATAGTACAGCAATGGTTTGTCATAGACCGGCAGCATTTGCTTGGTGATCACGCTGGTCAGCGGGTACAGGCGCGAGCCCGTGCCGCCTGCCAGCAGAATTCCCTTGATCGCGGTCACTTGGACGGGATCTCCGTCTGGTTTGGGCCGGATCGCCCCAAGCCAAGGCGATCATCCATATGGTGGTCCCGCAGCCTCATCGTCCACCAATCTCTGTTGGTCATATACCACCGTATCGTGTCTTCGAGCCCCAACTGCATGGATCTAATCGGCCGCCAATTCAAATCGCGTTCCGCCTTTCGCCAATCTATTGCATAACGTTGATCATGTCCGGGCCGGTCTTCAACCATTCTGATCAATTGCCGGCGCGGACCGGCTTCTGAATCCGGATCATGATGATCCATCAGGTCGCAAATCATGTGGGCGAGTTCGAGGTTGCTGGTTTCTCCGCTGCTGCCGAAGAGATAATGTTGTCCAGGTTCGCCCCGCGCCAAGGCCGTCGCCAATCCCTTGGCGTGATCCTCCACCCAAATCCAGTCGCGGACCTGACTGCCATCACCATAGATGGGAATAGTCTTGCCCCGAATGGCGTTGATGATGACTTTCGGGATCAACTTGTCCGGTGTCTGCCACGGTCCATAGTTATTGGAACAATGGCAGACGATCACAGGCAGGCCCAATGATTTGTGCCAGGCACGGGCCAGGTGGTCGCCCGCGGCCTTGGTCGCCGCGTAGGGTGAATTGGGCAGATAGGCGCTAACCTCGTCGAACTGCCCCGTGGCACCAAGGGCGCCGAAAACCTCGTCCGTGGACACCATCAGCAACCGAAAGCCGTCAGCCGCCTCGGTTGGCAGTGCTTTCCAATATGCGGTCGCTTCCTCTATCAGGGTGAAACTGCCTTCAACGTTGGTGCGGAAGAACTGCGCCGGTGTATCCAGCGAGCGGTCGACATGGGTTTCCGCCGCCAGGTGCATGATCGCGGCGGGTCGGTGCGTGGCCAATACCCGGCGAAATGCGGGCCCGTCGCAAATATCTACCTGCTCAAATGCGTAGCGGCCATCCGCGCCGGGTGCATCCTCCCCCACCGTAACCGCAGCATAGGTCAACTTGTCGACATTGACGACGGACAGGTCGGTTTCGTCAAGGAAATACCGAACAAGATGAGAGCCAATAAAGCCCGAACCCCCCGTGATCAGTACAGTCGTCATGCGGTCACGGGGTTGCTCAGGCTGGTATAGAACTCTTGGTAGCGCATAATGCATTGTTCCATGGAATAGCAGCTTTCAACACGGTCCAGAGCGCGTCGTCCCAAGTCGCCGAGGCGTCCGCAATCCATGGCGGTCAGTTGCTGCCAACCGCTCGCCAGGGCCTTGGGTTCGCCGGGTGATACGACGACGCCACAGTCACCGACAATCAGGGCGGCATCGCCAACGTCCGTGACGACACAGGGGACGCCACAGGCCATCGCTTCGCCGACGACATTGGGGAAGCCTTCACCGAGAGAACAGCAAGTGGCGATATCCAAACCCGCCGTCAGTCGTGGGATATCGTTGCGGGCGCCAAGCATATGAACCCTGTCAGCTATGCCGAGTGTGTCGATGGTGGCGGTCAAGGCCTGATTTTCATCATCCACGCCGGTTCCCGCCAGAACGAAATGGACGTTCGGCGTATTGCCAAGCAAAATGGCAGCCGCCTGCAAAAAGGTTTCATGATCCTTCAGCGGATCATGGCGCGCGACCAGGCCAATCAGACGATCCGTTTCCGGGGCGCCCAGTTCATGGCATAAACTCCGCCGCGCCGTGGGATCGGGTTTGAACCTTGCCAAGTTAAAGCCGTTTTCCAGCACTGCCCAGCGCCTGGGCCGATAGCCCAATTCCGCGTGCACCTGCCGGCCCGCGTGAGAATTCACGGCCACGGCGTCGGGATACCTGGAAAGCCAGGCTAGCATGCGGACCAGCGCCCCATTGATGCCGCGCTGGTAGCGATCATCGGTCTGGGCGCAGCGAATGTTCCATGCGATTGCCGGAATTCTTGCCACTAGCCCCGCCAGCAGGCCGCAAAAATCTGAATGATACAACCATGTTTGCAAGACATCGGGCCGTTCACTACGCAGCAATCGATAGAGGCGCCACAGCGCCATTGGTGTTGGCATCGAACGGGACATTTCTATTGCCTCTACTCTGATGCCTTCGGCACGGATGCGCGCGGCCAGCGGCCCGGCGGTGGTCAGCGAGACCACCACATTTTCAAAACGCTGTCGGTCCATTGCCGGCGCCAAGTGTGTCAACATCATCTCGGCCCCACCGGTGTCCAGGCTGGTAATCAGGTGCAGAATCTTGATGCGAGGCGCCATCATTTGTTGCGCCCTTAACGTTCGCATAGAAAATGCCAAACCGGCAGGCCGTCCGAGATCGTGACTTTGGCGAATGTATCCTGCAGCGTAGCGATCTCTATTCGGCTGAAGCGTTGTTCGATGCGGGTGAAGAAGCGGTCGTAGACGTCCTGTCGGATCCGTTCGAGCGTCTTGTCGTGATAAAAATCGTAAAGGGGAACCCGCGCGGACAGTCCAAGGGGCCGCAACAACGTGCCGATCGCGATCATTGGCAGGTACAGCAGGACCATCGCCACCCAGGTGAATATCCAGCGAAAAGTCGCATTACGGATATTGCAGACCGCGCGGCGAAGAACATTCACCAGGGCGAAGATAACCCGAAAATGCACCGGATGGCCGTCCAGCGCGGAATAGAGATAGATCAATAGCCGCGGCGCATACTTGGCCAGGCCGCGCACTTCGCTCAATGCGTTGGTTGGCAAATGGTGCAGTACGCCGATGCAATAGACCAGATCGGCGAAGTCGGCCCGAAATGGCAGCTGTTTGATATCGCCCATAAAAAACAGCGCGTTCTTGGCCGCGGCCAGATTTCTCCGGGCCACGAATACGGCTTCGGAAAAATCGACCAGCACCAATTCCTTTACCCTGGGTTGCAGCAAATGGGCCCAGCGGCCGTTGCCACAGCCTAGATCGCAGACCCGTTTGTCCGCCAGACCATCAAGATCGACGACGTCAAAGTAACCGCGGAATTCCTGCTCATGCTCTGCCAGTATGTCGGGGAATTCCTGCCACTCCTCGCCAAAGGTATGCTGGATATCCGGTGAAAATTCGTCCGTTGCGAGGCTGGCTTGCCCCGACAGGCCCAGGCGATTCAACAGGTTTGCTGGATATTGCGCCGGTTCCAACAGCACAATGACATCATCTACAATCGGATAACGTTGCCCCGCGGCCGTCAAGCCGCCATCGTCCAGGGTCACCTCCTGAGTGCCGAACAGATCGCGGAGCATATCGATTTTGTCGTCATAGTACATGCTGAACTACTTTAATGGCGGCACGCAGCCACAGGATGGGGCGCGTCAAATTGGTTCATTTCATACCAGGACTGGAACATCAAGATGCCCCAAAGAGGTTCACGAAGCCGATCATCGCCTTCCAGAAACGCCTGCCAGGATTTTGTTATCGGCGCAGCGTCGAAAAAGCCGTCATTAGCCAGACGCTTCGACTCCAGGAGAGCTTCAGCCCAATCGCGCAACGGCCCCCGCAGCCATCCGGCTATGGGTGCCCCAAAGCCCATTTTCGGGCGGTCGACAAGGTCGCGAGGCACATGTTTGTATAGTATCTGCCGCAAAGCCCATTTCGGCATGCTGCCGCGTCTCTTCATCTGCATAGGCAGGCGCCAGGCGAATTCCACCAGACGATGATCAAGTAGCGGCACCCGTGCTTCCAGGCTGACGGCCATGGACGCACGGTCAACCTTGGTCAGCACATCGTCAGGCAAGTACTGGACCATATCCATGAACTGCATGCGCTCTATGAAATCCGGAATTTCCCGGGTCAGTGAAGGGTCCCAGGTGACACCCTTTGGCTCGCTGCCTTGGAGGGCCAGATTGGGTGGCCAATGGCTGTGTTGGGCGCGGTAAATGCCATTCGCAGAGGGCTGGCTGATGTAACGCGCAAATTTGTCGACTCGGTCGTCGAGGCGCCCGGCGCTTAGTCGTTCAGGCAACAACCATGCGGCGGCTGTCCAGGTCGCCGCTGGCATCCTGGACAGCGTCGCCGCGATTGCCCGGCGAACACCCTGCGGTAGATTACCAAATCTGCGCCAAATGGCACTCGCCCATTGATAACGGCGATAGCCAGCGAACAATTCGTCGCCACCATCGCCCGAGAGGGCGACCGTTACATGGGCGCGGGTCATTTCGGATACCAGATAGGTCGGCAATTGTGAGGAGTCGGCAAAGGGTTCATCGTAAATTGTGCCGAGCTTGGGGATGATCTCCCGCGCGTGACCAGGATCAACATAGAGTTCTGTATGTTCGGTACGGAGATGTCGGGCAACCCTTGCCGCATGTACGGCTTCGTCATATCCGGTTTCCTTGAACCCGATAGAGAAGGTTTTTATTGGCCGTTGGCTTTCGGCCTGCATCAGTGAGACGACCAACGAGGAGTCGATACCACCAGACAGAAAGGCGCCCAGGGGCACGTCCGATATCATATGACTGGCAACCGAACGCTGGAGTACATCGTTCAACTCCGCCAGTGCCTCGTCATCGCTTAGGGTGGCGCGGGAGGCAATGGCATCGCGGACCACTTGGCGGGCTTGCCAATAATGTTTGATCCGCGGCGTCTGGTCGGCCGCCAAGGTTAAAATGCAGCCCGGTTCAAGTTTTTGCACGCCGGCATAAATCGACCGAGGTGCCGGGATATAGTTCCAGCGCAAGTAGGCTGCCACGGAATCCCTGTCGATTTCGGCCCGCCAGCCGGGGCACGCGCGAAATGCCCTGAGTTCCGAAGCGAACAGAAAATTTCCGCCCATCTGTCCCCAGTAAAGCGGCTTGATGCCAAGACGGTCCCGCACCAGTGAAAGCGTTCTGGTATTACGGTCCCAAAGCGCGAAGGCAAACATGCCGGCGAGGCGGCTGACAGCAGCCGTTAAGCCCCACTGTTCGATTGCCGCCAGCATGACTTCGGTATCGCTGCCCCCCCTGAACAAGGCGCCCACCGAGATTAATTCGGCCCTTAGCTCACGGAAATTATAGATTTCACCGTTGTAGGCGATGACGTAGCGGCCATTCGCCGAAGACATCGGTTGCGCGCCGGTGGGTGACAGATCCACGATGGCCAGGCGGCGGTGGGCCATGCCCAGGCCGGCCTTTTCATCCAGCCAGTGACCGTCGCCGTCGGGGCCGCGATGGCGCAGGGTCTGGCCCATGCGTTCGGTCGCTGCAGCAAGTTCAGTTGCCCCGAGACCGGGGTTCACCAAGCCGGCAATTCCGCACATCTTAGTTTCCGTCCAAGCGAACGTGATCGCGGTAGAGTTGGGCCATTCGTTCGACCATTCTGGCGCGGGAGAAGTTCCCTGCTATGCGGGCCTTGCATGCGGCGCTTCGCGGCCGGCGTTGGCTGTCGTCCAGGGATAACAGCGCGCGCCAGGCGTCCGCCAGGCGGATAGGGTCCCGGGCCGGCACGACGTCGCCTGTGGTGCCAACGATAAAGGCCGAATCTCCGACGTCGGTGACGACATTCGGCACCCCTGCGGCCATGGATTCCGCGACCGCATTGGAGAAGCCTTCGCCGTAGGCGGAGGCCGACGTGTGAATGTCCAGGGCGCTTAACACCGCCGCCATGTCCTTGCGGTAGCCGGCCCAGATCACCTGGTCGCCGATGCCCAATTTGTTGGCCAGGCGGCGTAAAGTGTCCCGGTCGGCCAAGCCGTCCCCGCCTATACAGACAAAGCGAACGCGCGGTGTATCGCCGGCAAGCAGCGCCGCGGCCTGCAGGAAGTTTTCATGATCCTTCATGGGATCAAGACGAGCGGCAATACCGATCAAGCATTCATCATCGGCCACCCCCCACTCTCGCCGGATTTCATCTCGATACTGCGGCGCCACATCGAAGTTCTCAGTATCGATCCCATTCGGCACGACTGTCAGCCGGCTGTCGGCAAAGCCGTTCTGACGCACGTGATCGCGGCCGGCGGAGGAGTTGGCGACGATCAAATCGGCACGGGACGACAGCAGCCGCTCAAACGCGAAACCAAGGCGCCATGTGAAGTCGTACTGGCTAAGATCCATGTTTGATGCGCGAACGCCCCAGACAACGCGCATCGAGGGCAGAAAAAACTTGCTCAGTGTGGCGAGAATATTGGGCGGGCCAAGAAATGTATGGACGACATCAGGCCGCAGCACGCGCAATTCCTTGACTAGTCTTGCAAAGAAACGAGGGATGTCCCAGCGGCCGCTTTTTTGAAGTGAGACGACAGGTATGCCGGCTTCTCTCAAAGTATCGAGCAAAGGCCCAATTTCGTAGAAGCATAGGACTGTTACTGCGAATTGGTCCCGCGGCAAGGCAGTAGCGAGACTGACCAATTGTACCTCCGCGCCGCCGGCTTCCAATGAACGGGTGAGGAAGACGACCGATATCCGTGCCGACATCTAGTTAGTGCCTATGGATCCCGATCTGACTGACGGCATGCCGGTACAAGAAACGGGAATACGTTTTGTTGGGATGACGCAAATAAAATGCGAACCGTCTTTTCTATACGAAACGGCGCATAGAAAAACACGCGCTGACGTGGGGCAACTCATGAGCGCCGGGCGTAGCCCGGCCGCTATTTGTTATGCGTTTCGTTATGTGTTGTTGGAGGGCGTGTTGGGTTGTTCAACCGATAGTCCGCCTATGCCGTCGGAAACGTGACGCCGGCGGGTCTCCGCTGCCTGCACTCTCTCGACCAGCATATGGCCTGGTCCTTTCCACATTACAGATTGCCTGCGTATAAGTAGCCTGATTTTCCTCACAAGCTTCGCGAAGGTCAGGTTTTTTAGCCTGTAATGGAATTTCCGGAGCGTCATCTTTTCACTGATTTCAGTGGTAAGTTTCAACAACTCGTCGCGCAATTCCCCGTATCGTTCCTTTGTCATGGTATACATGAAAAAGTTCGACGCACTGTGATGGCCAATATATTTGAACTGTTCGTAATCGTCATCCTCGACCATCAAGCCTTTCTCAACACAGGTGTCGAAAAGTGCGGTGCCAGGATAAGGCGTAAACGTGCAAAGATTGACGGAGTCAGGCTGCACTTCCTTGATGAATTCCATGGTTTCCCGGATATCCGCTTCTTCTTCAAACGGAAATCCTGTGATGAAAAATGTATTGACCCAGAAGCCATACTTTTTCGCCAGCAGTATCGCATCCCGTGCCTGATCCTTGGTGCAGCCTTTCTGGATGGTTGCCATCACCTTTTCGCTGCCTGTTTCAATGCCAAGATGGACCTGATCCGCGCCTGCTCGCTTGAGCCAGTAAAGCACTTCATCGTCGATGGAGCTTACAGTGCTGAGGCACCACCACGAGAAAAACCGGTCACCGAACTTTTCGACCAGCAATTTGCACACGCCGATCATCTTTTTCCTATTGACCGTAAACGTGTCATCAAAGAAGCGGAATTGGCGTGTGTTGTAACGCTTATAGAGCTCTTCAATTTCCGCTACGATGTGCTCCGGCGAGCGGTAGATGGTATTGCGCCCCCAGATTGGGACCGAGGCACAGAACGTACATTTGAAAGGGCAGCCCCGACTTGCCATGATTGTCGCAAGTTCGCTGGGCATATACCGCTCTTTGAAAAGCAATATGTCGCGGTCCGGATGCGGGAACTCATCGAGGTCTTTGATGCGTTCGGCAAACCCATTGAAGACAATTTCCTCGTCCCGCCGATAGCCAAGGCCGGGGATTTTCTTGATTTCATCCAAGTCTGGATAGGCCGCCATGAATTTTGGCAAAGGATTTTCGCCTTCGCCAAAAAAGGCGAAATCGATCAAGTCATACTTCAGAACTTTTTTCTGGACGATATTCACATGCGGACCGCCCACCAGAACCGTCTTGCCGAGGTCCTTGGCAATCTGCGCGATTTTCAGTCCCGAATGTAGCGTGGGAGTCATCAGCGTTATGCCGACGAACTTCGGGTTCAACCGTTCAATAGTTTCCCGGATTTCCTGCCAAACGTAAAGCGAATCGTTTTCCAGACTGGCGGCGTAGTTGTTTTGCGCGCTGGCTCGATTCTCATTATCGTAGGCCAGCACACCTTCGTCGTAGCTGGTGTCCGCGTCCCAGACGGCGGCGTCATATCCCAAAGAGTTGAGATAGGTTCCCAGTCCCAAAATTCCATTCGGGATGCTGGCGATGGTGAAGCCTTTCAACCGCTCATAAGGCGGGTTTATTAGCAGTATATCGATACCCTTGGTCGCCTCGACACCGGTCTGGCGCGGCTCTATTTCAACGGAATGCTGGATATTCATGATATTCTACATTTCCTCATTAAATAGCTTCCCCAACGGGAACAGAATATACACCCATAGAAATGTATACCAGAGATTTATTGCGAATCAATCGCAATTGTGGGCAGCAATGGTTCCTCTGGCAACCTTCGGGCTGGTCAATAGGCCCTGGCGCGTATAGAACGCACTAGGTAATTGAACCGGGGCACAGATTTCCAACATGCAGTAGGCGAGTCGCTAGGCGCGTCGTCTTGCGTAGATGCCCCAATCCATTCGAGGCGAGGGTATAGTTGAATTGTTAAGAATAATCAAACGTTTATGGGAACTTCCGCCATCCGAGGTGGCATACAAAATCAGCCGCCGATTGAGTGGCCGCGGCAATACCTTCGATATCCGAGAGATAACCCGCTCGCCGCGCATTATGCGCTCCCAAAGGTTCTACGATTTCTTGAGCCGTTACGAGGCCATCCTGGCCCGGAATGTGGGATGGCAACCACTGGAATTTGAGGGACGTCACGTCCTTGAGATCGGGTGTGGCTCTTTGCTTGGCTTTGGTCCCATCGCACTTTATCGCGGCGCGGCGTCTTATACGGTGATCGAACCCTGGTTCGACCCCTGCGTATTCGAAGAGCCGGAAATCGTCGACGCGTACTATCTCAATGTCTTCAAGGATCTTTCTGCGATTTATGGCGAGCGCCACACGTTTCCTGAATTTATGGATCTGTTGAAAACGCGATCGCGGTGGGACCGGGAACCTTTGTTGAATACAGAGCTTAAGGGCCCCTTTGACGTTGTTATTTCCAATTCCTGTCTGGAGCACATTTTTGATTTCAAGGAGTCCATGATCAAGCTGCGTAGCCTTTGCAGGCAGGATTGCCGCTTTCTGCACTTGGTGGATTTCAGCAATCACCGGGCGACAAAAAGCCTGTTTGCCGACCTCTATGCCATGGAACCGGAACGCTATTTGGAGCGTTTCGATGATGCGATAAATCTGCTGCGGCCGCCGGACGTCATGGCCGCCTTAGGCGAGGCCGGTTTCGATGCGGGGCTTGTGCCTTATTCCTATCAAGGTGATTTTCATGAGGGGCCGATCCATAAATACTGGACGGACCGCTACGACGAAGACGACCTGTTTCTTGCTAATGCGCTGATATATGGTCCAACGTCGTAGTTGCCTCGCGCGCCGTTGGCGCCAAGCCGAGGACCTCTGCCCAGCGCTCGGAAACGGCATCTAGATCAAAGCCTTTGATGCGCTCACGGGCCGCCTTTCCCTGCCTGGCGCGCAGGGCGGCATCGCTGATCAGGGTCCGCATGGCGTTGGCCAGGGCTGCCGGATCATCAACCGGGACCACCAAGCCATTGACCTCATCCTCGATCAGTTCGAGTGGCCCCGGCGATGCCCGGGTGACAATCGCGGGTAGGCCAGCGCTCATTGCTTCCAAAAGGGCGTTGGGCATACCTTCATGGCGAGACGGCAAAACAAAGATCGAAGCGGCGGCGTAATGCCGCCAAATCTCGGTGCTCTCTCCGAGCCAATCAATGCGTTCAACTATGCCGCAGGATTTCGCCAGCGACCGTAACGATTGTTCCGATTTACCCCGCCCAGCAATGGCCAGCCGCCATTCCGGGAACTCCGCCGCGATCATTGCGAAGGCCCTGATCAGAATGTCTTGACCCTTCTGCCGTTGCAGACGACCAACATTCAAAAGCACTGATCGCCGGGGCACGCCGCTGTCATTGTTGCCGGCGGATACTACGGGATTGGGTAAATGCGCCAGACGATCCGCCGGTACGAACGCCCGCAGGCTTTCCAACGCGCCCAGACTGTTGGCGGTGACAAGCGCGGCGCGCGGATAAAGGTATCGGCGCAGGAAATCCCAGTACCGGCCGTAGGATTGCCGTGCCGGGTCGTTGCGTTCCGAAACCACGATGCGGGTTTTCAAACCGATACCGGCGAGCACCGTCAGCACGGCGGTGGGCGGCACGGCGGCGATAGCAACCTCTGCATTGGCCAGGCGCAATGCGCGGCGCAGGCTAAAAATCCGTACAATATTGCTGAACATACCCGTGAATACGCCGTTTGAATCCGCAAGATTGCCGAACACAAAACGTTGGATCTCAGGCTCGAGGCGATGAAAATCAGTCTCCGGGCCTGACTGCGTAATTACGCATACCTTGCGGCCTTGCTTCGCCCAGAAATTGGCTAACGTGGCGAACACTCGTTGCGTGCCACCGTTACCCAGGTCGCCGATGACCAGTACAATATCATTCATGATGGGGCTATCCTGCGACCGAATTAATCACGGCCTGGCATATGCGCTCCGCCGTTTCCTCCGGCATGTAGGGGTGCATGGGCAGACTGAGAACCCGGCCCGATAGTGTTTCGCTGATAGGCAGGCCGCCTTCGCCCGGACCATAGGCGGCGTAGGCCGGCTGCAGATGCATGGGGCGCGGATAATAGATGGCCGTGGGAATGCCCTGTTCCCCCAAGTCGGCGCGCAATCGCTCTCGATCATCGCATTGAATGGTATATTGCGCCCAGGCACTTTCGGCGCCTTCTATGCGGGGCGGCGTCGCGACATACTGGGTCAGACGGGTATCGTAATAATCAGCCAACTTGCGGCGGGCATCGACCTCGTCAGAGAAGATCTCGATTTTCGCCAGCAGAATGGCAGCCTGCAAGGTGTCGAGACGGGCGTTCAGGCCAAGGCGTACAATATCGTACTTATTGTCACCGGTACCATGGGACCGCACTGATCGATACAGGCCCGCCAATTCATCGCTATCGGTCAACAAGGCGCCCCCGTCGCCGTAACCACCAAGCGGTTTGGCTGGAAAAAAGCTGGTCGCCGTCACGTCCGCCAGGGTGCCAACTTTGCCGCCAGCAGCTTCGGCGCCAAAACTTTGGGCCGCGTCGGCGATTACTAGGAGATCCTGTCTCTTGGCGATGGCATTTATTTTCTCCAGATCCGCCGGCAGGCCAAACAAATCAACGGCCATAACCGCCCTGGGAACCAGACGGCCGGCTGTTGTCACTTCGCCAATTTTCTCTTCAAGGTCGACCGGGTCCATGTTGAAGTTATGGGCATCCACATCGACGAATACCGGCGTCGCGCCCGCCAGCAGAACCATTTCGGCGGTTGCGGTGAAAGTAAATGACGGCAGAAACACAGCATGTCCCGTGCCAATTCCGGCGGCTATCAAGGGCACTAACAGTGCGTCCGACCCGCTGGATAGGCCAACTGCATGGCGGGCGCCGGAATAGTTCGCCAGCGCCGCCTCCAGCTCCGCCACTTCCGGTCCCATGATGTATTGCCCATGGTCCAGCACCTGTTGAATGCGGGCGTTAATCTCCGGCTTGAGACGTGCGTATTGAGCCTTTAGGTCGACGAATGGGATCTGCATAAACTTGCCTCTGTCACTAAATATATTGCCGGGGCGATTACTGCGGTGCGACGGCTTCAAGCTGGCCGCCATTGCTTTCACGATACTTTTCGCCCGTACGGGGGCAGGTAAGATCCGAGCCTAGCCGTTCGCCGCTGCGGCTGACCCAGCCTATTTGGCGAGCCGGATTACCAAGCACCAGTGCATAGTCAGATACGTCATGGGTCACAACCGCACCGGCACCGACCATGGCATAGCGACCGATCGTGTTGCCACAAACAATGGTCGCATTTGCGCCGATAGTCGCTCCGCGACGAACCAGCGTAGGCGCGAACTCGTTCTTGCGCTCGACGAAGGCGCGCGGGGTGAGGACGTTGGTGAATACCATGGAGGGGCCCAGAAAAACCTCGTCCTCGACGGTCACCCCGGCATAGATGGCAACGTTGTTTTGCACCTTGACGCCAGTGCCCAGGCTGACGTCGGGTCCAACCATGACGTTTTGGCCCAAAACGCAGTTCTTGCCGATACGGCTGCCGCCGAGGACGTGGCAAAAATGCCAGATCTTAGTCCCCTCGCCGATTTCCACGCCAGCATCGATCAATGCCGAGGGATGAATGTAGAACGCTGCCATTCCGTCGCCTTATATTTTACTGGGATGTTGCCGCTACTGCGATGACGGTTAGCCGCTAACCAATGGACTGTTTCGGATCATAGGAATCAAAATAATCAATACGGTCCCGAATTTTGGACGGAATTCGCTTTAAGAAACCCTCGAATAATGCGACGTCGTCTTCTGTAATCCTGGTTGCCGCAAAGCCAAGTTTGGTGTTCGAATTTGATTGTGGTTCGATGCTGACTTGTTTGTAAGGCAGCTCAAGTTCATCAAGGGTCTTGGCCCAGATGTCAGAGCTATTCATGTCCTCAGTGCGAATTGTCGAGAAACTGTCCACTCTCGGAGACTTGCACATTGTTTGAAATCGAAGATGAAGCTCAGCCCACATCCAGAGGTACAATTCCTCCTTTTTCATATTCGAACTGTCCAACTGGAGCTCATTACAATCGTCATCAGGGCGATTGTTATCAAGATAAAAATTCTTATTTCGATTTATATAGCTCTTCATGTTCTTTAGGGGGTCGCGTGGCATATAGATTAATGAGTAATTTGGAAGAACCTGATCGACGCCTCGAAAAATGCTTCGGCCAAATAATTTGTTCATATCGATATAGATACTGCAGCCATTCTTATCCAATTCATTACTGATCATCTTCAATCGACGCCTGGTAACGCGGGCGAGGTATTCGTCGTCCCCCCTTGCAAAAGCCTCCAACATTTTGCCACGGCCCAGAAGCTCGTGAGTTTCGATGAACTTTCGATGAAATCTATGCTGCCAGTTTCCCAGGCGTCCTGGCAGGGATGCCTCGTAGCGCGGAAATTCATTTACCGCGAGGCAACCTTCGACATTTCTATTAAAAAAATGGGTTGTTTGCAGCCCGCCACTCCTGCCAGCGTAGACGGCGAAAACAAATCTCTTTTTCATCTAAGATGCCTGAATTGGAATATTTCTTGCAGCTTTAGTCGCTGCTGCCGAGAGCGACATTTCTGCCGGCCGTATAACACTAATCGCAAGACACAACAGCTTAATAATCGCGCCACTGACCATTTGCCAGTGCAGAAAGTCAATAATCCGCCAAATTACCATTTATCGTTCAACGCGGCTCTCTGGAAAAGTCCAAAATGCCTGGAATCACCTGACAATGCCCGTCGCTTCAAGACATTGAGGAATAATGCGGGCAGAGAATATGGGCGCGCCCAGATAGCTTAGGTGATATGGGTCGGCGTACATTTGCGCACCTTCTATCCATTTGCTTGCGTCGATATAGGGCAAAGACTTCTCATCAGCGAACTTTTGGATAGCCATCTTGGTTTGCGTATAAAACGACTCTTCCTCAGCCATGGCTTGAAACTCGATTGAAACCGGGAAATGCAACAAACAGACCTTGGCCCCCTGGTCGATAAGATACTCAACAACTTCGCTGAAAGCGTTCCAGTTTCGATTGGTTTCAAGCGAGTCCGTCGCAGGCCGCAGGGTATTGATAAAATCATGGGTTTGCCTGGTCCGTGTTGCGGGGGAATAATCGTCAAATCGATCTTCTCGAGTCCGCGATCCATCTTTGTTGAGCCGGACCAGACTTTCAATCTTGCCTTTTCGTATAAACGTCCACCAAAGGCTGCTGAGACTTCCGCGATTTTCCTCGATCGTTATTAGGAGTTTGGGTTCATCACGCGCGAACGCAAGCTTTCGGCGGTCTTCATTGTTCGCGTCTGAATCATAGCGCGCAATGGAGAACTGCATAGGATCGGCCTGAAGTACTACGAGGCCCGGCGATATGTTTTTGTAATGGTATCGGATTTTTTCGGCGGTAATGATGTAGGATTCCCCGAAATTCGCATAATTGGCAATCTGCGCTCCCCCCGTAAATCCGTAGGTCATCAATGAATCGCCAAAAGCCGCGTCACGAGAGGTGCTGGCGCGAAAGAACGCCGCATGTTGTTTTTGAACGTCAGCAGGCGCAACTTGTGTCCTTAACATCCATTCGCTCGCAACGACGAGAGTGGTCGTTAGCAGCATGAATGTGATGATCACTACCTTGGCCCAAGTTCCGTACATCGTCTAACCTAGAACTGAAAATATAGGAATTCGCTTTTTCCCTGCCAGACAAACAGTGCCGCCAAAGACGCTACGATGCCTATGAAAAGAGCATTAGCTAATCCTGGGACGAATAAGAAACGGGAAAACATGGAGGCGGGGCCAAAACGCATTTTGAATGGCCTAAATCTGCTAAGCAGCACAAAATTGTTTGGCAGAAATATGGCGATCGCAAAGAGCGCAGCTGTCCAGAATATTTGCATTCGGCCTTTGAAGACAAACTCCTTCGTCGAAGCGGGGAGTTCGAACCCGAACGCGGCAAAAATCTGGTTTAGCGCAGCTAATTCCGGGGGTAAAACAACACCATTTAGGCCGAACATCCCGCGGTACATCGTAAAGGCGGCCTCGAAAGTATCCGCCCGAAACGGGACCCACGCAATCATCACGACAAGAATTGTGAGGCCCCAGCTCACCACTGTCCAATGAGCACCAGATGGCTTCCAATGGAGCCTACCGGTCAACTCGCGCCAGAGATGGTTGATCACCAGAAAGATGCCATGCAAGCCACCCCAAACCACAAATGTCCAGCCCGCACCATGCCATAACCCGCCAAGAAGCATGACAATCATGACATTGACCAATTGACGCTGATATCCACGTCGATTGCCGCCAAGAGTGATATACAGATAATCCTTCAAGAAGCGCGAGAGCGTCATATGCCAACGGCGCCAAAACTCAATGATACTGGTCGACCTATATGGCGAGTTAAAATTGATTGGCAGAATAATGCCAAACATCCGACCCAGACCGCAGGCCATATCGGAATAACCGGAAAAATCGAAATAGATCTGAAGGGTGTAGGCCATGGTGCCGGCCCAGGCCTCTATGAGCGTCAGGTTGGCACCCAATGCCGCGGCGTCGAACACGTCCGTCGCATAGGGGGCAATGCCATCGGCCAGAACCGCTTTCTTGAACAAGCCAAGAGCGAACAAGTTGACGCCAACAAACAGATGATTGCGAATTCCAGAAATGAGTTTGCGCTCAAATTGAGGCATCATTTCCTTATGGTGAACGATCGGACCGGCAATTAACTGTGGGAAGAACAGGACAAACAACGCATATGAACGGAATCCCACCTCCGAGACCTCGCCCCGATTTGCATCCACTAAAAATGCTATTTGCTGAAATGTAAAAAATGAAATCGCCAGGGGGAGTACAACGCCGGAGATACCGAGATCATAGCCAACTGAATCATAGATAGCTTCGGATAAAAAACCGCCGTATTTGAAGTATGCGATTAAGGAAAGGTTGGCGATGACGCCAGTACTCATCCAATGAGATTTTCGCGTCTCCGAGTTGCGAATTCGCAAATAGCAGAAATAATTAATGCATATAGATAGCAAAATCAGGGGAACATATATTATGTTCCACCAACCATAGAAGAAAATCGAAAAAAGAATCAGGAATGAATTGTTTGCCTGTCTCGAAAATGGAGAAAAGTGATAAAATAGAACTACAAAAGCCAGAAACGAAAAGAACTCGATAGAATTGAAAAGCATAACAGTTACTGTTAATCTTTATTCAAGTAATAAATAGTAAAACAACTGAGCACTATTGTTCGGCACGCAAAAGCTTTACCGTCTAACCCAACCATCTTGGAATGAATAATAAAACCAAACATCAAAGCTCTACGACTCTACCTTCGGTAATGGCTTTCTGGCAGGCGTCCAGGACCTTTAACACGCGCACCCCTTCATCGGCATTTGACGGCGGCTCGACGTTTTCGGTTACGGCGTCAATAAAAGCCTGACATTCCACCCTCAATGGTTCGTCGGCGGCGTAATGAACCGGCACTGCGTCTGCCTTTGAAATATTCGGGATGTCGCCGTTCCATTCGAGTGTGTGCGGATAGGAAAGAACTTTTTCGCCGCCCAGTGCGGCATCGTCGAAAGCGACCATGCCATCTTCGCCAATGACAACCATGCGATGGTCTTTGAAAGGATGCAGCCACGAAACAAAAATGTGAGCCTGCAAATTGTTGCTGAAGCTTAAGTGGGACAAGGTCGTATCCGCCACGCCAGTATAGAGATATTGCGCGCCGGTGGCGGTGATTTTTTCCGGCATGCGGCCCGCTAATGACAGAATCATCGAGATGTCATGCGGGGCGAACGACCAAAGCGCATTTTCTTCCTTCCGGATCTTACCCAAGCTGAGTCTGTTACTGTAAATATACCGCAGGCGTCCGAGTTTGCCGGAGTCAACATACGCTTTGACCGCGCGAAAGGCTGGATGATAGAGCAACAAGTGTCCGACCATCAGCGTCACGCCAAGGGATAGCGCGAGATCACGCAACGATTCTGCCTCATCCACATCCAGACAAAGCGGTTTTTCAACAAATACGGATTTCTTGGCCTCAAGAGCTTGGCGTACCAATCCGCCGTGCGTGGCCGCCGGCGTGGCTATGACAACGGCGTCAATTTCCTTATTGGCGAGAACATCGCTAAAGGATTTATATGATAGGGCCGAACGATAATTTTCCTGGTGCGCGGTACGCTTGGCATCCTCCGCTTCACAGAATGCGTACAGAACGCCTAAATCGTTAAAATTTCGAAGTAGGTTTTTTCCCCAATAGCCGGTCCCTACGACTGCGACATTTAGCTTATTCAGCATTCAATAATCCAGTTTCACAATTTTTCTTCATGGCAATATCAGATCAAATGGAGTGATGCGGCCTAAGCCTGGCGGTGCGCGACTGAGTGCCAGAGTTCCTGCAGATCATGGGCCCTATCAGGCGGTGAACAGATTGAGGCGATATGCCTGCGTCCCGTCTCGCCCCAATAGTCCAACTTTGCACGATCATCAAATAGATTGAGGAGCTCGTCGGCAAAATTTTCTGCCTCAAAGTTCGCGGCCAGCAACCCTGTTTCTCCGTCCTTGATAAAACCGTCCCATTCTCCGGTGGCCAGCACCGGTTTGCCGAGAGACAAGGCTTCAATGACGTCCCGTCCCCATGGGTTGTTCTCCATACTCGGCACGGCCAGCAGGTCGCAGGCGGATAGCACCTGTTCCGGATCCGGTACCCAGCCCAGGAAATGAAAAAATTCCGCAAGACCGAGGTCATTTACGTACGCTTCAAAATCCCCGCCCCGGGCCGCGACGGCGCCCAATGCGCCAGGCAATGATGGCCAAAGACGCATATCGCCCGCCATGACAAACAGCACTTTATCCGTTTCGCCCCTATCGGAGAGTTTTTGGGCAATTTCGACCAAACGGGAATGGCCCAGAGAGGGGCGGAAGCTTTTCAATGACGCTATCTTAAGACGCCTGTCATCTGGAATGCGGGGATGGGTCGACGAGTTTTGCGCAGGCGACGTTGTCGGGTTGAATATGACGGTCCCAGGTGCTTTGCCGGCCAAGGCCTTGAAGTGTTCTTGCTCGTTTTCAGTAATGTAAACCAGCTTGTCGCAGTTTTTCAGTATCGAGCGTGATTGAAGCCTGGTTAGGACGGTGTCTTCAGGTCGGGTCCGGATATGCATGGAAAACGGCTTGCCGGTCTTTTTGCGCAGCCTGGCGGCAAGGACGAACAGGCTTGCGTGATTGAAGTGGACGACGTCAAAGTCGTTTTCAATTTCCCTGGCAAGCTGGTTCGAGTCTTGATGTCCTCGGATCAGATCCGGAAATGCATTCTTCACCAGGCTCAGGTTCTGTTTCCAGCCTTTCTCGGAGGGCGAAAACAACAGCAGCTCAGGCTCCACAGCGGTTTCGATACCCAGGGCGTTGTATTTTTTCTGTATGTCGCTCTGTTTCCGGCAGATGACCTTAACTCGAACGCTGCTCCGGTCCATGTGCCGGAGTAAATGGAAAAGGCTGATTGATGAACCGCCATGACCGCCCTCGTGATCAAGGCATAATACTCTTGTCACTGCCGCCATATTCAGACGCCGTCAATCATCTTGCGTGTGGCTTGTGGCCCTATGTTCAAAAGAGCGTCAACAATGGATAGCCGTGACTCAAAAGTTCCATGTAGTTGCGGATACTCGGGAAAGTCATCAGAGACGAACTCAGTCTCAATTCCGCGCTGTCGCAGACCTTCGACATCTAGGTGCCGCCGTGTTCCGGCGCCCGACCCCGTGACGTAAACGCGGGCTTCGGTTTTCAACAGAATTTCCGCGATGCTGTCGGCACCGTCTTCCGACAATTGCATCTCCGAAGCGCGGAGAAAAGTCGTTGCGTTCATTTCAAGTATTAACGCAATGCGCTTGATGAGCGCGATATTCATGTCCGCCAGGCAGTCATGGGGCTCGGACAACGTTGGCTCGAGCAGGTCTGCAATAATCGATTTCCACTCTGCCTTGGCATAGGCGCCCTTTAGAGACCCCAAATGCTTGCGCTTCCATCGATCATCTGAAATACGTACATCTGAAATTTGGCTTGTAAGTTTGTCGCGAACCGGCACCGTCAGCCACTGTCGACCTCGGTCGGTCTTGATTGCATTTCGGGAAACCAGGCTTTTTCCACCGGGCATCTGGACATTGTCAAAAAACACAAAGACGTCGGACGCAGTGATTTTTTTGAAATAACCCAACCATGGAATATAATTTGGTTGGTGAATGCCAATTTTCATTGCGTCTCGCTATTCGGGTTGGACATGTCGAATTCTGGTGTTGGTCCAACAACGCATCGGCGCCGCCAGCACCATTCTTGGAACCGGACCGAGCGCCAGTATGAAGCCAAGTTCCGCCAAGGGCCAATTTCCGCCAAGGGCCCGTTTTCGCTAAAGGCACTGTGTGCCGGAGACATAACCTTGTTCGCATCCCGCAATTGGGCACCTGATGTTCGCACGCCTATTTATTCTTTAGCATCCAGGAAATCTGGCGCACTTCCCTGTCGATGGTAAAGCCGTGCCTTTCATAAAATTTTATGGCACCGACGTTGAAGTTGGGTACTTTCAAGCTCAATGGTAAATCAGCAGCGCGTTTGCCAGCTTCATCAAGCATGATCGGGCCCAATCCCAAACTGCGCCTTTCATGATGAATCATAAAATGGTGGATATGGACTTTATCCGGCCATTTCCGCGACATGATGCAATAGCCCACAATCCCATCATTCAGCGTTCCGGCATTCTGAATGGTGGTTCGAGGCTTGCTGCAGTCCGGGCCATGACCAACCTCCTCATTCGCCTGAATGGCAAAGCTGAGAGAAAATTTGTCAGGCAGTTCGGCAAGGAATTGATCCTCAGCCCAATCGCTATAGTCCTGCCCGACGGCGATAAGTTGATCCATCAACATAAGGCAGCGATCGCGGGTCAAATTTAATATCTTAAGCGGTGGCTTTACCAAGACGGATATCCGCGCCCCAATTTAGGCTTGTAAACTGTTTTCAATGGCCTGAAAGGTATGCGCCAAACCGGCATCTAGTTGCGTCCATGTCATGTCCCCAACCAGGCGGGCAAATTTGTCGTTGCTGAAAACATAGTGCCGTGGATCGGTGAGACCATCCACGTTCAAAACCCGCAGGTCCGGGGCAAACCTATCGACAATCAATTTTGCCAATTCTGCAATGCTTATGGACCGGTCTGAGGCTAGATTAATCGTGGCGCCTTCATTTTGCTTCCCAAGCGCCATGACCGTGGCATCCGCCGCGTCAGACACGTAAGTATAGCTGCGGCGCTGGTCACCACCACCACGAATTTCCAACGACTGGTTATTCATGGCTGCGCTTAGGAAATTGTTTATGGCGTTCTGGCGCTGGTCTCGTGGTCCGTACAAATCAGAGTACCTGAGTATCTCATATTTCAGACCATGAATTTGACCGAAGGCATGGCAAAGGTTTTCGCCGTGCAGTTTATTGGCCCCGTATACAAGGGCAGGTTTGCAGTCATGATCTTCAGTTATTGGAATGGTATCCTGAAATCCGTATACGGAAATCGAGGATCCATAAAGAAAGTATGCAGACTTTTCCAAAGCGAATTGCAAAAGATTGGCTGTGCCTTGAGAGGCGATATCATGAAACTGCAGGTCATGATCGCGGGTGCACAGGGGGGTTGGAAAGGCGAAATGAACGATAATATCGAAGTTACCTGGAACCGACCGTAGGTCGCCGATTTGCCTGATGTCTCCACGATGTAGGGCGGCGTGATGTCGTACATTGTCAAGATTTTCCGCGCGACCGGACAGAAAGTTGTCAAACGCGACAACTTCAAAGCCGGCCTGGACCATGCGGTCGACACACCACGAGCCAAGGAAGCCGGCACCGCCCGCAACGAGTACTCTCTTACTCATCAGCGTCCATCGAACGGTAGGCACTACAATGACGGCTGGCCTCTGACGCCATGAAGGTTTGCCGTGTGGCTAGTAAATGCGCAATTGTATCCTGAGCGTTCCGGCCCTCTCCCCCGGCCCACCAAATCGGATGCGTCAGTAATTGCAAGGCGCCGCCCTCCGAAACGGATGGGTGTTCAAGCGGGTGTCCATGGTGCCAGGCGCCGCGTGAATCAGAACAGTACCCAATTTCCTCGAAGAACCGGCGGCCGTATGCGTTCAGCACACCATCAATCAACATATCGGCACCAAACAAGTCAGGCTGGGGCCGGTGAAAACTAAGGACTTTGATTTTGCCCTGAATAGCCTGACCGAGAATCTGGCATTCCGCTTGGGCCGCCCCGGTCAATGCTCTCATGTCGCCAGAATATAGAGCGGCATCAAAATGCAGACCAATTTCATGTCCGGCATCTGCAATTCGCCTAATTGCCATCTGCGCGCCAGCGGAGAAAATATTGTAAAATTCAGTACGGAGAAGGATGCAATAGGTGGCGCGAATGCCCCTCTTTGTCTCGAACTCCGCCATCTTTGCGGCCGCCTCTAGATCAAAATCTATGTCGTGCCGCAATACCAGATGCTGGCTGTCTGGGCGTAGATCCGCGAACTCTACGATTGTGTATCCTTTGTCGCTGAATGCCGCGATCAGGTCGCCATAGCGGTCAAGTGAAAAGGAGCCTGCTGTCATCGGATTTAGTGGCACTGGTATCTCATGCGTCACAATATTGGCACCAGGCGTTCAAAAAACGTCGTACGGGGTGGGCGCATCTCCGCCGGGTGATATAGCACCACCAAGTCGCCACCATAGGTGCGGCAAGTATCAACAATTCTCTGTGCCTCGGAAATTGCCTGGTCGACCGTCAGTTCACGATAACGGCCGCCAAATAGGCCAAAATCCATGATGGCCGTTGGTACAGCCGTAATCTCCAGCGTTCGCCGGCGGCTTAGGCTGTAGACTGGATGCGAACGGCAAGTGCCGGATCGAAATCCCGAAGGCGCGGGAAATCCAAGCGACAATTCATGCGTCATGCCGCCGTCGTTCCACATATCCAATGTGAATTCGGCATCGAACAACAGGCCATGCTGCCGTCCTTCATGGACCGTGCGTCCGATCACGCTTTCCAGACCCGCCTTCTGGCGCTGCCATTCCGTGGCATCACGCCGTGTCTCCGCACCTGGGTGGAAGCCAATGATATGCCCGCGGGAAACCATCTCGTCCACCAGTTGGCGGACCAGCCGGGGCGACCGCAAAAGATAGTTGTTGTCCATGGAATGTTCGGTCGGTCCCATGAAATAGAAACGGCTGGTATGACCATATCGCTCAGCCAGATTCATGATGTGTCGACAGGCGCGCCATGGCTCGCCAGACGTTGCGGCCCGCCACAATGAGGTCACCGCTGATTTGGGGTTATGCCGAAAGATGACATCTCCCACCGCATTCTTGAACAGATGTTCGAGCGTGTGGTATCCGCGGATCCGGTCGACATCGTGGGTCAGCCATACTTTGTACTCTGTCCGAGATGGCGGATCAGATACACCAGTCAGCGCCTGCGCCAGATCCTTTGCCGCAATATCCGCCAAAGGCGTGGACAGGTCACGGCAGCGTGAACTGATCGATGCTTCGGCCGGATAGCGCCCATAGCGATCCTGGGTTTTTGCCGGGCTGTCCCGTTCTTCCAATCGGGATAGCATAAGAAATATTGTTCCGAGTGCGTCATAGCCGAGCCGGCTGGTGGGACCCGGAGCAGGATCAGCCGGAGGCAGTAACGCCGGACCGGTTGCGCCGGCCTCAATACCATTCAGTCCATCGAAATCCGGATGAATACCATCGGCTTTTATGCTCACACCGTTTGGAAATAGCGCAGCGGGCACATGCACCGCGCCTTTTGGTGGATGAGCGCCATAGTGGAGCAGCAGATCCGCTTCATCGTGACGCGCGAGGTAGTGGCATCGATCCAGAAACCGGCAAGCGAATTCCAGCTCCGGACGGAATGCTTCCAGCGCCGGATCCAGGGAGAGTCTATAGCTGCGGACATTGGCATCAGCCGCCGGTTCTTTTGCACAAGCCGTTTTCATGCGACCTGCCGCAGTTCCTGATGTCGGGTGAAGAAACGCTCCAGGGCGATCAGCCGTACCGCCTGCCGCCGCCATCCTGGGCTGGTGTTCCTGCGCTGCCAGACCTCGTCCACCAGGTCTTGGGCCAGCCCAGGGATCTGGATCCCTTTACGGCCATGCATATCGAGATACAGATCTTGCGGAAATACGAAGCCACGCTTTGGCCGGTCGACCAGATGTTCCGGCAGGTAACGCCGTAACAATCGTCTGAGCGCGTCCTTCTGACCGAACGCAAAAAACGACCTCGGATCCATCTCTGCGATGGTCTCAACCAAGCCCCTATTCAGAAACGGTGTTCGAATTTCGAGGCTGGCGCGCATACTGGCCGCATCCATGACAACAAGGCGTAGGCCTGCCAGCGCCAAGGAGATTTCGTTTTGTGCCGTTTGCTCGTCCAGCGGCCGCCGGGGGCCGCCAAATGCCGCCTCTGTCCACTCATCGAAGCCCTCCAGTCGCTGCAGCCAATCGATCGTCGGGTAGCATTTATGCGCCACATAAAGCTGATGATCGGGGACACCGAAGGCATATGTCAGTTGCGCCAGCCGCGCGCTCCTCGCGGCAATCGGCCGGGCGCATGCACCAAGCCCACGGCGAAGCCACTCTGGCAGGCCATAGAAGTGGCGGTGCCGATAGATATCACTATGCTTCTGGTAACCAAAAAATATCTCATCACCACCCGTTCCCGTCAGCGCTACTTTGTGGTTCGACGCAGCTGCTCGACACATTTGGTATACGGAGAGGGATGTCAGACTTTCGCAAGGCTGACCGAACAGATCCAGGACATTGTCCGGCGACACTTGGCTGGGATCACTCTCGGTTTCAATGATCCGGTGGCCGAGACCAAGGTAGGCAGCCACTTCGGCGGCTTCGCCGCCTTCGTCAGGGACTGAACTGTTCGGATAGGAAACCGTAATACAATCTGGCTTTACTCCCAGGTCTTGGGACGCGATAGCCGCCACGAGTGACGAATCCACGCCGCTCGATAAAAACAGGCAGAGCGGCACGTCCGCAAGCAACCTGCCTCTGACACTCTCGACCAAAATCTCATGCAATCGGTCCAGGTCGCGTTCCGATAACACTCGTGCGGGTCCCGCCGTATGACGGAATTCCGGCACGGACCAGTATTTCTTGCGCCGGACAACGGTGCCCCGTTCAACGGTCAATAGGGTGCCGGCTTCGACCCGGTGGATTTCCTTGTATGCCGTGGCGGGGGGAGAAACGTAGCCAAAGCTGAGATAGGCGGCCAGGTCACGGCCTTGGAGGTAAGGGTCGAGTTGCAACAAAGTGGCGAGCGGTTCGATCTCGGAGCTGACGTACAGGCCGTCTGGAGTTTCTGCAGTGTAGAGCGGTTTTTCGCCAAATGGATCGACTGCCAGATAACCGCGCTCTCGATCCCAAAGTGCGAATGCAAACATGGCGTCAAGACGGTCCAGGGTTTCTTCACCCCAGGTCTGCCAGGCGCGCAACAATACTTCCGTGTCGCCATTGGTGGTGAAGTTGATGCCCCTCTGGCGCAGTTGCTGCTTCAAATTGGGGTAGTTGTATATTTCGCCGTTTTGGCAAAGCACGCTTCCGTCACGCGCCATGGGTTGATTACTGGCTGGTGTGGGGTCGATGATGGAAAGCCGCCGGTGGCCGAGGTAGACGCCCGCCTCCAGATCATACCATTCACCCTCGGCGTCTGGTCCGCGATGGCGCAACAGCTGTCGGCCCGCCCGTGCCAGCGCAAGGTCAGCCTCTGCTAGGGGCCGGTTCAGAAAAAGGGAAAATATTCCGCACATCGGTGTGTTGCCAAATAGTCCGCGTTAAGGCACTTGCCGTGGTCAGGCCAGTAAAGTGGAAAGAGTGGGAATTTGCGCGATCAATTGCCGCACCATTTCTTCTGGAGGGATCTCGGCATCCGCATCGAAACGCACATCCGAATTCTTTGGCGTATGCCAGGGAATATCGATGCCAACGACATTGCTGGTCTCTCCAGATTTCGCCCTGGAGTACAAATTCTTTTGATCCCGTTTCTGCAGCAACTGCATGGAGGCCTCCAGGTAGACTTCGTAATATCCCGGCAAATTCTTGCGATTCCACTCAAGCAGGTCTTTCTGCGCATACAAGGCAGCGACGATGACAATAAGTTCTTGATCCGCCAGGACCTTGGCCAGGTTCTGGATGCGCGTAATTTGCATTACCCGCTCAGGCTCCGAATAGCCCAATCCGGCGCCAAAGGCAGCGCGAATGACGTCACCATCCAACATGACGGTGTGCTGAAATTGAGGCTTAAGTACATTGTGCAGCGCCGTAGCGAGCGCTGTTTTGCCTGAACCGGACATGCCGGTAATCCAGATAACCATTACGGTACAATATCCTGAGGCTCGAGTTTGCTGAATGTCCATATGGTTTGCCAACCATGGAAGCGTTGCAAAAGGCGAAGGGGTTGCATCCCTTTTGGGGGACCGGCCGTTAGGGACTGGGGTCAAAAAAAGTGGCTGAGCGGATTCTGGCCGCTACGTCCGGCCCAGACGGCAGAATATGCCAATCCTAGGGCCTGGATACCATCATCAAATCGCAACTACTTTGTCCAGGATAGAGTGTCAACCAGATCGGCAACGGTGTGGGTCTGCAGAAAGTTCATACGATTGCCGGACTTTGGGTAACTGACCGACACAACAACGATCATATCATTGTCCTCCAATTTGCCCCGGCGCCATAGTTCTTCAAGGCAGGCAACAATGTGATCAGCGCTGGTTTTGGAGAATTCGATATCGATGTGCACCCCTTCAACGCCGGCATAGAGATTAAAGCTACGCACTGCGCTTGGGTCGTTGCTCACCGCAAGGATAGGTTGGCTGGGCCGATGTGAAGAAATCATCCTGGCCGCATAGCCAGACAGCGTTACGGCAACAATCTTGGTAATTGGCAGAGAACGGCATAGCAGGGCTACGGCGCGCTCCATGGCCTGGGTTGCCTTCAACGGCGTTGGCGGATCAATGGCGTCAAGCCCGGCTTGAACATGCGCTTCCGCTGCAGCAGAAACCTGGTGCATGACTTCGACTGCTTTTATTGGGTTGGCACCGACCGCGGTTTCACCCGACAGCATGGTTGCCGAGCCACCGTCTATGACGGAGTTTGTGATGTCGCTGATTTCCGCTTTGGTTGGGAACGGGTTTTCCACCATCGTGTGCAACATCTCGGTCGCCACAATTACCGGGACGCCGGTTTCACGGGCCGCGATCAGAATTTCCTTTTGGAAGAGGGCGGTCATTTCATAATTTGTTTCCGCCGACAAGTCCCCCCGGTCAATCATCAAGGCATCTGTGGCATTGACGATTTCCTGCAGATTATCGAGCCCACCTTGGTTCTCAACCTTGGAGACGATGCGGGGTGATGCGCCGCCTGCAAGGGCGCGGATGGCTTCGATCTGCTCGGCCGATTCAACAAAACTGACGCCGACAAAATCTACGCCATTGTCCTTGGCAAACTGCACCATGACGCGATCGCGGTCCGTGACCATCTCTGAAACCAGTTTCACTTTGGGAACGTTGATTCCTTTCCGGCTCTTCAGAACCCCGGCGACTTCCGCCCGGCAGTGAATATCGGGTCCATCAATTTTTTGTACGGTGAACCGCAATGTGCCATCGTCGGCCAGAATGGTCGCGCCGACATGAAGCTGCTCGTGCAGGGTCGGATGCCCAACTGGCACTTTTTCGCTGCCGTCGTGGGTTTGATCGGTGGTCAATATGATGACGCCGCCATTGGCAAATTCGGGCTCATGTTCAAGCTGGCCGGTGCGAATTTTTCGCCCTGGGATATCGAGCAAAATTGGTACATTGGGGAGCAGCTCCTGAATTCTTGCGATGGTCGCGGCATGCCAGTCGAGGTCGTTGTGCGAACCGTTCAGTCTGGCGACGGACATTCCGGCGGCATGCAAACGCAGCAGCGATTCCCTGTCTTCCGTCGCCGGTCCAATGGTGCAAACTATTCGAGTCTGATTCACTCGTCGTTCTCCTCAACAAACAATTGAACCCCTTGCAGGCTCGCGACGATTTCGGGGCGCATAATATGCGGTTCTGGTGCTTTTCCATCGACGAGCAGCGCGCGCATGTCAGTGCCGGAAATTTCCCGAACCACGGAGGGGTCCGTTAGCCCATGGGGGCAGGTCTGCTCCGTGACGATGCCGTCGCAACGGCCGCAATAGTACGGGCCATGAAGACGAACGATCTCAATTCCCAGTTCGCCATCAAAGCGCCGGGTCAAGTCGTGTGCATCGTATTTTCCGTAATAGTCTCCGACGCCAGCGTGATCGCGTCCGACAATGAAACGGGTGCAACCATAGTTGCGGCGGATTATGGCGTGAAAGACGGCCTCCCGGGGCCCCGCATAGCGCATAGCGGTCGAGAGAATTCCCAAAACGACACGATTGGCAGGAAAGAATTCTGCCACGAGGGCTTGATAGCCGCGCATGATGGCCTCTGGCGTATAATCGCCTTTCTTTTTGCGGCCCACCAACGGCTGGATAAAGATACCGTCGGAAGTCTCAAGGCCGACGCGGTGAAGATATTCGTGAGCCCGATGTGGAACGTTGCGCGTCTGAAAGCCGATCACGGATGTCCAGCCCAGTTCCGCGAATTTGGCTTTGGTCTGCTCTGGCGTCATTTCGTAGGCGGAAATGTTCAGCTCGACCCGCTGCTTCAACAGGATGGGTCCGCCGACGAAGACTTCGCCCTGTGTCATCAAATGGGCAACACCGGGGTGATCCTTGTCATCAGTGCGGTAAACTTTCTTCGACAAAGCAGCTTTGTCCAGTTGAAAAAAGCTTTCTGGCGACAGTTCTCCAACCTCTACACCCTCGAAAACCAGAGAAATCCGTGGTGCGCCTCTAAGTCGTTTCGCCTCCTCCAAAGAGAGATCCAGGACTACCGGAATTGGGTAAACATCTCCGCCAGGCAAGCGCATATCATCTGCGACCGAGCGAACATCATCCTCGTTCATGAAGCCTCGTAGGGGCAGGAACGCGCCGAGACCCAACTTTTCCAATTCAAGGTACTGCTGACGATTTAGGTGAAGTTCACTCATGTAAGCTATCGGATGACAATCATTGGCTGGGAGCTGATGGTCGGCTATGCATCGCCAGTTCAAAGGATGCCTGCACCAACGTCACGCGATGGTCAAAGCACGGTTCTAGCCGGGATGCATTGAATGAAATTAAGTTGATGCCGATCTCTCGACAGCGAGGGTGTTGGGCATACCTCGCGAGATACTGCCCTCCAGCATGTGGTAGACAGTATCGGCGATTTCAACCAGCGCGGATTGGTGCGAGATTACGAAAATGGTCACGTCGCCCTTCATTCTTTGCAATGTGTCGCAAATGGCGCGCTCGGTCGGTGGGTCCAATGCTGTGGTCGGCTCGTCCAGGATTAGTAGTTTCGGGTTGCGGACGAGGGCCCGGGCGATGGCAATGCGCTGACGCTGACCGCCAGAAATTTTGGCTCCTCTTTCCCCAACGGTCGTGTTCACACCTTCAGGCATGGCCTGGACAAACTGCCATGCCTCTACCCTTTTCAACGCCATTTCCACAGCGGCGTGATCTATTGCCGGGTCACCCAAAGTAATGTTGTTGAGAACGGTATCATGGAACAGAAACATTTCCTGCGGCACATAGCCGATTTCTTCCCGCCACCGGCGCATGTCGATATCTGACAAGGGGATGCCGTCAACCAGCACCCGGCCTTCGGTGGGCGTATGGAACCCCAGCAAAATATCAGTGAGCGTCGTTTTTCCTGAACCAGACGGGCCATGTAGCGCCACGATTTGACCAAACGGTATGGTCAGGTCAGCATTCTTCAGAACCAGATTATCCGCAAATGACATGGAAAGGTTTTCGACGCTGACCGCCTTGTTGAACCGCGGACTGAGCTTGCCGTCGAAGGTTTCACGGTTTTTTTCCGCTTCAGCAATTTTTCTCCGAATACTCCTGTAATAGACCTCGGCCGTCACCAAGGTTTGATAAGAAGTTTGCAGTTTGGCAATGTGATTGACCGTGCGATGGAAGAGCATGGCCATCACCAACATGGACTCGAAGGGTGTCGGGCGTAGCTCGATCACAGCGTACAGGCCAAATGCAAGAAAGACGGCGAGAATGGGCTCCCTGAGGTTCTCGATGCTTTCTTTTGCCGTGACCATGGCTCTTTGTGCCTGGTTGATGGAATCGGCCTCTTTTTCCATCAGCGGTCCAACGCGTTCCTCCGCGCCCATGGCCTTCAAGGGTTTGATGCCAATCAACGCATCTGTCATACGGGCCAACAGGGTGTTGTAGGCCGCCGTCGCCTTGCTCGCGGCCCGTCTGGTCATCTCGATAAAACGGCCGAGAACCAGAACGATAAACGCGCCTGCAACAATTGATGCAGTGGTGACTTCCCAGGAAACAAGAAAAGCCAGGCTCAGATAGATAATGACCTGCAGGCCCACGGCGGAAATTTGATAGATGCCGGTAAAGGTTGCGCCGCCGGTACCAGCCTCGATCGTCATTGCATTGGCGTAGATGCCAGTGGGCTGACTGGTGTAGTGCGACCATTTCGCCTTCATGATCGCCCTAATCAAATTGATGCGAAGGTCTGTTGTTATGCGGGCCGCTGCGAAACCAACCTGTTGCATGGCTAGCAATACGGCCCCGGCCTTTATGCTCAGGCCGCCCACGATCAACAGCAGAAGGACGGGAAGTTCATTTGGTATCCCCAAGAAGTCCAATGTTCCCGTGATCAGCCGGCCCAGCTCGGTCTGATCGGCGCTGCCATCGCCAATGGCGATGCCGAGAACCGGAAGAACGGCCGCGATGCCAATGCCTTCCGCCAGACCAGCCAACAAAACGCAGGCTATTATGGTTACACTACGGCCCGGATAGGCCGAAAAGGCTTCAATCAGCAGATCGTAGCCCGGAACCATTTTCTCGGTAATTTTCATCCGTTCGACTTGTTCGCGCTTCCAGGATTTTGCCTGACCTGAAAAACCGGCTCGATCGGCGGCCCCATCAGACTATCTTCCGGCCGATTGCTGCTCAACGCGCCGGCAATTCTGGCCAGCGCCCGATCAGTCGATTGAAGGGTTTGACGGGTGATCTCTTCATCGTCATGGGCCAGACATAAATTGAATGTATTGAGATAGAGCAAGCCCTGCGCCACGAGTTCCTGGCGCAGCAAAGAGGTGGTAAAGTTGTTATCAAAACGGACATTTTCCTTTGGCTGAAGGCTAGGCCACCAATTTTGGCCGACGACCTGGAAGTACTCGTTCAGACCGTGGTCGGAAATCTGTGCCTTTATCGCTGTCATATATTGGTCGCCGACGCCTTGTATGCGGCTAATCGCATTGGTTGCCATCAGTTTCATGATTGTCGCGATGCTGGCGGCCAACGACAGGGTTTCGCCGCCAAATGTTCCTGAGAAAAATATATCGGCCATAAGGTCCATGACTTCCGCCCGCCCCACGACAGCGGAAATGGGCATGCCATTGCCCATTGCCTTGCCGAAAGTCGCAAGATCAGGCGTCACGCCAAAGGCCTCTTGCGCGCCACCCAGGGACATCCGAAAGCCAGTGATGATTTCGTCAAATATCAACAACGCGCCATGTTCATGAGTAAGCGCCTTGACTGCCTGCAAGAACCCGTCCTTTGGCAACTCGGCTGTCATTGGTTCCAAAATGACGGCGGCAAATTCGCCTTGCCGTCCTGCGAGAACCTCGGCCAGTGAGTTGGCGTCGTTGTAGGTGAATGTGGATGTCAGTTCGCGCACGGCTTTCGGCACGCCGAGGTGACGGGCGGTGGAGCCAATATACCAATCCTGCCAGCCGTGATAACCGCAAACAGCAACCCGGTCCCGCCCTGTGTAGGCGCGGGCCAGCCGAATGGCGGCCGAAGTCGCGTCCGTGCCGTTTTTCCCAAACCTGACTTTTTCGGCGCAGGGAACGATCTCAACCAGTATTTCCGCAAGCTCGGCTTCCAGTGCGGTTGCCAAGGAAAAAGTGATGCCCCGCGCCAGCTGGTTCTTGATAGCAAGGTCGACATCGGGGTCCTGATAGCCAAGCACGACTGGCAACAGGCCCAACACATAATCAGTGAAACGATTGCCGTCGGCGTCCCACAGATAGCATCCTTCACCACGTTCCGCGAACAGCGGGGCGGTTCCCTCAACGTACATCATCGCCGATTTTGAGAAAGTCTGCGACGCCGTAGGTATGGTCTGTAACGCCCGATGATAAAGCTCTTTTGAAGCCGGATACGGCTTATCTGCCATGGCTAGCGGTTTCCCTCTTAATGCCTGTCGCCTCAAACGAGATGATCATTTCGCGTTTGAGGCCTTGGTAAACTGCAATTGTTGAGCGATGCAAATTCACTTGCTGACCAAATATTCCCGCCGGTTCACTGCAAGGCTTCCTGAAGAGTTTTCAAGTCGACTATGGAAATTGCCTCTTCCGTTTCCAGTTCCCGTTCTAAGAACGCCTCGACGAGAAAGAGGACCTGAACATGGCCGAGGCTGTCCCAGGGCTCAAAATTATCGAGGGCGGCGTCTTCCGGGATATCCAATTGGCTCAAATCAAAAGCCTTGGCCAGCACCTCTTTTGCGGCCGACAGTTCGATTTCAGTCATTTCGGCTCAACCATTCCTCTTTGAACATTGCAAAATTGACCATGTCCACATATCGGCCCTTGCTCAGTACATGTTTCTTCTGAATGCCGTCCAACTGCCAGCCCTGGCGGCGATAATTGTAGATGGCAGGACGATTATCGGAATAACAGGCGCCGTGCACCTTTGCCAGCGCCAGCGGACCAAAGCAGTAATTGAGGATGGCCGTACGCCCCTCCTGCACGACACTTTCCCCCCAATAAGCCTTATCGCCGACCATCACGCCCAATATTCCAACCTCATGATTCGGCTTCACCATCAGCGAGAAATTTCCTATATGCCGTGTCCCCTGTTCGGCAAAGATGCCAAACAGGAAAGCAGTTCGATTATCATGGCCGCGCACATAGGATTTTGTGCTTTCCATCGTTTGCGTCGAGAAACGGACTGCCAGATAGGCATTCACTTCTGGGTCATTCAGCCAATCGACATAAGCTTGAGAGACGTCGTTTTCACCCAGAGTGCGTAACTGGTACTGACTGGCGGACAACTGTACGGCCCCGCCCGGCACGAATTCGGTACTCATACCCGGGCTTTCAGTTGCAGACAAACACCAGCCACTGTATCGCGGTTGATCTTGCCCCGATCAGTTTTGGGAATCTCGTCGACCAAATACCAACGGTCCGGATTCTTTTCTTTCACCAGTCGTTCCCGGCACCACGCCTTAAGATCTGTAATTTTGGCTTTGGCGTCATCAACCAGGCAGACAGCGACGCCGACAATTTCGCCGCTTGCCGCATCTGGAATAGCGAAAGCGCAAGCCTCCTGAACGTCATTGTGGCCCTCCAGCAGGATATCAATGTCTTCGGGGTGGACCTTCATGCCGCCCCGGTTGATCTCATACTTCGCTCTTCCGGTAAGCCACATTTCGCCACCCTGTTCGATCCGGCCGATGTCCCCCGTATGAAACCAGCCCTTTCGAAGAACCGGTTCGGTCAAATCCGGCCGCTTGAAATATTCCTTCATCAGCGATGGGCTTTGCACCAATATCTCGCCCGCGCCGAAGGGGACTATGGATCCGTCTTCCTGCAACACGGCAGCGCTGCCGCCCCACATATGCCCGATGCGTCCATCGCCCGGGCCACCATCTGCCGCGGAAGCACCACCCAGCCAATTGGCCGTTTCGGTGATGCCATACATGTTGACGACGTCGTCGGTACCTGCCCAATCCATAATCTGATGCCACAAATCGGCAGAAAGAGGAGCGGAGCCAACTTGCACGCGGCGCAACGAGGTCTTAGTCGGGGCTTTCGCGACTTTCAGCACCAGTTTCCAGAACGAAGGAACTGAACTCATGAAGGTAATCGCGTTGTCGTCGATCAAATTTCCCAACCTGGCGGCCGTTTGAACGCTTGTGGTCGGTCCGAGAAACAGATGCGTGCCGGCCATGATGGGGGTTAGGCAATTGCCAATCAATCCATGGCCAAAATGTGTGGGCAACATGCACAGAGTATTTTCCAACAGGTCATCACCGATAAACGCTCTGTTCAGGCTGAGCCGTGACAACAGCGAGCGGAAGGTATGCAGCACGCCCTTGGGCGTCCCGGTCGTGCCTGAGGTGAACAGCATCAACGCATCGCAATCAAGATCGGCGCCGGATGGCTCCGCTCCGCTTCCGTCGTACGTCTCGGCGCATGCGACAGGTGCGGACAACCCGACATTGTCTGACATCTCCGGGGATATCAAAACCAGTTTGGCATCCGTGAATGCGATGATGTTCTCGACTTCACTGTTCGTGGAGCCGGCGTTCAGACAGACGGCGCAGGCGCCAGCTTGCCATGCGGCAAACAAGTCGGCAAAGAAAGAGAGCGAGCCGCCGTGACGGATGACAACGCGGTCTCCTACGCCGATACCTAAACCCGCCAAGAAACGTCCGCGCCGGAAGGCTTCGGCCTGTAGTTCATCGCCGGACCAGGTCTCTGACGTTTTCAGATCAGTGATTTGCAGAGCGTTGTTAAGCGAAAAGAAAATCGAACTTCTCCAAAAACCGGGTCTTGAAACAAGTAGGTAGGCAGCGCCGCAAGAACGCACAAAATCCTACCGTGGAGCACCATCAGCAAGGCACCCCGAGCGAAAACAAAATCTCACGTTAGTAGGGCGATAGGACAAATGGACTTCGGTGCTGGCTGTCTTGATGCGCCCGCATTCCGGAAGAGTTACATGCCATTGGCTTCATGCGGCCAGAAACAGTTTTCGGATTTCCGTTGGATCAACGGGGCTTGAATACGAGAATATAGCTTCTTCTAGTTCTTTTTCATCAATAGTCGGCCGGTTCCTGTCGTCAAATCCCGTCTTTATGATGTGGCAGCGCTGCCCGACCAATGACAGCGCGAAAGGACTGAAATAGGGCGCGCCGAAATCCAGGAATATAAGCTTCCGGTCCGTCATCATCCCGTTAAAGAATGTGGTCGAACGGGCTTGATCCATAATAAACACATCTATTTCCGGAATGAGTTCTTCAAAGTTCCTGTCTGACAATGGTGTGATTTTTGCCAGTGGATGCTCTTTACCCTGAAAGATGCCTTCCGGATGGGGACGGCAGACAAGTTCGATATCCATTGTCCGCAGTGCCTTGATCAGTCGAATATTCCAGTCAAGATATAAAGTGTCCAATAGTTGCGCGGGGATGATTTGTCGAAAGCCTCTACATAAACCCGATACATAAAGTACTCTTGGCTTGTGGCTTGTATTGCGGCGGCGAACGGTATTTCTTACTAACTGCTTGTGTTCCGAATCGCCGTTTGTGCCATCTATTTCGACCCTGCGCCGCGCAGGTAACATGCCCTGGACATTTTGGCTTTTCAGTTGCTCGGCTAAGGCCGGAGATGCCATGGTGAACGTTGTCGCCACCATAAGGTCATTCAGCGCAGCCATGGCTGGATAGGCATTTAAGCCGGTGGGGCCGCCATGATCAAAGCGGCGAATTTTGCCACCTCTGCGAATTACTTCCAGTGAGATGACCCGTTGAGGCCACCGACTGCCGGACCCCGCCCAAATATTGTCCGGTAGTTTTGGTATTTGCCGCGACGCCTCAATTTCAGAACAGGCCCGCCGGCAAATTTTTCTTGCGGTCGAAAATATTAGCTGGCGCAATCGCGCGCCAATGGCCGGGTCATTCGTCGTCGAGACCGAGAGCTCACCGGTAAGCAATTCGGCGGCCGTATCGGCAAGGTCTGTAGATGTGAGCGGGCGTCTGTATTCTGAAATATCACTGTACAATGCCTCGACGTGATGGACACCGAATACCTGACGGTTGTAAGCAGCATGGCTTTTCATAAGGCTGTTTTCGGAAATGATGGTTACATCGGGGAGAAACATGCCTTTGACGATTTTGTGGTACGAATTCCATATCGCGGTTCGTTTCAGCCGGCGGAGGAATATCTTTGGTACTCTTGGTACTGCTGGGATTAAGGTGCGTTGCGGAAGTTCGTCGAGCGTGGTTCTGCCGAGTAAATAATCGTGTTCAGGATAACTGCTCTCAAATGTCGTCGTTTTGGCATCCAGCGCCAGCGCCATGTCGACAAGTTGCAATGAGTCAGAAAACGATCTTACGCCCGCAAGCATTAGTATATCACCAAGTTCCGGGTCTTCCATATTCCTAATAAGATCGATCAGTTTCTTTAGCATACCGGTTCCTGACGATGTCAGCGCATCCAGTGAATTGGGCCACGATACGCTATCTTGCCAGTTTCGATATTTTAGCGCGACTTCAAGATCGTAAGGAACAGTCAATTCAGCCTCGTCCTAATACTCAAATTTTCGCCGTCGTTAAGACGATCTAGTGAAAGTGTTTAGAATTATTCGAGGCATCGTACATCGGTTGCAGGCACGGTCGTTCGAAGAGAAAAATCCCCGCCGAATATTGCCAGGTAACCCGAGGATGCTATCGAACCTGCGCCAGACGCAAGGTCATGCGCGGAATTGTCGTCGCGACGGAAGGCGCAGTATTATTGCTTCAAACTGCCAGCATTTCGAACAAAATGCTGGTTTAATTCCGTAATGGCGGGATTTTCGCTCACGAAGCGCAATATATCGTCCATGCCAAACGAGTTGTTTTGCATGTATATTGCTTCGTATACGTTTCTGACGAATTCAAAATCTTCCGGCTCATCCACGGTCCAGCGCAATGCGGACAGGTCTGGAATGTTCTCTAAGTTGCCCAAAGAACATTCAGCCCGATGATAGATCCAGGCGGTCACGTGTTCACGATCGTATTTTTCATTTGTAGCGCGCCAGGCGTTTGCTAATTCCTGAAAGCGGAAGATCTCGACATCCAGGCCATCGGGCATGGTTGGCGGGTGCGCATTGCTTGTATAATCGAAATTACCGTCAAGATGGAGTCGGATCACCTGATCGATGACAGCCGGGTCAGCAAGCGGACAATCGCCAGTCAACCGCACGATATGATCGGCATCTGCCCCCACCGCTGCCTGATAGAACCGATCCAGCACATCGTCAAGGTTTCCACGAAACACGGAAACCCCGTAATCTTGACAAGCTGTCGCCAGTTCGTCATCGGAGGCATCGGTGCTGGTCACCAATACCAATTCTTCAATCAATCTGGCGCGGCGGATCCGGTCAATCTGATGCAGGATCATGGGTTTGCCAAGGATCGGTTTCAGAACCTTACCTGGCAGGCGCCTCGAAGACATGCGCGCCTGTAACAGTGCCAAAATCAACTCAAATAGTCCCGAACCACGGCATGCAAATCTGCCGGACAGGCCGGCCCCGGGGGGCTTCCGACATTTGGTTGGACGCAATTCATGCCATTTCGTTCCATCTCGACGGCGTGGTGACGATGGCATCAGTGACCGCCATTTGGGACAGATCCAATGCAAGGATTTGGGGGTCGGTCCGCGCACGCCGCCAGGCTCGATCGATCTCGGTCAGCTCGGCCCTTGTCGTGACACCGACTATGCCATAGTCGATAGCGGTGTGATTTGTGACATAACTGAGCGACAGGGTGCAAATGTCGATGCCACTGTCGGCGGACAACTTGCGCAGCCGACGAAGAGGTTCGGCAGCGGCCCCGAGGGAATTCGGCAGATTTTCAGGATCCATAAATACCAATCCTTGCAAGAACAGCGACCGGGCATGAATTTCCACGTTCCGCGTTTGCAACCGATCAACATAGCCACCTGTTATCAGCTTCTGATTAAAGATACTCAGTGGCGCTTGAACAATATCAAAATCGAAATGACCAAGCAGATCGTCGAGTTCTTCGACCCGGTCCACAGAGATACCTATGCGTTCAATCCATCCCGCAGACCGATAGTCAGCTAACAACTGCAGGATTTTCTCGCCGCCCGCTTTTAGCGTGTCCATCCCATGATGGACCAACATGCCATACAAGGGCCGGCCCCCAAAAAATCTGAGAGTTTGATCCAGTGACCGCTTTAGACGATCCCGCGCAGCGGCATCGACTTTGCTCCCACCGGTGACCAGCGTCTTGCTGACAATGTTGAAATTGCCGCGGTCTGCCGTCAATTCAGCCAGTATCGATTCGCTACGGCCATACGCCGGCGCCGTATCGAGCAGGGTAATGCCACGCATCGCCGCCTCCGCCAGAATGTCCCCGGCTTCCGAGGCGCCAACGCGGCCGGTTTGGTTGGAAATGCCATAGTTCAAACCGAACTGTGCAGTGCCGAGTGCCAGTCTCATCTGACCTCTAGTATGACGCTTCGCTGAATGTTGGTGTTCCTACGGGGGGAGAAAAATATATGCATTGAGCAATCGTCTCCGTCATCATGGGCGTTTCCAACCACCAGTGAAGTCGGCCCAAATGGCCAACACCATGGCACGGAGAATTTTCTTATTGGCACGAAAGGTGGAGCCGAATCTGGCTGCGCCCAGACGTGGTGCGATGGCAACATCAAACGCTGCCCAACGGGCGCCAAGGCCGATGCTCGCTAAGGTCAGTTCAGTGCCGATCATATTGCGGGTGTCGAAGGCGCCATGCCGATGATAGAGCGAAATGCGGTAACCCTTCAGTCCGCAAAGGATGTCTTGGATACCGTATCGCCAATTTGTATATGCCGAATACATGGCCTCGCTGAAACGAGCGGCGTGTGACCTTTTTCCAACAACCAGTTCCAAATCAATATTGTTTTCCAACAACTTAATGGCGTTGCGCAGGGCATCCACACCATGCTGGCCATCTGCATCGAAGGTGAAAACCGCTTCGGCGCCCAGTTCGGCGGCCTTGATGAAACCGCTGTTTATCGCCGCGTCGTAGCCTCTGTTCTCTGCGTGTCTGACCACGACCGCGCCAAGTGCTTCGGCTTTCTTGGCCGTATCATCGGTCGAACAGTCATCAACAACGACCAGTGTTCCCAAATCCTGTATGGAAGCGAGCGCATCGGTTATCGTCGCAGCTTCATTGAATGCCGGCAGGACGACGATTGTCTTCACTGCAAATCCAAAAGGCGGAAGCAATCGCCTTTTTCGATGTTTCCTGTAAGCCTTTTGCCCAGCAATTGATCCTTGTCGCATGGCGCCAAGGCATCAATGGGGCAGGGCCGCAAAAACTCAATATCCTTGGCTTCGACAATGTCACCCGAAACCATGTTCCGCGTGGCCCGTATGGACCGACGTTGAATGACGACGGTCTCAAGCTCGTTTTCCATGACCCTTTTTTCAGAAATGCCCAATGCCGCTTCAAGTTCCCGCGTGCGATCAACCATGTCCCGCCACGTCGTCGGATCCATGGCGAAGGCATGGTCAGGGCCTTCCGACGTAACGTCATCGGTAAAATGTTTCTCGACGGCACGGGCGCCAAGGGCAACGGCGCCGAGTACTGTCGCGTGGCCAGGCGTGTGATCAGACAACCCCAAAATCAGATCGGGGAATTCACGAGCATAGGTTTTGAGAACATTTAGCGCGATATGATGGAAATTTTCCACAGAGGCCGTGTAGTTCGTATTGCACTGCATCAAAACAATCTTGTCGGTGTGTTTTTGTGCGACAGCAACGGCGGCCCGGACTTCCGCTATGTTTGACGCGCCCGTCGCCATCAACAACGGTTTATCGTCGCTGGCGATCCGCTCGATCATATCGTGCCAGGTGATGTCGCCGGAGCCCAGTTTCCAGGCGCAGACATATTTCGAAAGCGGTTCGATAAAGCCCAGATCATAGGGCGAAGTGAAATAGTCGATGCCGGCTTCGTCGCAGGCATTCTTCAGCGTTTCCGTCCAGGCCAGCGGCAAAGATGCGTCATCGTATACTTCCGAAACACTTTTTGACCATGTCGATTGATGGGACTGTTGATCGCCCATGGCCGAGAAACCGTAATCGGATACAATTGTCCGCGCGGAAAAATTTTGAAATTTTGCCGCATTTGCGCCGGCCTCGGCGCATAGACGAATAAGGTCGATCGCCTTATCCAGACTGCCGTCATGATTGGCCGCGATATCAGCGATGAAATACGTTGGCTCCTCGGGTCCCAGGGTATGCCTGCCGATTTGAAATTTTGTCGTCATAATTTTCCTATCTCTTCGAGTGCCGATGGCAGTTGCAACTCAAGGATTTCTTCGGCTCGCGTGACGTCCATCCTAAGATCCAGCGGCCTGCGGGCCCGACCTGGCTGATCGGTGGAATTGCCTATTCTTACATTCTGGAGCGACAGCCTTTTATGCGCTGCTACGGCCAGTCCGAATTCGGCTTTGGTGAGGCCCTCTCGTGAGCCGAGATTGCAGACACCAGTATAATCCGACATTGCCAGCTTCCAAAGACATGCTGCAAGAGTGTCAAAATGAAGAGGGGAGAAAAGTACGTCACGAAAAAGCGTCGTCGGTGCGGCGGAAGACAGGTTCTGAATGATGAAATCCGAAAGACTCTGACGGCCTTCTGTTAGGGAAGGGCCAAATAAATTGGTCCGGACCGCGATCGCGTTGCCATGTCCCAGAGCCTCAAGCTCACCTTCCAGCTTGCTTTTGCCGTATTGATTTACCGGCGCTTCCGTTCCCTCTTTATGGAGACCAACCTCGTCCGGGTACACCTGATCCGTCGAAATAAATAGCAGCCGTGATCCTTTCGGCAAGGCCGCCACCAAGTTTGCCGTGGCGGCGCGATTTTGAAGATCGGCGTTATCCGGAAAATTCTCGCAATCGTCGACGTTTGTCAGTGCCGCGGCGTGGATGGTAACCGAAGGGGAATGCGCCGCAACGACTTCAGCGGTCTTCTCCCGATCCGTCAGGTCACAAATCACCGTTCCGCCTGAACGTCCCAGCGCCGTAATGTTGCCATATGGGCTGAGCGATTTGACCAAGTGCGGTCCAAACAAACCAGTTGCGCCCGTGATCAAGATCCTTTGGTTTTCCAAGGTGTTCAATGTCGGTCTGCGATCATATCAGCATACACCGGAAGCGGCCGCCACTGCGTGCCGTCGATCATCCAGCCTGCTTCGCTTCCAATTCTGGAAACATGGCCCTAATTCCTTCTGCTTCCAGACAATCTTCGTTGATGTCTCTGGAATAGCGAAAATCTTCAGCCACGGGTTTTTCCTCAGGATGATAACCGGTTGATAGGTGGGCACCGTGCCGGATGACGTACCGGTCGGGCAGCTCCAGCACCGTTCTTGCATCAGCCTCGGTTATCATATCTTCATGAAGTTTTTCACCAGGCCGAATGTCGACGGTCTTGTGAGGTATGCTAGGTGCTATGGTTTCAGCCAATTTCTCGACCGCCGCCGGACGGCTTTATTCAGGCCGGTTGCCTAACGGCGCCCTGATCCTGGTCGGACAGAACGCCGACGTGCAGACTGTCCATAAGCGTTTGCGCCAGGTTCTCCACTTCGGCTTTTTCCGCTGCAGGACTGTTTGCCGCGACACCACTGAGCATGCCGGCATCATTGACAAAAAATGTGGCGTCTTCGGTCGCGGCGGCGAATGCCCTTCCGGCGATGAGGCCAATTGATCTGGCGGGTAATTCATTGTCGCGAATGCGCACAAAGGCCTCGCGGGTTTCCCTATAGGACGTCGCCAATTGCACGTGCGGCGCACACAATGCCTGGAATTCAGGAAAAAAGGTGATTGTCGGATGACCGACCATCGCTGCCTGCAGGCCCAGCGTGCCGTTGACCGTCGCAACAGCCTTCGATCTCTGGGCAATCGCCTCCGCGTTTTCCAGGGTCGCGGCGACGATAACATTTGGGTATCCGTTTATCCGCTCCCAAAAACCTGGCGGCCGATTGGCGGTGGCTGCAAAGTGTTCCTTGACGATAAGGTGCCAGCCGGCGGGGAGTGTCTTAACCATCATATCAATATGCGCCAGCTGGTGGTCCGCCGATTGCGCCTCGGTGAACAGAGTAGACTCTGGCTCTATATGCAAAGGGTAGAATACGAACGGCAGGTCGGTCGGAAGTTCGGAGAAAACGCGGGGTTCGCGCAGAGTTTGCCGACGCCACATCCAACGCTGGAGGCCATGTTTCAGCCGGTCTCTGAAAAGATAGTTGCCATATCTGAAAGACTGCCCGCGTACACGTTTTCCAAATTCCGTTCGGGAAATTTGATAGAACCATTTCGCGAGAAACTTTAGCGTCGAACGGCCGCGAAAGGCGCGTAGTGTTAGTTCGGCCGTGTAAGGCTTGGGTGGCATGGCGGCATTCTCTTCAGAGTCTAAATCTGCTCCGTCAACCGGCAGCTCGGCTTTTAGACGATTGAAGTGTTTTTCATATGCTTGATGAAGGCCCAAAGGTGTTGAGGCCCAATCTTCAGACCAATAGCATTTCTTGCCCTGCCGGGCCGATACCAGCCTTCGCATTGGAATATCCATACTCTCGGCGGAGGCGATCAGCATCGATTGCGCGAGCGTGCCAGGCGAGCCCAAAATCGTTATTGGCTGATACTTTTCCAACAACGGCTGTACGCGGGCATTGATCCGGACCATCATATCCAGGCATTGGGCATGGTTTGTATTGTGGCCAAGTTTCGACCGCATGAAAGAGGCGCCGCTTACGAAACCAATGCCAAAATGCCGATCCGTTCGCAGGATATCGTTGAGTGGCCGTCCCAATTGGCGCTCCAAGGCAATTGCCCGGTCATAGATTTCCTGGCCTGCTGGTAATTCAGCAACCGGTCGTGGCGTCATCTCCTGATCCAGATCAATAATCTCGGTAAAATCATCTGGATCGAATTCGAACAGCTTGGTCGATGGTCCGCCCGTCGCATTGTAGCGAAACAAAACCGACTTGATTCCAAATCGTTCCTTGAGGGTCCGGGCTAGCTGCGTTTGAAATCCGGCCCAAGAATTTGTGCGCCAGACGAAAACGTATCTATCAGGTTGTGCCGGAGCCATCACCTCGGTGTCACTTGTCGTTTCATTGACGTTCGTCATCATAGTCTCGCTAGCAATACATTTTTCTAACCGGTGGTAGTTTGCGTCTGCTCAATTGGTCCCGGTCGACCTATCGGTTTGTATCAAATTTCACGGTTCGGCCGGTATTTCGAGGCGCGGGCCTGAATGGCGGGGGCTAATTCTTTTGATCCCAAATATTGCGCTTCCACCACTTGCCGTCATCATCTTGCTTCCAGACCCGACGGTCTCGGAAGGTGTCAGCTATGCGGTCGAACCATGCTTCGTCCCGGTCCACGTAATCGAGCCAGTAGTGGATGTCGGATGATTTGACGTGATCATACTGGCGCACCATTTCGATGCCTTCCTCGCGGGTCATATAACCGCGGCGGATATCCTTGCAGGCATGATCAGTGGCGCGACCGTAACCAAACTTGATCCATTTGAGATAGTCGTGGGCGCCGTTTTCATACCGGTCATCCAGATTTGAGCTGCGTCTGTATGTGCGTTCGAATGGTACGGGTGATGGTTCCCAGCCGTATTTTTCGATGACCAGCTTGGTGTGCTGCGTGGCATCCCATGGATCGAAATTGCCAATATAAAGACCGCGCAATCCAACCCGTTCAACATCCGCGTCGCTGGGATATTTGAACATTTCCAGCTCATGTTCGTAGACCGGATCCTCGTCGTCGCCAAGCCAATCTTGCCAGTCGTATCCGTGCTGGGCCTGATCGATCCGATAGCGCTTGGTGTATTCAACAAAATCATGCATAGAATACATGCCGCTAAGATCGGTAAAACCGTGTTCGCCCCAGAACACCAGCGGAATATTCATTCGCACCGCGATAATCATCGGTGCTGTATAAATGCCCGCATGGTTATGCCAGTTCATGTCACCATGCTTGCGAAAACACAGCCGGTTCATGCGGACCAGGAAATCAACACCGGGTGAAATGATCATATGATCAGTGTTGAAGACCTCCTTCATCCGCATCATGTTATCCCAACCGACATCAATATAATTATTACCGTTGTAGGTTACGAGCAGAGGTTTAAGGCCGAGTTTTTCTTTGACGAAATGCACCTGGTAATAGCTATCCTTGCCGCCCGAAACAGGTACGATGCAGTCGTATCCTGATGGGTTGCGATAGGGCTCAATGTCATCCAGAAGCATCTCCAGGCGCTGCTCCCAGTCGATTTCAGCCTTCTGCCCCTGCACGCGGCAGGCGTTACACAGGCCGTGTTCATCGAAGGACATAGGCGCGGCGGAACTTGAAGGCACAACACAGTTGGAGCACCAGGTAATGTCCGGCAGGTCTTCAAAGTCGATCATGGCGTTACCGAATGTCAGTGCGTTTGCGGCGTAGGTAATTCTTCGCGCGGGGATAGGCGTTTTCCGTGAAGTGGAAGATGTTGCCGGCGGCCACGGCGCTCGCCGACGTCAGTTCGAAACATTCATTGAAATGCGACTGGTGGCCCGCGCCCCCGCACGCAATGACAGGGATCTCAACCGATTGTGAAACCGCCTCAATCGTCTCTGTATCATAGCCCCGCGCAGTGCCATCGCGGTCGATGGCATTGAGTAGGATTTCACCGGCACCTGCATCTTCAGCACGCCTCGCCCAAGTCACTGCGTCTACGCCGGTATCGAACGCGCCATGCCGGATAAACACCCGGGCCGAAGCATCAATAACCCGGTAATCGATGCTGATGACGATGGCCTGCGCGCCGAACTCCTTGGCCGCCTCGGATACCAGTTCGGGCGTCTGGGCAAATGCGCTATTTATGGCGACCTTGTCCGCACCATGGCGAATTCGAACGTGAATGTCGTCGATAGTTCGAATACGGCCACCAAAACATAATGGGATCGCGCTGGTTCTGGCGATGGTTTCCGTGAATTCCAAAAGACTGCCTGCGCCCTTCTCGCCATGATCATCACGGCCCAAATCGTATGTTTCCAGACCTGGGCTAATATCAAGCAAGATTAATTCGTCGACGTCCCATTCAACCAAGCGGTTAATATGGCTCACCGGACTGCCGATAATCTGATGTATCTTGAACAATTCACTGCGAACCATAACGCCTTCGCGCAGATAAAGAACAGGTGTGAGGCGCCGCTTCAACATGATCGTGCCGCGCTAGGACTGAAAGAACGCGCGCAGCACGGAAATACCGCTGGACGAGCTTTTTTCCGGATGAAATTGCACGGCGCAAATATTGTCTTTGCGAATTGCACAAACAAATCTCTCGCCATATGTGCATCGCCCGACAACCAGATCGTCCGGGCAATAAAGCGCACAGCTATGTACAAAATAAAAATGCCGATCCACGACATCGCGAAATAGCGGTTCATCGGCATCAGGCTCAATATCGTTCCAACCCACGTGCGGTAGCCGAAGCCCGGATCCTTTTTCTGCTAACGGCCTAACCGTTCCTGGAATCCAACCCAGTCCGTCATGGCGACCGTATTCTTCACAATGCTCTGCCAGGATTTGCATGCCGACGCATATTCCCAGAAAGGGCCGGCCTTGTCGGACAACTATTTCATGTAGCTCAGTATCCAGGCCGCGTTCACGAATATGCTCAAGGGCGGCGCCGATCGCACCGACGCCAGGTAGGACGATTCGATCGCATTCGGCACGGCGCAGTTCGTCTCCGTCACGAACGACATTGGGTTCGACGCCGGATCGCCGACAGCCGTTGACCACGGAGCCAAGATTTCCGATGCCATATTCTATGACCGCGACCCTTGTCATGCCGGCCCTCGATGGTGGGCGGTGAAAACCCTTGCGCCCTTGACGAAATCGGGAAGGCTGCGGTACCTGTCAGCTGGCAATTGCGGTCTCACTCTCAAATCGGGCTGATGCTGTCGGCTCAAGGATTGGAGGAAGACACCGTGCAGAGGCAAAACGTTAGAATTTCCGATGTCAGGCGTTCCCAACGCCTTGATGGAGTTACCTTGCCTTTGATTTTTAACTATATCACGCGACCCACGGCCTGGCCCTTCACAGTCGCCTTCGCGCGGCTGGGTTTTGGGCCCAATGGCGCCACGGCGTTTCGAATCCTGGTAACGCTGTTGGCTTTCGCCGCATTTCTGGTTCCAAATCCCATAAGTTTCTGGGTCGGCTGCGGCCTGTTCTATTTCGCGCTGGTGCTTGATCATGTGGACGGACAACTCGCCAGGCTGCAGGACCGGGCTTCATATTTTGGCAAATTCTTTGATGGTCTCATCGACTCATTGGCCGAGGTGCCGTTTCCGTTCATTCTCGGTATGGCGGTTTGGCAGCAAGGTGCGGGGCCGAACATCCTTGTGGTTGCCGCCGTCGGTGCGCTTGCCATTGCATTGAGCCAAATTCTATTTTTGCGCGTGGGCTTGACGCGTAAGGATACTGACCAGGCGAATGCTAGGGATGCCATCGCGACACCGGTGCCGCATCCGGTCTTGTCGCGCCGCATGGATCGTTGGTCCGGGATTTTGAGTGTCATCGACAATACCATTCCGGCGTTGGCATGGGACGTACGCTATGGTGGCTTCGCGATAGCGTTGCTGTCCGATGGTATCGAAGCCTATTTGTATATCTACGCGGCATGGCATCTGTTGCAATTGGTGCTGTTATTGCCATCGCGAATTTTCCGCATGTATGCCGAGACAGATATTCACCGGCGCAGTGGAAGTGCGAGCTGACGTCAGCACCGCGCGTACCGCTCCCTTTCAGGCTTCGTCCAAGACTTCGCACGTTCAATAATATCGCCAGGGTCGGTCGTCGCCAGCAGCGCTTCACTAAACCCGGCTGCAATCCATTCTGCCCGTTCGAGATCGTCAGGTGTATCGACCACTAGGCTTATATCAGCATCGACCACGTGAGAATTTATAATGTTTTCGATACGGAACCGATCAGCGCCAGCATAGATATATTGCGTTACATGTTCCCGGTCTCCGGGATCACTAGTGGCGGAGATAACGCGTCGCAGGGCCGCGACGGCAAGCACTTCAATACTGTTGCCAGACGGGAATGTCCTGGGATGAACGTTCGTCACGATATCCGCCTCGCCAAGTTGCGCCCGCTGTATCAGGCGGCCCGCCAGCGCATGATCAAAGAATGGGCTATCGCCGGAAATGCGCACAAACAACTCGTGGTCGTGGGCGTTGGCACAGGCCAGGGCGCGTCCCGCCACATCGTCAAGGGCGCCGCGAAAAACACTGATACCCTCGCGCTCGGCGAATTCGGAAACAGGGTCATCGATGGTTCGTTCCGATGTTGCAACGACGATTTCATCAATCTGATCGACCAGGCGGGCACGATCGATGACACGGCCCAGCATGGGGCGTCCCGCGATCGGGCGCAGAGCCTTGCCTGGGAGACGCCGGGAATCAAAACGCGAGAAAATATAAAGACCGCATTTCATCGCTTAACCAGAAGGCACCGCGGGCTCAAACGTTTTGAGAAGCAGCCCGTTCCCATTGTTCGACGTACCATTCGCAATAGCGCTTATAGCCATCCTCAAGCGGCCGGCTGGCCTTGAAACCCAGAATGCGCTCCGCCCGTTCGGTAGACAGAGTGCCACGCACAGGCTTGTCCTCTGCCCGCGGCCGGTCTTCCAATATGACATTCGGGATCACCGATTTAACGACGTCTGCCAGTTCGGCAATGGTGCGTGCATTGCCGAAAGTAAGGTTGAAGGTATTCGAGGTTCCTCGGCCTTCATGCAGTGCAAGTGCGCGAACCTGGCCGTCGACGAGATCCTCGATAGACGTGAAGTCAAGACGGCCATCGCCGCCACCTTCCAACATAAGAGGCTTGCCGGTTAAGGCGTTCTCGATAAATACCTGGCTGACCCGGCGGCTGATGCATCGTACCCCATATAGCGCACTTGGCCGAATTACGGTCACACCCAGGCCATGTTGATGGCAATAGGTGCGCAGCAGGCGTTCCGCCATGAATTTGGTGTTGGCATAGATTCCACGGGGCCGCGGACGGGTGCTTTCGTCCACCTCATCGCCTTCAAAGTCGCCATATACCGTGCTGGAGCTCATGAACATAACCTGATTGACATCGCTATGCGCCTGGCGGCAAAGCTCAAGCACATTTCGCAGGGTGATGAGCTGCAGGTCGAAACACAGTCCGGGATCATTTCGGGCATCCACGGCAGAGGCAATGGCCGAGAGATGGATCACTTTGGTTGGTTTGAAATCACCGAAGGCATGGGAAAGGTCCATGTAACTTCGGGCGTCCAAATTTCGAAGTTCAATGCCGTTCTCACGCATAAGCTGAAACCGCGACAACAGGAAATTGAGATACATCTGGCGCTGAACCGGGTCTTTCCCTGATACGAATACATTGTCGATGACACTGTTAACCATCAAGTTATCGACGACGGTCGTGGTGATGTCGTTTCGCGCCAGTTCGAGGGCCAGATTGTGGCCGATGAAACCGGCGCCGCCAACCAACATTACCCTTTCGCCAGCAAGCTTCGCTATCACATCTTCATAGGGGATGTGGGTCATCACGCAGCATCCTTCGAATTATCTACAGGTCTATTTTGCACGGGCGATTGCCTCTTTCACTGTGGCGCCAATGTACTCCGGGTCGTCATCCACGAGGTGTGGACCAACGGGAAGTGAAATGGTTTGTTCGGCCAGCCATTCAGCAATCGGAAATTGTCCGATCTGACAGCCGAACTTCTCCCGATAGTAGGCCATCAGGGGAACAGCGCGCGGATAGTGTACCGACGTTCCGATGCCAGCTTCCTTCAGGTGACTGACAACCAAGTCTCGCGAAATTGAGCCGTCGCGCGGTAAAACAGCATTCAGGCAGTAGTGGCTGGATCGTGCCTTGCCAATGACAGGTTCGAAAACCGTAACTTCCGCAATCTCTGAAAGCGCCAGTTTCAGGCGCTTGAAGTTTTCTTTGCGGGCCGCTTGAAAGGCGTCCAGCTTGTCAAGCTGCGCCAGCCCGACAGCCGCATGTACTTCTGACATGCGATAATTGTAGCCCAACGCATCGACGTCATAGATACCCGGCTTGGCTCGCTGACCCAGCATCTGGTCGTAGCCAAAGGCTTTGTGTTTGGCTATTGCCTGCGCTACGGCCTCGTCATTTGTCGTTACCATTCCGCCTTCAACGCTTGTCAAATGCTTGACCGGATAAAATGAATAGCAACCAGTCAGGCCAAGCGTCCCGGCTTTGCGGTCGCCATAATAGGCATCGACAGCCAGCGCGCAGTCTTCGACGACAAAGGCTTTTGCGCTTGCCGCTATGGGGTCGATACGATCCATGTCACAGGGAAGCCCCAAATAATGTACGACCATGATGGCGCGGGTGTCGCCATCGATGGCGTCCGCCAGGGCAGTGGGGTCCATGTTACCTGACACCGGATCGACGTCGGCAAAGATCGGGCGGGCGCCGCAAAATCCCACTGCGTGCGCGGTCGCGACATGGGTCATCGCGGGCACGATCACACTATCACCTTTGCCGATGCCGTTGACGAGAAGGGAGAGGTGCAGGCCTGCGGTGCATGATGAAACCGAAACTGCGTATGCCGTCCCGGCGCGGGCCGCGAATTGGGCCTCGAATTCCTTGCTGACAGGGCCGTGGACAAATTGCGTGCCCGATAGCACGGCCATCACGGCATCGCGTTCGGCCTCATCGACCATTGGCCGGCCGAACGGAATATTTCGTATGTTCATATTTGGTAAGAAACTTTCTGTGTTCGCCCGGACTGAATCGATTCCCAGGCGGCGAAACAAATATCCATGACGCGGAAGACGTCCCGCACGCCGACATTCGGTTCAATGTCGTCCCGAATAGCTTGGACAAACTCCGGAATCAGATCGCCTTTCTTCATGCCGGGGTAAGGGGTTTCGATGACGCTTTCATTCTCCGGGCCGTCACCGTCGAACAGTTTGGCGTTGGGCACGTCATTGACGAAGGTCTTGCGCGTGCCATAGACGTTCAAAGAGTGAAACTTGGTGCGTTGCGGGCCCAGCGTCGTCAAACATTTACCGATCGTACCATTATCAAAGCGCAATAGGTTTATGAAGGTGTCATCAAAGCGGTAGCTGCTATCGCGGGTCAGAATTTTGTTTCCCATGCCACTGACCTCCGTAACTTCCTGGCCAATCAGCCAGCGCATAAGGTCGATCAAATGGATGCCGCCACCATAGACGGTACAGTAGAAATCCATGGCACCGCGCCAACCCTCAGTGATTTTCCACAGAATTTCGTGCAAATAGTCACCTTCGATACAAAAGATCTCGCCAAAATCGCCGGACTCTATCTGCTGCTTAAGTTCGATGAAGCGAGGGCTCTCCCGTAGAATCAAATTCGATGATATGCGGCAACCTGAATCCTGCTGCGCACGCAACACCGCTTCGGCGTCAGAGCGATAGAGTGCAACCGGCTTCTCGACCATGACGTGTTTGCCATTGTCAAAGGCGGAAACGGCTTGTTCAGCATGGCTATCGTCATATGAGCAAATGGAGACAATATCGATCTCGGCATTTTCCGTGATTTTGCGAAAATCCGCGTGGCGCCCCGGCACGCCATATCGCTGCGCAACCGTCTCCAGTTTCTCGCTATCAATGTCGCAGATCGCGGTCACCTCCACATCTGGCAGGCCTTGGTAGGTTTTGAGATGTTGTTCCCCGACCCCAAGTCCGATGATGCCAACGCGCAAGGTGTTCATGACAATATCTCTGGGTTGACCCAATGATAGGTCACCTCGGTCTTTACTCTGACAAAGCCCATGCGTTCGTAAAGGGCGCGAGATGCTAAGTTGTCGTGCTGGGTGCCGACCAGCATGCGTTTGGCGCGTCCTCGATAATGTGATAGCGCCCCGGCGACCAGCTTGCCGCCAATGCCTCGACCTTGGCCATCATTTGCAACAGCAATCAGGTCGATAATCGCGTTGTCGCCGTTGTGCAAACACAACACGAAACCACGTGTCTGCCCCGCCTCATGAGATACCAACGCGGCATCTGCCCGCCCTTGCAGTGAATTACGCACCCAGTTTGCCTTCACCCGGTCCGCCAGATCATTATCTATTCTATCGTCCATGTGAAAGCGGTCGTGCCCGAATGCCCGACGCCCAATCTGGATGCAGGCATCACAATCATCATCTGTTGCCTGCGAGATACCGTCCGGCATAGCTTGATTGCCGTCGATGGTTCGCTCCAACGTCACGAGGGTTTCGATACAACGAAAATCATTGGCGCTAAGCGCCGCTTTGGCGGCGGCGTCGTGATCGTCAACCCGGCAGGAAACCAGCCACAGATGTTGCGACCGCCAATCCTGTACGAGATCACCGATAATTGCGCCATGAGTAGACGCTGACGCGCCCCGGCCCAATTTCAGTCTGGCAACCGGTTGTCCCAGAGCCTCCGTCTCGAAAAGGAGCTGCTGATAGGAATGATCAGAAATCGCCACCACCGCTGGGCTTTCTCAATTTGGCAAACAGTTGCACTATTGCAGACTGAACAGGTGCATCATTTTGGTGGGTTGCGAAGTTTCCAATGATTGCCATCGAAATTCCAAATTTCGGAATTGCGGTGAAGATCAATGGTTTCCATGCATTCGGGCTCAGTCATGCCGAGGAATTCAAGGTTTTCAGATAAGTACTGTTGTGGAAACTCATCATCGTACTTCTCGGCCAATGCCAACGCTTCCGTTCTTGTCATCTGGTCGTTCTGGATCATGCGGCAGGCATCCCGCACGGTTCTTCCGAAGCCGAATTTCACGAACTGCATGTGGTAGTACAGATTGTCAATCTTGTCGTCGAGGCTATCAAAATTGGTGAATGTACCGTCGGTACGCCCTCTTGGATCTGTCCGAAAGTCGAATTTATCCTTTATGTAGTCGTAGTTTTCATACATGCTCCAGCGAAAGAAATAGCCGAAGTAAAGGGCCGTCACTTCAGCCTTCTGAATATCCTCAAAGCTTGGCAATACATAAGGCGCCAGATCCTTTTCCTGGATATACTCGTCGAGCCAGTTTTGCGGGTGGTCGCCAATTTGATTTTCCAGAACTTCAGTATAGTCCTGAACCTTCATGTTCTCTTCGCTGAGAACATATCCGCCATATTCGCTAGGGCCATGCTCAGCATAAAAGACCAACGGGATGCCAAATTTTACGGCGATCTGCATAGGAGCGGCTGCGACGCCGGCGTCCCAGTGGACCTTCGGGTTGCCGCGCTCGACGAAGAAGCGCCGTGCAAGGTGACGGGAGACCGCCTGATTGGGGCGCACCAAAATCTGGTCAAAGCCCACTTTCAACATTTCAACACAATTATGCTCGCCAATTTCCGTGGGCAGCAGTGGTGAAAAAGTGACCAATAAAGGATTTAGGCCAAATTCAAACTTGAGGCGATGGGCGATGGAACTGGAATCCTTGCCGCCAGACCAAGGGACAATGCAATCATAGGGTCCGCTCTTGGGGCGGTATCGTTCGACATAATCCAGGAATTCGGCCCGGCGCGCTTCCCAGTCGATGTCGTTTTTGCGTTTCGCGGTATGGCAGGCATTGCAAATGTCATTTTCGTCGAACTGGATCCGTGGGCGTGAATTCGGCATGAGGCAGCGTTTGCAATAGCGGATACCTGCGGCTTCGCCCATGCCAGCTGTCCCGAATTCGGTGTTTTCAAGTTCGGACATTGATACCCGCCTTATTGAGATACGCCTTGGCGCTTTTGATGCTGGTTTCTGTGAAGTGATAAATACTTGCGGTGCACACCGCGGATGCGTTCGCCTCGATAAAGGCTTCCTCGAAGTGGCTCCAGTTTCCGGCACCGCCGCAAACTAGGACGGGAATGCGCACACTGTCGGCGACCATCCGACAAAGCTCCAGATCATATCCTTCGACCGAACCGTCTTTCTCCACCGATGTGATTAAGATTTCACCGGCACCCAGCGCCTCGCATTTTTGGGCCCACTCAGCAGGATTATAACCAGCCGATTTAGTCGCGAAATCGGAATAAATCTCATATTTTCCGTCGTCTGTCTTTTTTGCATCCATTGAAACCACTACACATTGCGAGCCATATTGTTTGGCGATTTCCGTGATGAAATCCGGCCGGGCAATGGCCTGCGAATTGATAATTACTTTGTCGGCACCAAGACCCATAAATTTCTGGACATCTTCAAATGTTCGTATGCCTCCACCGGCAGCCAGAGGAACGAAACAGCGGCTCGCCAATCCCTCTATGACGTCGTAGAAATTTGACCGTTGTCCCTGTCCGGGCCGGGTGACATCCAACACCACAATTTCATCTATTGACCAGGCATCAACGAAATTGAGTGTGTATCGGTAATCCGGCGTGAACTTCTTTGTGCGGAATAGGACTCCGTCGCAGAAGGTCAGAACAGTTATGACGCGTTTTCGCAGCATTCGCTTATCTGAGCTTTTTGATTAAAGTCAAAATTGCATTCACTCCACGCCTGTCCGAGGAATCAGTTGACCCTTTTTCAGCGCCTGTGCCAGGCGGCGACCGACGGCAAGGTCCAGTTCATTAGAGGTAAACTCCGTCGCCGGCCTTGCGAACATGATATCGTCCCGGCCAAGCACGACACCGGCTTCAAGATCATGGGCGGCGACAAGTCCTTTACGGGTGATGGCAACCAATGGCTCCTCGCTGGCTTGGCGTTGCTTGTCATAGGCGCCCAAACTCGAGCGCACATGGCCAATTGATTTGATTAATGCCTTCAGTTCATCGGGCTCAAACGACAACTCGTGATCTCTAAATGTGCGGCCAGTTTTGCAGTCTGTAAAATGGACCTCAATGGCGCAGGCGCCGAGGGCAACTGCCGCCAGTACGGCTTCTTGCCCCAGGACATGATTTGAATAGCCGATTGGTATACCATAACGCTCAACGAAAAAAGGAACGGTTCGTACATTGGCATCCTCAATTGGCACTGGGTAGGCGGAAACGCAGTGCATCAGGAGCAATCGGTCCGCCAGGTTCGCCGCGCCGACTTCCTCCTTAAACCAGTCAACGGCACGGTCCACTTCTTCAATGGTGCCTGTGCCTGTGGACATAATGACCGACTTGCCAGTGCGCGCGGCAGCGCGGATCACCGGCTCAAATGTCAGATCCCCGCTGGCAATTTTGATGGTCGGCGATAGTTCGGCAATGAGCGGCACCCAGTCTTCCGTCACCGCCGTGGAGAAGAAGACAACGCCTAGAGTTTTGGCTTCCGCCGCCAATCGTCGATGGTCGGCCTCGCTTAAACCGAAACGGGTAACGCGCTCCAATCTTTCCAGATCATTGGCGGATGCGAAGCGGGACGGCGTATAGCTTTGGAATTTGACAGCATCAGCCCCGGCCCCTGCGGCCAGCCGCAACAACTCCGATGCTTTTTCAGGGTCACCTTCATGATTGACGCCAATCTCGGCCACCACCGCGACATCCGTGTCCAAGTCTTTTCCAAATAATTTCATCATTCAGTCCTGCAGAAAGTTAGGATGGTATCCATCGGATGATCATTTCCGAAACCGGAAGGGCGCCGTACTGTTAATCGCCTGGAGGCTCTCCGTAGGTGATTAGAAACTGCGCAGCGCAGCAAAGGGAGTGCTAGGCATGCGTAATAAAATTCTTGAGTACCGTAAGCCCGTGCCGCTGACTCTTCTCCGGGTGGAATTGAGTTGCCCAGATATTGCGCCACTGTATCGCTGCGGTAAAACGGCCGCCGTACTCGCATTCGCCGACGATGATTTCATCGTCAGTGGTATCCAAGTAATAGTTATGCACATAGTAAAAAAGTGCGTCTTCCGGCACATCTTGAAGGATCGGACTGGTGCGCTTTTGAAACAGGCCGTTCCAACCAACATGCGGCAGCCGCAGTTCAGGGTCATTCGGCGAAAGCTTGCGTACCTGACCCCGGATCCAGCCCAGTCCCGTATGCTCGCCAAACTCCTCTCCGCCGTCGGCAATCAATTGAAAACCAAGACAGATTCCTAAAATCGGCTTCGCCTGCTCCATGACCATGCGCGAAAGGGGGGCGATCAACTTCCGTTGATGGAGCTTCTGCATGCCGTCGCCAAATGCGCCAACCCCGGGGAGAATAATCTTGTCTGTTGCTTCAAGCTTTACAGGATCGCTCGTTATCTCGCATTTTTCGCCCAATCGTGTCACGGCGCCGGCAACGGACTTTATATTGCCCAGTCCGTAATCGATTATACCGATCATGACGTCTGGGCCTCTGGTGCCAGGTCGCCATGGGGTTGGCTGAATTTGAACAGGTCGCTTTCCAAGAACATTTTCGACGAGACGAAGCTGAAAAGAAATTTCGAGTAGCTATTGTCCGTCATATCCTTGGTTAGAAGGCCTTCCATGGCATTTCGATCGACAATATCGAATATGGGGCCCGGCGCCAGCAAACATTCAATTGTATCGGGATCGTTGCGATCAAGGACTGAATCGATGGAAGCATTAAAGCCACGTTTGCGTTTGTCCCAAATGACATCGGTCTGCGTCAGATCCGCAACAGCGTCGCGCAGCAATGACTTTGTGTAACCGCGATCGATTAGATGCTCGTTCGGAACCGTGAATAAGAACTCCGAAAGTGACCTGTCGAGAAATGGAGAGCGGTTTTCCACTGACCATCTCATGGAGTTCAAATCATCCTCACGCAACAATACCGGGATCGCTTCGTGATGAATTTCGTTCAACATACGATTGCGCAGCAAATCACCCGAATAACGCGTTTCCGCAAAGACCTCTTCGAACGGATCGCGCAACAACGCGCTAAAATGCTCGCTATTCAGATAAATATGGCCGCGTTGCCCTGGGTTCTTGGCGAAGGCGCGGGGATCCTGTAACAACGGGTTCTGCACGAAGGCGCCCAGGCTCTCCCGCCAATCCATAATCAAGTCATCAAAATCGGGCCGCGCACTCTGGCTTGCCAGCCAATAACCGTAGTGATCGTAGTAGCCGGTGAAGAGCTCGTCAGCGCCGGTCCCTGATATCGCCACCTTGAAGCCAGCCTTGCTTATCGCCTCCGAGAGAAACGCATGAACATAGTATGAAATTGTTGCAACCGGCGCGTCATGATAGGCGACCAGATCGCGCATGCCGTCAAGGAAATGGTCTGTGCTGGTTTCAATAAACTCATGGGAACAGCCGAGCTCGGAAACCGTGACTTCGAGGTTTTCCGATTCGTCGTAGCGTTGGTCCTGATCGATGATCGAAAACGTGCTTATGTCGCGACCGAATTGCTTGTTGGCGATCAAGGCAAGCGCGGTGGAATCGACGCCTCCTGACAAACAAAATGCGATTGGCACATCGGCCCGCATGCGTATTTCAACTGCGCGCATAAGCCGTTCACGCACTTCCGCCAGCGCATCGCTGCGTGATATGGCTTGGGGGGCATACTCAAGCCGCCAATAACGTATGGGCGTTGCCATCTGTGGCGTACTGATAATGGCATAAGAAGCTGCGGGAAATTCATGAATATCGGTAAAATAGGTACGTGGGCTTTTGTATAGCGCCTTGTAACCGTTCACCAGGTATCGCCGAACCTGTTCGTGGTCAGGGCTTGGTATCCGGTTTGCCAGGGCTGCAAGCGCCTTGGCCTCGGACGCGAAATAAAGTACGCCGCCCCATTCCGCGTAATACAACGGCTTTTCGCCAAACCTGTCTCTGCTGAGAATAAGGACTTGCTTGCGCTCATCGACTAGCGCAAAGGCCCACATGCCCTCCATGCGGTCAACAAAGCCGTCGCCAAAGTGCCGATAGGCCTTGATGATGACCTCGGTGTCCGATTGTGTGGCAAATTTATGGCCGAGCGCTTCGAGCTCGCGCCGTAATTCCACGAAGTTAAATATTTCGCCGTTGAATGAAAGGACACATCCATCCGCCGCAAATGGCTGATTGGCGCGCTCGTCAAGATCGATAATCGAGAGCCGTGAATGCAATAGCGCCAAGGGTTGTCCACGCACGGTTAATTTGCGGCAGCCATGCGCATCCGGTCCTCGGTTGCTCATGAGCTTAAGTGTCCGCGCAATAGATTCGCGGTCAGGCTCAATGGGCCCAAAGGATCCTGCTATGCCACACATCTTATTTGTAGAAACTCTTGTTGAGCGCCAAGAATAGCCCGGAAATGCCCTAGATGCCGGCACCTGATTGGCGGGTCATTCCTATAGCCTGCATTCCGCGTCATAGGGTGACGGTCGAGGGCCAAAGGCTTGGGACGAGAATTTTCGGGTCGCGATTAGGTTAGGAATTTGCGGAAGTGCTTGTCGGCAAATGTGCCCAAGCTCCGCCATCAGGGTGATGGCATTTTCGCCACCCTGGCCATTTTTCATCAGACAACAAACTAAATTGATCATCCTGTAAAAGGCAATAGCCGTCAAGAGATTAGTAAACTCGATAGACGACAGTAACGGCACCGGAAACGGCATGGCGATATTGGCCGAGGACTATCTGCTTATCGGGAATCGAGTTTTTCATTGATGCCGGGGACCTTGTTCGAGAAAATTCTGAGCTGGATTGATGATCGCCAACGAAGACCCGCCCCGGCGAAGGCCGCGGAAATTCGCAGCCAAGTATAGCGATGGGAGGGGTGCGTTTGGATGGTCAGAAATATGAACAAAGGGATTTTTGAACATCGACAGCCAGTAAAAATCGGGCTATCCATCAGCCTGCGGAGGAAATCCGTTCCTTCGGCGGCGCAAATTGGGTAGCATGGTCATGAATATGCCAGTTATCTGGGAAACATCGACTTAATGACTTTTCAATGTGATGTCGACTAGAGCAACCCTCCTGAAATCATTGCGGATCTGCATTTCGGCCAAAGACAGGTTGGCCGTGATCCATTCGTCATTGCCGCATCTGAAGCCACCCTGTGGGTTCGATAGGTGGGATTTCATTTATGGGGTTCGGGAACTGGTCGCCGACGGCATGACGTTGGCATTTCCGACATTTACGTTTAGTTTTTGCGGTGGGGCGCCCTATGACGCGGCGCGTACAGCATCGGAAACGGGGCTTTTCGGGGACTGGATCCGCGATCTGCCCGAGGCGATCCGCACGTCACATCCGATATATTCATACGCTGTGACCGGACCTCTGGCTGAAGAAATCGCCAGGTGCGAAAACACCACAACATTTGGCCCCGATTCAGCCTTGGCTCTGTTCGAGAAACTGAATGCCCGCTTAATCATGCTTGGGTGCGATTGGAGCTTTTGCACCCAATTTCACCGCTACGAAGAAGAAGCCAAAGTCCCCTACCGGTACTTCAAGGATTTCAAGGGATCGGCCGATTATGGCCGCGGCCCGCGAGAGACCAGCGCGACCATGTTGGTGCGGACCATGGACACGCCCGCCGAGAATGATTTTTCAACGGTGATCGACGACCTCCACGACAAAGGCTATGTCATATCGTCCCCCCTTTGGGGCGGTCTGGCGGAGGCGGCCTCTTGCAAGGACATTGCGGCTCTTTGCCGGCAGGCATTGAAAGAGAACCCATGGGCATATGTACAGAACGGGAAAAAAGCCGGCTATCTATGGGATCAGTTTAATAAAGCACGGGCGCGACCAAAGCTGAAAATTGCGCTGCTGGGCAGCAGCAACCTGGAATTTATGAAAGACGCCTTGGCTTCGGCTCTTTCCGAACAAATCACCGATCAGAACCACCAGATATATACGCCGCCGTTTGGCCAGTTTCCGCAGACCATCATCAACCGCAAGTCGCCCCTCCATGCCTTCGAACCTGATCTGGTCTTTTTTGTCGACCGCTTAGAAGATTTGCTGGGCGTTTCCAGCCTTGATGGTGTTTTGGAGGAGACACTTGAAGACATCGTTCAGCAGTACATATCGCTCATAAAAAACTACCGTCTATGCCATCGTGGCTGGATTATTGTAAATCGATTTGCACTGCCCGCCGATACGGCACTCGGCAGTGCCGGACTATCCATCTCGACTTCCCCGGACAAGCTTGTTGCCAAATTCAACAACGAACTTGGGGACGCATTGAAAGATTTATCCGACACGGTTTTATTCGACATTGATAAGGTCGGGCGGCGGCTTGGCAATGGCGATATATTTGACCCCAGACTTTGGTACCTTGGCCGCTTTCCGTTCTCAGACGCATTCACGACAGAGCTGGCCCATCGTTTCTCGGCCCATGCGCTGGCCGCGACGGGCCGGTCTGTCCGCCTGATCGTTATGGACTTGGACAACACCCTGTGGGGCGGCGTTTTGGGTGAGGTCGGCGTCGAAGGTATTGCTGTGGGCGGCGATTATCCCGGAAATGCCTTTGCCGATTTTCAGGCCGTGCTGAAACAGCTTTCGCAACGCGGCATCGCGCTGGCGCTTTGCAGCAAAAATGACGAAACGCACGCCCTTCGGGCCATGGAGAGCCTGAGAGCAATGGCGCTCGGCCAACAGGATTTCGCGGCCTGGCGGATCAACTGGACGCCAAAGTGGAAGAACGTTGAGGATATCGCGGCAACGCTTGGGTTGTCCCTCGAACATCTGCTTTTTGTCGATGATAATCCTATAGAGCGGGAACAGATGCGATTCGAGCTTCCCATGGTCAAGGTCCTAGATCTGCCCGATGATCCGGCGCTCTACGCTTCAAGCCTTCTCGCCAGTCCCTGGATTGATGCCTTGAGCTTGACGAATGAGGATCTGAATAGGACCAAGAGTTACAAGGCAATGGAGAAAGTCAGTTCTCTACGCTCATCGGTCGCCAATCTCGACGATTTTTTTGCCTCACTTGGAACCCGTCTGACCATCGCTACACTATCAGAGAACAACGTCTCGCGAGGCCTTCAGCTGCTGGCGAAAACCAATCAATTCAACACCACAACCCGGCGCTATGGACGTGCCGATCTCGATGAAATCATTCGCGCCGGTGGCGATGTCCTCATCATAGGCGCAGAGGACAAGTTTTCGGATTTCGAGAATATCGGATTGATAGTTATCCGCTGGAATCATCCTGGGCCGGGCAAGGCGCTTGTTGACAGTTATCTGTTGTCCTGCCGCATCCTGGGCAAGGGGATTGAGACGGGTGTATTGTTTTGGGCCCTTGATGAAGCATATCGTCGCGGCCTTGCCGAACTGTTTGGCCAGGTCATTGAAACGGAACGCAATACCCCCTGCCGCGAAGTCTTCGAGTCCGCCGGGTTCAAGCGCGCTCCAGCACCGGGCGCATGGCGCTACGCCCTGGCAAAACATAGTTCACGCATACCATCCTGGCTGACTATTGATTTTCATGGCGGGGAAATTGGAGAGATATGAAAAATCTCACGATGGCGTTCGATAATTTTAGTGTCGGCGACTATGTTTATTTCGACCGCCGTTTCAACGCTAGGGATTTCGCGGCATTTTCGAAATTGAGCGGCGACGAAAACCCGCTGCATCACGACAAGTCGTATAGCCGCAATACCGAGTTCGGTGCGCCCATTGTTCCCTTGCATCTATACGCATCGCCATTGTCCGCCATTGCCGGCATGATGCTGCCCGGCGATCCTTCGCTGTATGCCGAACACAGCCTGCGGGCACTAAGGCCGGTCTTTTATGGACAAAAGGTCACCTATTCCGCGCGCATTGCCGCCATCGCGCTGGCGCAGAGAGCGTTGACATTATCGGTTATCGCCTTCACGGAGACAGGGGTCGTTCTGGAGGCCGAAATGACTGTTATGGCCCGCGTGGCCGAGTGGCAAAGCAATGGGACCGCCACGCGTCGCAACGCGGGTCGAAACAGGACCGCCTTGGTAACCGGGGCAACGGGCGCAATCGGCGCCTCAGTGGCACGAAAATTCGCCGCCGAGGGCTGGCAGCTTTTACTGCAATACCGCCGAGATGAAAATGCCGCCAGAAAACTGGCGTCGGAATGCAATGCGAAAGGTGTCGCGGCGAAGATCTTCAAGGCGGACCTCGAGAAAGCAGCCGATGTGGAAAGCCTAGCGTCGGCGACAAAAAAAATCGCGGATCTGGCAGCGATTGTTCATACCGCCTGCCCACCGGTTTCGGCAAAATTGGCGGCCCTGGCCGCGGTAAATTTCGTTGCGTTCGAGGCGGTCATCAAGGCGGGATTGCCGGGAATGTTGCGCCGACAGTCCGGCGCCGCTGTGTTCGTTGGTTCAACCGCAATGGACCGGAGCCTTCCGGGCTGGGAGCAGTACGCCGCCGCCAAGGCAATGGGGCAGAACGCTGTTTCGACGCTGGAGCGGTCATATGCCAGGTTCGGGGTGCGGGGTATGACGGTTTCGCCTGGGTTCGTCCAGGGCGGATTCTCCAAGCCCTATCGAGATCCAGACATCGTGGCCCTCGCGCCGGAGGAAGTCGCCAACGCCATCATCGAACAGTCAATGAGCCCTTCGACGGCATCCCCCTATTTGATCCTTGAGGTCGGGCGAAAAATCGAAGGAGTCTATGGCTTTCATCCGATGACAGCCAGAGATGATCGCAAATCATTCGAAACATCGGCAAATCCGGAGGGTTTGGCGCCCGCCGCGGTGGCGGACGGTTCCGGCGGTGCGTCTGGCGAAAACGCCACCACCGAACTGGATGAAGTCGTTAGACGGGTTCTGAGAATTCCGGTAGGGGAAGGTTTGGGCACTGCCGAGTTGGGCCGGGTCAGCACCTGGGATTCCCTCAGCCATATCGCACTGATGCTGGAAATAGAGCGTACCTTGGGCATTTCCTTTACGTCGGAAGAGATTTCCGTCACCTACAGCTATGCTGGCCTAAGAAGTTTGTGGCTGCAGAAGAAACAATGAATGTGATCACGCAGGAAATGTTTGGACTAATAGCATGAAATTCAAGAACTTAGATGAACGTTACAAAGAACAGCGCCAGGCGTTTTCCGACGAAACAGGCCCTCGCGAATTATGGTCCGTCATGGATCATTGGCCGCTTTACTGCGGCATGGGCAACCTGGGACGCGTCTTCGCCATTACCGATTTGCTTCGCTCAACCCTGGACGTTCCCGGGCATGTTGCCGAATTTGGCCTATGGCGGGGCGCGACAACATCCTTAATGGCGAAAACGCTTCGAATATTCGATCCACATGGCAGCAAGGTCATTCATGGCTTCGATAGTTTCGAGGGATTGGGAGCTTTTGTCGCGCAAGACGACGTCGCTAAAGAAAATATGGGCCGCTACCGGGGATCCTATGAAGAGCTGCAAAAAATGCTTGAATTGTATGAAATTGGCGATGATGTTGAGTTCCATGTAGGCCTTATCGAGGATACCCTCCCCGAACTAATGGAGCAGCAGGCGGCCTTGAGCTTTTCATTCGTTTATTGCGATACGGATTTGTACGAATCCACGCGCCTGATACTTGAGCAATTGCACCCAAGATTAAGTAAAGGCGGGCTGTTTGTATTCGATGAATGGAATGACGCCGGGTATCCCGGCGAAGGCCTTGCCGTCAATGAATTCCTGGGTCAGTATGGCAAAAACTATGAAGTTCATCACGTTTTGGGTGCCCGACAACCGACAATGTACATTCAAAAAATAAAATACTAGGGAAAATCTGTCTTATGGATAATGCTGAACTTGGTGAGGAAATGCTGCAATGGGCGAAAGAATTGTTCCCATATTGCCGATCAATAACTGGCGGCGGGACGCGCAGAACATTAGAATATTTTCAAAATATCAATCCTGAATTCGAATTTATCACCTTTAAGACGGGGGAGACAGTCTTCGACTGGGATATTCCGAAAGAATGGAATATAAACGATGCCTATTTAGAGCACGAATCGGGAAAAAGATTTGCGGAATTTGGAAAAAACAATCTACATGTTCTAAATTATGCATCACCGATCGATCAAGTTTTCAAATTGGAAGATCTTAGCGACAATATATATACAATTCCGGAACAGCCAGGCGTAGTTCCATATGTCACAAGTTATTATAGCGAGCGTTGGGGATTTTGCATGTCCCACGAAGAAAAATGCAATCTACCGGAGGGTAATTATCGCGCATTCATTGACTCCACCCTCGCAGATGGAACACTTAACCTCACCCACGCCGTGCTAAAGGGCGCCTCGTCACAGGAGATTTTTTTCTCCTCGAATGTCTGCCATCCTTCGATGGCCAATAATGAACTCTCGGGCCCGGTGCTGCTGTCGGCCTTGATGCGGTATGTAAAACAGCAATATCCTGAACCGAATTTCAGCTACAGGTTTGTCCTACTACCTGAAACGATTGGATCGATTGCCTATTTGTCGCGATACCATCAGATCCTGAAGAGCAAAGTTTATTGCGGCTTCAATCTAAGTTGCGTCGGCGACGAACGGGCTTATAGTCAAGTGCAATCCCGGTTTGGCAACAGCCTCGTAGACAAGGCGCTTCAGGCCGCATTGCGGGGCCGGGAAAATGTCAAAACCTATACTTTTTTGGGTCGCGGCTCCGATGAAACTCGATATTGCGCGCCCGGAATTGATTTGCCCGTTTGTACATTTAGCCGCTCGAAATTCGGAGAATATCCGGAATATCACACTGACGCAGACAATTTTGACGTGGTAACGGCAAAAGGACTGGCGGGATCTTTCGAGGTCATGAAAAACATCATCGACGCCTTTGAAATGGGTGAATATCCCAAAGTCCGCGTATTGTGTGAGCCACAATTGGGCAAACGCGGCCTCTATCCGACAGTCTCTAGAAGGGGTTCTACAGCCAGTGTCGAGGCAAGAATGGATTTTCTCTCCTATGCCGACGGAGCGACGTCCATTTTTGAAATATCGGAAATTACTGACCGGCCGCTTGACGTCATTATTGATGAATACAGGATTTTGAGTGATGCTGAACTGGTCGAAAGCGGCCGTTCCAACCCTGCCTGAATGGAGCCATCAAATGGCTCAGAATAACCGCGACATGCTCTAAATGTGGCCCGATCGGCTATCCGCCAGAATGTTCTGTATACTCTGCGTCTGCCATTAATAATCCACGTCGCTTTTCGAAGCGATGAGCGTGACCTCACTAAGCCCCTCTAAATCAGCGACCCGCCGGCTCAATGCTTCGGGGTCCGCATTCTTGTTCAGAATGATGTCAAAAGTCATGGACACCGTTTGGTGCTCATCGCCCGATGGCTCAACGTGCAGCAGGTTGGCGCTGCGGGTAAACTCGCGAATGACCGGATCGTATAGTTCCGAGGTTCCGTTTCGGGCCCGAAAGCGTAGCAAGAACTCGCTTTTGTATAGAGAACCATAATTTGTTAGATGCAGCAGATACGCCAATGCGCCGACCACCACCACGCCTGCCAGGGCCAGGAAATAGCTCGACGTACCCGCCGCCATGCCCGCTGCCAAGGAAAGAAAGACATAGGCTGTGTCCTTTGTGTCCTTGATAACGGTGCGAAAGCGTATAATCGACAAGGCGCCGACCAGCGCGAAAGCGCGGGCAAGGTTATTGCCGATTACCATCATTACCATGGCGACGATGACCGTCACGAAAACCGTCGTCAGCATAAATGACTGTGAATAGCTGAGGCCCTTGTGGGTGTTCTTGTAGATGAAACTAATGACCAGGCCGAGGATACAGGCGATCACCAGATTGATCAGAATATCCGTGGGTTGATAGATGAATGTCATCATATCCGCTGGCAGGTTCTTGTTATCAAATGGCATTCATCGCCCTCCAATGGACTTTATGAGAGATCTGTCGCCAAGCCGCATGTCTTCATGCCGACAACGAACTTGGAAATCGATAGGCTGCGCAACTCGTGTGCCTGCAGGATTCGATGGAACCATGCCGGGATGCGCCGATGGAACTTGATCTCAAGGATTGTCCAGCCGGCTACACAGCTGCGAATTTGACCAGATTCCGAAGGAAACAAACGGTCGGTGGCCAAGGCAGTGATCGCCTGATCGAAGGTGACCCTGAAATTCAAATCGAAGTGGCTGGTGTAGGGACGACGCTGATAGTCCACCAGTACCCGGGGACGTAGCCGTTTGCGGGTGACGTCGTAAACAAAGGTTTCCATGAGCGGGAAATCCGGATACCGCTTCAACAGCGAATACTGCCCGTCGAGCCGCAATATTGGCGACAAGTCATCAGGGTCGAGTTGAAGGCGGTGTTTGTAGGTGCGTTGGTTGTGCCGCCCCTTCATCTCGAGAAACATTGGTGCAGCTGCAGTACTGTCCGTGGTGTAGGTTCGCACGCGGTACTTGCGGCGGGTCTTCAGGCCATCAACCTTCTCATAGAAATTGGCCGCATCGTCCGTATCGAAATACAGTGAGCGTACAAGATACTGGTTCTCCAAATCAGGATCTACAAAACCATCATAGCGCATGAACTGTTGAACCTCGGCCTCGATCATTTCGCGCAGGCGCAGGGGCAAAAGGTACTTGAACTCGTAGCGGCTAAAATCCTGCACCTGGTTGGCGATTGGCGCATTCATCGCAGTGCTGCTCCGCGTCGGTTCCGAAGATGATCAAGATCGACGTTCTTGATTACGGGCAGCAGTTCAACGGCATACTCTTGCGCACGCACATCACGATCGCCTCGCTGGTCCGTATTCCGTGCGAGCATCACCTTCTTGTCGATTTTGGCGCCGTTGACCAGACTCGAGTCATGAATCTCGATGCGGGATTTCTTGTCGCTATTCATGATGTTTGGACTCGATGGCGAAGTGAAATAGGATTTAAGGACCGCCGCGCGCCCACCTGCCGCGTATCGCCAATTCTTTCTATAGGCGTTGATTTGCACTTTGTTGGCGGAAAAGTCGCTGTGCAGGATCTGAACGCTCGAGCCATCCTTGATCTCCACTCCCGTCGCGCTGTCCCGGACTACGGAGTCAACCAAGGCGGCGGTTGAAGCTTCTCCAACGGACATGCCCTTGTCACCGCAGTCGGATACAGCTATCCGCTCGATCAGGGCCAGCGAGGTCATGAGGTCGATACAATCATTGCCGGATTTCGAAATGCTAGTGTCGCGGATTACCACGTCTGATATATCGATGTCGATGGCATCCGAGCGTGCCTCGGTCAGGTTGAGATGATTGAGGTGGATTTGCTTGCCATAGACCACGTGCAGCATGTCGTCATAAACATGGTTACGCCGCATCTTCAAATCGCTTACCATGATGTCGCTGGTGGCGTGTACCGACAGCATGGCGAGATAGGCGATGCCATCGATATAGCCGCCGCTGCCGCCTTCCATGACCAGATGCCTTAATCGCGACCCCTGGGTGCCAGTGCCTTGCAGGGCGAATGTACCCCATGGCCCGCCGTCAGTGCCGCCAATTCGAACCGGCTGTGTAGCCGTGCCGGCGATGATAAGCTTGCCACGAAAGACAATACTCGCACCCGGCTCCAGGACGATATTGCTGCCGGCCTCAATGCGGACCGGGCGCTCTATCACCGTGTTGCCGGAGAAACGCTGATCGCCCCGCCAAATATCAGCTGGGAATTCGGCTTTAACAAAAACCGGTTGATTATACCTGGTCGGGCCGTTTGCGCTGCGTTTGCGCCGCTCTAATTCGACTTTCTCACCGGTCAACGGGTTGCCCCCATTGGCGGCCGCCGCCGCCAATGGCCGGTCTGCGACGAGTGTGAAGCGGGTGGCCTGGCTGTCGAAGGTCCAACCCATGAAGCCGTCCACACCGTGCAGCGGGCCGGCCTTCGGTCGGCGTGCGCGGTTCGCCAGCCAGGCGGCCTCGATTTCCAATCGCCGATCCGTGACACGGAAAGGGAGGGGCGTGTCGCTGGGATCAAGCCGGCCGTTGCCATTCACATCAAATGCGATGGCCCCCGGCAGGGGTTGGCCGGCTTCCAGATCGATTGTCAGTTTGGCCAGTGGGCCCACGTTTGAGACCACCAGGTCGAACGCACCATTTCGCAAGCTCCACGTTGCCTCCGGCCGCCGGGACAATTCTTTGGCCAGCCAGCGCTGCCTATTGGCCAGACTTTCCTGCATCGCCGCATGCGTGGCCAAACTAGCCATTGGGTCGTACAACAGCGGAAGAGAACGGCTCAATGGCAGCACTTGAAGACGGCCCACATCGCGCTCCAGGGAGTGGGAAAAGTCATCCCGCAATCCTTCGATGAACGAGCCAGCGCGCGTCAATAACTGTTCTTCAACCGTGTATCGATAGAGAATCTCGAGTTCGGACAGGAGAAACTCGCTGTTGCGCCGATAAAGCGCCAAGAGCGGATGGCTGGCGACATCCATTCGGAAGCCATCCCTGCCCCAATAGCCTCCCACATCCCAGGGAATGGGGCGTACGGTGCCGCTTTGATCGTCCAGCAATAACCGCATATTGTGACTGGCGTCGTTGTGCCAGCTTTGTGCCAAAATCTGATAGGCAGAGAATTGCGCCCATGGTTCGTATGGCGCCAGTCGTCGCAGCTCGGCCCAATCGTCGCTACTGCTGGCGGCATTTCGCACCAACGCAAAAAAGCGCTTCAGGTCGGCCCGGTCGTCACTTGAATAGCGGTTGTTTTCAGCATTTTTCGACCAAAGGACGGCGGACTGAAAAAGATTGCGGCTAAATCCCTTCAGGGTATCCCGGTCACGATCGCCCTTATATATGTTGACGGGCATGACGTTGTTGGAACGAAGGAAAATTTCGTCTAAGCGTTCGATTTCATAGTATATGCCCTGACTTCGGTCGTTAATAAATAGCTCCACCAACCGGACGCGGGGTGCCAACAGCTTCATCTGGTGTGCCATCCAGATCACCACCGCTTCCTGTATCATGTCCTCGGTCTGCGGCAGCACAAAACTGAGGACGCGGCGGCCTTGGTAGAGGGCTTTTCGCTTGGTCTTGATGCGCCATGATTTCTTCGCCAGAGAATAGTTCACAGGATTGGAATCGCCGCGATGCCTGATTTGGATCTTTCGCAGCTTACCGTCGGGATAAACCAGTGACCCGCTTTGCCAGTTGGAAATGGACGAAGGCGTGTTTGCCAACAACGCGAGTTGGGAGCGTTCAGGTACGTATAATCGCACGCCCGGCAAGCCCGCCTGATGGCTCGCAAACACGGATTGCCTCAATTTAGCCAGAACCTGAACGCCATCCTCGATCATGCGCTGAGCCGGGGCTTGGGTCATGTCGACGCTGCTTGCCAAAACCCCATGCCAAAATAACGATGTTGTCTGATAAAGTGGACTAACGAGCAGCAGGACGCCCAGAAAAAGCGAAAGTAGGAGGACGAGCCCGCTTCGGCTTTTCAACCATTGTCGCTTCAGTATAGGCATGCTTGGTGGTTGCTTAAGGAGAGACGCTCAAATTCGAGATCGAACATGATCGTCGCGCTCTCGGGAAAGTTTGCCTTCTTCGCCGCGTAAGTAAGGATATCACCTCGAAACGAGGTGACAATTGAGCTCTTGGCATCCAGAAAAAAGCCGTGCCGCGAGGCAATTTTAAGATCCCGCGGCTCATAGCGGCGCTCGCCATGCGGACCTTTGAAGATCAGGCCATGATTAACGATCTTCACGCCGGGCAGGCTGGGAAGGTGCAGGCGAATATGCTCCTGGGCCGGAATGCTACCGAACTCGAAGGTATAAATGCGGCGCTCGTTCAGCTTAAAACCCTCATGCGGCTGCAGAGTCAGTTTCCCGAGTGGATTGCGTATCGCAAGAAAAAAAGCGCCGACATTTTGCCCTTCGAAGGTCGTCTGGCGAAATTCATACATGCCAAATGCAGCCGACTGGTCAACGGCGAATTGTCGGCACCATGCCGTGGTTACATGGCCATCCGCTGTCTTCAAATCAGCCTCAATGACAGGACGATATGCGCGATCGAAGCTCGGCGCTGCATCCCGTATTGGCGACATTTCTTGTTCCGCTCTTGCCGGTTCGATATAGCCCACAGCTTCGGCCGCCATCAGTTTGGCGAGATAATTGTGCTTGGCAATAACTATTAAACGATCAAGCCAAGGCCGCATTGCGATAAAGTGTTCGCGGTATCGAGCCCGGTCCATCACATAGCGCGTATTCTCCACCAGGTTGCGTCGCATCCGGTCATTCATGCCCAAACGTTCGGCCAGATTGGCCTGGCGGTCCAAGGTTGCCGCCGCGCGCTCGAAATCGCCATCTTGGGCGGCATATACCAGCGCGTAGCTGACAACGAATGCTGGTATGGACGCATAAGCGTCGCGCCAGGCCTCAAGCTTAGGCAGAAATAGAAAAAGCGCCACAGCCAATAATATGGGCAAGAAGACCGCGGTCATGATGCCGAGCAAGAAATTTCGCATGAAAGGAATGCCCGTCCATTATTGACCTCGGGCGAAAATATTAGGTATCACCGGTCCGCAGTCAATGGAAATTAATACGTTCCCGAACCGGGTCTCGCGCTGCGTTGCTTTGTCCAATGCAAAAGAGCTGGGCGAAACAGGGCAACATTGAAAGAACCGGCAGGGTAACTTGAAAATGCCGCTCCTCGCCACACGAAAGGACTGTTTAGCGCTGCCCTGTGGGGCTGTATCAGCGCCACCGTTGAAATTGGCCTATCAACGGCGATACAATGTCAGGTGCAACCAAATTGGTTCCGTAGGTGAGGCAAGAAATGTTAATCCGTTGGTCACCTGCGGTGCTCCTTGGGCTCTGGCCGTTTCTGTACCGGATGACCATTGACCCGGCGGAATGGGCTGAAATCGGTCTGGTTTTCATCATTGGATTTGTTTGGATCGCCTCCCTGCTGGCAATGGCAGCGCTTGTGGAGCGCAAATTCCCGTTGGCGCTACGATCGCGGGTCGCGGCGTTTCTGGCCGTGGCTGCGGCTCTGTTGTTTTGCTATGGCTTTCTGGAAGCCACCCTTCTTCACTATCTGAATTATTGGCTGCCCTTGCGCTACATGTTTGGCATTTGGCTGGTGCTGTTCCTGGGAGGGACAGTACTGGCCTACCGGTTTGGCGACAGACCCATATTCATGCGGGCGCTTGCGGGGTTGGCGATTGTCCTGCTGCTTATTCCCCTTGCCACGCTTGTTCGCAACCTGTTGTTGCAATCCCCGTGGACCGGAACAGGCAGCGCCGGCGAGGCGGCGGTTGCACATGCAGATCGGCCAAATGTCTACTTCTTTGTCTTCGACGCCTATGGCCGCGCCGATCAACTGCAAGACGCTTTGGGTTTTGATAATGGCCCCTTCGTGCGTTTCCTGGAACGACAGGATTTCGAGGTGCATGAGGCTAGCAACACTAACTATCCTACCACCGGTACCTCGTTCGTGTCTGTTCTCAGCATGCAATATCACACCGAATATGATCGCTTTCGCCAGCCCTGGCCGTGGCAACTTGGACTTTGGAAATCAGCAGTACTGAAAGGTAATGGGCCGGTCGTAAGAAAATTTCGTTCCATGGGTTACAAATACGTTCACGCCGAAGGCAATTATCTCGCAAGCCGCTGCGGCGGTATCGAGGATCGTTGTATACGTGGCAAAAGCCTTGGCCTTCTCGATAACAGACTCGTTTTGTTGCTTGGGATGACGCCGGCCCTTCGCTTGGTTAGAGCCTATTACGCCGAGGCTGTGCGTTTCGAACCGATCGAATTCGACCAGACAATTCAGGCACTGCCAAGCTTTCCGGCCGCGCCGAAATTCGTATACGCACATATATTCATGCCGCATGATGCAGACCGATATCCCGATTGCCGCATAAGGCCGAGGATGACCAAGGGGGCGGAGGCATCCCTGGAAGGAAATCCGGGCCCTTATCTGGATACAATTCGTTGCGTCAACCGGCAGGTGCGAACAATGCTGCCGCGACTTCTCGCGGCCGATCCGACGGCGGTTGTCATTTTCCAGAGTGACCATGGCTTTGTCGTCAACAGGCAAAAGCCGTTTGGCGAATGGACGGAGACCGAGATCAATCGCCGCTATGGCAACCTTTATGCCATTCGATTGCCGGAGAGATGCCGAACAATGGCCAAAGACAGCGCAACGTCGGTGAACACATTTCGTATCGTTTTTGCTTGCCTCGAACGGCGGCCGCCGGATCTTCTTCCAGATCAATCCTACGCCATTTGGTATTATCAGCGGAATCCGCCGACGCTGCTGCGAACATACTAGACCATTTTCGAGATTGACTTACCCGCCCGCTCCCCCTCCCGACCACCCATTGATCATAATCCTGTGGGTGGTCGGGAGGGGGAGCGGGTGGCACGGCGACTCGATGAATATCGAAAATA
>JAJFGG010000102.1 GCA_021776235.1 Alphaproteobacteria bacterium | reverse complement strand
ATTGGGCTGCGTTGCGCGGCTTGCCCGATGTCCCACATCGCGCTACGCCGCGCGCCTACCCCAATGGCCTGGCCGCGCCATCAAATGAATCAGAATAGCCCCGACATGCTCCAGCGCATGTCGGGACCATGTTTACAGCCGCTCGGCCAGGGTGCGGGGCAATAACAGAAACCATCGCCCGGCATTTTTCATGCGCCCGGCGATGGCGGCGGCACGGGCACCATGGCCCCAGAACAGATCACCCCGCACGCCGCCCTTGATGGCGCCTCCGGTATCCTGGGCCAGCACCAGCCGGCGCAACGGCGCCTCCGGCCCATCAAGTTCGGCGGCGGGATGGCTGGCCTGCAGCCAGATGGGGACGCCCAGGGGGATCAGCCGATGATCCACCGCGATGGAGCGGCCGGGGCTGAGCGCGACGCCCATAGCACCAATCGGCCCCGGTCCGTCTAACTCGCGAAAGAAGACATAGGATGGGTTCATATCCATCACGCCGCGCGCCTGCACTGGATGCGCCGCCAACCAGGCCCGAATGCTTTGCATGGAGACATTTTCCTTTGTCAGGATACCGCGCTTGATCAATTCCCGGCCGATGGCGAAATAGCGCCGGCCATTGCCGCCCGAGTAACCAAGGCGAATTTCTTCGCCACCGGCAAGCCGCACCCGACCGGAACCCTGGATCTGTAGAAAAAAGGCATCCACCGGATCATCCACATAAACGATTTCCAGACCCTGATCGGCCAAGGCACCGGCTGCGATCCGTTGTCGTTCATGGTAGGGACGCAACCGGCCGCCCTGAACGCGGCCAACGATGCGCTGCCCTTCCAGACGGTCGCTGAAATCACCCAGGTTGACGCTGATCAGGTCCTTCGGCCGACCGTACAGGGGGACCGTATAGTTCCCGCCCCGAACCCGGCTGCCCTGCAACAACGGTTCGTAGTAGCCCGTGAACAGGCCCGCCGCCTGGCCGCCAAAGTGGACGGCAACGGCGCGGAACTGTTGTTCAAAGAAGCGCCGCGCCTGATCCGGCCGCTCGGGCGTTACCGCCCGGGCACCACGGCAGACCCCGGTCCAGTCGCTTGCATTACCGGCAACGCCGTCACGGCCGCTCAAACGGCGATCGGCCGGCCAAGTGCCAATACGCTCGCAACTGCGCAGAAAAGCCCTCAGCGCGGCACCGTGTTCATCCTGTTCCCAGCCCTCCAGGGCCGCGAACGGCACCAGACGATAATCCATTTGATCGCTGGGGATGGCGGGGGTGGGCGGCGGGCCCGGACGGGTCAGCCACCAGAACAACAAACCTAAGCTTACCAGCAGGGGTCCGGCCCATATGACGGCAAGGCGACCCCGCATAGCCGGCCGGCAGCTTAGTTCTCGCCGTGGGTTTCGATGAGCTGCCAATTCGGATCGCGGTCGCGGGTATCGCGCGCAAAAGTCCAGATATCCGTGACCTCCCGGGTACCTCCCGGCTGATCCGGCAGAAGCTCACCCGCTTCATCGCGCGTCACCGTAACCATTTCCGAAACAAATTTGACGGTTACCTCGGCCACCTTGTCCTTCAGTTCGGCATCGATAATTTCAGTTGCTTTGATGGCAACGATCTTGGTTTCGAGGGTTTGGCCCTTACTTTCGCGGTCGTCCATGGCGCCGTCGAAATTGTCAAAGACCTGATCGTTCAGCAACGGCCTCAGGGCGTCACGATCGCCATTGGCAAACGCATCGACAATCATCTCGTAAGCGCTGCGGGCGCCGTCGGTGAAAGCGCCCGGCTCAAAGTGATGATCCGCCAGCTTTATTTTCGTCAGACCCGCACCGATCGGTGAATCATCGGCCCATAGCGCAGCCTCTTCCTCCGGCTTGGCTTCGGCGTTGTCGGCGGCCTGGGGACGGCTGCGGTCCGGCAGGGCAACAACATTGTCATCACCGGCCCCTTGATTAGCCGCTCCTTGCTCATCGGATTGATCTTCGGATCGCTTTTGCGTTCGAGGATCCGGTGGCGGCCGTTCATTTCCCGTTCGCCGTCCGAGCACATTGCGCAGGCGAAAGAATATGAAACCCGCCACCATGGCCAGGAATATGATATCGAGAAAGTAACCCTCGCCCATGAAATTCGTCAGTCCTGTAGGGTCGTTTATTCTATCCAGTTAGATCACGTTTTGCACAACGAATGCCAAATATGACCTTAAATCTGCCGGCTGGCCGCCCGCTACCAGCAACCAACCAGCCCGCCTGTCGACGCGGAGTCATACCTTACGGCCCGTACAATGCGCTGTCCAGCGAACTTGCCCTAACAAACGCAAACCGCCAAACCGCTATGGCGCCGCTCTCAATACAGTATTAAATAGGCCAATACCACTTTGCGCTGATAGGGAGCAAGCATGGGATTTGTTATTCTTTTGGCGTTCATCGCCATACCGCTAATCGAAATCGCCGTATTTATCGAAGTTGGCGGTTTCATCGGGCTGTGGTGGACCTTGGCCGTCGTGGTCGGTACCGCGCTGGGCGGCACTTTCATGTTGCGCCGTCAGGGCCTGTCCACACTGCGCCGGGCCCAGAGCCAAATGGCGGAAGGCCGAATGCCGCTGCGCGAGGTCTTTGACGGCCTATGCCTGCTCGTCGCCGGGGCCTTGTTGCTAACGCCGGGATTCGTCACTGATTTAGCCGGGGCCATGCTGTTGATGCCCCCGGTTCGTTTTTTTCTGGGGCATCTGGTGGCGCGGCATATTGTCGCCAACAGCCAGTTTCAGGGACAGCCTTTTGGCGCCGGGAGCCCTGGCCAACAACCGCCGCCCAGTGGGCAAAGTCCGCGCCGCGGACATAACGACCAGGATGACATCATCGATGTGGATTTTGAGGAAGTCGCCCCCGAGGACCCGGCCCCCATTGACGATCATCGCGACGATCAGGGGAAACCCGAGTAACCCAGCAGAGAGGTTTCTTGCTGGTAACACAAAGACGTGATAGCCACGCCGTCACCCCATCACAGGCTGAGACATATCCATCATGACCGACGACACCAACGTACCCGACGCCTCGGCGGCACCCGTCGCCGGCAACATTGACGCCGCGCAGAATGCGCCGCGCGTCCAGGTACACGCCCAGTACGTCAAGGATCTTTCATTCGAGAATCCAAGCGCGCCGCAAAATCTGGCCAACCAAACCGCTGCGCCCAAAATCGAGGTTTCGGTCGATGTCGGCGCCCGGGCCCTCTCTCCCAATCAATTCGAAGTCGAGTTGCGGATTACCGCCAACGCTGAATTCGAGGCGCAAAAGGCATTCGTGGTCGAAGTGTTGTATGCCGGCGTCTTCGCCTTGCATAATGTGGAGCAGGACCAGCTGAAACAGGTCTGCCTGATTGAGTGTCCGCGCCTGTTGTTCCCCTTTGCCCGCCGGGTCGTAGCCGATGCCACCCGCGATGGCGGCTTTCCTCCGTTGTTGCTGGAACCCATCGATTTTGTACAACTCTACCGCCAGTCCATGGAAAATGCCGAGGTACAAAACGCCGCCACCGGAGACGGCGGGGCATAAAGCGGGAAACGAACGTTCCTACTTGTTCCAGATAGGGTCTTTCATTTTCGCCACGAAGGCTTGGTGAGCCGCCTCTTCTTCAGCGCTGGGCGCATGGGCGCGCGGGGAACGGGCCTGGCGATCGGCGGCCTGTACGGCGGTTGCGCCTTTCGTTTCGCTGGCCAGAACCAGACCCGGTTGGCGCCCACCAATCAATTCCAGATATACTTCAGCCAGCAGTTCCGCATCCAGCAGGGCGCCATGCTTTTCCCGCGCTGAAAGATCAATTTCAAAACGTCGGCACAGCGCATCCAGACTGTATTGCACCCCGGGTATCTTCCGGCGCGCCAGCACGATCGTATCCAGCACCTTATCCTTGGGCATATTGGGCCGGTCAAGAGCAGCCAGTTCGGCATTAATGAAACGCATATCAAAGTTGGCATTGTGCGCAATCAGCACAGCGCCGCCGACAAACTCCAGGAAATCGTCCGCCACCGCCGCGAATAACGGCTTATCGGCCAGGAACGCCTCGGACAGGCCATGCACGCGAAAAGCCTCTTCCGGCATGTCCCGCTGGGGATTGAGATACCACTGCCGGGTCTCACCCGTCGGCATGTGGTTGAGCAGTTCCACACAGCCGATTTCCACCACACGGTGACCGGCGGCAGGATCAAGCCCCGTGGTTTCAGTGTCGAATACGATTTCGCGCATGCACGGGCCTCCGGCTGGGATGAGAATTGGAGCGGCGTCGGGGACGGCCTTTGGGCGGCCAGGCATGGCCGGTCCGCCCATGGACGGTGCTGACCAGTTGGGCGACATGGCGCAGGGTATGACGGCGGCCCAGTCCCGTAGCCAGCAGAAAATCGGCGCGTTGCCGCTTCACCGTATCAGGCACCTGCTGGCGGCGTATATTCTCGAATTTCTCGGCGGTCATATTGGGCCGGGCCAGAACCCGTTGCCGCTGTATGAAATAGGGTGCACTGACCACCGCCGTGGCGTCACAGCGGTCTTCGCCCCGGCCTTCGAACAACAACGGTATGTCGAGCACCACCAATGCCAGGCGCCGGCGTTGGGCATCGGCCAGAAAAGCGCGCTGGGCCTGGCCGACCATGGGGTGCAAAATTCCTTCCAGACGGCGCAGTTCCTGGCGTTTGCCGAATACCCGCGCGCCCAGGGCGGGGCGATCAACAGCGCCGTCCTTGGTAACGCCCGGAAAGGCCTGTTCGACCCGGCGCACAGCGCGGCCACCGCGTTTCAACAGATCATGCACCGCCGCGTCCGCATCGAACACCGGCACGCCAAGGCGGCGGAACATTTTCGATGTTTCCGACTTACCCATACCGATGGAGCCCGTCAAACCAACGATATACACCCCATCACCCCTTACAAATCCGCCAGAACATGCTTGCGCAAGGCCGGTCCTACCACGGGCTGCCGGCCGAACCATGCGGCAAAACCAGGGCGGGCCTGGTGTAACAACATGCCCAGACCGTCGACAATTGTATTGCCCCTTTCTCGGGCCGCCGACAACAACGGCGTTATTAAAGGGGTGTAGACCGCATCCATGACCACCGCTTCCGAGGCCAGATCATCCAGGACCAGATCCAGGGCCGGCTGCCCGTGCATACCTTGCGTCGTGCTGTTGACCAGCAAATTGGCCTCGGCCAGGTAAGCAGCCCGCTCTTTCCAGGCGCCAACCGTGATACCCCCACCCAGTGCTTCCGCCAGGGCGCCGGCCCGTGTTTCGGTCCGGTTGAGCACGACCAACTCGGGCACGCCGGCATCCAGCAAGGCCACTGCAATGGCCTTTGCCGCGCCGCCGGCACCAATGAGGACAGCCCGTCCCCGCGCCACATTCAATTTTGGTGCGCCTTCATACAAAGCCTGCAAGAAACCGAAAGCGTCCGTATTGGAGCCGTCCAGACTGCCGTCCTCCGCCACCACGATAGTATTTAACGCGCCGATCCGCCGCGCCGCGGCATCAACCCGATCGACCGCTTTCATGGCCATTTCCTTGTGGGGCATCGTCACGTTGCAGCCGGCAAATCCCAGCTTGGGCAAGGCCCGGACGGCCACTTCGAAATCGATCGGTCTAATGGCAAGCGGCAGATAGGCACCATCGATGCCATATGCCCGCAACCAAAAATTATGCAGCCGCGGTGAGCGGGAATGGGAAACGGGCCAGCCCGCTACACCGGCTAGCCGGGCCTTGCCGCTAATCATCGCTGCAACAACCCCTTCGAACGTAGATATTTTAGCAGAGGCAGCAAGGGCAGCCCCAGGATCGTGAAATGATCCCCTTCAATTCGGTCGAACAATTGCACACCCAAACCTTCAATTTGATAACAGCCGACGGACCATAGCACCGACCGGCCCGCCTGGTCTAAATAGGCAGCAATAAATTCATCGGAAAGTGACCGCATCCACAGCTGCGCCGTCCCCACATGCTGCCATGGAACCACATCCTGCGAGCCGTTGTCCCGCACCACACAGACTGCCGCATGCAATTCGTGCCGGCGCCCCCGCAGGCGTTGCAATGTTGATTTCGCCACCGTGAAATCCGGCGCCTTGTCAAACATATCGCCGTCACAGGACAGGACCTGATCGGCACCGATAACCCAGGCGTTTGGATATTGCCTGGCAACAGCCCGGGCTTTCGCCTTGGCGAGAGCGGCTGCAATGGCCGGAGAGGAAGTACTCTGGGTCTGCAGCCCGGCCTTGATTGTACGCTCGTCCAGATCCGAGGGGTGGACAGCGATTTTCAGACCCGCCTGGCGCAACATGGCGTGCCGGGCCTGGCTACTGGAAGCAAGAACCAGGTGCGGCGGTGGAGATTCTTTCATCAACAAACAGTTCCTGTTATTTTGGCTAGTTTCATGATAGTGTTGATAGTTGAAATTATATTATCCTATGAACCCATTGAAAATACGTCTTTTATTGGCTTTAGATAATGACGGATAAAAGCAATATTATTCCACTGCCTGGACTCATAGAGGCCGACTCTTTTTTGACGAATCGGGCACGGCTGACCAGTCAGTTACTGCGCCATAGTTTGATCAACAGTTTCTTTCGCTTTGTAGCCGATGGAAAGCCCTACCCTTTTATTTCCGCGGATCAGTTGTTGCCCAACCTTGGCCACGGCTGGATTGAGCATCGGCATCAGAGCACGGTGTTGATGTTCCTGATCGATGGCGCCTTGCCCCGCCCCTTGAACAAGTACTTTCGCCTACGTACCTCGAATCGTGTCACCTGGCGCAATATTCAGCGTCTGGCGCCGGACCTGGACCTGTCCGAATTCAAGGCAAGCCACTGTAATCTGAACGATCCAGGCCTTGGCCCGTTATTGAGCCGTCTCTTAGCCCTGGATTATGCCCTACTGGCCCAGAAAAGCGCTGATAGTGATGGTATGGCACTTAGCCATATGCATGTGAAGCTGGAGCGTTTAACCGATACGGCAATCAAGGAACTGGGAAAGCAACTGGGTTATATTGACCGGCGGTTGTTTGAACGGGGCGAAGACTATGTCGAGGCATTGGAAGGCAAGTTTTTCGAGTATTTTGGATTTTCTGCCAACGCGGCGGGGCGAAAAAGTGCTGCTGCCATGGCCACACAGTTATTATCCGCCCATAATCAGCGCTTCGCGGTTTTTGTCGCCGGACAGGAAGATTGCCGTCTGACCATCCTGGATCAAGGTCCATTAATTGAACAATACCTGTTGATCCGGCCTAGCGGCATGCCATTGCAGCGCTTGCAGCAAGCCGCCCTGGCAGCCGGAGTAGAGGATTTAGGCGAATACGCCTTGACCGGAGTAGGTAGCACGGATTCCCACGCTGGTGCTTCTCCCATGCTGTACCGCTTGCGTTTGGAACGTACGGCAGCGGCACAACCCGGAGAGCGACAGCATCGAGACCGGGATTTATCGAAACCCTGGCTGCGGATTAAAGACGCGGCCGTACTTCCGCAACCTGAATTGGCGGCGCCGGAAATTCCATTTCAATGGACCCAACTGGCTGAGATCTAATTCCCTACTTGCCCAGAAATTCGGCCTTTGCTTCCGTTCTCTGAGTATGCAAGCCGATGATCGCAGCCGCGGTCTCCTCGATTGACCGGCGCGTGACATCAATTCTGGGCCAGCCTTTGCTGTCGAACAGACGCCGGGCATTGATTACTTCTTCTTTCACCGATTGCATATCGACATAATCGGTGTCTTCATCCTGGTTCAAGTACTTCAATCGGTTGCGGCGGATTTGAACAAGTCGATCCGGAGACGCGGTCAGACCGATAATCAGGACGTCATCCAGTTGCATTAACTGTTCGGGTAGGGGAATGCCCGGCACCAAAGGAATATTGGCGGCTTTCAAGCCACGATTGGCCAAATACATGCAGGTAGGTGTCTTGGAAGTACGGGAAATGCCTACCAGAATGACGTCGGCCCGGTAGAAACCATCGACTGCCTGTCCGTCGTCATGGTGCAGACTGAATTGGATGGCGTCGATGCGGCTGAAATAATCAGCGTCCATGATATGTTGTCGACCCGGCAATTCACGGCTTTCGGCGCCGAGAAAATTTTCCAACGCACCGAGAATTGGATCCAGTACCGGTACACATGGCACTTGCAGGCGACGGCATTCTTCGCGCAGAATTTCCCGCAGATTGTGATCCACCAGAGTGAACATCACCAGCCCAGGAGTCTTTTCAATCGCGGCAATAACCGGCAGCAACAAGGCTTCGGAGCGCACCATTGTCCACATATGGCGGTTCGGCTCCGCAGACTCGAACTGGACCAGAGCAGCGGCCGCCAGGGAAAGCAGGGTATCGCCCGTAGCATCGGATACCAGGTGCAAATGAAACTTGGTCATTGCCGTTCAATAGCCTTTTGCAGATCAGGAATCAGTAACATGGAAACTGTTAGTCATGGGGATAAGCCGGCATCGCCATGCAAACAAGAAAAATTGCACACCTTGAGAGGTTACTAGTACCTGCATATTTTAGCCTCTGAATGCAGCCCTGCATTCGAATCGATATCCCGTGAGTATTCCCATGCTCTCTTTTCTATCCCGAATATCCCCATGTTGCGCGGCCTGAAGTTGTCCCGATTTATCACCTTTATCCCCATAGGTAAGCAAAGCGGATGGATTGGGGATTATCTTCGGGACGAATCGAGGGACAGGCCTTAATCCCCGATTTTCACAGAGATTCACTACCTACCACTATCTATCTTTTAAAAATATTATATGTAAAGAAAGGCTGAAAATAGGATCGCGCCTGAGGATATGGGATACGAATAGTGCCAACAGAACATAAACTTCTTATTCGTGCCTTACGGGGTGAGACGCTGACGCGCCCGCCGTTCTGGTTCATGCGGCAAGCAGGCAGGTACTTGTCGGAGTACCGGGCAACGCGTACTCAGGCCGGCAGCTTTCTGGACCTTTGTTTCAATCCTGATCTGGCGACGGAAGTTACCTTGCAGCCGATCCGGCGGTTTGGCATGGATGCGGCCATACTGTTTGCCGATATTCTCCTCATTCCGCATGGATTAGGCCAGGCACTGGACTACCGCGAGGGCGAGGGGCCGATTTTGGAGCCGGTCCGCAGCGTCGCGGAATTAGCGCAATTACGCATGGATGATCTGCATGAGCGCGTGGCACCGGTGTATGAGACTGTTGGCCGGCTGGCGTCGGAATTACCGGACAACGTTGCGCTGATCGGTTTTGCCGGCGCGCCCTGGACGGTCGCGACCTATATGGTGGAGGGCAGGGGCAGCCGCGATCATGCGATCGTGAAACAATGGGCTTATGCCGATCCGGATGGATTTGGCCGGCTAATTGAATTGTTGGTGACTGCCACGGTGGAATATCTGTCCCGGCAGGTCGATGCCGGCGCCGAGGCGGTGCAACTGTTTGATACCTGGGCCGGGGCGTTATCGGAAACGGCTTTTCGACGCTGGTGTATCGAGCCGGTGCAACAAATCGCGGTGCAGTTACGGCGGAAATACCCGGAGCTTCCAATAATTGGTTTCCCCCGTGGTGTCGGTGCTGGCTATAAGACTTTTGCCCAGGCCGGGGCGGTCAATGGAATTGGCTTGGACTGGACTGTGCCATTGGAATGGGCGGCAGCGGAATTGCAGGGGTCGAATGCCGAGGGTAAAGCGACCCTGCAAGGCAATCTGGATCCCCGGCTTTTGGTCATCGGTGGCTCGGCAATGGAAACGGAAGTGCGTCGAATTCTGAGAATTCTGGGCCATGGGCCGTTCATTTTTAATCTGGGCCATGGCATCGTGCCGGAAACGCCACCTGAACATGTTGACCGTTTGGCTGAAATGCTGCGCGGCTGACGATGAGATCCGTGGCTTTGGGGAATAAGTCTAGATGTCTCGGGTAGCGGTCGTTTTATTCAATCTTGGCGGCCCGGACGGCCTGGACGCAGTCAAGCCGTTTTTGCGCAATTTGTTCAGTGATCCGGCGATTATCACCGCACCGGCGCCCGTTCGTTGGTTTCTGGCATGGCTGATTTCCGCACGCCGGGCTTCTCATGCTCGATCAATTTATGCCAAGATCGGCGGCAGTTCACCTATCCGGATGCAAACGGAGAAGCAAGCCAGGGCACTGGAAGCGGCATTGGCCGATCTGGGCACAGTGAAGGCCTTTCCCTGTATGCGTTATTGGCACCCTTTCAGTGATCAGGTCGCGAGGACGGTGGCGGAGTTTGCCCCCGATCACATTGTACTCTTGCCCTTGTATCCGCAATTTTCAACGACGACGTCCGGCTCTTCGATCAATGACTGGTACCGGGCGGCAGAGCTGGCGGGTCTGCAGGCGCCGTCACGGACAATTTGCTGCTATGCGCAGGATGACGGCTTTGTTGCTGCACAGGTGGCGCTTATTGCGCCTATGCTACGGTCAGCATTGGATAAAGGGCCGGTCAGATTGCTGTTCTCCGCCCATGGCTTGCCGAAGAAAATTATTGCCCGCGGCGATCCTTACCAATGGCAGGTTGAACAGACTTGTGCGTCTATCGTCGCGGGATTGGCCGAGACGGGATTCGAGGAGCTGGACTGGCGGGTTTGTTATCAAAGCCGGGTTGGGCCTTTGGAGTGGATCGGACCCGCGACCGAGGACGAGATTACCGAGGCCGGCCAAGACGGTTTAGGTATAGTGCTGGCGCCGATTGCCTTTGTTTCCGAACATTCGGAAACCTTGGTGGAGTTGGATATTGATTATCAAAACCTGGCGAAAACGGTTGGCGTGCAAGACTATGTCCGAATTCCGACGGTCGGTACCCAGGCAGAATTCATTGATGGCCTGGCGGCCATGACCCGCAGGGCGCTGAACTGGGCGGACCCAGCTGCCCGCTGCGGCAATGGGACTGACAGCCGCTGCTGCCCGGCAACTTTAGGCGCATGTGGATACGGAAGCACGCCATGAGCGATTTTCTTTCGGAGTGGTATAGCTGGATCAAAGCGCTGCACATCATAGCGGTGATGGCCTGGATGGCGGGCATGTTGTATTTGCCACGCCTTTATGTCTATCACGCGGGCGCGGCGGTTGGCTCGGAATTATCGGAAACCTTAAAAGTAATGGAGCGCCGGCTGCTACGGGCGATTATCAATCCAGCAATGACGATGGCGCTGATTTTGGGCGTTTTCCTTTTATTTACGCCAGGTTTGGTTGATTTTGATGAAATTTGGATCTGGATAAAGCTATTTTGCGCCATCATAGGGTTGGGCGGGATGCATGCGTGGTTGTCACGTTGGCGCCGGGCATTTGCCGAGGACCGCAATAAACATTCAGCTGGTTTTTATCGAAAAATTAATGAAATCCCGACGGTTTTCATGATTGTAATCGTGATTATGGTGATTGTGCGGCCATTTTGACGAATTTTTGTGGGAGATTTCACTATGGTAGAAGGCGTTCTAGCAGGCAAAGTGGCATTGGTAACCGGCGCGGCGCGCGGTATTGGTTTGGCCAGCGCCCAGGCATTCGCTGATGAAGGTGCGGCGGTAGCATTGCTGGACCTGGATATCGCAACGGCGGAAGCAGAGGCGGCGGCAATTATCTCGGCCGGCGGCCGTGCCATGGCCTGTCCTTGCGACGTGCGCGATGATGCCTCGGTACGGACGGCCGTCAACGCGGTCGCGGCCAAGTTCGGAACTATCAATGTGGGTATGTGTAACGCTGCCACTCTGACCCAACCTGCCAGTATCGTGGATCTGTCTTTGGATGCTTGGAATCAGGCTCTGGCCGTCAATTTGACGGGCGTTTTCCTAACATCTAAGTATTTGATTCCACATATGATATTGGCGGGTGGCGGATCCATTATCATTACCGCGTCACAGATGGCGCGGGTTGCGACCCCACTGCGTGGCGCCTATTGTGCGACCAAGGGCGCCTTACTGCAGTTGGCAAAGGTCATTGCCTTGGAGCACGCGGCGCAGAAGATTCGCGCCAATACACTGTCGCCAGGGGGTATAGCGACGGATCGTCTGGCCCAGCAATTCGGTGATCTGGAAACGGCGGAACGGGAGTGGGGTCCGGCTCATCCCTTGGGCCGCCTGGGCCAACCTGTGGAAATTGCCCGCGCAGCGGTCTATCTGGCCAGCGATGATTCACGTTTCATGACCGGGTCGGATCTGTTGATCGACGGAGGCTATGCGGCCCGATAGGTCTTGTGAATTTTTAGCGGAATAAATTGGCGCGCCTTTTTTGCGGCAATTTCTTGCTTTCACCGTTGCGCAACCTATGTTAGGTGAAGATTACGAACAAAGGCCAATGGTGCCGTCCGGCGCCGCATTACGAGTTTCCTCTCGGTAAGCCTCAAACTTTCCACGCTCTATCCGATTGATATCGCGATTGCGACGTTATTCGGCGAGGCCTGATGTCACAACCGTTTTTCCTTTCCAGTCAGCAAACGACAAACAAATGAAATTGCAAGAATTAAAGGCGATGTCGCCAATAGACCTTCTGGCCTATGCCGAGGAACAAGAGGTAGAAAATGCCTCGTCTCTGCGCCGGCAAGAACAGATGTTCGCAATATTGAAGCTTGCCGCCGATAATAATGAAGAAATTACCGGCGTCGGGGTACTGGAAATTCTCCAGGACGGTTTTGGTTTTTTGCGCGCGCCAGAGGCAAACTACTTGCCGGGACCGGATGATATTTATGTCTCGCCGTCGCAGATCCGGCGCTTTTCCCTGCGTACCGGTGATACCGTGGAAGGGGAGATCCGGGCGCCCAAGGACGGCGAACGCTATTTCGCCTTGTTGAAGGTCAACAGTATCAATTTCAGTGATCCGGAAGAGGCCAGACACAAGGTTCACTTCGACGACCTGACGCCATTGTACCCGGATGAACGGCTCGTCATGGAACGGGATGAACCGACCCTGGAAGACAAAACTGGCCGGGTGATCGAGCTGGTGTCGCCCATTGGCAAGGGACAGCGGGCCTTGATCGTGGCCCAGCCGCGTACGGGTAAGACGGTTATTCTGCAATCCATTGCCCATTCCATCATGGCCAACCATCCTGAATGCTTCCTGATCGTCCTTTTGATTGACGAGCGGCCGGAGGAAGTCACCGATATGAAACGATCGGTGAAAGGCGAGGTGATCAGTTCAACCTTTGACGAACCCGCGTCGCGCCATGTGCAGGTGGCGGAGATGGTTATTGATAAGGCCAAGCGTCTTGTGGAACACAAGCGCGACGTTGTTATCCTGCTGGATTCCATCACCCGGCTGGCGCGGGCTTACAACACTGTGGTGCCGTCTTCGGGCAAGGTGCTGACCGGTGGTGTTGATGCCAACGCCCTGCAGCGGCCCAAACGGTTTTTTGGCGCAGCGCGGAATATTGAAGAGGGCGGCTCCCTGACCATTATCTCCACCGCCCTGATCGATACCGGCAGCCGGATGGATGAGGTCATTTTTGAGGAGTTCAAGGGTACGGGCAACTCGGAGATCGTGCTGGACCGTAAATTGGCCGACAAACGGGTCTTTCCGGCCATTGATATTATCAAATCCGGCACCCGCAAGGAGGAACTGCTGGTGGACAAGGCGGCATTGGCGAAAATGTGGGTGCTGCGGCGCATCCTCAACCCAATGGGCGCCATGGACAGCATGGACTTTCTGTTGGGCAAGTTAAAGGCGACCAAGGATAACAACGAGTTTTTTGATTCCATGAACACGTAAAGTAACGAAATGGGCCGCGCTGGGAGCAGCGCGGCCCGGTTTCATGGAAATTCGACTATTTCCTTGATTTTTACGAAAACTACGGAATTAGGATGGTTGAACCTGTGGTTTTACGGCTTTCCAGATCCTTATGTGCCTGTTTTGCGTCCTTTAGAGCATAGGTCTGATTGATCTCGATCTTGACCTTGCCGCTTTTTACGACGGCGAAAAGGGCCTTTGAGCAGTCTTCCAATGCTTTGCGGTTGGAGGTGTAAGCGACCAGGCTGGGACGGGTCAGGTACAAGGAGCCTTTGGCCGCCAGAATACCGGGCGCAAAACTATCCACGGCGCCAGACGCATTGCCAAAGGACACCATGTAACCGCGCGGCTGCAGGCAATTGAGAGATCCATCCCAGGTCGACTTCCCGATTGAATCGTAGACCACGGGCACGCCTTGCTTTTTCGTCAGCCGGGCAACTTCCTTGACGAAGTCCTTCTTGTTGTAGTCAATAACCTCGGCATAGCCATGGGCTTTGGCCAATTTCACCTTGGCGGCACTGCCTGCGGTACCGATCGCGCGAACTCCGAGCGCGTTCAGCCATTGGCCGGCTATCAGACCAACCCCGCCCGCGGCAGCGTGAAACAAGACTGTCTGACCTTTTTTGACCGGATAGGTGCGGCGGATCAGGTATTCCACGGTCATGCCTTTGAGCATCATGGCGGCGGCGGCTTCATCGGAGATACCGCGGGGAATTTTTACCAAAGTTGCCGCATCCATGATCCGGGCCTCGGAATAGGCGCCAGGGGCACCGCTGCCATAAGCGACACGGTCGCCTGGCTTGACGTGCTTGACGCCGGCGCCGACCGCCTCGACCACGCCGGCGGCTTCCATCCCCAGGCCGGAAGGCATTGGCATCGGGTACAGGCCGCTACGTTGGTAGGTATCGATATAGTTTAAACCGATAGCGGTATGACGGATCAGGACCTGCCCTTTTCTGGGCTTGCCCAGTTTTACCTCTTCCCATTTCATTACCGATGGGCCGCCCGCTTTGTGAAATTGGATTGCTTTGACCATGTTTGTGTAGCCTTTTCCCAAGTTAACTGGTTACGATTCCTGCCGATTTGGCGGTACGCAATGATTGGATGAGGGACAATAGACTGACGGGCTAAAGCTTGTCACGTAGGAAAATTGCTGGAAAACTGCCAGAGCTACAACAAGGCGCCTTCCAGCCGTAACAGTGCGATCTTTGTTTGCAGGCCGCCTTCGCCGGAATAGCCGCCCATGCCGTTGGCCGCCAGAACCCGGTGGCAGGGTATGATCACCGGAATGGGATTGGCGCCACAGGCCATGCCCACGGCCCGGGCAGCACTGTCCAGATCCTTCGCCATGGCGCCATAGCTGCGTGTTTCTCCACAGGGAATAGCCGCCATCAGTTGCCAGACACGATGCTGGAAAGCAGTACCGGCAGGCGTCAGCGGGAGATCGAAGGTTTGCCTGCCGCCATCGAAATAGGCCTCCAGTTGGGCTTTTGCCTCGTCCAGCAGAGCGTCCGACCCCTGATCCCGGGCCCAACCCCAATCCAATGCAACCAGGGCGCCGTTTTCGCTGGTAACGGTCAAATCGCCTATGGGCGAGTGCATTGATTGTTGCGGCATGGCTCTAGGGTCCTGGTTCAGGGATGGTTGTGGCCATGGCCAGGGCGTTATGCAGGTCTGCCGGCCTGGTCTGGGGCAGGGAACAGGTCTGTCCGATACAGACGTATGCCGTGGGTCTTCCGTCCTGCTGCTGCATGCCTGTTGCGGGGTGGCCGGTGGGCAATGTTTGCCCCGGGGATAAAACCTGCAGGACCTTGTTGGGCAGCGCCAGACTGTGGACCGCCGACAGCATATTTTTGACGGTTTCGTCGTTGCGTTCACCCATAATAACAATTTGCAGTGGCTGTAACATAAGCTCGATATTGTTCAACAAAGTGGTCATGGCCAGGGCGTAGTTGCTCAGTTGCGGCGAAAACGACCGCGCCACGGCGTCCGCCCGTTGGCCGTAAATCGCATCACCGGTCAAAAGCCATAACCGGGTCAGTACGCCGACCATGAGCCCATTGCCCGACGGCACAGCATTATCGTTGCCGTGGCGCATGCGTGCGATGACGTCGGTTGCCTGATCCGAGGAAAAATAATAGCCGCCCCGTTCCGTATCGGCGAACTCTGTTTCAATGGTGGCAACCCAGTTTTGGGCTTGTTGCAGGTAGCGATCCTCACCATGTATCTCATAGAGCTGTATGGCGGCGCGCGCCATATTGGCATAATCGTCCAACAGGGCCCGGTGCTTGGCTTGCCCCTGCCGGTAGCCATGCAGCAAGGTTCCGTTCGGGCAGAGTTTGTCGGCGATGAAGTCAAACGCGGTAACGGCGGCAGCGGCCCAGGTCGGCTGTTCGAATACGGCTGCTGCGTTAGCCAGTGCCGTTATCATCAGACCGTTCCAATCCGCTAAAACCTTGTCATCCCAACCGGGCCTGATACGGTTGCCGCGCTGGAGCAGAAGTTTTTCACGGCAATGCCGCAACAAAGCTTCTTCTTCGTCGGAACCAAGGTCCGGCCGGGCCGACCGGTTGAGGATAACCTTGCCTTCCCAATTGCCATGGGGCGAGACGTCATAGGCGGCTTTGAAGACGGACGCAGCGTCGGCCAGGACGGCATCGACCTCTGCTTCCTGCCAGACATAGAAGCGGCCCTCCTCACCCTCACTGTCCGCGTCCAGGGTGGCGCCAAAGCCGCCTCCTTCGACCACCATTTCGTCCAATACCCAGGCAACGGTTTCTTTAACCCGTTGAGAATAAAGGGGATTACGGTCCGCCTGCCATGCCAGCGTCAGAATATCGATCAATTGGGCATTGTCGTACAGCATCTTCTCAAAATGCGGCGCCAGCCACCGTTCATCGGTGGAATAGCGCGCGAACCCGCCCGCCAAATGATCGTAGATGCCGCCTTGGCACATGCCGGTCAGCGTCGTGTCCACCGCCTGCAGCATGGCGTCGTCATGCTGACGTAACCAGCCGCGCAGTATCATTTCAATAGCGTAGGTCTGTGGGAATTTCGGCGCCTGGCCGATGCCGCCGTGAACGGAATCGACCTGTTCGCATAGTGTTTGCGCCACCCGGTCAATGATTTCGATGCCAATCTGTATCGTTGGGGCGTCGGGGTCGCCGGCGGCAAGCTGGTTTAGGGATTGCAGCACCGCTTCGGTGTTTTTGCGGACGGATTCGGGGTCTGTATGGTAAACTTCGGTGATGCGGCGCATGATATCGGGGAAGCCGGGCCGGCCGTAACGTGCCTCCGGGGGAAAATAGGTACCGCCCCAGAACGGTTCACCGGCAGGCGTCAGGAACATGGTCAGGGGCCAGCCGCCGTGCTGCCCCATCAAGCCCAGTGCCGCCATATAGACGGCATCGATGTCTGGGCGTTCTTCCCGGTCTACCTTGATATTGATGAATAGTTCGTTCATCAGGGTGGCGATGGCAGGGTTTTCGAAACATTCGTGGGCCATAACGTGACACCAATGACAGGCCGCATAACCGACCGACAACAGGATTGGTTTGCCGCTGGCGCGGGCCTCGGCCAAGGCCCGATCACCCCACGGGCGCCAATGCACCGGATTGTCTTTATGTTGCAGCAAATAGGGCGAGGTCTCGGCCCCAAGCTCGTTCGCCATGCCCGTATCCCCTATACCAGTATAGTACGTCGAGGCGCCATTGCCCCCAGTGATGCCCTGCACTAAGTTTGGCACGTTGATGGCTTGGGCAAAAGCGGGATATTGAAGAAATGAAAATCAAGATCGATATTGATTGTAGTGCTCAGGAGGCCCGGGCCTTTTTGGGTTTGCCCGATGTTGCGCCCATGCAGGAGGCCCTGCTGGCCGCAATGCAGAGCCGGATGACCGATGCGGTCGCCGGTGCCGATATGGAAGGCCTTTTGAAAACCTGGTTGCCCTCTGGATTGCAGGGTTGGGACACCCTGCAAAAAGCCTTTTGGGCCAATACCATGGGGCAGGACGACAAGAAGGCATAGAGTCGAGTTTCCGGGAATGAAGATATAGGGGAGAGTGGGTGATGGACGCCATGGAATGTTTAATGGGTCGGCAATCGACGCCTGCGGGGTTGTTGGTGGAACCGGCGCCCAGTGATGGCGAGGTTCTCACTTTGCTGCAAACCGCCATGCGGGCGCCCGACCACGGTGCTTTGCGGCCCTGGCGGTTTCTGATTATCCGCGGGGGACGGCGGCAGGATCTGGGCGATATATTCGCCGCGGCCCTGGCGCGGCGGGAACCTGAAGCCGGATCGGACGAAGTTGAAAAAGCCAGGGGTAAGCCCATGCGGGCACCGTTGGTTCTGGCGGTTTGGGCTGAAATTGTCGAGAATCACCCGAAAGTGCCCCCCATCGAACAGGTGGTGGCGACGGGCGCGGCGGCGCAAAACCTGCTGAACGCGCTGCATGCCCAAGGCTATGACGCTATTCTGGTGACCGGTGCGCCCTGCTACGACGAAAACGTCAAGGCGCCTTTGGGGCTGGCGCCAAAGGATACGCTGGTCGGTTTCATCCATATTGGTACCGCAAAGCAGATGACACCTATGAAAAAGCGCCCGGACCCGGCGGATTACCTGCAGACCTGGTGATGCCGGCCGGCGATACGATCTATGCCCTGGCGACGGCGCCTGGGCGGGCCGGGGTGGCGGTTCTACGTGTTTCAGGGCCACGGGCGGGTGCGGCTCTGGCGGCTGTTATGGATGGTCGGAACCTGCCGGTCCCGCGGCGGGCCCATTTGACTTCCTTTGTCGATCCCGTTGGTGGCGAGATCCTGGACCGTGGATTGGTGCTGTGGTTCCCTGCCCCCGATAGTTTTACCGGCGAGGACGTGGCCGAATTGCACGGTCATGGCGGTCCGGCCGTGATAACCGCTCTTTTGCAGGCCTTGGGTCGGCTGCCGGGCTGTCGCCTGGCCCGGGCGGGAGAATTTACCCGGCGAGCCTTTGAAAACGGCAAAATGGATTTGACCCAGGCCGAGGGCCTTGCCGACCTGATCGCATCAGAGACAGAGGCGCAACGGCGTCAGGCGCAACGACAGATGAGCGGCGCGCTGGGCCGCCTGTATGAAACATGGCGGTCCGACCTGATTGGCGCGCTGGCCCATCTGGAGGCGGAGATCGACTTTCCCGATGAAGACCTGCCAGGCGGCCTTTTGGCGCGGCAGAAGCCGGTTCTTGAGCGCCTGGTGCATGCTATGTCGGTTCATTTAGACGACGATCACCGCGGCGAACGCCTGCGGGAGGGGTGTCAAATGGTCATTCTGGGCGCGCCCAACGTGGGAAAATCGAGCCTGTTGAACGCCTTGGCGCAACGGGATGCCGCCATTGTCTCGGAACAGGCTGGCACCACCCGGGATATCGTTGAGGTACATTTGAATTTAGGGGGGTATCCAGTGATATTGGCCGATACCGCTGGTTTGCGTGAAAGCAATAATACGGTCGAGGCGGAAGGGGTGCGCCGGGCCCGGGCGTTGGCTGAGCGGGCGGATCTGAGAATTGTTCTTTATGACTGTTCAGCAGCGGCGATAGCCGGCGCCGAGGTACTGAATTTGGCCGGTGACGACGGCGTTTTGGTGGCCAATAAAACCGATCTGGCCGCCACGGCACCGGTGCATGGTTTGCCGGTGTCCAGCAAGACGGGGGCGGGGCTGCCGGAGTTGCTGTCTTGTTTGGAAGCGGCGGCGAAGTTGCAAATGGCGGGCAGTGGGCCGGCGGGTTTGACCCGTTTACGCCATCGTCAGGGCCTGGAGGATTGCCAGTCGGCTCTGCGGCGGGGTCTAGCCGAGACCGACGAAGAGTTGGTGGCAGAGGATGTACGCCTCGCGGCGCGGCATTTGGGTCGTATAACTGGCCGTGTTGATGTTGAAGATATTCTAGATGTAGTGTTTAGAGACTTCTGTATAGGCAAATAAGGTAGGTATCAGGACCTCCGTGTGTTTCACGTGAAACATTGGAAAATTCCCGTGCGGAAATTTTGACTCTTGAACCTAGGCTGCCTATTTTGCCGGCCATGAACAGCTATGACGTAATTGTGGTTGGCGGCGGCCATGCGGGCTGCGAAGCAGCGGCGGCGGCGGCCCGCATTGGGGCGCGAACCCTGTTGTTGACTCACCGCCTGGATACCATCGGCGAGATGTCGTGCAACCCGGCCATCGGTGGTCTGGGCAAAGGTCATCTGGTGCGGGAGATCGACGCCCTGGACGGCCTTATGGGCCGGGTGGCGGATGCCGGCGGTATTCAGTTCCGTATGCTAAATCGAAGCAAGGGGCCTGCGGTGCGGGGTCTGCGCGCCCAGGCTGATCGCACTCTGTATCGGACTGCCATGCAGCGGGCCTTGGCTGAGGTCGAAAACCTCGCCATTCAGGCGGGTGCGGTAGAGGACCTTCTGGTTGACGACGGCGCCGTGACGGGGATCAGGTTGTCGGATGGCCGGGCAATTGCTGGCGGGCGCGTGGTCCTTACTACGGGCACATTTTTGCGTGGGCGTATTCATATTGGCGAGAAGAACTGGGCGGCCGGCAGGGTCGGGGAAGCGCCGGCCATGGGGTTGTCGGCGCGCTTATACGACCTCAATCTGCGCATGGGCCGCTTGAAGACGGGGACGCCGCCGCGATTGGACGGACGGACGATTGCATGGGCGCAATTGGATCGGCAAGCCGGCGACATCTCGCCGGAACCGTTTTCTACGCTTACCCCTGCCATTACGAATCCACAGATTGACTGTCATATTACCGGGACGACCTTGCCGGTGCATGACCTGATCCGCGCAAATTTGGATCGAGCGCCGATATATTCCGGGCAGATCGAAGGTACAGGGCCGCGGTATTGCCCCTCCATTGAAGACAAGGTGGTGCGGTTTGCCGATCGCGGCCGGCATCAGATCTTTCTGGAACCCGAGGGCCTGGACGATCACACGGTTTATCCAAATGGCATCTCCACGTCTCTACCGGAAGAAGTCCAGGCGGCGGTTTTACAATTGATACCCGGTTTGGAGCAGGCACGAATGATCCAGCCTGGTTATGCCATTGAGTACGATTTTGTTGATCCACGGGAATTGTCGCCAAGCCTGGAAGTCCGAACAATGCCCCGCCTCTATCTGGCCGGGCAGATCAATGGCACAACCGGGTACGAGGAAGCCGCGGCACAAGGTTTGATGGCCGGAATGAATGCCGCCCTCGCCAGTGGTGATAGCGCGCCTTTGCTGTTGGACCGGGCGGACGGATATATTGGCGTGATGATAGATGATTTGGTGACCCGCGGCACCCAGGAGCCGTATCGCATGTTCACCTCCCGCGCCGAGTACCGATTATTGTTACGTTCTGACAATGCGGACCAGCGTTTGACCCCGCTGGGTCTTTCGGTGGGCTGTGTTCAGGGACGCCGGGGCGGGGCCTTCAAAGCCAAGTTGGCGGCCCTAGAGGGTGCCCGGCGATTCTTGCAAAACCATCGGGCGACGCCACATGAAGCAAGCGGGCGGGGTATCCCGGTGAATGCCGATGGCCGGCGCCGGACCGGCATGGAACTGCTTGCCTATAAGGATGTTGATCTGAAGCGTTTATCGGCGCTGTGGCCGGAATTGGCGTCAATCCCGGATGCAATAGCCGTGCAGGTGAAGATTGAAGCCCACTATGCCGGGTACCTGAGCCGACAAGAGGCCGATATTGATGCCTACCGGCGGGATGAGGCGCTGGAACTGCCTGAAGATCTTGATTATGGGCAGGTGGCGGGGTTTTCCAATGAAGTTCGGGAAAAACTGACCCATCATGGGCCGGCGACTTTGGGAGCGGCGGCGAGAATTCCGGGTATCACGCCGGCTGCGCTTACCATCCTGTTGGCCCATGTACGCCGTGGAAAACGGCGCGCAGTTGCCTAGGGAACCGGATTTAGGTGCCGTGGAATCCTCCGCAGCCATGACCGGGGCGGAATTTCAGACGGACGCCAATGTTTCACGTGAAACACTGACGCGCCTGGAAGCCTATGCTGCCTTGTTGTGCAAATGGAACCGACGCATCAATTTGGTTAGCCGGCGCAGTTTGAAGGATCTTTGGCGGCGTCATATGCTCGATTCGGTCCAACTCCTCAAATTTTATGATACCGGTTGGCACAACGAGGCTGAAGTACCCTGGCTGGACCTGGGCAGTGGGGCCGGGTTTCCCGGTCTGGTTTTGGCCATCGCCGGCGTCAGGAATGTTCATTTGGTGGAAAGCGATAGCCGGAAATGCGCTTTCCTGCGCGAGGCGGCCCGAATTACCGGCGCGGAAGTGACTGTACACAATGATAGAATCGAGGCCTTGCCGCCCCAGAGAGCCGGAACGATCTCGGCCCGCGCCCTGGCGCCACTACCCCGGTTATTGCCCCTGGCCTATGGACATCTGTCCTCGGGCGGTCAGATCATCCTGCTAAAGGGACAAGATGTTGATGTTGAATTGACCGAAGCCGCAAAATGTTGGAATATGAGCGTCCGCCGCATCCCAAGTGTAACCGATGAGTCGGGTTCAATTTTGCAGCTAACGGAGATATCACGTGTCTGATTTTCCCCCAGCCAAAATGCAAGGCGCCAATATGGCCGTTGCGGACGCCGCCGAAACCAGTCGCGCGGGTGGCCCCCGACGGCAGCCACGAATTATCGCTATCGCCAATCAAAAGGGTGGTGTGGGCAAAACCACCACCGCCATTAATCTGGGAACCGGCCTGGCCGCTATCGGCCGGCGGGTGCTGGTCGTGGATTTGGACCCGCAAGGCAATGCCAGCACAGGTCTGGGCATTGATCGTACCAACCGAGGGGTTAGCTCCTACGATGTCCTGATGGGCGGGGCAACCGTAGCGGAAGCCCAGGTTGCGACCTCGGTTCCCGGCTTGAGCATTATTCCCTCTACTGTTGATCTGACCGGCGCTGAACTGGAACTGATCGATATGCCGCGCCGGGCCTATCGCCTGCGCGAGGCCCTCGCAGTCCGCGAAGAGGACCTTGACTACGTCTTGATAGATAGTCCGCCATCCCTAAATCTGTTGACCGTCAATGCCCTGGTGGCGGCAAAGTCGGTGGTGGTACCCTTGCAATGCGAGTTTTTCGCCCTGGAAGGCCTATCGATGTTGATCAAAACCATCGATCGCATCCGCAAGGGTTTCAACTCTGAACTGGAAATTCTGGGTGTTGTCTTGACCATGTATGACAAGCGCAATAATCTCTCGGATCAGGTGGCCCAGGATGTTCGTGGCTTTTTGGGCGACAAGGTTTATAAAACCATTATTCCACGCAATGTTCGGGTGTCGGAGGCGCCGTCCCATGGCAAACCGGCCTTGTTGTACGATCACAAATGCGCCGGCAGCTTGGCCTATATGCAATTGGCCAGTGAAATGCTGCGGCGTGAACGCCTAGCAGCGGCGGCATGAGCGACGAGCAACCTCGCAAAGGTCTCGGCCGCGGCCTCTCGGCCCTGCTGGCGGAGGATCCCGACGACCAGCCAGCATTGGACCGTCTGCGTGTTGGCCGGACCGTGCCCGTGGAAAGCCTGGTGCCGAACCGTTATCAGCCGCGGCATTACTTCGATCCGGAAGAATTGCAGGCTCTGACCCAATCGATCCGGGAGAACGGCATCCTGATGCCGATCCTGGTGCGCCGCATGGCTGATGACCAGAACAGCTTTGAAATCGTTGCCGGTGAACGGCGCTGGCGTGCGGCCCAGGCCGCGCAATTGTACGAAGTACCGATTATCGTCAAGGAGCTAAACGATAGTCAGGCCTTGGAAGTGGCCTTGATAGAAAATGTCCAGCGGCAGGACCTGACGCCGTTGGAAGAAGCCGAAGGCTACCGCCGGTTGATGGAAGAGTTCGCCAATACGCAGGAAGATCTGGCCCGCGCGGTTGGGAAAAGCCGCAGTCATGTCGCCAATATTATGCGTCTTTTGGGTTTGCCCGAAGGGGTGAAGACCTTGTTACAGGACGGCAGTTTGTCTGCTGGCCATGGCCGGGCCCTGCTGGCGGCCGAGGATCCGGAGGCTCTGGCCCAAACCGTCGTACGCCAAGGTCTGAACGTGCGCCAGACTGAAGCTCTGGTGAAAAAACCGCAAAAATCAGCGACGGCGGCGGCATCATCCCAGGTCCCTGGGCAGGATGAAAACACCCGGGCCATGGAAAAGCGATTATCGGAAAAACTGGGCCTGACAGTGAAAATCAGGCACCAGGGAGAGCGCGGCGAAGTGCGCATAGGTTTCAGATCGCTGGATCAATTTGACGAAATTCTCAAACGTTTAAGCCAGCAGCTTTCATCCTAAGAACGGTCGATATCTGTTTGCACCGGCCCTATGGGCCGAATCAGGCCGACCGGCCGGTATGTGGCCGGGCCGCATTGGCGATGCGGATCAAGGCCCGGCCACATATCGCATCTGCGGGAAGACCGGTTGTTTTACAGTCCAGTTCGGCCTCGGTCAGAATGTTCAGGGCTTGGGCCAGCCGTTGTGGCCGCCAATTCTGCAACTGTCTTTGCACTTGCGGCTGATGCTTGAAAAAAATGGGTGGCCGGTGCGATTTTATCAGATGACCAATATCGGTGCCGTTGGCTGCCTTAAGAGATAGCAGATGCAGCCGTTGCAGGTGACGAATTACAGCCCGTAGAACGGCGATGGGCGATTCGCCGGCAATGCGGCATTTCATTAGGGCCCGGTCCAGGCCTGTCTGGTCGCCGCTGGCGGTTGCCAGGGCGACATCATCCCGCGCCATGGGGGCGCCATCTCCCACATTGGCTTCGGCGTCGTCAAGGCTGACTGCACCGCCGTTCCGACCTTTGTACAGGGCCAGTTTTTCCAGTTCTGACCGGGTGATTTGGCGATCAGTGCCCAAATTATCGCACAAATAGGCCATTGCAGAAGGTTCCACCTGCAATCCATACTTGCCCAGGCTCTCTGCGACCAACATCTCCAACGACCGACCGTCATCCAGATAGCAAGGAATCGCTGCAGCGCGGTCGTTCGTTTCGAACAGTTTTCGCAGACTATCCCGTGGTGCCAACGTGCCCGCCTCGACCAGTAGTAAACTGTCCTCCGCCGAAATTGCACTGGCATCCAAAATGGCTTCAATCGTGGCACTATTACCATTGCCGGCCCGGCCCAGACGAACCAGACGCCGGCCTCCGGTCAGGGAAAGCGCGGCCATTTCGTCGAATAGACGGGTCGGCTCTTCCTTGAGCATGGCGGCGTTCACTTCGAAGACCCGAAAGGGATCGTTGACGTCGTCAACAACAGCGGCGGCCAGGCGGGCCGCGCGCTCGCGCACCAGGCCATTGTCTTCACCGTACAACAGGACGGCAACAATTCCATCTCCGGGCGCATCCAGGAACCCATCGATAGCACGGTTAGCGAGCTTGACCATGGCGTTTCTTCAAACCTCTAACCGCGTCGCCGGGAGAAATAAACCGCTATTCGACTTTGAATGCCTTCGGCCACACTGTGGGCGGCGCGCTTACGGGCATCCTTATGACTGATCAGATTGGCGTAGTCGGACTGCACCACGTTATAGGCGGCAATGGCCCTCGTGGTGGCCTTTAGCGCTTCGGCGCCATCGCGGTTATCGGTCAGCCGAAAACGCGCAACCAGACGCAAATTGTATCGCGTTGTACTGTCATCCTGCTGAATTGCCAGGCCCTCCACGGTCTCTTTCAGCGAAACAACCAGGCGGAAGACGGGCTTCTCGCTCATCCCGCCCGGATGCAGCAGGTCCAGCAACTGGTTGCGCACCAATTGCCCGACACGCTCTGCAATGGGGTCAACCTGCACATAGGCCATGTCACTAATGACATCGCCCGCATATAAGGTTGTATTGTTTTTGGTTTTTGCACTATGACCATACAGCGGCTGAAATCCACACCCCGCCAAAACACCGACCAAGGCGCCGCATACAAGTACGTGTGCCAAATAAGGCTTAAAGTGCCAACTAGATGACAACATTGACGATACGGTTGGGCACGACGATGACCCGGCGCACGGTCTTATCCGCCACCGCCGCCTTGACTTTATCCAACGCCAGGGCCGCATCCCGCACATCGCCTTCAGCCTGGTCCCGTTCAATTTCTAATGTCGCGCGAATTTTACCATTTAGCTGCACCGCGATTGTAACGATGTCTTCGACCAGCAGGCTGGCATCGACAGTGGGCCATGGCGCATCCGCCAACAAGCCAGACCGGCCCAAGGCCTGCCAAGCCTCTTCCGCGAGGTGTGGCATCATTGGTCCAATCATGACCACGAGGCTTTCAATAGCTTCACGCCGGGCCCAGCCTTCGCCCGCCGCGTCCTTGCCCGACTGATCTTCAGCCTCCAGGGATCCCAATGCATTGGCAATTTCATAAAGACGGGCCACAGAGACATTGAACTGGAAACGCTCAATGCCATCGGTCACGGCCGCAATAGCCTGATGGGTGATGCGGCGCAGCGCCAGGGCCCGATCGCCGAAATGGTCCGGCATTGCCAGTCCAGGCGGCGGCAACTCTACGGCCGCTTCCTCGATAATACGCCAGATTCTACCGGTAAAGCGCCAGGCGCCCTCAATACCACCGTCGGTCCATTCCAAATCACGTTCCGGAGGACTATCGGATAGCATGAACCAGCGGGCCGTGTCGGCGCCATAGCGCTCAATAATATCCTCCGGATCTATGACATTCTTGCGGGACTTGGACATCTTTTCGGAGCGCCCGGTGGTCACGGCAGCACTATTGTCCATACGGACTAGCTGCCCGGTGTCATTCCGGCTCACTTCGGTCGGTTCCAGCCAGTTGCCATCATCGTCGCGATAGGTCTCGTGACAGACCATACCTTGGGTAAACAGCCCGGCAAATGGTTCACTGACCGCCAAATGGCCGCATTTTTGGATGGCGCGGGTGTAAAATCGGGCATAGAGCAGATGCAAAATGGCATGTTCGACACCGCCGATGTATTGATCGACCGGCAACCAGTAGTCCACCGCCGCTTTGTCCAGGGGCCGGTCCGCGTGGGGGCTGCAAAAGCGGGCAAAATACCAGGACGAATCCACAAAGGTGTCGAAAGTATCGGTTTCCCGCCGGGCCGACTTGCCACAGACCGGACAGTCCGTTGCACCCCAGGTGGGATGGCGGTCCAGGGGATTGCCGGGACGATCAAAGGTCACGTCATCGGGCAGCGTAATGGGTAGGTCAGCCTCGTGCACGGGAACCACACCGCAATCATCGCAATGGACCACCGGAATTGGGCAACCCCAATAACGTTGCCGGGACACACCCCAGTCGCGCAGGCGATACATGACCTCCTGGGTCCCGAAATTACCCTCTTCGGCCCGCCGCGCCACTTCCCCCATGGCATCTTCCATGCTCATGCCGTCCAGGAATTCGGAATTTGCCAGCAATCCAGGCCCCGTATAGGCCTCTGTACCCACTGCAAATTCAGAGGCCTCTGTGCCTTTGGGAACCACAACCGGCTGCACGGCCAAACCATACTTACGGGCAAAATCCAAATCCCGTTGATCGTGGGCCGGGCAGCCGAATATGGCGCCCGTGCCATAGCCGATCAAAACGAAATTTGCGATATAGACCGGTAATTCGACATCATCTGAAAACGGATGCCGGGCCCGCAAGCCCGTATCAAAACCGAGCTTTTCGGCCTTTTCCACTGCCTCTTCCGAGGTGCCCTGGCGCCGGCATTCGGTGACGAAAGCTGCGATCTCCGGATTATCCGCGGCCAGCGCGGCAGTTTCGGGATGGTCCGGCGACAGGGCCAGGAACGACGCCCCAAAAATAGTATCCGGACGGGTGGTAAAAACCTCGATCTCCAGATCCTGATGCTTGACGGCGAAACGTAACCTGGCCCCTTCCGACCGACCAATCCAATTGGCCTGCATCAGGCGGACTTTGTCAGGCCAACGCTCCAGGTCGCCGAGGGCATCAAGCAATTCATCCTCGAAAGCGGTAATGCGGAAAAACCACTGCCATAATTGCCGCCGTTCCACCGGCTCGCCCGAGCGCCAGCCGCGGCCATCGATCACCTGTTCATTGGCCAGAACCGTCTGTTCCGCAGGGTCCCAATTGACCCAGGACTCGCGACGATAGGCCATATCACTGTCCAACAAATCGAGAAACAACTTTTGCTGATGACGGTAATATTCCACATCGCAGGTGGCGAATTCCCGCGACCAATCCAGGGAGAGCCCCATGGCCTGCAATTGGCTGCGCATGTTGGCGATATTTTCGTAGGTCCATTTGGCGGGGTGGATCTGTTTTTCCAAGGCCGCGTTTTCCGCCGGCAATCCGAAGGCATCCCAACCCATGGGATGCAGGACGTTGAAGCCACGGGCCCGTTTATACCGTGCCACCACGTCGCCCATGGCGTAATTGCGCACGTGACCCATGTGGATGCGTCCCGAGGGATAGGGAAACATCTCCAAGACATAGTATTTCGGCTTATCCGGGTCTTCCACCGCCTCGAAAGTTCTGGCTGCCTTCCAGGCCGCCTGCCACTTCGCCTCGGTGGTTTTGGCATTGTAACGCGCCATGGACTTTTTCTCCCTGGCCGCTCCAATAGGGGAGGAGCCAATCATATGCATCAATACCGCACCATCAGGCGTTTCCCGGTCCGTCTATTCATGTTTTCGCAAAAACGGCAGCGCCTGACAATAGGTCAAGTGATCCAGAGATAAACCGGCAAAAACAACTATAAGTGAAGCTGGGGTCCTTACCCTATTGTTGTATGGTATCCAACCGTAGTTGCCGGGCTCGGACCAATATGGCGTTCTCTAATTGTATGGCTGTATCGTCGGCGATCTCGGCATTCAACCATTGCTGGGTTTCATCTTTGGTCTGTTTGAAAACCGCTACCTTGATACCGTCGGCCCGCAAACGCCGGTCGACAATATAGATTGTCATCTTGAATCGTTCATTGGGACTGTCAGGCGCGCTGTACCAATCCGTGATGATCACACCGCCGAACGGATCGGCCGAATTCAGCGGCATGAAAGACAGGGTATCCAGGGAGGCGCGCCAAAGAAAACTGTTGATGCCGATACCGCCGCCGCTGCCGTCCGAGGGACCCGATTTTTGGCCGCCAAAAATATTCAAGCCGTCGGATCCAAACAACGAATCCTTTTCTCCACTCGGATTGGCGTCCGTTTGACGGCCCGACCTGCTGGGATAATTCTGCTCGGGATCGGCTGCAGCGCAGGCCCCCAACAGCAGCGCCGCCACCACCGTGCAGGCTCCCATGCGATGCCAGATCCATCCAAGATGCGGCGTCCAGGTCATAAAACCACTCCAAAACCAACCAACCGTGACTTGCTGTATACACCGTCGCCGTCCGGTGCGGAACAAGAACCGGCAAATTGATATGTAGGGTCTAATTCTGCCCCGCCGCGTGGGGGCGCAAGAGGCGGTTGATTTCCAGTCCGGCGTCCCGAATGGTGCCCTGGTCAGATCGATCCGTCCCGCCGCCTGCGGCCAGGCCCTGCCGCTCGCCGGCCCGGGGCATGGCAGTGAAGTCATTCAGTAGGGTGTTGAAGGCAGCCGGGCTTAAGCCCGGCACCGTCTGGTTGGTGACCGTAAATGCCACCGGTTGTGCCAGGGGGCCCTTCGCCAACTGCTCCGACCCGGCCGCGAAAGGCACGCCTGCCTGGTAATAGCCAGGGCTGGATGCTGAAGGATATCCTGCGGCGACCTCGGTTACACTGGCTTGGTCCGAGGGCGCCGGGGAAGGATTGTGGCTGGCCAGTTGTGCATTGTCGGGCGCCGATGCGGCGCCGGCGGCCAGCTCGGTGCTATCTGTCTCGCCGTCACCGGAAAACAGGGCCAGGACATTGCCGCCGATGTCCTTGCCAGTTGCGTCCTCCACGACCGAATTTGCCAGGGCGCTCAAGAAACCCAAGGAACCACCGTACAAAGTACCGCCGGCTAAACGCGCGCCCATAGAAATCTCATCACCGGTCGCGGCGCGATAGATATCACCAATCACCGGAATATGCTGCAATGGGTTCAACACATCCAATAAATCGGCGAAGGTCATACCATCGTCGCCAAAGAAATTGCTTTCCGCAACTGCTTGCTCTGGCTGGAGAACCGCCCCGGTGCTGGCAACCCCGCCGCCGCTAACCAGAGTATTGGTTCCCGGCTCAATCTCATCCCGGCCCGGCATATGATAATCGGGTACCGGGGCGACGCGCGTTGGCTGCAAAGTGGACATGGTCATGTGGAATAGGAATGCAAGAAACGCGCCAACAATCAGCGGCATTATTTCAAGCACTTAGCGCGGGGGCATGGCGGGTATGGGAAAATGCTGCCGGGCAGCTGCCCGCCATCGGCCAGATTTGCCCGACCCGTTGCTATGCCCAAAACAATTCCGCCGGCGCTCCGGCCGACCCGCGCGAAGCCGGGGCGACAATACAAGAGCCCGCCTATTCGGCACTGTCTGGATAAAGAAAACTTGCTTCGCAAAAAGCAAACCGCTATGGCGATGGCGTGGTCGAAAGTTGCCGGTTCACGCCATGCTGCGCGGGCGGGCGGTTCGCAATCGGGCCGGCCACAAGCGCCGCTGGAGGGGCAGGGCACTTGGCGAAGTCGTTACCGGTATTTACAGGTCTGGCAAATTTCCAATTTCCAACCCCCAACAGCACCGCCCTGCCGCCGCAGCAGGGCCGCAAGGGCCTCACCTATGTAACCGCATCGGGCAATTTCCATCGTCAAGTCGTGCGTGGCCAATCAGGGCTGATGCGGGAACTGGGCAATGCCAAGATCCAGCCCATGAAGGTGGCGCGGTGGCGGCGGTATCCGTACCGCGGCCGCTCGGTGCTGTTCCTCATGCCCCCGCCGGCGATCGGCGAACATGTGGCTATACGCCTGTTTCTGGAAGCTTTCATGGCGCAGGCAGAACCAAAAGAGGTTGCACTGTTGGGCAGCGACTCGGCCTCGGATGTTTATGTTGGTTTGGACGGGCTGACGGTATATCCGGCCTGGATCGCCCATGATGAGCTAAAGCGTTTTGCCACCATCATAGACCTGAATGACGTGCCGGCGCGCCGGGAAATCGAATTCTGGCCGGTAGATATGGAAGCCGCCCTCTATGAATTGTTTGGCTTAACAGTGCCCGGAAAAACGCCAGTGGCGGCGATACCGGCCAGGGACGGGCCTCTGTGTGTCGGTATTCTGCCCCTGGCATCGTCACCTCTTCGTACCTTGCCGCCGGCCCTGATCCTGGGCCTGAGCAGATTGCTGGGCGAGGATGGCATGGATGTGCGAATTGTCCTGAACCGGCAGCAGAACCAGTCGGAATATTTGCGGTCGGCCTTGGCTGCCGCCGCCCCGGATCTGGTTTATATAGCAGATACCCGTTCGGTGGCCGACCTGCTGGCGGTGATGCGGCGGTTTGACTATGCGGTATTCGCCGATTCCGGCCCGGCCCATTTAAGCAAGCTAGAACAACGCCCAGGCGCGGCGGTCTTCACCTCGGCGCCATCGGAGCTACTGCTTGGCCGGCACGGAAATCTTCATCCGATCCAAGTGCAATTTAGCAGCGATTACTGCAAGGCGCCCTGCGGCCTGGCGAAACTGCGGCAAACTTCCGACGGCCGAGTCGGTTGCATGGCCTCGTTGGGCGTGGCCAAAAAGGATTTGCCGTCGATCGTTGATGGACCGGACCAGGATCTGATCCGGCGTTTGTTATTGCAGACACCCATTCCCTGCGTGGCCGCCGTCGCGGCGGGCGCGGCGGACATCGCGCAAAAGATCCGCGCCGATCTGATCGACCGTTTGCCTTAATTTCAAAACCGCTGCCATAACCTGACCGGTATGGTCTTGCAAAGTCCGCGAAAGGACCGGCCAGAAAAGGTTACCAGTCCTGTTGAAAATGATCGGGCAATGTGGGCGCGGGCCAGTTAAACCGCGGGTCGTGTACGACCTTTAACGCCCCGCGCGACTCCAGGGCATTTCTGCCGCATCGGGTATTTCCGTTGCGTAGCATAATTCCTATCGCGCGATCGCTATAAGGTCGGCCGCGGCACCCCAACCTGGCGCGATTATTACTCGTTGAGTTGCGCCAGGCATGCGTCTGGGAAAAGCAAACCCCAGGCAAAAAAAGAACGTGGGGCCAACTGGCCCCACGTCCCTATACGCGATGTATGTCGGTTTGTTAGAACGAGAGTTTCGTACCCAACACACCAACTGCAGCGTCGCCCTCGCTTGTGTTGGCACCCGAAGAGTCTTCGAAGTCCCACAACTGGACACCACCGAAAAGCTTGACGCCAGGTCCGAGATTGTAAGCGCCACCGACCGAGACATACTCAGTCTCGTCATCCCTGCCCGCGCCAGCGATATCGGCGTTGGCGAGCTGGTATACGGCACCGACCGACCAGGGGCCCTGGCCGTATTCGACACCGACGCGCCACTGGTACTCATCATTGCCGCGGCCGTTGAGGTCTTCAAGATTGACGTACCTGCCACCGACCCGGAAGCCAGCGAAGCCAACCTGACCACCGACCGAATAGCCGTCGACATCTTCGGCGGCGACAGAGCCAACAGCAAGTGCGGGCTCAGTCTCAGAGGTGAAATAGCTACCGAATGCGGCAACGTCCACTCCACCGAACTTGCCGATGTAGTTGGCGCCGATATCGAACAACTCGCTGCCGATGAGGCCGTCTCTCTCGGAGTTGTTAATACCACTGCCCGTGGTGTTGCCACCTGGGTTGTTTTCCGGAATGTAACCGACGCCCAACTGGAAGCCGGCCATGCGCGGCGTAAAGTAGTTCATCTTCTGCTCTGGCGTTGAAAGCATGCCTGCGCCACCGCCATAGGAGTTGATATTCAGGCCATTCGGGTTCGTGAGGGTGGTGTGCGAGCCAAAGTCGCCATGCCCGTCAAGCTTTTCACCGATCGTACCATAGGACATCAACAGGCTGGGACCCCAGGTCTCGCCAAACTCGATACGGCCAAAGGAAGATTCACTCCAGATATAGGAGTTATCCATCTGGTCAGCGGATGTCTCACCTTCGAGCTGCACCATCACGCCAAACTTGATACCGTTGTCCAACGTGGTCTTGCCGCTGAAGTAGATTTCCGATTCTTGCCCGAAACCGTGGTCCCGGTTGTCACTGTTCGCTGTACCGGCGGCGGCGAAATCATCACCACCAAGGTGAACCGCACCACGCCAGTAGCCGCCCAGGCCCAGCTTGATCTTCTCAGCCGCAACCGCCGTGCCAGCCATGAGGCCAACGGCCATCAAGGCTGTAGTACCGTAAAGAATACTTTTCATTGCTTTTACCTTCTCTCTCTATCTTGCTTGATGGCCATCGCAACACGCGTCACGGACCGTTGAAGCACTGCCAACTCATTATCATAGAGCACTGTAGCATGGGAAAAGGCAAGTCTTCATGGCCGTGACTGTGTCGATAATCGAACACTGTGGTAATGTTGCAACAACGGCGGAACCGGCCGCCAACAATTTGCCGCGACCGCAAAGGCGGCACGGCCATAGCTTTAAGCATCGGCGTCCAGCGCCCGCATGACTATGGTGGTTTCCATTATAACGTTGGCATACATGCGCATGGCTTCCTGCAGGGCTGCGGTTTGTATTTCGCCGCGTTGCAGGCGGCCGCGCCAGGGTTCATCGGGCAATACATCAAATGATACGATTTCGAAATTGACGCCCAGATAAAGCCCCAAAGGGGTGTTGGGAATGCCACTTTTCTGCCATTCCCGATTCCGTTTTTGCGAAAACATTTCCAGGCCCTGAACGGTAATCGGACGGACGTGGGTTGGATCGTTCAGGTAGTGGTCGTGACGGGGGTGGGGCACCACGATGCGGATCAGTGCGCCGGGGCGGCAAACCCGCCATAACTCCTTGATAATTGCCAAATAGCCATCAGATGTTGCGCCTAAATGCTCCAATACGTGGCGCATCTGTACTTCCTCGACGCTATTATCCGGCCAGGGCCACGGAATTGCTTCCAGGTCCACCAGCTCGTCCGGTTCCGACAGCGGACTCTTATCGACATTTATCCAATCGGCTTTCTTGTCAAAGCCGCAACCGAGATTAAGGCGCATCCAACCACTTTACTTTCAAATTGGCCCTGCCGGCCAGTCTAGCCATGGATCGAAAGTCTGACAACGCGTCAGTGGTTGCTGATCAAGGTCAGTTCCAGCTTGACTTCACAGCCGATTAGACGTTGTCATCCGGCGCTATTCGACGCTTTATCCAGCCGTTTTGGCAGCGAAAGACAATTGCCCCGGGGACAGGCTTAGATCATGAACCATCTCGACGTTTTGGAAAGCGAAAGCATCTATATCTTTCGCGAGGCCTTCAGTCGCATAGACAAGCTGGCCATGCTGTGGTCCCTGGGCAAGGATTCCAACGTCATGCTTTGGCTAGCCCGCAAGGCATTCTTCGGTCATCTGCCATTTCCCGCCATGCATATCGATACGGGGAACAAGTTTCCCGAAATGTATGCGTTTCGGGACCGTTATGTCACGGAATGGGGGCTCAATTTTCTCTCCGGTACTTGTCCGCCGGTGGCGGAAATGGATGAAACCCTGCCCCCCGCGGCCCGTTCCGCGGCGCGCAAGACCGCCGGCCTGAAAACCCTGCTGGAAACCCATGGCTTTGAAGGCATCTTTGCGGGCATTCGCCGCGACGAGGAAGGCACGCGGGCCAAGGAACGCTATTTTTCACCGCGTGGCGCCCGGGGCACCTGGGAGATCAAAGACCAGCCCCCTGAGTTCTGGGGCCAATTCAACACCACCTTTCCGCCAGGCACGCATCTGCGCATTCATCCCTTGTTGCATTGGACGGAAATCGATATCTGGCGCTACACCCTGCGGGAGAATATCCCCACCATACCGCTGTATTTTGCCCGTGACGGCAAGCGTTACCGCTCGTTAGGTGATGCCGACATCACTTTTCCCATCGACAGCACGGCCGGCACCATTCCCGAGATCATTGCCGAACTGCAGACCACGAGAATTTCCGAGCGCTCCGGCCGGGCCATGGATCACGAAGCCGAGGACGCTTTCGAGCGTCTGCGCACCGCAGGCTATATGTAGGTCTTGCTGACATGAGCGTCGCCGAAGAAAGCCTCAAAGTTGCCATTGTCGGCCACGTGGATCATGGCAAATCCACCCTGGTGGGACGGCTGTTTCATGATACCGGCAGTCTGCCCGAGGGAAAATTCGAGGCCATCCAGGCCATGTGCAAACGCCGCGGCATGCCGTTTGAATGGGCTTTTCTGATGGACGCGCTGCAGGCGGAGCGCGACCAGGGCGTGACCATCGATACATCGCAAATCTGGTTTCGTACGGCCAAACGCGGCTATGTCATCATCGACGCGCCGGGACACAAGGAATTCCTGAAAAACATGGTCACTGGCGCAGCCGCCTCGGATGCGGCCCTGCTGTTGATTGACGCCGAGGAAGGCATCAAGGAACAGTCCCGCCGTCATGGCTACTTGCTGCATCTGTTGGGGGTGCGCCAAGTCACGGTTGCCGTCAATAAGATGGATCTGGTGGCTTACGACCGCGACCGTTTTGCGACGATAGAGCGGGACTATCGGGTCTATTTGCGGGAACTTGGCGTGACACCGACCCATTTCATTCCGATTTCGGCGCGTGAGGGCGACAATATCGCCAGGCCATCCGAGGCCATGGCCTGGTATCAGGGTCCGACCGTTTTGCAGGCCCTGGATGACTTCCAGGTGATTACCCAGCCTGATGGCCTGCCGCTGCGGTTTCCGGTACAGGACGTCTATCGTTTCGACGAACGCCGGATTATCGCGGGGCGTATCGAAACTGGCATCCTGCAAGTGGGTGATCAGCTGTTGTTTTCGCCCGCCAATCGTATGGGCAAGGTGAAATCGATCGAGGCCTGGAGCGTCGCGGCGCCTCCCATCCAGGCTTGTGCGGGTGAAAGCATTGGCATTACGCTGGAAGAACAGATTTTCGTGGAAAGGGGTGATGTGGCTTCCCACGAAGTCAACCCGCCCATCGAATCGGATGTATTTCTGGCCCGGCTGTTCTGGCTGGGCGACCGGGATCTGACGATGGGCAGCCGCTATACCATGAAGCTGAACACGGCCGAGGTCGGCGTGGTGGTGCAATCCGTCGACCGGGTGATCGATACCGGCGATCTGTCAACCAAGGGTGAGGTAAAGGTCGCCCGTAACCAGGTGGCCGAAATTACCCTGCGCGCGGACACCATGCAGGCTTTGGATGCCTTTACATCCTCGCCGCCAACCGGGCGTTTTGTCTTGGTCGACAACTACAATATTGCCGGCGGCGGCATCATTTCCATGGAGGGATATGCCGACCAGCGCAATCTTGTCGCCCGCCAGTCCAGCAATATTCAACGGGTAGAACATGATGTCACGGCGGAGAACCGGGAAAGCCGCAATGGGCACCGGGGCGGGGTGTTGTGGTTTACCGGTCTGTCCGGTGCCGGCAAATCCACCGTTGCCGTTGCGGTAGAGCGGCGCTTGTTCAATTTGGGCTATCAGACCTATGTGCTGGATGGCGACAACGTACGCCACGGCCTGAACGGCGATTTGGGATTCTCGCCGGAGGACCGGGCGGAAAATATTCGCCGGGTGGGCGAAGTGGCGGCGTTGATCAGCCGCGCCGGGATGCTTTGTATCACCGCCTTTATCTCCCCCTACCGCTCGGACCGTGACCGGGCGCGGCTGGCTGGCGGCGATGGCTTTGCCGAGATATTTATCAAGGCTGATCTGGCGACCTGCGAACGACGCGATCCCAAAGGTCTGTACAAAAAGGCGCGCGCCGGCGACATTCCCGATTTCACCGGTATTTCAGCCCCTTATGAAGCGCCGGGCGCACCGGATCTGGTGATTGATACCGCGACTTTGACAGTCGAAGAGGCCGTGGAGCGGGTGGTCGAATATGTTCAGAGCCGCTTCGCTATCTACGCCAAACCGGTGTCGGAATAGCGAAAGATTCAATCAGTTTGCGCCACTAGACCGGAAATGGCGGCGATGCCAACGGCCCCGCTGGATCCCAGCCGCGCTACGTTGGGGTTTGTCATCCCCCCCAGGCCATAGACCGGCAATTCAGTTTGCTGGACCAAGTGGGCAAAGCGCGTGGGACCGAGTGTCCGGGCGCCGGGATGCGAGGCGGTGGCGAACACCGGCGATAGCAGCGCCGCATGCACCCCAAGGCGCGCCGCCCGCAGCAGAGCGGGCCGGGAATGCGCCGCGGCGGTGATCAGCCAGCCTGGTTTACGGGGCCATGGCGGCAGCCGTGCCACCTGCCATTCCGGCAGGTGTACGCCGTGGGCGCCCAGCTTCCAGGCCAGGCGCCAATCGCCGGCGATCAATAGGGACAGGTTGCGGCGGCGGCATAGGGCCATTAGATCCCGGCCCAGGGCTTCGCGACCCGAGACGCCATAATGCCGCAAGATAATGCCGCTGCCCCGGGGTAGAGCGGCTGCGGCGGGCAACGGATCCGCCAACCGTACAGCATCCGTCAGCAGGATGACTCCAGGCAGCCGGCGGCTATATCCCGCCCGGCGATTGAGGCGGAGGGACAGTTTTGCTAGGGTTGCGGCAGACATAAGGATAAACATGCCATGAGCGCGCACGCGGAACCAGCCGCCGAACAGGTAGATGTGGCCAGCAACTTGGCCGCTGTCCAGGCTGCGATCGCGGCGGCGGCCGTCGCCGCCGGCCGCAAAGCCGAAGACGCCGACCTTGTCGCGGTATCGAAAACCCAGTCAGCGGCGGCTATCCTGCCTGCCATCCAGGCCGGCCAGCGCCGCTTTGGCGAAAATCGGGTGCAGGAAGCACAAGGCAAATGGCCCGAGCTTAAGGCGGCGCATGGTGATCTGCGTTTGCACCTGATCGGGCCGCTGCAAACCAACAAGGTACGTGATGCGGTTGCCTTGTTCGATGTCATCGAAACCGTGGACCGTCCCAAGCTGGCGCGGGCGCTGGCCCGGGAAATGGCCAAACAGGACCGGCGCCTGGAATGTTTCATTCAGGTCAATACGGGCGAGGAGGAACAAAAAGCCGGGGTCTGGCCGGACCAGGTCGACGACTTCATCGCCCTGGCCCGGGACGAACTGGGCCTGTCCGTGCGCGGCTTGATGTGCATCCCGCCGGTGAATGAGGAATGCAGCCTGCATTTTGCCCTGTTACGGCAAATTGCCCAACGCAATGGTTTGAACGAACTGTCCATGGGCATGAGCGCGGATTATGAAGTGGCGATACAGTTCGGCGCCACCCTGGTCCGGGTGGGCACGGCGATCTTTGGCGCCCGCAAACCCTATCCCGGAAGCGCTCCAGGTCCATGACACTAGGGATCTATCCGGATCTCGCTGTCGCTTGCCAAATGGGGCAATATGGCCAGCAGGTCACGGCGCGCCAGGGCGACGCAGCCTTCTGTGGGGCCATAATCGCGGCTGGCCACATGGATGAAAATGGCGCTGCCCCGGCCCGGCACCACAGGATCGTCGTTGTGCCCCATAATGACCACAAGATCGTACAAGCCGTCAGTTCGCCACATGGCCTCGGCGCCGGCGCCGTAGGGTAGCCTGACCGCCCGGTTATAAGCGGCATCACTGGGATCGTCGCACCAGCCGTCCGTGGATTGAATTTTCGCCAACGGCAAATTACTTTCCGGCTTGGCCAGCCGGTCGGCCCGATACAACAACCGGCGCAGGGGATACAGGCCGGCGGGCGTGGCGCCGTCACCTTCCCGCTTGTCAATACGGACACCGCCCCGGCCCAGCGCACAGCGGTAACGCCGTTTACCATGATGCAGCCAGCCGTCCGCGGTAACCTGAATGCGCATAATCAATCAGCCCTGGATCAATGATGACAACGAGAATATCATAGATCTGCGACGCCATAAGGTTCCTAGAGCGAATTCGGAGGGAGGCCAGCCATGTCAGAAAGCTTGTTTCAGCGGATTGGCGGTGCAGCTGCGGTGGAGGCTGCGGTGGATCTTTTTTACCGCAAGGTTTTGACGGATCCGGACGTCATGTTTTTTTTCGACACCACCGATATGGACGAGCAGCGGGCCAAGCAAAAATCCTTTCTGACCATGGCGTTTGGCGGGCCGCATGAATTCACCGGCCAGGATTTGCGCACCGCCCACGCGCAATTGGTTGCGGATGGCCTGAACGATAGCCATTTCGACAAGGTTGCCGGGCATTTGCAGGCGACCTTGCAAGAGCTGGAGGTCGATGAAGATGCCATCGCCGAGGTTATGGCAATTGCCGGCGCGACCCGGGACGACGTGCTTAACCGATAGACTGTCATGGCGGATATAAGTTTTGCCGGAGAAAGTCATGCCCTCGGGGCGGATGAAACCGTTTTGGAGTGTCTGGAGCGGGCGAACCATGAAATTCCGTTCTCTTGCCGGAACGGGATTTGCCTGACCTGTATGATGCGGGTGCGTACGGGCATTTTGCCTGAAGCGTCCCAGGCGGGCCTGCGGGACGGCCAACAACAGCAAGGCTATTTCCTGCCCTGCGTTTGCCGGCCCGAGGCTGACCTGGAAATTGAGGCGCCGGCGGATGCCGAGTTGTTCGGCCGCGCCATGGTCAGCGAAGTTACGCGACTAACGGCCAGCATATGCCGCCTTCGCCTGCGAACGGCGACGCCGCTGTTCTATCACGCCGGGCAGTTCGTCAATCTGCGCCGCGGCGACGGCCTGGTGCGGTCCTATTCCCTGGCCAGCGTGCCACGCCTTGATGACAGCCTCGAACTGCATATCAAGCGTTTGGGCGGCGGACGCATGAGCAACTGGATCTACGATGACCTGACGGTCGGCGAACCGCTCGATATCCAGGGCCCGAATGGGGATTGTTACTATATTGGCGGGCAACCTGACCGGCCGTTGTTGCTGATCGGAAATGGCTCCGGCCTGGCACCGCTCTATGGCATCCTCCGGGACGCGCTGGCGGACGGCCATGTCGGGCCCATCCATCTGTACCATGGCAGCCGCATGGCCAAGGGCCTTTATTACCGCGATGAATTGCAGGCCCTGGCCCAGGCCAACGGAAATTTTCATTACACCCCCTGCCTGTCCGGCGACAGCGATGAAGCGCAGTTGGAGCGGGCGGCAAAGCCGGGCCGGGCCGAAGCCGTGGCCCTTGCCGAGCATCCTGATTTGTCGGGCTGGGGGGTTTATTTATGCGGTTATCCGCCGATGGTGCAGACGGCCAAAAAACAGGCCTTTCTGGCTGGCGCGGGCCTGCAGGATATTCTTGCGGATTCATTCGAATTACGGGATCTGCGCCGCTTACCGCGGGAATAGTCAGGTTTCCACTGATATTACAGCAGATGTCCGGAACGGTCTTTTTTGGTGCGCAAATAAAAGTCGTTGTGCACGTTGGCGGGAAAGGCATGGGCCACCCGTTCGCTAACGGTGATGCCGCAGGCCTCCAGCCCGGCCACTTTGTCGGGGTTGTTGGTCAGCAAGCGGACCTGGGAAAAGCCCAACAGACGCAGCATTTCGGCCGCCGGTAGAAAGACCCGTTCGTCCGCATCGAAGCCCAGGCGCAGATTGGCCTCGACCGTATCAAAACCGTCCGCCTGCAGGCTGTAGGCCCGCAATTTGTTCATCAGACCGATACCACGGCCTTCCTGCGCCAGATACAGCAAGACGCCGCTGCCTTGTTCCGCCATCAGGACGATGGCGCCGCGCAGTTGCTCGCCGCAATCACATTTCAACGAGGCCAGCAAATCGCCGGTAAAGCATTCGGAGTGTAAACGGGTCAGAACCGGATGATGGCGATCCGGATCGCCCACAATAATGGCCAGATGCTCAACCCCGCCATCGGCGGGGCGAAAGGCGATCATTCGGCAATTCTCAGCCCCGGCCAGAGGCACCGGAGCCTCCGCCACCTGCCGTAGGGTCAACGCCGTGTCCCGCTCATAAGCGGCGATCTGAGCCGTGGTCACACTTAGAAACCGCGCTTCGGCGCTGTAAATATCGGTGCTATCGGCCAGTCGCACAACAACGGCGGAAGGCAGCAGCCGTGCGGCCTTGGCCAACTGCACGGCAGCAGTTTCGCTGGCATGGGGCGCCCGGCGGTCTCTTCGAAACGGCCCGCGCATGGGCTGGGCCAGATCAGTGCTGCCGTCGGCCAGGGTCTGAACAAGGCCGGCGTCGGTGTTTTGATCCACAGGCAACAGGACTACGCCGTGTCCCGTCGGCTTGATGTGCAGGGCATGGGCCCGGCTTTCGGTCAACACCAGCACCGCAACGCCGCCACCCGTCCCATCGCCCCATGCGCATAGCTCGCGCAGGCTGTCGGGGTCGGCCTGTTCTGCCGCCAGGGCCAGTGCGGTGTCTCCACCGTCGGTCTGCAAAAGCACGGGCCGTCCCCGCCGGAATTCGGCGATGGCGCGGTCGACGGCGATGACATTGGCGTTGCTGACGGTCATGATCGCCGCCGACAATATACCGCCGGCAGTCAATTGGCGATGTTTTTGGCGGTTCCGCTGTCCTTGCCGGTCTACGGCCACGGCCCGTCAATCCGCTTATGCTTGCTGGACCCGCGGCGGTTGCCTATATCTAGGCATGTGAATTATCCGAATCAATGCAGCGGCCTCGGGGTGTGCAATGACGGCGAAAAAAATACTTTTAGTGGATGATGAAGACCATTTGCGTGATGCCTTGGCGGAGCAACTGGAATTGCACGACGAGTTTGTCACGGTCCAGGCGAGTTCCGGTGCCGAAGCCCTGAATATCGCCAAGGGAAACCATTTCGACCTGCTGTTGCTGGACGTAGGCCTGGGCGATCTGGACGGCCGGGAAGTCTGCAAGATGTTGCGCAAGGCCGGGGTGAAGAGCCCGATCATCATGCTGACGGCGGCGGACAGCGACGCCGACACCATCCTGGGACTTGAATCCGGCGCCAATGACTACGTGGTCAAGCCTTTCAAGTTCGCCGTTCTGCTGGCCCGCATCCGTTCCCATCTTCGCCAGCATGAACAGAGCGAGGACGCGGTTTTCGCCATTGGCCCCTACACATTCCGGCCGTCGGCCAAGCTGTTGCTGGAAAATGACGGCAACCAGAAAGTGCGCTTGACGGAAAAGGAAACCTCTATCCTGAAATACCTGTTCCGGGCCGGCGACAAGGCTGTCAGCCGGGATATCCTGTTGAACGAGGTGTGGGGTTACAACGCCGGTGTGACAACCCATACCCTGGAGACCCATATCTACCGGCTGCGGCAAAAGATAGAAACCGATCCCTCCAGCGCGGAAATTCTGGTCACCGAACCCGGCGGTTATCGCTTGGTGCCCTAATTCCACCTTGCGCGACCTAAACTGATCGACGGTCACGCTATGTCCTTGGTATCATTCATCGTATTTTAACCCTATCGCTGAATGATAAGGCGGCGGCGTCAGCTGTGGCCAGGCGAGCCGATACGGCTCGGTGGATCACCACGGCTCATGCCTTGCAATACCCAGGAGTGGTGTATCCCCAATGGCTCAGGTGATCTGGATAACCGGCCTCAGCGATGCCGGAATGGGGCCGTAGAATGCAGGCAATTGCCGTCGGCTGCGAATACAAGGACCAAAAGTCCATTTCCGTCGATACCGCGAACAGGGTGTGGTCGTTGGTAATGGCGAACAGTGGGCCGTCGGATGCCATCTGCCTGTTGGATTTTGACGGACATGGCGCGCGCTTCGAAACACTTTCCAAGAGCTATGCCGAACAGCGGTCGGTGACCTACGTCAATGGTAACCACCACCTCTACAGGCGGCGATGGAATTCCATCGAAACGATCTTCAGCGACTGCCATTACAAGTATGTCGTTATTCTATCGCACCCAAAAGATTATGAGTACATTGCCCGCTACGTTGCAAACCACTTCATTGGCGCGCCCACGCTGATCCTACCCTTCGTCGCGGCCGGCGTGGGAAGTCCTGCAATTGTGGAAGTGAGCATTGCCGAGCCGACACCCATCGTTGTGTTGAGTTTTCCGGGCTGCGGCTCAAACCGCCTGATGCCTGTTTTTAGAGAATTGATGAAATTGTTCGCCATTGAACAGATTCACTATGTATCACCCAATTCGAACCAGCGTTACATTCGCAGCCGGACCGATCTCGCCCGCCTTAAAGACGCTGGTGTCTCGAGCAGTGAAAGAATTATCGAAGCCGATATCAATCTCGACTATGTCCAGCGTATCGTCGCCAATATGGACGATCACACCTGGATCGATTTCCATACGCTGCTATCAAGCCATTTTCTGAGCCGTCTGCCCGACGCCAAGATCGTGCATCTCTACCGCGATCCCAGGGACTGGTTGACCACCTGTTGTCTGCGCTGGATTCACGACTCGGTCAATGTTCAAGGGGATCGCGAAGCGGTTGATAAGGAAGCGGTGTTTCAGAAATTGCTGACAGGCGCTGATTACCTGCATCCGCAAGGGGACTATTTTCACCGGGCCGCGTCGTTCGAGGAGGTTGCCGAGAGTTTTCGCGCCATTCAGGATTATGACAACGTTTACGGCATTCGCTTCGAGGATATCAGATACCATCCGCGCCAGACTTATCGGGACCTTCTGGCCTGGCTCGGACTTGATCAGGCCAATCTGGTGCCAATCTCGGATGCCGCGCTGGACCGGATCATTGAACTTGGAACTTTTGCGCATCAATCGCAAGGTCGCCATGTTGAAGGCCAGGAGGACGCCACGTCGATCAAGAACCTTGGCGGGCCGGGCGTGACCACCAGTATGCGCAAGGGCATCAAAGGCGATTGGAAGAACCACTTCACCCCAAAGGTCACCGATACGGTCAAGCAGATAGCCGGACAAAGCCTGATTGAAATGGGCTATGAAAACGACCTGAACTGGTAGGCTATCGTACCCACATCGTGGCCGCCGGGCCGGCGGCCAGCCTGAACGTTTGGCGTTATACCCGTGGTCGGGATAGATTGCCCTTCGTGCATCTGGGATAGGCAAGATGAAGGGTCATAATTTTGATCGATAGCCATGATCAATAAAGTGGTTGGCGATCTTGCCGCGGCCATGGCCGGCATTGGCGCGGGCGCCTCGATCATGATCAGCGGTTTTGGCAATGCCGGCATGCCGAAGACCCTGGTGCGCGCCTTGGGCGGCATGGACCTGACCGGACTGACATTGATCGTAAATGCCATTCGCCGGATCGACGAATGCGGCACGTCGCTGTTCAGCGAGCGCCGGGTCGATCATGTCGTGACCACGGCGTTCCGTGGTCCGGGCGCAGCGCCGGCCAGCTATGAAGACCAATGGAAACGCGGCGAGATGACCTTGGATATTGTTCCCCAAGGCACCTTCGCCGAGCGTATTCGCGCCGGCGGTGCGGGCATTCCCGCCTTTTATACCCCCACGGCTGTCGGCACACCTTTGGTCGAAGGGCGTGAGCAGCGTGATTTCAATGGCCAAACCTGTGTCCTGGAAGAGGCGTTGACCGCCGATTTCGCGCTGTTGCGGGCGGAAAAGGCCGATCGTTACGGCAACCTGCATTTTCGCGGCACCCAGGCCAATTTCGGCTCTGCCATGGCGGCGGCGGCAGAAACCACGATTGTCGAAGTGGCTGAATTTTGTGAAACCAGCCTGCGGCCCGACGAGGCGCATCTGCCCGGTATCTATGTGCAAAGGGTACTGCAGGCGCCGCGATGGGAGGCAACCCCGTGAGTACGCCGCTGAGCCGCAATCAAATGGCCTGGCGCGCGGCCCAGGATCTGGCCGACGGGGCTTATGTGAATCTGGGGCTGGGCATGCCGGTGCTGGCGGCCAACTATGCCCCGGCCGAGCGGGAGATCTTTTATCATTCGGAAAACGGCATCCTGGGCGTCGGTCCGGTGGCGCCATCGGGACGGGGGGACCCGGAACTGGTCGATGCGGGCAGCCAGATGGTCACCTTGCGGGATGGGGCCTGCATCTTCGATTCCGCCGCCTCGTTCGCCATGATCCGCGGCGGCCATTTGGATGTGACCATTCTGGGCGCGTTTCAGGTGGCCGCGAACGGCGATCTGGCCAATTGGGACGCCCTGTCCAGCGCCAAGGGCCCCTTGATCGGCGGCGCCATGGACCTGGCCATGGGCGCCAAGGCGGTGCACGTCATCATGCGCCACAATGACCGCGACGGCGCGGCCCGTCTGGTTACCGAATGCAGCTATCCCTTGACGGCGCCCGGCGTGGTGGACCGGGTCTTCACGGATCTGGCGGTTCTGGATATTGACCAGGGCCGGCTGCTGGTGCGCGAAATCATTCCCGGCCTGGGCCATGATGAGCTGGCCGCCGTCACCGCCGCGCCCCTGACCTTCGCGCCCGATTGCCGGGCTCTGATTGCGCCCGATTTGGACAATGGGAACTGACCATGGCACGCATCGCAATTGCGTCCTACCGGTCGCTTTGCGAACCTCTCCGAATCTCGCCGACGACTTTGTAACGACATTGGTTGGCCATCTGCAGCATGCACACTGGTTTGCTCTCTGCGTTCGGTCAGCTGGCAGACATGTCCTCATAAAATTCTGCGCGAATTTCAATCATCGGTCTGTTCCTCAATCTGGATTTCGCCCAAGCTTTCACCGAACTGCCGAAATCTTGAACGGTTCGACATGGTCAATCGACCGTGGTTCGGGTTGCTCGCTGCTACATCATTGCAATTCTTGGCCCATAACTCAGGTGTCAGACGATACAGTTCAAAATGACCTTCGCGCTGCTGAAAGGCCGCGATGATGAAGGCAACCCGGTCGCGTACCGTATCGTAAAGGCCGACTTGGTTGTTGCCGATCCTGGCGCATCGGATCGTAACCGGTAGGCCGTCAAGTTCGAAATCGTTCGACGTCGTCGAGGTTTCCCTTGCGCCGAGGATGTTGGCGATCTTGCGCGACGTGGCGTGGCCCCACCTATTGGCCGCCGCACCTGACGCCCGATCTTGTGATGCCGGCGCTGCCGGGGTGGTCTCCCGATGTTTTGGGAGCCCCTGCCTGACGAGTCTGAGCACGGCTTCGGAGCGGCTGGCCAACTTGGCGGTGTCTTGGTAGGCGTCAATTTCCCTCATCAGGTCTTCGGGAATACGGATGCCGAATGTTGTGCTTGGTGACATGGTGTTTTCCTTTCAGTCGAAATATCAATTGTGCACAACTTATATCAATTCGTTCAATTGTCAATAGTTGTGCACAGCTTCTAAGTCAAAATTTTGGTTTCATAAGCTCTCGGCAACTCGTCAGGTATCATTCCGCTCCTCGATCTCGGCCGGAAAGGCCATGGCTCTCGCCGTCATCTCATCTGGCGATGGCGCATATTTGGCGGACGTCTCGGGCAGCGTCTGTTTCAGGTTTCGCCTGGAAACGCTCGCGGTCGTCATTGACCAATAATTCGACTTGAAACAGCTGACTGTTCGACATCTTTCACTTTCTTCCTCAATTGCGAGGAGGGTGACGCGATGATGGAGGCCCAAGGTTTTGCCTGTGGCCGCATCCCCCAGCTGGGGCACCACCGCGGCCGGGTCGGCTCGGTTGGCGAGGGCGTCAGGCCCTGCTCTTGATGCAGGGTCGTTTATAGCGGCGGTCGTGATATCACTCAAGGAGCAAGGTCCAACAAAAGAATGCGGAGCGTCGATTTCGTCCGATGGCCGCAACTAGAAATCGAACTCACTCGCTGATGTATCGATTGTCATCTTCACGGATCTGGCAGGCTCGCAACAAATCGTTCGGTTCGCCATTATTTCGGGGTCATCATGAGCATTCTACGGTTTTGCCATTCTCGAATGTGGATAACATATGCACTATCTCTACCACTTTGACGCGTCCGCAAAATTCCATCATAATTTTGACACTGATCGCTGGATCTAAAATCCCTAAGAATTTCGCTGATAATCTGTTAATCAACCGGCGACATCGGTCGGAAAACTGATTTCATAATTCTGCATATCTTTGCGGTCGCGCCGCGATGACATCGAAAATCGATGTGATCAATCGAAAAGCGAGACTTCAAACGGAAGGAACAGATTGGGTAATGGCGCAACTGGAGAATATTGAGGCGATAGAGCGCCGTTTGTGGGGAAGCGCCGACAACCTTCGCGCCAACAGTAATTACGCCAGCAATGAATATTTCATGCCAGTGATGGGGCTGATCTTCCTGCGGCATGCATACAGCCGATATTTGGCTGTTAAGCCAGAAATCGAAGAAAACCTGCCAAGCCGTGCCGGTCAGACCCGCCCGCTGACTAAGGAAGATTTTTCCCGCAAAGGCGCGATCTATCTGAAACGGGAAGCCCAGTTTGATCATCTTGTCAATCTGTCTGATGCCGATGACCGGCCGCAGGCCATCATTGATGCCATGGACAGCATTGAAGCGGATTACGAGACCCTGCAAGGCGTGCTACCCAAAAGCGAATATCAGGAGCTGGACAATGACGTTCTGGGCAACCTGCTTCGCACTTTCAACGATGCTGCATTGAAGCACGCCACGGGCGATATCTTTGGCCGTATCTACGAGTATTTCCTGACCCGATTTGCCGACCAGAGCGCCCATGATGGCGGTGAATTTTTTACGCCGGTGTCACTGGTGCAGATGCTGGTTAATGTGATCGAACCGGATCACGGCACTGTCTTCGATCCTGCCTGTGGCTCGGGCGGGATGTTTGTGCAATCAGCCCATTTCATCGAACAGATGCACAAGAACCCGCAGGATGTGGCGACCTTCTGGGGCCAAGAAAAGAACGCAACTACCATCCGTCTTGCCAATATGAACCTTGCCGTCCATGGGCTGGAAGGCAAGATCCAGAAGGGCATCACCTATTACGACGACCATCACCAACTGTGCGGCAAGGCTGATTTTGTGATGGCGAACCCACCTTTCAATGTGGACGACGTGGATGCGGAAAAAATCAAGAATGACCCGCGTCTGCCTTTTGGCCTGCCGAGCGTCAACCAAAGAGGCGCGGTGTCCAACGGCAACTATCTGTGGATATCCTATTTCTACAGTTACCTGAACGAACAAGGCCGAGCCGGGTTCGTGATGTCATCACAGGCATCCAGTGCTGGCGGTGGTGAAGCTGAGGTGCGGCGCAAGCTGATTGAAACCGCTCATGTGGACGTCATGATCGCCATTCGCGGCAATTTCTTTTACACCCGCCCTGTCCCGTGTGAACTATGGTTCCTGAACAAGAACAAGTCGAACGCACACAAAGACAAAGTCTTGATGCTGGATGCCCGGAATGTGTATCGCAAAGTCAACCGGAAGGTTTTTGATTTTACACCGGAACACCTGCGAAACTTGACCAGTATTGTCTGGCTCTATCGCGGACAGCAGGATCGATTTCTGAGTTTGATCGAATGCTACCTGCAGGTCACCATGGAAAGTGCCAAGACAAGCGGCGTTCCCATTCTATCCTTCCTGCAAGCCTTCAATAACCTCGTTGAGAAAATGGACGAGGTAGATGAGGAAACGGACAAGGCCTATCACCTGTTCTCCGAAGATGCGGAAGCTTACTTTGCCATCACGGGCGAGAGGCAAAAGGCATGGGATCAATCCGCCCGCGACAATAACGGACTAACGCAAGCCGCAACAGATCTTGAACCACTAGCGGAAAACAGCCGCGATCTGATCAAGCAGGCTGACCAGCTTTTCAAATTCATCGAAAAACAAGCAAAGTCAACCAGCGGGCGTGGACTGAACAAGCTAATCAAGGAACTAGATGGTTGCCGTAAGGAAGCTGTCGAGCACCTGCATCTGGTTCGCTACATCTTCAAACAGGCCCACTGGCTACAAGAACGCTTCCCAGATGCGGAATTGCGGGATGTGGAGGGTTTGGTCAAGCTGGTGGATCATGATGAACTCGCAGCCAATGACTGGAGCCTGACGCCCGGTCGCTATGTCGGTGTTGCACCGGCAGAAGAAGACGAAGATTTCGACTTCGAAGAAGCCGTGGGGGACATTCACAACGAACTCGCCGATCTCAACGACGAAGCCGCCACCTTGGCCGCTCAAATTCAAAAGAATTTTGAGGAGTTGGGGGTATGAGTTCTTATGCGGTTCACAGTGAAAGGCTAGAAATTCTTTGTAGGAAAATTGGGAGTGGAATAACACCTCGAGGCGGTGCGTCTGTTTATATAGATGACGGAACGGCACTTATTAGAAGTCAAAATGTATATAATTCTGAATTTTCAAGGGCTGGTCTCGCGTTTATCAATGATGAAACAGCCCAAAGAATGCAAGGCGTATCCGTTCAAGAAAACGATGTTCTTTTGAATATTACGGGTGAATCTGTAGCCAGAAGCTGCATTGTTCCGACAAATGTGCTGCCAGCTCGAGTCAATCAGCATGTGGCGATTATTCGCACAAACCCTGAAACTCTTGATCCTAATTACTTGGCCCATTTTTTAGTCTCGCCAAGAATGCAATCAACTATGCTTTCGTGGTCAGGTTCAGGGGGAACAAGAAAAGCTCTAACCAAGAAAATGATAGAAGGGTTTACGGTTCCTCTTCTCCCACTGGGCGAACAGAAACGTATTGCCTCTATCCTCTCTGCCTACGACGACCTGATCGAGAACAACCGGCGGCGGATTGCGTTGTTGGAGGAGGCCGCACGGCAACTCTACAAGGAATGGTTCGTCCAATTCCGCTTCCCCGGCCACGAACACGTCAAAATCATTGACGGCATGCCAGAGGGCTGGGAGAAAAAACGTATCGTCGACATATGCACAAAAATTGGAAGTGGAGCTACTCCAAGGGGAGGAGCTGCAAGTTACCAGTCCAAAGGCATTTCCCTCATCCGTAGCTTGAACATCTACGACTATGATTTTCACGATCATGGGCTCGTATTTATCAACGAGCAACAAGCGGACAGACTTGCAAATGTCGTTGTTGAAGAAGGCGATGTTCTTATCAATATAACTGGGGCGTCTGTCGCCCGCTGTTGCATTGCACCTCGTCGCCATCTCCCTGCTAGGGTCAACCAGCATGTAATGATTATGCGCCCGATTCCCGATGTGGTTTGCTCCGAATACCTTTTATGTGCGATCAACTATCCGAGGCAAAAACAACTAATCTTAAGTATCGCCAGGGCAGGCGGAGCTACTAGAGAAGCGCTTACGAAATCGACAATTGAGGAATTCGAGATCCTTCTGCCATCAAATCAACTGATGGAAGGTTTCTGCGCTGTCGCTAAAGACAGTTTCGACCAAATTGAAATTCTCCAAAGGCAAAACCTGGCGTTGGCAAAGGCCCGCGACCTCCTGCTACCCAAGTTGATGAGTGGGGAAGTTGCGGTATGAACCCTGCCTTAAACGAAGACACACTCGTTCAACAGACTACCGCTGATTATCTACATGATCTGCTTCGCTGGGATGACAATGTCTTCGCTTACAATAACGAAACCTATGGGCCGGAAGGGTTGCTGGGCCGGGCGTCTGACAAGGATGTGGTGTTGATCCGATATCTGGGCGAGGCGCTGGTTAAGCTAAACCCTGATTTGCCCGATGCCGCCTATCAGGATGCCTTGCGGCAGATCACTGATACACCGGCCATTCAAACGACGCTTCAGACCAATCACGGCAAATACGACCTGCTGAAGAACGGTGTGCAAGCCCAGTTCCGAAACGACAAGGGCGAGCTGGTTAAGAAACGCCTGAAGGTCATCGATTTCGATAATCCCGATAACAATCATTTCCTGTGCGTGCGGGAACTGTGGGTGCGGGGCGATATCTATCGCAGGCGGGCTGATATTATCGGCTTCGTCAATGGCCTGCCGCTGCTCTTTATCGAATGCAAAACCATCCACAAGGATATTCGCCGGGCTTATGAAGATAATCTGGCGGATTACAAGGACACCATCCCGCACCTGTTCCATCACAACGCCTTTATAGTGTTGGGCAATGGTGTTGATGCCAAGATCGGTTCCCTTTCCAGCAAGTTTGAACATTTCAATGACTGGAAACGCCTTGCGGAAGATGAGCCCGGTGTGGTGGATATGGAAACCCTGCTGAAGGGTGTTTGCAGCAAGGCTGATTTCCTCGACCTGTTTGAAAACTTCATTCTGTTCGATGAAAGCGGCGGTTCGATGGTCAAGATCATAGCCCGCAACCATCAATTCCTGGGCGTCAATCGTGCCATCGAGGCAACGCGGGAGCGCAAGGAACGGCAGGGCAAGCTGGGCGTGTTCTGGCATACACAAGGCTCCGGAAAATCCTATTCCATTGCGTTCTTGACCCGCAAGATTCACCGGAAGATGGGTAGCAATTTCACTTTTCTGATCTGCACGGACCGTGATGATCTTGATGGCCAGATATACAGAACCTTCGCCGGCTGTGGTCTCGTGGACAACGACAAAGACCCGTGCCGTGCCGCTTCAGGCGATCACCTGCGGGAGTTGTTAAGTCAGCATAAGGCGTATGTCTTCACCCTGGTGCAGAAGTTCAACAAGGATGTCGACCCGGACAGTGCCTATTCGGACCGCGACGATATCATTGTCATTACCGATGAAGCCCACCGCACGCAATATGGGCGGTTGTCGCTGAACCTTCGCAATGCCCTACCCAAAGCCAGCCGGATCGGCTTCACCGGTACGCCACTGTTCACAGACGATGAAATTACCCGCCGGGTGTTTGGCGATTATATCTCGACCTATGACTTCCAGCGGGCGGTCGAGGATGAAGCCACCGTGCCGCTCTATTACGATGCACGCGGCGACAAGCTTGGCATCGCCACAAACGACCTGAACGAACGTATTGCCGAAAAGCTGGAAGAATATGAAGCGGTAGATATCGATGCGACAGAGCGATTGGAGAAAGAGCTCAAACGGGACTATCACCTGATCACCGCCGAACCTCGCCTGGAAGAAATTGCAAAGGACTTTGTCACCCACTACAGCACGCAGTGGGAAACCGGCAAGGCAATGGTCATCTGCATCGACAAGATTACCTGTGTCCGGGTGCACGGTCTGTTTCTGAAATATTGGGGCGAGCGCATCGTTGAGCTGGAGAAGGAACTCGACGGCAGCGCTGATGAACAGGAACTGGCCGACAGAAGTCGGCAACTGGCATGGATGCGCGAGACCCGCATGGCTGTCGTGGTCAGCGAGGAACAAGGCGAAGTTGATAAATTCCGCAAATGGGAATTGGACATTACCCCGCACCGCAAGCTGATCAAGGAGGGGTTCGAGACGGGGGACGGCAAGCGGATTGATGTGGAAAGCGCCTTCAAAAAGGAAGAGCACCCATTTCGCGTCGCCATCGTCTGTGCGATGTGGTTGACGGGTTTCGACGTGCCGTGCCTGTCGAACCTGTATCTGGACAAACCCCTGAAAGCCCACACATTGATGCAGGCCATAGCACGGGCCAACCGCATCCATGAAGGCAAGAACAACGGCCTGATCGTCGACTACTGCGGGATACTCAAAAACCTGCGCAAGGCGCTTGCCACTTTTGCCGGACACAAAGGCGAGGGGGTTATTGGTGGCGACGGAACACCACCGCCCGAGATGGACCCGGTTCGCCCTGAAGAAGAATTGCTGGCTGACTTGGAGGAAGCCATCGAGGCCGTAAAAGCCTATCTGGAAAATTATGATTTCCGGCTTCAGGACATCAACGACAAGACCGGCTTTGAACGCAACCGCGCCATCATTGATGCCAAGGAAGCGGTCAATCAGAATGATGAATCCCGCAAGCGGTTCGAAATCATGTGTCGGGAGGTGTTCAAGAAGTTCAAGGCATGCCTGACCATCAAGGGCGTAAACAACTACCGCCATGCCTATGATGCCACCAACATCGTCTACAAGAGCCTTAAGGAAGATGTGGCGAAAGCCGATATATCCGACATCATTCGCGAACTTCACAAGATCATCGCCGAAACGGTCGAAACCAAATCGCCCGGCGGATTTGAAGAGGACAAGCTTTACGACATCAGCCAAATCGACTTTTTTCGTCTAAGGCAAGAGTTTCAGCGAAGCCCCGCCAAGAACACTACGGTGCAAAGCTTGAAGGAGGTGATCGAAAACCGTCTTCAAATGATGCTGATGCAGAACCCCACACGAACGGATTTTCAGAGACATTACGAAGAGATCGTCGCCCAATATAACAGCGAAAAAGATCGGGTGACGATTGAGCGCACCTTTCACGCCCTGCTGAAAATGACCGAAGATCTGAATGTGGAGCAGCAACGGGCGGTCAAGGAAGGGCTTGATGAAGAGGCGCTGGCGCTGTTCGATTTGCTGCTGAAACCCGAACTTTCGAAACAAGACATTGCCCGCATCAAGAAGGTCGCGGAGGAACTGTACAAGACGCTGCGGGCCGAAATCTCCCGCGTGCAGGATTTCTTCGTCAAAGAATCCACCCGCGACGATGTGAAAATGCGGATCAAGGATTTTCTGTGGGACGAAAAAACGGGCCTCCCGGAAAGCTTTGGTCCCGACGAGATCGAAATCAAGACCGATGAAATTTTCGCTCACGTAGTGATGAGTGCAAAAAACGCTTCGGCTTACCAGGAGGCGCGGTGATGGCGGTGGCACTGCCACGAGTCCACAAAAAATTTTGAATAAATCGGGCCGGCAATCTTTTCTGGCAATTAATGATAGCAAGTATGTGAGCAATCATGATCGGTCGTAGTCTTAGTACGAAGTTTTCAATCTGCCGTATGGAGTATCAGGATGAGTCGTCCGAAGACTTCAGCTACGTCACAGTGCGTTGGGGCTATGACACCGAAGACAAAGCCATTCAAGCGTTACGGCGAGTGGCTGAAGATGAGGGGCTCGCCTTATCAGATCTTGCTGTCGTTGGCGCGGTGTTTGCGCATGACCTAGAGCTGGATGGATAGGGCCGATCTGTTGCAACAACTTGCGACATTGGGGGGTATGAATGGCTGATGCGAAGGAGGGCCCAACTCAGCCAGGCAAGGCTACAAAATCGAAAAAGCACAAGAAACCAAAATTCCTCCTGACGAAAGGGTCTCTTGTCGTTCGCAACCGAACGACCATTCGCCGGCAGCTTAGGCATGCTGTTTCTGCCGGGGGGAATCTCCACACAAATATAGAAAAAATTGTTGGAAAAGCCTCCGACGAAATTCGCAGCGAAATTGAAAAAGTGGGTTGGAGGAAGTTCGCCAAGCTTGAGATAAACAGAGGCCGGAAATCGGGCAAATCAAGAAAAAATTCTGATAGCCGCGCCAACATTTATTCGGCGGCGAACTTTAAACACGCTATAAATCTGTGTGTCATGGGGGCCAAAGAAGACAACGTGACTTTTCCGCCTGTTGTCGCGGACAGGCTTCCGGCAAAGGTCAAAATCGAGATTTGTCAAATTGGGTTTGGTGCCTGGTGTTCCGAAAATGGATTTGCATATCAAAAAGCTTTGGAAGCGGCTAAGGCAAAGGACTTTAAGGATGTCTTATTCAAGCGATCGAAGTCAAAACCTGGGAGGAAAACTGGTGTCCGAAATCGAAAAGTAGCAAGTGGCCAGAAGCCCGGGAAAAGGGTGATGTTGGCGGGCGCGCGACAACTTATACCAGTTAATAATGCGGCCAATGCTGTCAAAGAAAAGGCCGAGTTAGAAGAAAAACTGCGTCAAAGGGAAATTGTGTATGAAGATTATGCAAACATGTTGTTCTCTGAATACGAAAAAAGGGATGCAAAAAAATTCATCAAATTCCTAAAATCAAAAAAAAGGGAAATTAAGGTTCTTGAAGATGGAATTGAATATTACACAGATCATCGAAAAATAAGAGATATAGATTTAGAATTTTTGGCAAACATACTTCGTCAAATAGATTTATTTAGAAACAAAAAACGAGACCGACTGAAATCCAGCCTTGAATATTTCAAGTGGCCTTCGACGGAAATTCGGTCTTTGGTTTTGGCGGCGACCCCTGAGGACTATTTTAACCGCCGTCTGACGACTGACGACTTTAGTGGCGAGCAGCTATTTACTGATTTTGAATATAGAGTCGGTCGGAATGGACTGCCGACGGTTCGGCGACGCCAGATATTAGAAACTTTATTGGCAACCCAACAGCCGGGGCTTGAAGCCAAGTACAGAAATATCGGCGGCGCGCAAACAGCAGCGAGATTGAAGCGAATTGCGTATGCGATTGCAGGCTGCGTGCGAAGAGCAAAATACCAGACCAGGGATTATTCAGTAGCAATCTCCGACTGGGAGGATGATCTCCGGTACCTAAAACGTAATCACTACGACGGCAAATTCGACATTTCTGGTGGAAATTTTCCTTGGCCCAGGATCTAGCCGTTTGGTCAAATTCGATACGTTATAATTCAGCATCTGTTTCAAAGTTGAGTGACTGAATAATCGCGTCTTCGGGATGCACTTGTATCAGAGCGCCGAAACGATCGATCCCAATAACCTCCGCCGTCGCGCGACCGGGTCGAGGCGGGTCTAAATAGGATAATAATTCGGGCGCTGGTAGCTGGTCCCTGCAACCAATTTAACTTGCCGTTTTGTACCACAGATCTAAGATGAAGCTGCAATGAAAAGTCTTCCTTGACTATAATCGCTAGAATGATAGTGTGTTCATGGACTTGTAGGCAGATTTGTTGCCCGGATTCGAGGCATATGATTCGAGACACGGATAGCACTTGTGCTCCCATGACACTTAATGCGGGTTAAATGATAATAATGGATTGACCCAATATCGCGTAAGAGTGCCTACAAGTCCAATTCGATTGCGAGCAAGCGTTGAGCTACCTTGATAAATTAAGATCTACCGAAAACAGAAAAGATTTGGCGAGGCTCCTTGGGTTCAAGCCAAGGGCGCTGACAGCGATCATTTATCAAACGCCCCTTATACGGCGATACACGGAATTTGAGATTCCCAAAAAATCGGGCGGCACTAGAATTATTAAGGCCCCTAACCAGAAACTAAAGAAGCTTCAGCTTCATTTGGCGCATTTGCTTTATGCCTGTTTAACTGAAATCGAAGAATCTCAAAATGTCAGAGCAGTGTCCTTCGGTTTCCGAAAAAAGGGCACAATTTCAGATAATGCTAGAAATCACAAGCGGCGACGCTATGTCCTAAATCTTGACCTGTCTGACTTTTTTCCCTCCATTAATTTTGGCCGGGTAAGAGGATTTTTTTTGAAGGATAAGTCGTTTGAGTTAAAGGAAGAAGTAGCCACCACGATTGCACAGATAGCATGCGATGGTCAGGCGTTGCCGCAAGGAAGCCCGTGCTCACCGGTAATCTCAGAATTGATAGGGCGGATTCTTGACATACGTCTTTTGAGATTGGCCAAAAAATATGGCGTGACCTATTCTCGCTACGCTGATGACATCACATTCTCAACAAATCAAAAAATATTCCCCGCCGCACTGGCAGTTCAGGGTGAGGAGGAAGTATCCGATTGGACACTGGGAGAGGAACTCGTTTCCAAGGTTTCAGGGTCTGGTTTTGTGATTAACCCTGAGAAGACAAGAATGCATTGTCGAGGCAGTCGCCAATTGGTCACAGGTCTCGTTGTAAACGAGAAGGTCAATATTCGGAGCGATTATTACCGCCGCGCAAGAGCAATGTGTGATTCGTTATTTCAAACTGGCAACTATTTCTGTTCCTATATTCCTTCAGAAGACCCGGATGAGAAGCCTCAACCTAAATACACGGATAACCTCAACCATCTCGAAGGAATCCTAAGCCATATCTACTCGATTACTCAGACCGAAGAGCGACGCGATGCACAGGAGCAACGCAACAAGCCTCGTGCAATCCGAGAGCTCTACCGGCGATTCCTCTTCTATAGGAAATGCGTTAACCCCGACAAACCGCTCATCATCACAGAAGGCAAGACCGATCCCATATATCTCAAAGAGGCGATCAAACAGCGGAGAAAATTCCATCCGATTCTAGGAAAGCCTGGAGCGAAGGGTTTCGAATTTGCCATTCAATTTTTCAAGTATGGCGGACAGGTTAGCGAGATCATGGATTTAGGTGGCGGCGCGGGCGATCTGAGGTCTATTCCGTTGGACTACCTTCGTAACTTCAAGAAAGATAATCCAAAACGAAAACCGATAAAGAGTATCCCCATGTCTTGGCCCGTGATCCTTCTCCTAGATAACGATGATGGACTGGGGCAGGTAGCTTCCACCATCAAAAAGAATTTCAATGTTACCATAAATCTTAAATCAACCGATGACTTCTATCATATCACCGAGAATCTATATCTAATCAAAACGCCTGAAACCAGCGGCGAAAGTTGCATTGAGGATATGTTTCCCAAGAAATGGCGGGAGATAAAACTCAATGGGAAGCGATTTAGTCCCGCGAGCAAAATTGATCCGGAGAAAGAATATGGCAAAGAGGTTTTCGCGAAGGCCGTAGTGCAAAAAAACGCGGACAAGATTAATTTTGTCGGTTTTAATCCGTTGCTAGACCGTATAGCCAAGGTTCTGGCAGATCACGTGCCAACGGATGATAGCACGTCTACATGACCATGGTACCATTGCAGACTTGGCGCGATGTTGAGATTTACTCGCGCTTTCTATTCGGATCTGACCTATTTTCCGTCGGTGTTCTCCAATCGAAATTGTGCCGAAAACCAACATTGATTACGGATTGATCATCTTGTGATGGATCACCGGTCAATGTCACGAACCGGCCCATTTTTTTCATGAGATCTCGACCTAAGTACCAGTCCTTTTCGATCGTATCATATTCTCGGCTAAAAACTGGCGTGACCACTTCGAAAGCGGTTGCTTGGGTAACAGCGAACTCCATTCGAAGGGTCTCGACCATTAAGAAAATCTTAATTGCGCGCTGGCGACTAAACTGGTTGTCTCGGTTTTCGGCGCCCCTGCACGTGAGCACCAATGGAACTTCCTGTGACTTCATTGTGACTTCAAGCTACAGTCACACAAACAGAATTGGCGGAAAACTATGGCGCGCATCGCGATTGCCGGCTTTATGCACGAAACCAACTGTTTCGTACCCGAGCTGACGGATTATGAGCATTTCGCCCGACCGGCGGACCGGCCCGGTATTCTGCGCGGCGAAGAAATTCTGACCGAATTCGCGGTCAGCGGTGCCTCCACCGCCGGTTTCATTGCCGGCAACGACGGCAATCACGAACTGGCGGCCCTGTTGTGGACCTCCACCACGCCCGGCGGCACGGTCACGGCCCATGCCTATGAACGCATCGCCGGCGAAATCATCGGGCGGCTGTCCGATGCTTTGCCCGTGGACGGCGTCTATCTGGACTTGCACGGGGCCATGGTTTCGGCCCAGCACGAGGACGGCGAAGGCGAACTGCTGCGCCGGGTCCGCGCCGTGGTTGGTGATGAGGTGCCCATCGTCATCTCCCTGGACTATCACGCCAACGTCTCGCCGGACATGGTCGCCCAGGCGGACGCCATTCTGCCCTATCACACCTATCCGCACGTGGATCAATACGCCACGGGCCAGCGCGCTTCCGCCGCCATGAAACGGCTGTTGATCGAAGGCCGCCCCGCCGGCCGGGCCCTGCGGCAGTTGCCGTTTTTGTTGCCGCTGAATTTTCAGTGCACCCTGGTGCAGCCATCTAAGGGCATCGTCGAGGCGGCAGCGGCGCGGCAGACAGATGACATGCTGTCTCTGGCCTATCTGGCGGGCTTCCCGCCATCGGATTTGGCGGCCTGCGGCCCGTCGGTCAGTGCCCACGCCCACAGCCAGAAGGCGGCTGACGCCGCGGTCGACGAGATTACCCAGATGATCGCCTTGAAAGAGGCGGAATTCGCCCAACCTCTGCTATCGCCCGACGCGGCGGTACAGGAAGCCATGCGCCTGGCCGCCTCGGCGCAAAAGCCCATCGTGGTGGCGGATACCCAGGATAACCCGGGTTGCGGCGGCAGCGGTGATACCGTGGGCATGCTGGCGGCCCTGGTGGCCCATGATGCCCAGGGCGCCCTGTTCGGCGTGGTACAGGATGAACGGGCCGCCGCCGCCGCCCACGCCGCCGGCGTTGGCGCGGAATTGACCCTGGACCTGGGCGGCCGTACGGAGCTGCCCGGCGTCGAACCCTTTCATGGCGACTTCACCGTAGAAGTCATCAACGATGGCCGCTATGACACCACGGGACCGGTATCCCAGGGCAAGGCCTATGACGTAGGCCTATCCGCCCTGTTATCCATCGGCGGCGTCAAGGTGGCGATCAGCAGCCGCCGCGTGCAGGCGCTTGACCGTAGTGTCTTTGAACATCTGGGTCTGGTGCTGCAGGACCAGGCCATTATCGTGCTGAAAAGCACCTGTCACTACCGGGCCCACTTCGATCCCATCGCGGAAACCACCTTTGCCGCCATTGCGCCCGGCGGTTACGTCGCCAATCCGGCCGATTGCCGCTATAGAAAGCTGCGCCCCGGTGTGCGCTACTATCCCCTGGGTCCCACCCACGAAGCTTGATATGCTCCAGAAATCTTCCGGATTTGCTCAGCTTGAAGGATCGAAATGTGAATGATGCCGTTCTTGGTCAATCCATAAAACGTCGGGAAGACGGGCGCTTTCTGACCGGCGCGGCCGAATTCACCGCAGATATCAATCTGGATGGCCAACTGCATGCGGCGGTGCTGCGATCGCCGTACGCCCATGCGGTGATCAACGCCATCGAAACGGCGGCGGCGGCGGCGCTTCCCGGTGTTGCCGGTGTCTATACGGGGGCGGACCTCGCGGCCGACGGGATCGGGCCGTTGCCATGTGCTGCCGCCGGCGTGGTGCAGACGGTTGCGCCCATCATCGTGCCGCCGCGGTACGCCCTGGCGCAGGGCCGGGTGCGCCATGTGGGTGATCCGGTGGCCTTCGTGGTGGCCGATAGCCTCAATACCGCGCTCGATGCCCTGGAATTGATTCAGGTTGATTACGACCCCCTGCCGGCGCTGGTCGATGGCCGTGCGGCGCTGGCGCCGGGCGCACCCGAAATCTGGCCCGAGGCCCCGGGCAACCTCGCCTACCTGTTCGAGAAAGGCGACCCTGCGGCGGTCGATCGCGCCTTCGCGGGCGCCGCCCATGTGGTCGAACTGGAGATTATCAACAACCGGGTTTCGCCGGCCCCCAGCGAACCGCGGGCCGCCATCGGCCGTCATGACGTGGCCATGGATCGACTCGATCTGCTGCTTACCGGCCAGGGCGTGCATAATATTCGGGCCCAGTTGGCCGCTGCGGTCTTCAAGCTGCCGGAGGAACGCCTGCACGTCGCCGCGCCTGATGTGGGGGGCGGATTCGGCCTGAAGAATTTCGTCTATCCGGAATGGGTGCTCCTGCTCTGGGCCGCGCGACGCCTGGGCCGGCCGGTGAAATGGGTGGCCGAGCGCAACGAAGAGTTCATGAGCAGCACGCAGGGGCGCGATATGCATGCGAGCGCGCGTCTGGCGCTGGATGGAGAGGGCCGGTTCCTGGCGCTTTCCGCCGACATGACCGCGAATATGGGCGCCTACCTGTCCTCCTTCGGACCGGGCGTCTCGACCAATGCCGCTTCGACGGCGATGGGTGGGATCTACGCCATTCCAAGCGTCTTCATGTCAGTGCGCGGCGCCTTTACCAACACCGTACCCGTCGATGCCTACCGCGGCGCGGGCAAGCCCGAAGCCAACTACATTATCGAACGCCTGATCGAGGCCGCAGCGCCGCGCATCGGGATCGACCCGGTGGAATTGCGTTTGTTGAACGCCATCGACAGTTTTCCCTATCGGTCCGCCCTGGGGATCGAGATTGATACCGGCGATTTCAAGGGCAACATCGAAAGCGCCGTGCGTCTGGCCGACCGGGCCGGCTTTGAAGACCGGCGCCAGGCCGCGGCCGCGGCCGGACGCCTGCGCGGCATGGGTGTCGGCTGCTTTCTGGAAACCGCCCGCGGCGCCAATGCCGAAGGGGCCGAGGTCAGGTTTCCCGGCGATGGCGCCGTCGAACTGCGTCTGGGCACGGAATCCAACGGCCAGGGCCATGAAACCGCATTCAGCCAGATCGCCGCCGCGACCTTCGGCCTGCCCCTGGATGCGTTCCGCTATATCCAGGCCGACACGGCGGAGGTTCAGGCCGGCAATGGCCATGGCGGCGCCCGTTCCATGCATATGGGCGGCAGCGCCCTGGTGGCCGCGATGGCGGCGGTGCTGGCCAAGGCCCGTCCGGTGGCGGCGCGGATGCTGCAGGCCGACGAAGCGGCTTTGCTGTTTGAAAATGGCGCCTTTGGCGTTGCCGGCAGCGGCCGTTCGGTACCGTTGCTGGAAGTGGCGGCGGCGGCGCGGGATTCCAATCTGGTGGACGCGGGCGCCGAAGTGGGGGAAGCCGTCGCCAATGGCCTCGACAGTTACGCACGGCGTGAAGACGCTCCCTTCACCTTCCCCAGCGGCTGCCATGTCGCCGAGGTCGAGATCGACCGCCAGACCGGCGCCCTGCGTCTGGAACGTTATCTTATGGTGGATGATTATGGCGTCCTGATCAATCCGCGGCTGACCGAGGGTCAGGTGCATGGCGGCGTGACCCAGGGGATCGGCCAGGCGCTGCTGGAAAACCTCGCCTACGACCCTGAGTCCGCGCAATTGTTAAGCGGCACCTTTATGGACTACACCCTGCCCCGCGCCGTCCACTTGCCGTCCTTTACGGTCCATTTCCGCCAGACACCGACGGCGGCAAATCCATTGGGCGTCAAAGGCTCCGGCCAGGCCGGCTGCATTGGCGCGCCGCAAACCATTATTGCCGCCATCCTGGATGCCTTGAGACCCCTCGGTATCACCGACATCGACATGCCCGCCAGCCCGGAACGCATTTGGCGCGCCATTAGAGCAACCTGCGTTCATTTGAACGCAGACGCGTTGCTCTAACCCTTTGAAATAGATCAAATTATCAGCGCAAAAATGATTCCAATTTTGGGCTGTTTGATCTAGACCGGTTTCGATATTCATCGAGTCGCCGGGCCACCCGCTCCCCCTGCCCGTCCACCCATTAATGGTACCCTGTGGGTGGACGGGCAGGGGGAGCGGGTGGGTAGTTCAATTTCGAAAATGGACTAGTGGCAAGGCTTAACGGCCGTCCCGTTCGGCCAGCTATCGACCCGGGACAGACCACTTCCTTCGCCCATATGTATGGCCTTGCTATAGGCCACCAGGCGGTTGCCCTGGGCTGCACCCATGCAAAAATGCATGCGATGCCATTTGTTCTGGTAATATGACGACCGGTCTATATATTACCAGAACAAATGGCATCGCAACCCAAACAGCCGGGCAAAGCACGGGGCGACCAGCGCCAGGCCCTGATCTGGGCGGCTGCGAAACTGTTTCGCCGCCAAGGCTACAGCGGCACCGGTTTACGTGACATTCTGGCCGCCAGCGGCGCGGCGCGGGGCTCCCTCTATCACTACTTTCCCGGCGGCAAGGAACAGATTGGCGCGGCGGCTGTCACGGCGGCGGGAGGTTTGGTGACGGATACCTTTACCGCATTGGCGAACCAGGCGGACAGCCCGGCCGATTTTTTGCGACGCTATACCGGGATGCTGGCCCATTGGCTGGAAGCCTCGAAATTCCGCGACGGCTGCCCCATTACCACGACCCTTCTGGAAACCACGCCGGCTTCCGAGCCTATAACAGAGGCGGGGCAAGCCGTATTCGCCGATTGGCTGACAGTGATGGCGGCCTTGCTGGCTCGTCACAATTGGCCGCCGGCACGGATCCCGGCCACGGCGACGGCCATCATAGCCGGACTGGAAGGCGCCCTTATGCTGGCGCGGGTCCAGGGCAGCGCCCGGCCCATCCACGATACCGCCTGGGCCCTATGCGCCATGTTGGATGAGCCACATTAGCGTGGAAATGCCCTAGGCAGGCGGCGAACTTGACGGTAGCTTGCCCCCAGCAAGTGATTATCTCCAGACCGCCAGCAAATGGCGCGACAACCTATGAACAATCCCCGGAAGGAAACCAGTAATGGCTGATCTTGAAATGACCCTCGCGGGCGGCGTTGCCACCCTGACCATGAACCGGCCCGAGGCGCGCAATGCCCTGTCCATGGAGATGCGCAGCCAAATGGACGAATTGTTCCATCAGGTGGAATTCGACGCGTCCGTCCGCTGCGTGGTTTTGGAAGGCGCCGGCGACCATTTCATGGCGGGGGGTGATGTGAAGAATATGCACGAATATCTGAACAGCCATGATGAAGCAGAGACCCAGAGCTATTTTCTGCACCGCATTCACGACCTGCACACCATCATGTTTTCCATGCGCCGCATGCCCAAGCCCATCGTCGCCAAGGTTCGCGGCGCCGCCGCCGGCGCCGGCGTCTCTTTGGCGGCCGCCTGCGATCTGGTGGTCGCGGAAGAGGATGCCTTCTTTACCTTGGCCTATTGCAATATCGGCACCACGCCAGATGGCTCGGCGTCTTTCCATCTGCCCCGCGCCATCGGTATCAAGAAGACCCTGGAGATGACGCTGCTGGGTGACCGTTACACAGCACAACAGATGGCGGATATGGGCCTGGTCAATTTTGTCGTGCCCGGCGCTGAATTGGATGCGGCATGCGACAAGTTGACCACCCGTCTGGCCAATGGCCCCACGCACGTCTATGGCATGGGTAAGAAGCTCATGTACCGGTCCCTGGAGAACGAGTTCGAATCCCAGTTGCAGTTGGAAGCGGAATGCTTCGCCGATTGCGCCAAGCGCGCCGACTATCGCGAGGGCGTTGCGGCGTTCGTCGAAAAACGCAAGGCGAACTTTACCGGCAATTAGAAGCCAGACGCATCCAAGCGACGGACAGACCGGGTGCCGCGGCCATGCCTGTCCCTGGCTCCATTGGCCGGAAAGGCCAATGGAGCCAGCGTGCATGTGAAAGGCGTTACCAGGGTTCGCCTTGTGGGCGAATTTCGACGAGGAACGAGCGGGTCGAGGCCGGCTGGTGGGCGGTGTGAAATATCTCGCCGGCGAGGTCGTCGGGTTTGGCAAATAAATCGTCCGGCTTGTCGGTCATGCGTTTACGTACCATGGGCATGTCGATCATGGCATCGATCACCACATAGGCGACGTGCAGGCCCTGAGGCGCCAGTTCCCGAGCCAGACTTTCCGCCAGAATACGCTGTGACGCCTTGGTGGGAGAGAACCCGACAAACCGCGGTATACCGCGCATGGCGCCGGTATTCCCCGTTACCACCAGCGCACCGCCGCCCGCCGCCACCATTTGCGGCGCCAGTTCCTGGGCCGTGACCAGCAAGCCGGTGGTATTGACCCGGAAATTGCGCTCAAACAAGTCCGTATCCAGTTCCGCATAAGGCGCAAAGGTCGCCAGGGCGGCGTTATAGACGACCATACTGGGCAACCCGCGTTCGGCTACCACCTGCTGCAGCACCTTCCGGTAACTGTCCAGTTTTGCGATATCGGCGGGATAGGCCGTGCTGTGTTCGGTTTCAGCGGCAAAACCGCGTAACCGTTCCGCGTGGCGGGCGATCATGGACACCTTATAGCCGCCCTCGACAAAGCGCCGGACACAAGCCAACCCGGTGCCGGCACCGACACCGATAACCAGGCAATGAGGACGATCCGCGTCCATTGGATGGTTTCCTTTCTGCGACCAATTCAGAGGGTGAATTTTAATTTTAGAGCGCTTGCTTTGCAGTTGCCACCGTCATCAATATGTTCCAAACATCAGGCCCACATCGCCATTGCCGCAAAGGACGCGAAGGAAGTCATGCGCGAAAATGCGTTCATCATAGCCGGTGGCGGTATCGGCGGTCTTGCCGCTGCCCTGGGCCTGGCGCAAAAAGGCTACCGCAGTATCGTCCTGGAAAAATCTGCAGAGCTGGGCGAGATAGGGGCCGGCATTCAATTGGGTCCCAACGCCTTTCATTCTTTTGATTATCTGGGCGTCGGTGATGCGGCCAGAAAGAATGCCGTCTATGTGGACAAGTTGCGCCTGATGGATGCCATGAACGGCGAAGAGATCATGCACATCCCACTGGACCAGCCCTTCCGCAAACGTTTCGGCAACCCCTATGCGGTGGTGCATCGCGGTGACCTCTACGCGGTTCTGCTGCGGGGTTGCCAGGATAGCGACCTGATAGAGCTACGGGTCAATACCGATGTGGTCGGTTATGATCAGGACGGCCAGGGCGTCAGCGCCGATCTGGCCGATGGTGCACAGGTAACGGGCAGGGCCCTGATCGGCGCCGATGGCCTGTGGTCGAATGTGCGCCGTCAGGTGGTGGGTGATGCGCAACCCAGGGTATCGGGCCACACCACCTATCGTTCTGTCATTCCGACGGAACAGATGCCGGAAGACCTGCGCTGGAACGCCGCCACCCTTTGGGCCGGGCCGCGCTGCCATATCGTGCATTACCCACTGTCTGACTGGAAGGTATTCAATCTGGTCGCGACCTATCACAATCATGCCCCCGAACCGGTTGCCGGTCAGCCGGTCAGCCATGAGGAAGTGTTGCGGGGCTTTCAGCATATCACCGAAAAAATCCTCAAAGTCATCCGCCACGGCAAGGATTGGAGGCTGTGGGTGCTATGCGACCGGGATCCGGTGGAAAATTGGGTCGATGGCCGGGTCACTCTGTTGGGTGATGCCGCCCACCCCATGCTGCAATACTATGCCCAGGGGGCCTGCATGGCGTTGGAAGACGCGGTTTGTCTCTCCCACATGATGGCGCGCCACGACGGCGACATAGATGGCGCCTTCGCCGCATATAACGAACAGCGCATGATCCGCACCGCACGGGTGCAACTGGGTGCCCGCGCCATCGGCGATCATATTTACCATCCCGATGGGGCTCATGCCAGGGTCCGGAATAGCATCATGAGCAACCTGTCGGTGGAAGATTACTATGACCGCCTGGATTGGCTGTACGGCGGCACGGGCCTGGATGAAAGTTAGTGCCTGCAGCGAATTACCTTTTGCGGTCGCGGCGTTTCGAAACCTGACATGGCGCGGCGACACGCTCTAAATGCTTGAAGCATCGGTCGGGCGGGCATTTCGCCGGCCGTTACGATCCTGTGTAACGAAATATCAATGTATGTCCTGCATAAACGGGAGGCCTATGCCGTTTGCCATCGTTTTAGGTGAGTATCGGCGGCATGGGTTGAAATTGAACCGCTAACCAGGTGGCGCTCCATATGTTTCGATCGCCGCCCAACGAGATCAAGAGAGTGCGTTTACTGAGAACCAACTTTGTAACCGGACGGCTCACCGGCGGTCGCAAAGGGCTGAAAAGATCGGCGTCGTGGCCTACCATATTCGCAATTTCGCGATACGGACCAACGGCGTCGGGCCCGATGCCGCCATCGAAGCCTACCACAGCGTCGTCGCCGAATGCACCGACGAACGGGCAGCAGCATAGACGTCCCGATGCAGGCCACAGGTCCCGGTTTTAGCAAGGCATAGGAGAAAACGCATGGACTACCGCATTCAAGACCGGGGCGACACCCGCGAAATCCTTCTCGCCGGTGACTTCACCTATTCCGACAACCTGGCCATAGAAGAACTCATCGCAGGTTTCGCCAGCGACGGCCAGAAACAGTGTGTATTGTCGCTTTGCGACCTTGCAAGCATCGATTCTGCCGGCTTGGGCATGTTGATCCTGCTCAACGATGCCGCCGAGGCAGTGGGCGTGCCGTTGCGCATTCGCGGCCCCCAGGGTCAGGTACGAAAGATGCTCGAAATTACCGAGTTCAACGACATCATTCCCATTGAGAACTAAAACCTCCCGTCGTCACTCCACCATTGCTAAACATCTAGCTCAACGCTGCAAGCAGACGGTGGTCAAATCGTCCATCAGGGGCAAACAGACGCGCGCCTTGAACTGGCTTACAATTTCCGGAACGCGGATTGACCCGCTGGGGTCAGGGCGGCCATCCAGCAGCGACTGCAATGCCTCGCTGCCAAACATTCCGCCGTCCGGCACGCGTGCCTCGGTCAAGGCGTCGCTGTACAAGAACAGATACGCTTCAGCGGGGAAGTCCAACCGCCGGTCCGTATAAACCGCCCTGGCGCTGATGCCGAGCGGTTTGCCACGGGACTCCGCGAAAATGCTTCTTTTTCGGTCGGGATAGCCGATCAGGGGATTGAGAGCGGCGGCCGACGAATAGGTTATGGAATGCATCCGGGTATCGATAATCGCATAGAGCATTGTTGCGAATTGACCGCGCGAGAGGAGCTCGATCAACTGGCCGTTCAATTCGGTCAGAAATGCCGCCGGAGAGTCAGGTGGCGGCATCTCGCTCATCAGCGTATGCAATCGAAAGGTGTTCATGGCCGCGCCCACGCCGTGGCCGGAAAAATCGACCAGAAAAATGCCCAATCGATGGTCGTCGATCTCCCGCAGACCCCAAAAGTCGCCCCCCAGTTCCGAAGACGTTTCGAAATGGGATTCGACACGGCACAGATATTTCTGTTCGATTGACTGAAACTGCGACCGCGAGGGCAGCAATGCAGCCTGCATATCGCGTCCGGTGTTAAGCTCCTGTCGCAATCGGCGGTGATGGGCTTCCAATCTTTGGTTGCTAACCCGCAAGGCTTCTTCAGCCGATTTTCTTTTGGTGATGTCGATCATTACGCCACCAAATCCCGTCGCCTCCCCGGCATCAAAAATGGGAAATTTGGTCGATATGAAGTCGCGGCTTTCACCGCATGAGCCCGGTAGGTTCACCTCGTCCGCGGTGACCCGCCAATCGCCGTCGGTTCTCAGATCCCCGATGGCATGCCGATCAGCATATTCCTTGGGGAACAAATCATGGGCAGTCTTACCCGCGGCAGCGGCGGAACTGATGCCGAACCACTCTTCATACTGGCGGTTTGTGAGCAGATAGCGGCAATCCAGGTCTTTCAAGAACAGGGCGGCCGGGACGTGATCCATGATGGCCTTCAGGCGCTGCTCGCTCTCACGCAGCAGAGACTCCGTGTGTATTTGCTGGGTGATATCGGAACCTGTACCGCGATAGCCTTTGAAGTTGCCATCGCCATCGAATATCGGCGTGCCATTTATGGAGAACCACAAGATCGCGCCAAATTCGTTGGTGCGTGGATGCACAAATGCGCGAAACGGACGGTGAGCCGCCAAATCGGCCAAGTGCTGTTCCCAAGCGGCTTCATCCACGTTCGGAATACCGGTTTCCTGGCGTGTCTTACCCAGCAAGTGGCTCTCGGCAACACCGGTAACCTCACTAAATCGCCTGGAAAAATAGGAGAACCGCAAACTTTCGTCCATCTCCCAAAACCAATCGGAAGCCGAGGTGGCAAAATCCCGGAACCGCGTTTCGCTTTTTACCAAGGCCTCTTCGGTCTTCTTCAGGCGTGTAATATCGGCACGAATACCCACCGTCCCGCCGTCTCGGGTCTTCCGTTCCGAATAGTGTAACCATCGGCCGTCCGCAAGTTCTTGATCTCTTGACTGGCCCGGGTTGCGAAACTGGGCAAGCCTTTCCGCGACCCATTCTTCGATCCGGCCTATTGCGGAGGGATGTTGGCCGTCTTTCGCGGCGGTTCTGATAATGTCCTCAAAACGGGCGCCGGGCACCATCATGTGGGCCGCTATGGTATGCAGTTGCTTGTATTTGGCATTGCAAATTACCAGGCGTTCGTCCGAGTCAAAAAGCACGAAACCTTCGGAGATCGCTTCAATGGCGTCAACGAGCTGTGAATTGGCCTTGGGCAATTCATTTTCAGCGCGCTCGATATCCGCAGGATTTCCTTTGAGACAGATATTGCGCCCGGCGGCCCGCCAGCTTCGCGCCCATTTTGATTTGGCGATCGTCATATTCCGAGCAGCCCCGTATTTCCGGCCACTGTCAACATGATAGCAAGGACCGTTTGCAATTGAGTCTATGGCCAAAATAAGAGGATATCGTTAACGGTGGTCACATCCCGGGGGTTAGACCGGATTCGATATTCATCGAGTCGCCGGGCCACCCGCTCCCCCTGCCCGTCCACCCATTAATGGTACCCTGTGGGTGGACGGGCAGGGGGAGCGGGTGGGTAGT
>JAJFGG010000101.1 GCA_021776235.1 Alphaproteobacteria bacterium | reverse complement strand
GAAAGCTCGACGATATATTTCTTCCGTGACATTATGCACCTCGGCGAAGTTGCGAATCGATGGCCATCGAATCATCCCTGGCGAGGTCGCGCAACTCACGAAAGACTAATGCGCAAATTAGATGGTGCGGACCACTAGCCTGATATTTTGCATCGTTGTTTAGCCCGGCAATGCTCCTGACGCGTGACCGAAATCGGATTTTGGTTACACATGGGCGCCAGCCTCGCCCGATCTTCATAGCGCAACCAAATTAGGTGTAATTAGTGGTAGTTTCAACTGTGATTGTAAAAGGTGATAACGGGGCACAGTTTTCTGCCGCTGTTCCCAGCCAACCGTCCGTGCCTAAGGGCCATCTCGATCCTAAACGGAAATCCAATTGATCGTCGGTACATCTGCCATTTCTTTTACCGGTCTTAACCGACAGGTGACTGGCGCACGACGTCGACCCAGTAAGTCGTGAGAATTTTGGCAACATCCACCAAGTCCTCGAAAGTCCCTGGTTTTGATATATAGGAATTCGCACCGGAGTCATAAGCACCCAACACGTCGTCGTCGGCCATCGACGTCGTCAGGATTACCACTGGTATGTTGTGCAGTTGCTCGTCGGCCCTGATTTCCTTCAAGGCCTGACGCCCGTCCATCCGCGGCATGTTCAAATCGAGAAGGACCAAACCGGGACGCACGCCGCCGCCGCCCTCAGCATAACGCCCAACGCCGCGCAGCAGTTCGAGTAGCTCCTCGCCGTCCTCGACGAATTTCAGTTCGTTCATGACGCCGCTTTCGCGGAAGGCATCCTCGATCAAGAAGCGATCGTCGGGATCATCATCAGCGATGACGATGCACTCGAACTTTGATTTATGCTCCATATGTTTTCTCCATTGCGGTCTTATTCATTGACTGGATGTCATTGGCAACTCGATATGAAAGGCCGCACCCTCACCGAGTGTGCCGACAGCATGGATGGTGCCGCCGTGACGCTCCACGACCCTGCGGCAAGTTGCCAATCCGATGCCAGTGCCTTCGTAAGCAGCGCGGCCATGCAAGCGCTGAAATATGCCAAAGATCTGGTCCGCGTACTTGGCATCAAAGCCGATGCCATTGTCGCTGACTACGATTTCGCAGACCCGTCTGGTTGCTCCTGGGGTGTCAGCTGGGTTCTTGTTGAAGGTTCTGGCCGAGACCTGCACGACCGGCTTCACGTCCGGGCGCATGAATTTCAGGGCATTGGTGAACAAATTCTGGAACAGCTGGCGCATTTGTGTTGGCGAAGCTTCAAGCAACGGCAACTCGTCCAGCCTCACGGTCGCCTGTGTTTCGGCAATATTAATTTCCAGGTCGCTGACAACGTCGCGGGCGATCTGATTGAGATCACACCATTCCAGCTCAATTTCCTTCGATGACAGGCGGGAATAGGTTAGCAGGTCATTTATCAGCGTGCGCATCCGGGTCGCGGCATCTTGCATGCGGTGGAGATATTGTTGGCCGCTCTCGCCAAGTTCATCGCCGCAACGATTTTGCAGCCGACTGCCGAAGGACTCGATTTTCCGCAGCGGTTCTTGCAGATCGTGCGATGCAACATAGGCAAAATTCTGCAACTCCGCGTTGGTTTTTTCCAATTCTTCGGCATGTTCCGTTAGCCGCTTTTCGGACATTCTTCGTTCGGTAATGTCTTCGTATGTAGCGACCGAACCACCGCCTTGCATCGGCTGATGCAGCACCGCGATCACGCGTCCATCGCTCAACCACTGTTCAAGCACGGACTGCTCGCTCTTGGAGGCGACGTTCGGTCGATCGGACAGGGCGCTGTTGGCTTCGTCGGAAGCGTAGTTGCCCAAAGATATGCTGTACTCCATAATCTCGCGCAACTTGATGCCGGGCTTCACCACATCCGGCGAGAATCCAAATATTTCCAGATAGCGCTTGTTGCAGACGATCAGCTGCTGTTCAGCATTGAAAAGGCACAGGCCCTGCGCCATGTTGTTGAGGGCGGTATTGAAATGGAGATTCTGTTCGGTGAGTTGCTCGCCAAGCCCGGACAGTTCCTGGGCATGCTTCTTTACTTCCGTGATATCCGAGCGAATGCAGATGATGGAGCCGTCGGCGGAGCGGGTTTCGCTGCATTGCAACCAGCGACGGTCACTCAGTTCCAGTTCGAATGTTTCCGAGTTTCCGCGGCGCGCGCGCTTATGGATCTCGTAAAGTTCTTCTGCATTGGGTCCGTCTTCAGCGAATTGTTCGGCTTCGAATGCGGATTTCAGCAGGTTCGCATACGATAAGCCGGGCAAAAGCAGCTGTGCAACGCGGTCATGGATGGCGCGGAAATTTTTGTTGCAGAAGACCAGCCGGTCGTCATGGTCGAAAAGAGCGAACCCGTCTGCCATGGAGTCCAACGCATCCAGTACGTCGTGACGACTGCAGGCCGCGGCGGTATTGGTTAGGAAATCGTCGGTAACGCCGTCGGCGCCGACTGGGCTGGAGGTGCACATCAGGCCGCCACCGTAAATGGGTATCGCCCACATTCTGACCGCCGTTTCGTCGCTCCGCTGCCATTCACATTTTATCGGCTCCGCGCCCTGCAGTTGCGATATCAGACTTGCCGTTTGGCGCTCGGTCTCGCCGATGCCCAGGTCTTGAAGGGCGCAAACGAAACGCAGGAAATCCTCGTACTTGCGCCCACGCTCCGCGAAGTCGCGCGGCAGTTTCTGGACTGTGAAGAATGCGTCATTCCATGCGACGAGCCGCAAATTCCTGTCGAATATGGCAAAGCCGGCTTCGGATTGAACCGCATCAGAGTGGGGTACGCCGGACGGCGGCGAAACGATGTCACCAGGATTGCTGGTCGGCGGGGCCGGCCGATCTTTTTGTGCCACACGCGTACCCATAAGACCTCACTATCCCTAAACGTGGCGACCGCTTGTTGCGCAGGCTAATCCGGCGCGTCAGAATGCAAGATTTCGCGCCTCGCCAATTCGCCGCCCGGATCATTCCGACCACCTGTTACCTTGTACAGATCATTCGTTAAAAAGCATTTAATGAAGCACTCTTATTTGCCAAGTTAAGCCTTAGGTATCACCAAGTAGGCCATAATTGTGACATACTTAGGGATTTCTTGGTGAAATTAAAACCATCCATACCGTAATATAACACCTACGAATTTACATATTATTTTGTAAATATTACTTGTGGTTCGAATAGTAGGTGTCTCATTTTATAATGAACATGCATATTCAACTCGGGTATTCTTGATTCTCAGGTGAAGCCGGGCGACGCCTACATCAGTATCAAGGATTATCCAGGGAAATACCCGACTTACTCATGAGGGTCTCGAGTTCCGCCAGCATGGTCTTTATCTCGGCGCTGTCGTCAGCCCGGCGCGTGAAGGCCTCGGCAAAACCGGGTGCACGCAATACCGCGACGACCCGCTTGCGGGCGGTTTCCGCCGCTCGGGTTTCCGTAAACGTTCCAGCCGCGCAAAGCTTCAGAATCGAAATGCATTCGTCGATTCTACTGGGCGATCGTTCAGCGATGCGAGCCAGAATATGACCTTCGTGCAGCAAATCAGTGCAAATGCTATCCAAAATAGCCGAGGAATTCTGCTTTTGCGCGTTCGATAATCCGGATTTGAGTATAAGCCGCTGTATGGCGCCCAATTTTCGCATATTAAGCGCCGGTGATTGTTCGGTGCCGCGCAATGCTGCCAGATTATCCGGCTCCTTCAGGATCGCGACAATGTAGTCGCCGATACGCTGGCGATAGAATTTGCCAAAGATCCCTGGCTCGGCTTTCAAGAGGATCGGCACCCGATGCAACGGCTCTGCTACCCCTTCAAGCATGCGCCCGACCGCATCACCGCTGACGTAGCGCCGGGAGCGCTCTACAAACGCTTCTTGCAAATCCGTATCCATGGCAAATTTTCCGTCTTCATCACATAATCGGTTGTAAAGCTGCCCTAGCAATTGGGCGTCGGCCAGCGGGCCTTCGGCACCCAGTTGCCGGGGTCCCGACAAAGTTTGTTGTATGCGCTTGATCAGGATTTGCCGGCATTTGGGGAAGCGTCCGCGCCGAAGCGTATCGCGGAAAAGGCGCATGACGGGAAGTGCCGAGACATTTTCAACAACATCCAAATTCTCATAAACAATGTCCTCACTCTCGGGACTCGTCTCCGAGGATGCCTGTACCGCCGCATCAGTATCCGCCGCCGCTATCGATCCCGCACCGTCTGCCTTAGGCATCGGTCCCGGATTGACCAATTCCGCCAATTGCAGAATGGCATCACCCAAACATTGCTGATCGCCGATCAGCATGGCAACGGAATTGGCGTCGCCAAAAAAATCCGTCAGAAAATCGTCCAAATAGGCAGTGGTGGCGGGTTTTTTGGAATTTGTTGCCAGTTTCAGTAAGGCAATGAGCTTTTCCGAGGTCGATGGGGTCCCGCGCAGCCAATTCGTCAGGGCCGCGTTGAATAAATAATCCTTGTCACCGTCATTGCCCAGACGGTCGACCAGATCGTCTAGGTCGTCGTCTTCAATGAGCGGGCAATTGCCGGACCGCCAAAGTGCGCTGGCCTTGGCGCTGGCCTTATCAATTAGATCATGTATTTCCCGTTGCCGCACTTTGACGTCCTGATTGAAGGCGCTGGCCTGTGCCATGGCAACGCGCTGGGCCGCACTTTGCAGGACCGTGCCGGTATCCTCGAAAAGTTTGATGTTTTCCGAATGATGCAACAACTCGACGGGCGTTAAGCGATTGGTATCCAGCCATTGCCGCAGCACACGGCGGATAGCCTGACGTGATTGCCCTAAGAAAAGATCTTCCACAGAGCGACAAAGCATACTGTTGCTAAGTTCGTCGTCCTGTTTGCGTGCGGTGCGGCGTCTGTCGCCGAGGAAGAGAACTTCCCTTTCACGAAACTCGCCCGCCGCATTGTTAAAGGAGATCTGGACGACCTTCACGGCCATGGCGTCTTCGCGTTGCTTTAGCTCGTGAGCTAGCTTGGTCGCTGCATCGCTGCCCGTGACCATGGCTTCGACGTTCCAAATGCGCCCATTATCCGACAGGATTTCATACTGCGATTGGTCAGACATTGTCGGTTTCTCTATCATCGCCGGCTCAAGCACGTTTCGTTCCCTGTGGCCGTAATTCGAGGCTGCCGGGTTTCTGAGATAAATTCGCCGCCGGAACAGCAGATTTTGTTTGGCCGCGCGCTGCAGCAAAGAGGCGTTCGGCTGGCAGCACGATCGTCGCCGATGTCCCCATGCCGGTCTCGCTACGAATATCAAGATGGCCGCCATGCATATTCAGGTACCGATTTACCAGCGGCAGCCCCAGCCCGGTACCCTCGAATCTGCGGGACAGCGAGTTGTCTGCCTGCACGAACGGTTCCAGACATTGCTCCAGTTCGTGGTCCGACATCCCGATGCCGTCGTCCTCGACAGTGATATGAATTTCGTCTTTGGGTCCCAGTTCAACTATCGTGCGGATCTCGCCGCCTTCGCCGCTGAACTTGACGGCGTTCGAAAGCAGGTTGAGCAGCGCTTGCCGCATGATGTTCTCGTCGCAGAGGATAGCGAGATTGTCGTCACAGAAAATCTGGTCGATCTTCTGATTTTTTGCGGCCGCTAATGGCTGCAGGCTCTGCTCGCAGAAGCTTACGATGTCCATGACACTGACGGGCTCTGAAATCAGGTCAAGCTTGCCAAAATCGATCTTCGTGAGTGTCAGGATGTCGTTGATGACGGAGAGCAGGTGGCTGCCGCTGGCGTGTATGAAGTTGGCATATTCCGGCCATTTCTCATCGCACGGCCTCTCGGTCATTTGAATTTTGAGAAATTCTGAATATCCAATAATCGAGTTCAACGGTGTTCGCAATTCATGGCTCATGTTGGCCAGGAACTGGGTCTTGGCCTCGACCGAGGCAAGAGCCTCTTCACGCGAGCGAACGAGTTCGTCATGGACCATTCGTCGAGCCGTAATGTCGGTGCACACGACAATTTTTCGACCGTCCGGCGCCTCGTTGAGACGAACTTCAACGATACGGCCTTCTGCGACTTCCATCTCAAATATGGTCTCGGCGTCGGTCTCGAAAAGAGCCAGATTTTCAATGATGCGCCGCTCCAAGTCCTCGTTGAGTTCGTAGTTCGAATTCAACGGCTCTGCCTGGTCTTCCATTTCGTGTTCGATCCGAAGGATCTGAAGTAACCTGGAATTGTAGGTTTCCAATCCACCCGCATTGTTGAAGGCGGCTATTCCAGCGCCGGTATGTTCCAAAGTCACCCGCAGCAAGGTCGAGTTTTCTTTTAGCTTGCGCAACTGTTGCGCCAACAACACCGAAAATCGGATAGAGCGTTCGATGGTGCGTGGTTCGATGGCGGATTTCTCAATGAAATCGTAGGCTCCCGCCTCGGCGGCGTCTTCATCAATTTGTTCATCGATTATGCCGGTCAGCAAGATCATTGGCACCCGGCAGCCGCCGGCAATCGCTTCCCGTATGAATTCAAGGCCGGTCTGAGCCCCAATGCGGTAGTCAACCAGACAGACATGGTACTCGTTCTGCGCCATTTTTTCCGCAGCGGCATCAAAGTCGCAGGCCCAATCAGCATGGTGTGGTCGACTCCTGATATTCGACAACGCATCGTTGGCCATTTCAAAATCGTCCTCATCATCATCGATGATCAGGCATTTGATTGCCTCAATATCTCTCAACATTTCTAGAGTCCCATTTCGACGTTCCGTTCAATAATGGGGGCAAAATGTAATGAATACATTAATGTGACCGGGATTTGGGCCATGACATCGACCCGCGCTCGAAACGTCAGTCCGTTTCAGTGGAGAATTCTCTGCGAAGCTGGCCTTGGACCGGCGGTGCGGGGAACCGCGAAGGCATCGGGATTTTCGCATGCCCCGATACGGTATGTCTTGACGCTGACGCCCTCGCCAGTGTGGCGGGCCATGAAATCTTGTTTCGATGTTTCAAATCTTGGCCAGTTTAACCACAATTTAGCTTTTGACGGGCACAACAGGCTGCATCGTTGAAAAAGGGCTAAACATGGCATCTCGCACCCAGCACGAAGATTCGCATCGGACGTCTCTGACACAATCTGCATCACAGCCGCTGAACTCCAACCATCAATGGGAGAAAGTGCGTGATGAAATCGCCCTACCGGGCGGCGCGATGTCCGCTTCCGAGGCGGCGGCCCCAACGCATTCATCGTTGCATCAGGATGCTGACGGCGCGACAAATTGGGCTCGTGCCTACGGTCGGTATCTGGTTGCAGGCGGTCTAATCTGCGGCCTTGCACTTCCTGAACTGGCGAGCTTGGTGAGGCCATTTTTGCCGCAATTGCTGATTTGCTCTCTGGTGTTGGCGCTGCTTCAGGCCGAATTCAGTCAGGTGGTCCAGTTCAACAGGCGGAAGGCCATGATCGCCAGCCTGATCTTCACTCTTCTTTTGCTCACACCAATTTTCGTGGCGCTGGAAGCCAAGGTCGTGTTCGTGCCATACGGCTTGCCCATGGGTATAGCCGACGGCATGATCCTGGCCGCTTTGGCCCCACCATTGTTAACGGCGCCGGTGATCGCATTTCTGCTGGGCCTGGATGTGCTTCTTGCACTTGTCATTTCCGTTGCAGCCCATATTGTGGCGCCGCTCACGATTGCGCTCCTTGCCAATTGGCTTATCGGCCCTGAGATTTCGATTGGCGTCTGGGAACTCGCCAAGCGCCTGACCATCCTGATTGGTGCTGGATTCGGCATCGGGTTGCTTTTGCGTGCCGTTGGGTTGTCCAGGTTTTTACAGAATTCACCCATCGGCGCGACCACCCTCGACGGGCTTTCCGTCATCACGCTGGCATTGCTGGCGCTGGCTCTGATGGACGGCGTGACGGCGTTGGCACTGACGGATTTGACTTTCGTGGTATTGGCTTTCACCATCGGCTGTCTGCTCAACCCGTTGCTACAACTGTTGGGCGCGTCTCTGTACGTCAATGCGGGTGTTAAGACATCTCTGACTGTCGGGCTATTGGCAGGTTACCGCAATACGGGCATTCTCATTGCGGTTCTTGCGGGCAACACCAATCCAAATATCCTTATGTTTCTGGCTATCGTCCAGATCCCCACATTTCTCATGCCGATGCTGACCAGTCCTTTCATGCACTGGCTAAATCGGACCAAAATCCAGGCGGGCATCAAGATGAATGACCAAAACACGGATTACCCAAAATTGTAGAATTCAGTTTACTTTTGCCGAAAGGTCGAGAAGATTAGAAAAATTTCGATCAATATTAACGCATTCGTTACTGATTCTTCGTATGTATACTAAATATTCTAGATAACGCTCTGCCAGGTTGAGGAAATCCATGGCGATAGGATACTTGAATATCATGGACGACGCGGTTGATCCCAAAAATGTCACAGCTGTGGATCTGATAAATCGATCCCGTTCGGCGAGGCCACAATTAGGCGAAACCGGGCAGATGGAAAGCCGCGATGGGAGAATTCGTCCTGATAACGATGGAACGTTACTACGGTTGGCGTGGGGTTGGGTTTCAACTCGAAACGATCAATCCGTACCTTGCAACATGATGGAGGCTTTGTGATGAGGCTATTGAAAAGTTTTGGTCTTGTGATGACCGTCTGCGCGGCAGCCGGTGCCCCCTTTGGTCTGGCCAATGCCGCAACCTGGGATATGCCGACGCCTTATCCGGACAAGACATTCCACACTGTGAACATTAACCAGTTTGCCAAGGACGTGGACCAGGCAACGGGCGGTGGGCTGACCATCAAAGTTCATTCTGCCGGGTCATTGTTCAAACACAAGGAAATCAAATCCGCGGTTCGCAGCGGGCAGGTACCGATTGGCGAATTTTTTCTTGGTCTTTTGGCCAATGAGCATCCGGCATTCGGAATTGACACGCAGCCTTTTCTGGCGACCAATTATGATGATGCGGCGAGGCTGTGGTCAGCGCAAAGCCCGGTCGTCGTGAAATTGTTGGAAAAACAGGGATTGCAGCCCCTGTTTTCGGTGCCATGGCCGCCGCAAGGCCTTTACACGAAGAAAGAGATAGCTTCGGTAGAGGATCTGAAAGGCCTGAAATTCAGGACCTACAATCCGACCCTGGCACAATTTGTCAAACTGGTCGGCGCCGCGCCGACACAGGTACAAGTGCCGGATATTCCCCAAGCCTTTTCGACCGGCCGTGTTGAAGCGATGATTACTTCGCCGTCAACAGGTGCGAACTCCAAGGCCTGGGATTTCCTCAGCCACTACACCGATATTCAGGCATGGGTCCCGAAGAACATTGTTGTTGTGAATAAGCGGGCATTCAGAAAACTTGATGCGGCCACTCAGAAAGCCGTTTTGCAGGCTGCCAGGGCGGCCGAGAAACGCGGCTGGCAAATGAGTCGAGCGGAAACCGCGACCAAAACCGCTATTTTGAAGGATAACGGTTTGAAGATTGTTGCACCAAGTTCCGAGCTTATGAAAGGCTTGCGCGCCGTTGGGGCCGCAATGCTCAAAGATTGGCAGAAGTCCAGCGCCGCCGAAGGGGCGAGCATCCTCAGCGCTTATCGAAAATAGTTCCATCCCGGGAAAGCGTCGAATAACGCTTTTCCGGGATGGCTCCTTACATTTCTGGTAGCGAGTGAGATATGATCCGATCGGGCCTCGACCGCCTCTATCTTATGTGCGGGTGGGTCGCCGCAGGCTTCATTGTCGCCATCTGCACAATGGTTTCCGCCCAGGTCAGCCTGAATCTAATTGATCGGCTGGCCATCCTGATTACCGGTGACGCCATCGGATTGGCAATCGCTTCGTACTCGGATTTTACCGGCTTTTTCCTTTCGGCCGCTTCATTCTTTGCGCTGGCCCACACCTTCCGGGATGGCGGCCATATTCGCGTATCCATTGTTCTGCAGGTCTTGCCCCCGGCCGGCCGTCGTGCCGCGGACATACTTTGTTTGACGTTGACCGCTGCCGTCGCTGTTTATTTTACCTACTACGCGGCGGCCTTGACGTTCGATTCATACAGCTACAATGACCTCTCTTCTGGATTGGTGGCGGTCCCGATTTGGATTCCCCAACTTGCGACTCCCCTCGGTCTGGTCATTTTGTCGATTGCCGTGATTGATGATTTGATCAAGGTATTATTCGGATTCGCCCCCAGTTTCTCCGGAAAAGGCGAAAATCTACTTGAAGAGATCGAAGAGCCAGTTGCCTGGCTCGATGGGACTGGCAATGACGGAAAGGGCTGATCATGCCTGATATCTGGCTTACCGTTCTGCTTCTTCTTGCGCTCTTTGCTCTCCTTGGTGCCGGCGTGTGGGTTGCGGTATCCCTGTTCATCGTCGGCATTATCGGGATTGCCCTGTTCAGTAGCGCGCCGCTCGGTGAGGTGATGGCCACGACCGTGTGGGGGGCCAGCAATTCGTGGGCCCTGGCCGCGCTGCCGCTCTTCGTTTGGATGGGCGAAATCCTGTTCCGGTCTCGTCTTTCGGAAGATATGTTTACCGGGCTTGCACCCTGGCTCAATGGACTGCCGGGCCGACTGCTGCATGTAAATATTATCGGTTGCGGCATATTCGCCGCAGTTTCCGGATCCTCCGCCGCGACTGCCGCGACCATTGGCAAGATGTCGATCCCGGAACTTTCAAAGCGGAAGTATCCCGAAAGAATGATGATTGGTACCCTGGCCGGTTCCGCCACTCTGGGCCTGTTGATCCCGCCGTCGATTATTCTGATCGTCTATGGCGTCGCCACCGAGCTGTCGATCGCCCGCCTGTTTGTCGCCGGCGTCCTGCCCGGCCTTCTGCTGGTCCTGTTGTTTTCCGGGTATGTCATAATCTGGTCAACAATGAACCGGGAGAAAATTCCGGGTGCCGTCGAAAAGGTGCCCCTGGCGGACCGGTTTCGCCGTTCGAGGCGGCTTATTCCGGTGATTTTGTTGATCGTCGGCGTGATTGGCTCGATTTACTCGGGTATCGCGTCGCCAACGGATGCTGCTGCTGTCGGAGTGGTTTTGGCCTTGATCCTGTCCTGGGCAAGCGGCTCCCTGACGATGATTTCGTTCAAGGCCGCGCTGATCGGTGCCACGAAGACCTCATGCATGATTGCGTTCATATTGGCTGGTGCCGCATTTCTTACGGTTGCGATGGGTTTTACCGGCATTCCAAAAATTCTGGCGACCTGGATCGCTTCACTGGATCTCTCGCCGTATGCCCTATTGGCCGCTCTGACAGTATTTTTTGTTGTTCTTGGCTGTTTCCTGGACGGCATATCTGTGGTGGTCCTGACCACCTCGGTGATCATGCCCATGGTGGAACAGGCGGGCATAGACCCGCTCTGGTTTGGGATATACATTGTAATTGTCGTTGAACTGTCACAAATCACCCCGCCGGTCGGGTTCAATTTATTCATTTTACAGGCACTGACTGGCCGAAATATCTTCCAGGTGGCCAAGGCGGCATTGCCGTTCTTCTGCATCTTGCTCTTTGCGGCGGGGCTGATCGTCGTCTTTCCCGAGATCGTTACATTTCTACCAAACCTGATGGGGAATTGAGGTCCGAAGGACGCGGGCTGCCTTGTGGCGTGTTAGTCGTGGCTTGCGTCGCTTTCACCAACGCGCATCGATTGCGAACCGTTCCGGCCCCACTTTGGTCGCCGCGGGCCTCCTTTGCGACTTCCGAAACAATGCGCGGTGTGGAGATTGGCGCTATCGGTATACTATTGGTCCTTGATATAGGCCCGTTTCATGGATCGCTACGGATCACACGCCGCAACACGGTTCAAGGGCTGAGCCTGGCTGGCTTTCGCCGGATAAATCCTACCGGCGCCACCGTTGCGCCGCCCGCGACTTGATCGACGATACCGTATGCCACGCATCGATCTGGTGGCCAAAACCGTCGCAGTGAAGCCGGTCGATATCACGCGCGTCGGTGCGGCTTGGTCTGGGTGAATCCGGTCCGCCAGCCAATGACCGCGATCGGGAAGGCCGGAATTGAGAAATTTCTTCCGGTCCAGGCACGGCAGGTATGCCGAACCGCGACGCGGTGTCATGTGGATGTTCGCGGCGTTTAATTCACCGGGGCGCAACGGCTCTCGAGCTTTTGGGCCAGGCGGTACACTTGCGCATGGCCATTCGGCGCTGTATTGCAAAGCATCCGCATAGCTAGACCACGTTCATAGAACTTAGATACGTTTGATGAACGTGGTCTAGGCACACGCGTTTCAGCGCGGCTTTAGGTATTTAGCCGCGGCAAGAGGTTGCCGGCAAATCTTGTCATCTAATACGGCTGGCTGCCGGCTAGGCAGCAATGCCCTTTTCCTGCAGCATGGCCCGTGCGCTGCCAAGGGAGTCGATCAGCATGATCTCCGAAGCTGCAAACTGGATCCCGTAGTTCATCTCGATTGCCATCACCAGTTCGATATGCTTCAGGCTGTCCCAGGCCTTGAGATTTTTGGGGCCGCTGTCATCCGAGAGCTCCGATGCCGAAACCTTTAAAATCTCGGACGCCACTTCATGTAAATCAGTCATTGTCAGACTCCTTTCTGAATTGGGGATAGGATCACCGATCCGGACCAGTGGCATTCTCAGCCGAATATTTCCTTGCGGACGCCCGCCGGCCAACGGGCGGGATCGAAGCCGTGCTGTGTGAAAGCTGCCAACACCCAACGTTCCAGGCCAAGTCCGACGCAGGCCGTCGAGGCACTTTCGCCATCGGTCTTGAAATCAAAGCGATCACCGAAGAAGTTGCCGTGCAAATTGATCGAGCCGCAGGCCATCCGTTTCATCGAACCGTCCGCGCCGGGGCCCAGTGGCAACAGGATTTCGTTCTTAACCTCCTGTGCCAACTGCCAGAAACTCTTGGCGGCGGAGATCGTCGCAAAAAATGGATCGGCCGCGGTTTCAACGACACATTCCAAGTCCAGCCGGCCAGCCAGCTCCTCGATCAGGGGAAGCGTCCGCCGCCGGCAATCGGCGGTGAAGTCGTCCGAGCCAGCGAAAACCAGCTCGCGCACATTGAACTCCCAGAGCCGGTCAAGCCCAGAGACATTCCGCGACTCGAACCGGAATACCCGTCCCTTCCAGGTCATGATCCGGCCCTCGGACCCAATTGTTTCACCGCTCATCGTCGGATAGCTTGGGAAGCAAGCTGCCGGATTCAGGCACATTCCCGGCAAATGAACATGCTCATTCGGCGGCAACTGAACGGTTTCTGAATCAGCATTGGAAGCCCGAAAACTCTCGATGGTATCGAAGTCCTCAACGACATGGCCGACGAAACAGACCGCGTTCGGGTGGGAATCGAAATAGCCGCACTTCCATAATAAATCGGCATCCACCAAGGCCGGGAAATCGCGCTCAACCGTGCCCTTGAAAGTTTCATGGTATAGGCTGCTCGCCGTGCGGTCTATGTAATGCAGCAGTGCCAACGCGGGTCCGTTCAGCGCGGCCCGGCCGCGCTGGTAATCATGGATCCAGCGCCGTTCCACCATCTGCCGATGCACATTCGTCTCGAAGGGGCCGCTGTCCCGGCGTTCTGTGTTGAAGAACGTTTTGGTCTCGAAGTTAGGCAATTCCCGCAACATCAGGCCAAGAAATCGATCCAACTTCTCGCGTACAGCGGCTTCCTGGGTCGGGTCCGACAGTTCAACCGCGACGCTGTCCATTTCGGGCGCCACCTTTAATTGCGCCAGGAACGGCGATACAAACACGGATTCCTTTTCGATCTCAGACGCCAGAGCCGGCGCAATGTCGCGCGGGAGTTGAATAATCATGGTCATGGTATGATTCCTATGCCGCTCAGAATTGGTAGTAGATGAAGGAGGTATCACCGGTCGCCAGGCTCAATCCAATCGCCAGCACCAGGGCGCCCGTTAATGCCCAACGCGGCGACGGACACCACATCAGCCAGCGGGAAGGGGCCATTTCCGGGTCGTCGGATGAATCAGAGCTGATGCCATGCTCGTGGAACATCTGTTGGATGTTCGGGAACATCATGATGATCGCAATGAGCACGGTGATGAGGCCGATGGCATCCGCATAGTCCACATTCTCCGCAAGCCCGGCGACGATCCATCCGCTGTCGGCGAGATTTGGCGTGGCCATTGCCTGCAGCATCGTCAATGCAACCGTCAGGTCAGTGGCGCGGAACACAACCAAGCCCACGATCACCACCAGCATCGTCAGCAGCCATGCGAAACCGGCTGGCAATTGCGGCATCCTCGCCTGGGTCCAGGCATGGTTCACAGCCATGGCTACGCCGTGAATCAAGCCGAACACGATGAATGTCCAACCCGCACCGTGCCAGGCCCCAGCCACCAGAAAAGTGATGATTACGGGCACTGCCACGGTCGCCATGAACCGTCGGCTCGGGCCGTACTTACCAACGATGGCCTTCCGCGTGTTGGTGATTGCCAATGGGGAGAAAATATAGTTGGTGAAGAAGCGGGTCATGGTCATGTGCCAACGGCGCCAGAAATCGGTTATGCTATTGGCTTTCAATGGCGAGTTGAAATTGAATGGCAGTCTGATGTTGAATAGCAGACCGATGGCAAGCGCCATGTCAGAGTAGCCCGAGAAATCGAAGTAAAGCTGCGTGGTGTAAGCAAGCGCGCCGATCCAGGCGAGGGTGGCCGAAGGAATGGCACCGTCTGCAATGCCGTTGAATACGGTATCCGCATAGGGCGCGATCGCGTCGGCAAGCGCCAGCTTCTTGAATAGACCGATCGCGAATATGCTGACAGCGATGGCGATGCGCATCGGGTCCAGCACATTCCTATGATTATTCTTGAGCTGGGGGAATATGTCCCGTTGCATCACCAGCGGGCCTGCAGTGATGCAAGCGAAGAATGTGCCGAACAGGAAGTATTCCTCAAACCGGACCTGTTTGACTTGCCGGTTGTAGACTTCGACCAGGAATCCGATCTGAATAAACGTAAAGAATGAAACGCCAACCGGAATCAAGACGCTGACAATCGAGAAATTGGTCTCGGCGACGGCGTTGATGTTGTCAATAAAGAAATTCGAATATTTCAGATAACCCAGCAAACCCAGATTGGCCGCAAAGGCGGTAAAGAAGGTCAGCCTGCGAAGGGCTTGCTGCTTCTCAAGAGCCAAAATCAGATGACAGAACGCGAAGTTGGAGGCGACGGAGGCCACCAGCATTGTCGCATGCAGCAGGCTCCATTGGCCGTAAAATATGACGGATGCGATGCTCAGGCAAAGCAGTGATGCACGAGGACCAAAGACCTTGCCGATCAGCACAAATGCAAAAAAGCACACCGGCAGGAAAATGAAGATGAACTCGATGGAATGGAACAGCATGCTTTCGGCCTTTAAACTTGTACGTGAATTCTGTGACTGGGGTTAGCGGGCAAAGCGGGATGCAACGTGCGCCAGCACGCGCTTCAAACAAGGCGCACCGCTATGTTCGGCATCTATATACATTTCGGAAGTGCAGCCCATTTCGTGCGGATTCAGGCTGCCTGCCGTCTTGAAGTTGTAGGTCTCGGCCAGTCTTTCCGTCAGTTCGACTACGTTCGTAATTCCCCGGTCGAATGTTGTGCCGGTGATCTGATCGTAGAAGATCGGGTTGTATGGCATATGCAACAGAATGACCTCGACGCCTTCCTGTTGCATCCGCGCAAGCGCTGCAGAGAGCGCCGCCACACCGACTGGATCAATTTCCGGTGTTTTGTCACGCACCTTCTGCGCCATCTCGACGGCGAGGTGCCTTGCCCGTTTTTGAGTAAAAAGGCGGCGATGTTCCCCGGACCAGCGGATCGACCCATCGGCCATCAGAAGATCCAAGGTCTCGGAACCAGCGGCAAAGGTGGGGCCCGGCTTGTCGGGGCCCCGCATCCATTTCAGAGCCATTTCAGAGAGGCTGCTCAGCGAAAACAGATCCCAAAACTGCTTCGGTTGAATGTTCTGCCACCATGGCCGGGGCGTGATGCCTAGTGACTTCTCCGCTTCCTGATAATCTGGAATAAACGGCACCCACAGTGAATCGCTTCTGTTTGGAACACTTGTAAAAGTTGCATCTCGAATACTAATTACCAGGGTGCGAGGCAGCAGGCCGTTCTTTAGAAGCAGACCAATTGCGGCTACCGTGTCATCGTAATAATCTCGATGCACGTGCGCATTGAATAACTCAATCCCAGGCAGTAGGTCGGCGCTGGCTTCCTGCAACTGGCTGGCGCCTAGCAACATGACCGCCGGCGCCTGCTTCATTCCGGCGAACTGTGCCCTGCGGATACCGCGAATATCAATATTGAGATCGAACAGGCCGATGTTCTGCCCGTCGAGAAGCGCCTCGGCAATCGTCTCTTGGTGGACCGGCATGTGCATCCATGGCATCAGCAACCGGTTACCTACGGCGACCGCGCCAAGCAACAAACAAGTGAGAAGGACCAACCCAGCGATATAGTGTTGCGGCGCAGTCGGAACGAGCGCGGTCGTTTCCGCCGCCCCGGCGATCGCGGGGTCACCACCCTCTGGGGAAGACATGCCCTTGAACTCTGGTGTTTCGAGCTCGCGATCTTCCTCTACCTCGAACCGATCCACTGATTTTTCGGTGCTTTGCATGGTGCTTCCCTATAGGCAACGGACAAACGGACGGGAACTTGGCGCCCGCCCGGGTCCGAATTATTGTGAGTTAAACAATAAAAATTCGTGAATGAAGCCGAAGATTGACGGGGTCCTGTGCGCCGCCGGACCGGGCAACCCAGTCACGATGCCAGTACATAAAGTGACCTGGATGCCCGTTGAAACGGCCAGGGACGGGTATCCACGCGTTCGCGCGCTCATTGTACCTACCTGATAATCGGGACGTCAGGGACAGGCGTGTACGGGGACGGCAACTTTCGACGGGCCCGCTTCCTTGAACCGCATTCCGATAAAGGAGGCCGACTGCCACACGCATTCGCCAACGAACAGGCCAAGAGCGTCGTGGACAATGGAGATTTCCTTAAACGGAGCCGGCGTTTCGCGAAACCTCAGCTTGGCGCCCGTATCCGACATGTCGATCAGAGTGCACTCGTAGTCCCTGCCGTCAATTGTCGCCGTAATGGTTGCCTTGCCCTTGAGCGCCAAGCGGGGGGCATAGCGTTGATCGTCGGAAGATGAGGCTTCAAGTTTGCTGGTATTGTCCATGGTGCGCGATCCTGTGCTGCATTCCTATTGCGGCCGGAACCTGACACAGCAATATTAACAAATGCTTGCTGGCCCCGGGGCTTCCGCGGCGATGTTAACCATCAATTCACAGCCTCGCCGGTGTCCAGTTGCCGCCTTTCATACCGGCAACCGGCAAGCAGCCGGCCTCATCAGGCCTGTATCCTGCAATCAACCAAATTTTAACGTATTGCTTACACTCTCACCGTAGCCATGATCCGCGCGGAAATGACCGGTTCGGCATACGCCGAGTAATTGCCTAATCCGCAAGAAGGAAAAATATGGATGCCGACCCCACGCCCCGATCTGTGCACTGACGCGAAAGACGCGGTGAAAATTCTGCTGCTGGAAGGTATTTCCGAGACAGCCAGCGCCGCATTCGTGGAAGCCGGCTATACGAACGTAGAGCAACAATCCGGCTCGCTTGGTGAAAACGAACTCATCGACTGCCTGCAGCATGTCGACATTCTCGGCATTCGTTCCCGCACACAAATCACCCAACGGGTTATCCGCAACTCCGGCCGTTTGGCTGCCATCGGCTGCTTCTCGGTTGGAACCAATCAAGTGGCGCTTGATGATGCGCGCCAACGCGGCGTTCCGACATTCAATTCGCCGTTTTCGAACACTCGCAGCGTTGCCGAATTGACCATCGCCGAGATTGTTATGCTGTTTCGGCGGATCTTCCCGCGGTCGAACGCCGCCAACGCCGGTGCATGGCACAAATCCGCCATTGGCAGTCACGAGGTGCGAGGCAAAGTTCTTGGAATTGTCGGCTATGGCAATATTGGAAGCCAGTTGGCGATGCTGGCGGAAGCACTCAGCATGAAGGTTGTTTACTTCGATCCATCGGACAAACTACGGCATGGCAACGTAACGCCTATGGTTAGCCTCGACGAGTTGCTGGCTGTCAGTGACGTCGTGTCGCTGCATGTGCCCCAGACCGATAATTCCCAGAACATGATTGGCGCCCGTGAAATTGCCCTGATGAAACCGGGGGCATTCCTGGTCAACAATGCGCGCGGCGAAATCGTTGACTTGGATGCGTTGGCGGCAGCGTTGCGTAACTCCCATCTTGGTGGCGCGGCTGTCGATGTGTTTCCAGTGGAGCCGTCGTCGAGCGGCGCCCGCTTCAAATCGCCAATGCAGGGTTTGGACAATGTCATATTGACCCCACATATCGGCGGCTCGACTTGTGAGGCGCAGGATCGCATCGGCGAGGAATTATCCCGCAAGCTTGTGGAATTCTACAGCGGCGGTTCGACAATGGGCGCGGTGAATTTCCCCCAAATTCAACTGCTGCAACGTCCGGCGGGGACACGGATTATTCAGGTGCAAAAGAATCTGCCAGGTGAGCTTGGCCGGCTAAACGCCATCTTCGACAAGCATGGAGTCAATATTACCTCGCAGCATTTCCAGAACGACAACGAAATCGGCTATGTGGTTTTAGAGGCGGACCGTCATCTGCCGGATGCGCAGGTGCTCCTTAAGCAGATCCAGGCCCTGCCAAACACCATCCGCACGCGGTTGCTGCAGGAGGCCGCTTAGGCCACAGGGATGCATTGCCGTGGTCCAGCGATATTGGCTGCGGGCATTTGCTTTGCGCCGTCCATTCAGCCTCGCTAATTTCTGCTTTGGTGCCGTCGTGGCCGCGCGCGGCTGCCGGCCTTGCCTCGGTCACGGCGCGTTTGCGCTTGCCGGCCTATGGGCGCCCGTCCGGTACGCCGTGGGTGATTGGCGTTGACTTGCCGCCGACCTTGACGAGCTGGGCATAAGAACTGGTACTATATTTGTGGACAGGTCATAGTCGGACCAAATCAGCCAATTTGACTAAGCCAGGTAAGGGAGGCTCAATCGGAAATGGCGCTCGAACTGTTTGTAAATGGGACATTGATGAGGGGCTTGGGGCTTCACAAGAACCTTGATGGCGCTGAATTTTTGGGCGAGTTCACGACCGAGCCCTGCTATCGACTCTATTCGATCGACGATATTCACCCGGGCATGTTCAAGGTTGCCGAAGGCGGGGTTGGGGTCAAAGGTGAAATGTATCGAATGAGTGACGAAATTTGGCGGAGCGTTGAAGACGGCGAACCGCCGCACCTATATTGCGGTCCCGTACAACTGAACAATGGCGAAACCGTCAACGGAATTCTGTTTCCACAAGACATTGCCGAAGCCAGTCACAAGGATATTTCCGAGTATGGTGATTGGCGTAAGTATATCGCCTCTCGGGATACCTGAAGCCACATCGTCCAATTTTGCCGGCATAGCATCCGCCAGCCAAGGTACAATAGAATATCCAGGTGTTGGAAAAACATATGCACGCCACACATGTTATTGATGCAGAGCCCTATCCGGTAGAGTTTGATCTGGCCGGAACTGCGTTGCTGGTTATCGACATGCAGAAGGATTTTCTTGAGCCCGGCGGCTTCGGGGAGATGCTTGGAAACGATGTTTCCCTGCTGCGAAAAACCATTGAACCGTGCCAAACAGCACTGGGCGCCGCCCGTAGCGCCGGCCTGACCGTGATCCATACACGTGAGGGACATCGGGCGGATCTCATGGATGCGCCGCCAACAAAACTCAGGCGCGGGAATTTACCAACCGGTATTGGTGACAATGGCCCCATGGGACGCATCCTCGTACGTGGGGAACCCGGACACGATATTATTGCCGAGCTTGCCCCAAACGAAAACGAACCCATAATCGACAAGCCTGGCAAGGGAGCTTTTTATGAAACGGATCTGGATCTAATTCTAAAGAATGGGTCGATCCGAACACTAATTGTCTGTGGCGTCACGACTGAAGTTTGCGTCCATACGACGGTTCGCGAAGCCAATGACCGCGGTTATGAATGCGTTGTTCTCGAAGATTGTGTCGGTTCGTATTTTCCCGAATTCCAACGTGTCGGGATCGAAATGATTAAAGCGCAGGGCGGAATATTTGGCTGGGTCGCGGATTCGAACCGTTTCGTCGACGCCCTCCAGATCCAGGGTGGTTTTTGCGTATAGCGTATAAGATATGGTGTGGTTTTGGCGTGAAAGTGGCATCTAGCTAGGGGGAGCTTTTATCATGGGTAGCAAAACACCGTTTTGGGTCGCCGGCGATCTCAATGCGTTCTTCGGTCTCGGCACCAATGTCCTGGTGAACCTTTTGGTTCTGACGGGGCTACTGAAATATGTAATCAAAATTCCCGATGCGGTTCTTTTCGGACATATCCTTCCGGCCGTCGGGTTGATGCTTTTTCTGGGAAATATCTATTACGCGTGGATGGCCAAAAAACTGTCCGACAAAACCGGGCGGGACGATGTCACGGCGCTGCCTTCGGGGCCAAGCGTGCCGCATATGTTCATTGTGGTCTTTGTCATCATGTTGCCGATAACAATTCTAACCAAGGATCCCATCAAGGGCTGGGAAGCGGGGCTTGCTTGGGTCTTTATTGAAGGGCTGGTGCTTTTTGCCGGTGCATTTATCGCGCCAACCATCAGGCGGCTAACGCCGCGCGCGGCCCTGTTGGGAACTCTGGCCGGCATTTCCATCACTTTCATTTCGCTGCGGCCGGCAATGGAAATATTCGAGACACCCATAATCGGGCTTGTTTCCCTGGTCATAATTCTTGGCGCTTGGTTCGGCGGCGTAAAATTTCCCGGCAATCTTCCTGGTGGCCTTGTCGCCATCGCTGTGGGTACCATTCTCGCCTGGCTCAGCTTCGCATTTGGCTGGGGATTTGGCGGCATGAATCCGGATTCGGTACAGAACTCTTTGGGTAATATTGGCTTCTCCATTCCGCTGCCGGCATTTGGGCATGTATTTTCCGGCTTTGAGTTTCTTGCGTTCATCATCGTAACCGCCATACCGTTTGGCGTTTATGATTTCATCGAGGCCATGGACAATGTCGAAAGTGCATCCGCCGCGGGTGATGAATACAGTGTCAAAGAGACGCTGATCGCCGAGGGCGGCATCAGTCTTGTTGGCACCCTGCTTGGCAGCCCGTTCGCCAATGCCGTATATATCGGCCACCCGGGCTGGAAATCCATCGGCGGGAAAATCGGCTACTCAATCGCAACCGGGGTCATGGTCTTGCTTTTGACCTGGTTGGGTATCGTATCGTTGCTTCTCGATATCATTCCGGTGGTCGCGATCATTCCCATCCTGCTCTATATCGGCGCGCTGATCGGTGCTCAGGCATTCCAGGCGACACCGGCAAATCATGCCCCCGCCGTGGTTTTTGCGATCGTGCCGCACCTTGCGGCCTGGGCCAAAACCTTGATCGACGGCTCGCTTGGCGCGGCTGGCACTAACGCGGCTGCGGTTGGGCTCGATAAACTGGCGCAAAACGGCGTACTATACAAAGGCCTTGAAACCCTGGGCAGTGGCGCGATCATCACGGGCCTGATCTTTGGCGGCATTGTTGTCATGCTTATCGACCGCAAGCCAAATGGCGCCGGGATGTTTTGTCTGATCGGAGCGGTGCTTGCGTTCTTTGGATTTATTCATGGGCCGGAGGTTGGTTGGGCTGTTTCACCCATGGTCGCCTTGAGTTATGTGATCATGGCGGTCATTTGCTTTGGCTTTTCAAGAATGGAGCTTGAGCCGGAAAAGTCGTAATCAGACAACCTCCCAAGATATGGCCGTCCGGGGCTGGACCTGATTATCCAGTCCGGACGGCATTGGATGCACCGAGCCCTGGAATGATACCGCTTGCCGCGATAACCGTCGGATCAGAACTGCCGCAGGCGGATTTTGCGGGTGTCGTGCACAGTGTTTTTGATCGGGCGGCTAATATTCAGCTGGCCGATGGCTGCCTGGCGACTTGTACGGTCACGAGTTACTTCCAGATGCCGAGAGGTATTCGCGTGCGTACGGAGGATGGTTTCCGATTTAGGTCGTTGCTGACCGAAGGCGCCGGCGCCTATTGCCGGGGCGGCATACTCAGATTTGCCGGAAGCGATCTGAAAATCGACCTGCGTGGTGTCCCGGTATGGAACAATGGATTTACGGTCGCCGTGCCGCCTTCCCACTGGCAGTTGCAGAAATTGTGGCGGGCTGCCTTAGGTCAAATGTGTTTTGGCTTCGAGTTCCCCAGACGGGAGATCCTTGCGCTATTGACTGGTTCGGAAAGTAATCAGAGACGCAACGCCAGACAATCCCTGCGGGGCCTCATTGGCCGGGGACCAGGCCTGACCCCGGCGGGCGACGATGTCATCGCCGGCGTTCTCGCGGCGCCAAAGTTGCTTGCACCTATGGAACCTTGGAGCCGCGGGCTGGGCCTGTCCACCCTGCAGCACCTACAGGGCACAAACGTTATCAGCCGTCAGATGTTGTGCGATGCCGCATTGGGCAAATTCGTCGAACCCATCCTGTCGTTGATGTCGGCAATCTATGGCACTGGGCACGTCGGCCATTCCGTCCAGCGTCTGCTGTCGGTTGGCGCCACCTCCGGCGCCGCCATGCTACTGGGTCTTATCGCGGGGATTGCCCTGGTCGAGGATTGTCAGCTTCAGACGACAGCGAATTCTCCAGAACCGATATTGTCCGCGGGCCTGTCTTAGATATGCCGACCGGACAGAGGATATTATCCGACATCTACCGGGATTCCGTCGCGCTCATGCGGATTTCCGCCGAATTGGCCGATCTTCCCGGCGTCATCCAGGCTTCAGCGATCATGGCAACCGAAGCAAATATTCAGCTTTTGTTGGAAGCCGGACTTGTCAAAGTGGTGAACGCTGCGGCGCCAAGCGATCTATTGATCGCAATCGAGGGCAAGGACGAGAGTTCTGTTGCCGCCGCCCTTGATCAGGCTGAAACACTGCTCAATCGCGCGCCGTCGCAAACAGCGGGCGGGCCAGACGAAATTCACGCGCCTCGCAGTATGGAAATGGCATTGGATAGCTTCCCTGACGCCGATCTGGTTTTGGTATCCTGCCCTGGCGAATACGCCGCAGCCGAAGCAGCCAAGGCCGTACGCCTGGGCCTCGACGTCATGATATTCTCCGACAATGTATCCCTAGAGGATGAATTGGCATTGAAGAGGCTGGCGGCAAAGACCGACAGCCTGGTCATGGGCCCGGATTGCGGCACAGCCATCATAAACGGCGTCCCCCTGGGCTTCGCCAATGCCGTGGCCCCAGGTGATATCGGCATCGTTGCCGCCTCCGGCACCGGCCTGCAACAGGTTTCCTGCCTGGTGGACAATTTGGGGTGCGGCGTCTCCCAGGCCATCGGAACAGGTGGTAGAGACCTCAACGCCATGATCGGCGGCGCCACGATGCTGCAGGGACTGGAGATCCTTGCCAATGACGAACAGACGGCGGTGATTGTTCTTATTTCCAAGCCGCCGGCAGCGGATGTCGCGGCTGGAATTCAGGCCCGGGCGGCGAATTGCGGCAAGCCGGTTGTCATTAACTTTCTCGGTTCTGGGTCCGACATATTGCCCGGTCAAAACGTCTTCAATTCGGAAACGCTGGAGCAGGCCGCCCATATGGCCGTCGATCTGTCGAACGGCATTGATCCAACCGTCAGGATGTTACAGCGGCATACCTTGGGCGCGAGCGAAATCCGCGACCTGATATCCTCTCTCGCGCCGGGGCAACAATTTGTGCGCGGCCTCTATAGCGGCGGCACTTTTAGTTACGAAGCCATGTTGCTTTTGGAGAAAGACATTGGCGCGGTGAATTCGCCCTCTCCCATCATGGCCGGGAATAAGCTCAATGACATCTGGACGAGCACCGGAAATGCGGTGCTGGATCTGGGGGACGATCAATTTACCAGAGGGCGGCCCCATCCCATGATCGATCACAGGCTGCGAAACGACCGGATTGCGAAAGAAGCGCAAGACCCGGAGACGGCTGTCATTCTGCTGGATGTGGTTATTGGCTATGGTTCCCATCCTGCTCCGGCTGAAGCGATGGCGGCATCAATCGTCAGCGCTCGCGAGGCAGCGGAAAAGATCGGCTGCCATCCAATATTCATCACTTTTGTTTGCGGCACGAAAGATGATCCGCAAAACCTTGCCCGCCAGGAAGAGGTATTGCGTCGGGCCGGCGCTATCGTTGTTGCGAGCAATGCCCAGGCCGCGCGACTGGCCAGCGATATCGTCGCCGGCCTCCAGGGACGCGAAATGTAATGTACGGTAAGGCACAACAATCATTGAACGTCATAAACGTCGGCGTTGGTTCTTTCGCGGAGGTCGTCAACAGCCTTGGCGGCCAGGCGGTGAATGTCGATTGGCGCCCGCCTGCCGGCGGCGATGCCAAGGCCGCCAAGGCGCTTGCGGGCCTTGTCAACAACCCGGCAATCGATCAGGCGAATAGGGTTGCTTTTGAAAAATTCCTTGGCGCCAAACCGATGCTTATGGGAATTGAACGCGCCGGCGATGTGATACCGGATATGGGTGAG
>JAJFGG010000011.1 GCA_021776235.1 Alphaproteobacteria bacterium | reverse complement strand
CCGACGCGTAGCGCAGGATGTTCTGATGCTCATTCGACAGGGACTCGTACTTCTTTTTGTTGAAGGTGATCTCGAAAGCTTCCTGGGATTGATGGAAGGAAGCGAGATGATAATGCTTCGAGACATCCTGCATGCCGAAATCCTAGTCGGACGTCGGATTATTGAAATCGGCCGCGACGATCAGGCCTGAGTTCATGGCGGGTTGAATTTCGCCACCGGGCAACTGCACCACGGACATGCCCATTTCCTGCAGGACGTTCGCCGCCAGGCCGACGGTACGGTACTTCAGGCCCTTCAATTGCGAAGAATCCTTGATCTCTTCCTTGAACCAACCCATCGGCTGCGCCGGCATCGGGCTGTTGAAGAAGCTGACCAGGTTCAGGCCCAGGCTACCCATCAATTCGTTGAAGAGATCCATGCCGCCGCCGTAGTGAATCCAGCCCAGCAACTCCTGCGCCGACCAGCCAAAGCATGGCCCGGTGCCGAACAAGGATGCGGCCTTGGATTTTGAGTACCAATAGGCCGGCACATAATGTGCGCCATCCAGCACGCCGCGATGCACGGCGTCCTGCATCTGCGAGGTCTTGACCACGGAATTCACCGACAGCAGGTCGATCCGCAGGTCCTTGCCGGCCATGGCATGGACACGGTCGACGTAACTTTTGGCGTTCTCAAGAAAAATGCCGCCGCCCCAGGCTGCCTGTACCTTCAGGACCTTGGTCTTGGCCTTGGCGATATGAGGCGTGGCCAGGGTGCCGGCGACCGCGGCACCGCCCGCGATACCCGCGCCTTTGAGAAATTTGCGACGCGTTGATGTGGACTTAGACATGTCATTCTCCCGTCTATCATTCTTGGATTTTTTTGCAATGTGCGTTTGATTTGGAAACACAGATGCCGGAAATCTGATAACAAGCGCCTCCCGGACTTAACACAGCGCAGACTAGAACATGTGGGTGGCAAATTAAAGGCTTTGTATCGGCGCAAGAAAGAGATTTGTCTTCACTAATTTGCGATGCCGCTAGGTCGAATTCCGAGGCAATCGCAACAGCCGTTCCGGGTGCATACTGTCCACATGGCCCATGAATGGCGGGTGTATGGAATAGCCCATGAGAGCCCGGACCCGTGGCGGCAAACCCCGGGCAATATGGGCGGGCACCGCCAACATCATATTTTCCTGCTGCCGGGCCCAAGGTGCGCAATATTGCAGGGTGACGGCCAGCCGGTTGGCCGCTGTTCGATTGCCGCCGCCCCGATGCCACAAAGTGCCGGAAAAGATCAGGGCGGAACCCGCCGGCATGACCGCATCTATCAACCGGTGCTCCAGATCTTCGATCACCGGGCCCTGATAGGCCGGACCATTGCGCGGCAAAGCGATTTCCGGAGTGTCGGGCAAACCATCCGGCGTATCCCCGCTCCAGGAATGGCTGCCTGGGATAAGTTGGGTAGCACCGTTTTCCGGCGTGAATGGGTCGATGGCCCAGATTACGCTCATACCGATGGGCGGCCGCGGCCGCGGTACTGCATAAAACGAGTCATCAAAATGGATTGCCTGCGGACTTTCGCCTGGATATAGATCGATAGACAGGGCGGCCGAAAGCAGATAGTTCGGCTCCAGAACCTGATCCAAGACCGCCAATATTGCGGGGTGTTCAGACAAGTCGGCAAATATCCGGCCGCGCGCGAGCAGGCTGTAGAGCCGTTCGGTTTGGTAGCCTTCGAAGTCGTTGCGGCCGCGTAAGCCGGTCTTATGCTCGGCCAACGCCTCGCGCACCGCTTTTTGCCCCAACGGATCAAGCAGTTCCGGCACAATGGCAAAGCCATGGCTGGCGATATTCGCCAGGATGGCGCCGGTATCATCCGGTTGGAAATGATGCTCGATCATGGGTTAAACTATATTTTTTGCCGATAGAATTGTGAAGCTGCGGATTTGGGCCAGTGGGTGCGAAGGCAGCAAGGGGGAGATACTTGATGTTGAAATTTTACTACAGCGGCGCGCCGAACCCGGTCAAAGTGGCTTTGTTTCTTGAGGAAGCCGGCCTCGATTACGAGGCTATACCCGTCGATACCCGCGAGGGCGATCAGTTCAAGCCGGGATTCCTGGCGCTCAACCCAAATGCCAAGGTGCCGGTCATCGTCGATGGCGATGTGCGGGTTTTCGATAGCAATGCCATTCTGCTTTATCTGGCTGAGAAAACGGGAAAATTCCTTCCCGGGGATGGACCTGAAGCAAGGGGGGAATTGCTGTCCTGGCTGATGTTCGTCGCCTCCGGCGTCGGGCCTTATTCGGGCCAATCGGTGCATTTTCGCAACCATGCGCCGGAGCAACTGCCCTATGCCATCAACCGCTACAAATACGAAGCGCAACGCCACTACGGCATCATCGATGCCCGCCTTGCTGGACAGCCCTATATGCTTGGCGACGATTATACTATTGTCGACATGGCCGTTTGGGGCTGGGCGCGGCTTATGCCAGTCGTCCTCGGTGATGGGGTGCTGGCAAAGATGCCCAATCTGGAACGCCTGGTGGACGAAATCACTGCCCGCCCCGCCGCCGAACGGGCGATTGCGCTGAAGGACCGCCATAGCTTCAAGACCGAAATGGACGAAGCCTCGCGGCGCAATATGTTTCCGGGCAATTACGCCGCCTGATCACCAGTCTGATCTTTGGTCGCGGCAAAACGCAAATCGGGCCAGTCCCGGGCCAGGTCATCCAGGTGCCAGGCATTGCGGGCCAGTAGTACCAGGCCGCCTTCGTGGTCGTCGGCGACCACGGCGCGTTCCTTGTCGGCAAAGCGTTTTAACAGCGCCTCGTCGTCGCTCTGCACCCAACGTGCGGTGTACAGGCTGGATGCCTCGAAATGCACGGGTAGTTCGTATTCGGCGGCGATGCGGTCGGCAAGGACATCGAACTGCAGGGCACCGACGACGCCGACATACCAATTCGCGCCCAGGCGAGGTTTGAACACGCTGGCCGCACCTTCCTCGGCCAGTTGCTGCAGGGCGCGGCCCAGATGCTTGGCTTTCATGGGGTCATCCGGCGCCACACGCTGCAGCAGTTCCGGCGCGAAGCTGGGAATGCCGGTGAAAGTAAGTGCCTCGCCCTCGGTCAAGGCATCACCAATATGCAGATTGCCATGATTGGGCAGGCCGATAATGTCGCCGGCGTAGGCATCCTCCGCCGTGCCCCGGTCCTGGGCAAGGAACAGTACCGGATTGTGCATGTTGATCTGTTTGCCGCTGCGTACATGCTTTAACTTCATGCCCTTGCGGAAATGACCGGAACAGATTCGCATAAAAGCCATGCGATCCCGATGCTTGGGGTCCATGTTGGCCTGAATCTTGAAAATAAAGCCGCTGACCTTGCTTTCCAGCGGCTGCACAGGCCGGGTCAGGCTGGGCCGCGGGCCCGGCGGCGGGGCCAGCCTGGCCAGGCCGGCCAGCAATTCCCGCACACCGAAATTGTTGATGGCGGAGCCGAAGTAGACCGGCGTCATGTGGCCTTCGCGGTAGGCCTGGGCGTCAAAGGGCGGGCACAGGCCCTGGGCCATCTCTATTTCTTCCCGCAAGGTATCGGCGCTATTCCCAAGCAATGCATCCAGCTTGCTGTCGTCCAGCCCGGAACAGACCTCGCCCTCGCTGATCACGTTCTTGTCCGCTTTGTCCATCAACACCAGCCGGTCCGAGAACAGATCGTAGCAGCCCTGAAAACGGCGCCCCATGCCAATGGGCCAACTGGCTGGCGTCACGTCCAGGGCCAGGCTCTGTTCGATCTCGTCCAACAGATCGAACGACTCTCGCCCCTCCCGGTCCATTTTGTTGATGAATGTGACGATGGGCACGTCGCGCAGGCGGCAGACCTCGAACAATTTGCGGGTCTGTTCCTGAATGCCGCGGGCCGCGTCCAGCACCATGACAGCGCTGTCGACCGCAGTCAGGGTGCGATAGGTGTCCTCGGAAAAATCCTGATGGCCTGGTGTATCCAGCAGATTGAAGGTGCAATCGCTGTAATCGAAGGTCATGACCGATGTGGCCACGGAAATGCCCCTTTCCCGCTCTACCTTCATCCAATCGGAATGCACCCGGCGTGCGTCACCCTTGGCCTTGACCGCGCCGGCGAGCTGAATGGCGCCGCCGAACAGCAGCAGCTTTTCGGTCAGGGTGGTTTTGCCCGCATCGGGATGGGCGATGATGGCGAAGGTGCGGCGGCGCGCGACTTCGGCGGCGATATCGTTCATGACATTGGTCCGGATTCGTGGCTTTGCACGCGGACGGCATATTCCTGCGCGCGCCGGGCCGTATAGCACCAAACGGCCGGACAGAAAAGGTGACCAGGGACGAACGCGGCAATTATCTCTTCGACAGTGCGCCACATTAGGGATGGCGCTTGGTGCGGCGCTAATTTCTGCTATATGTGCCGGGCATTGCATGATGAGGAGCGTGACCCGGTGGATTTGGCAAAACAGCATCTGGATATTGGCCTGTATACCAATCGGCGGGAGGAGCAACTGGCCTTTTGGCAAGGAGAGGTTGGCCTGGAATTTGATCACGTGGGCAAACTGGGGCGCGGTATCCATCAATTGCGTCATCACATGAATGGCTCGATCCTGAAGATCAATCACGCCCGCGACCCGTTGGATCAGTTAAGCCCATCGGGTTATCGCCGCCTGTCGATAGCGAAACCGGGCTTGGCTGGTGTGCAAAGCCTGACCGATCCAGACGGCAACGCGGTGGACCTGGTGCCCCAAGGACACAAGGGTATAGCGGGCATTGGCATTGAGATCGCGGTTAGCGACCTTGCCGCCGCGCGCCAGTTCTGGGTCGGGGCCCTGCAATTCCAGGCGGGACCGGACGATACGGTACTTGCCGGAGACACGGTGCTGTTCCTGCAACAGGACGGCAATGTGAAATCGACACCGGACAGTATGGCGGGTGCCGGTTATCGCTACACCACTGTGCAGATCCATAAATGCGACCTGGAACATGCCGGTATATTGCAACGCGGCGGCAGCGAAGGCGGGCCACCCCGGACCATCGGCACCACGACACGCTATTCATTTGTGCGGGACCCTGACGGCAATTGGATCGAGGTTTCGCAGCGGGCACAATTGACCGGCAGCCTTGATTGAAACTAAGGGAGATTAAGATGAGCCAGCAACACTGGGACGTATACCTATCGGGTGAAATTCACAGCGACTGGAGAGAGCGGATCGTCGAAGGCGCGGCCAAGGCCGGCCTGGCCATTGATTTCAGTTCGCCGGTCACCGATCACGCCTCTTCAGACGATTGCGGCGTCGCCATACTGGGGGGCGAGGAGCAACCCTTTTGGCACGACCACAAGGGGGCCAGAATGAACGCCATACGCACCCGCACCTTGATCGAGCGCGCCGATGTCGTGGTTGTGCGGTTTGGCGACAAGTACAAGCAATGGAATGCCGCCTTTGATGCGGGTTATGCCGCCGCGCTGGGCACCTCGATCATTACCCTGCATGACCCTTCCCTGCGTCATGCCCTGAAGGAGGTGGATGGGGCCGCCCTGGCCACGGCGGAAACCCCGGAACAGGTTGTACGGATTCTCGATTATGTCATCAATGGCCGCCTCGCCGCCTCTGCGTAGGATCCCTATCGGAAAAAAATCGCTCGCATAACGGTCTTGTCGGTTGCCTCGACAAGGGGAGCGACGCGCCGCGATGCCGGCGCATTGCAAGGTTCGCACGAGGGCGACCGAGGTGCGCGACAGGTCAGGAGAGTAATAGCTATGCATCCCGCCGAACCGAAATCGAACCTATGGACCCACACGTCCGCTCCCACGCCCCATTACCCTGCATTGCAAGGCGAGCGCCGGGCCGACGTGGCGGTGGTGGGGGGCGGCTTCACCGGCCTGTCGGCTGCCTTGCATTTGGCGATGGGCGGTGCCGATACGGTATTGCTGGAGTCCGAACAACCGGGCTTTGGCGCCTCGGGCCGCAACAATGGCCAGGTCATTCCCGCCTACAGCCGGCATAATCCCGACGACGCGGTGGCGGCCTTTGGCGAAGAGCGGGGCGAGCGCCTGAACGAAATGGTGGCGGCCTCTGCAGACCTGGTGTTCGATTTGATCCGCAAACACGAGATCGAATGCGACGCCGTCCAGAATGGCTGGTTGCAGCCAGCTCATCGGGCTTCGCGCATGCGCGGGGTGCGCGCCAAGCACGACCAGTGGGCCGCCCGTGGCGCGCCGGTGGAAATGTACGACGCGGCCAGGGCCGCGGAACTGACCGGCAGCCCCATCTACCATGGCGGCTGGTTGCACCGTTCGGGCGGCCATATCCAGCCTTTGGGATATTCCCGTGGCTTGGCCCGCGCGGCGCAGGCCGCGGGTGTGGCGGTGCATGGCGACAGCCCGGTGCAGGCCGTCGACCGGGAAGGGGGACAATGGCGCCTGAAAGCCGCTGGCGGCGTGCTGCGGGCCGACAAGGTTATCCTGGCCACCAACGGTTATACCGGCAACCTGTTCCCCAATTTGCGCCAGACGATCGTGCCTTTGCGTTCTACCCACGTGGCCACCACGGTGTTGGGAGACAACGTGGCGAAGACCATACTGCCTGGTGATCATGGGCTGTCCGATACCCGCCAGGCGCTGTGGGCTTTCCGCAAGGACCGTTTTGGCCGCATTGTCACCACTTCGGCCCCGGTATTTACCGCCGGCGCCAGAGGCCGCATGACCGCATCGACAATTCGGCGCCTGAATATAGCCTTTCCCCAGATCGAACAGCCCCAGGTGGAGTATGTCTGGGAAGGCATCATCGCCATGACACCCGAGAGATTGCCCCGCTATCACGAACTGGCCGGCGGCATGATCGCGGCCCTGGGTTACAGCGGCCGCGGGATCGCACTGGGCACGGCGGTGGGGCGCATGATGGCCCAGCGCGCCCTGGGCCTGCCGGCCAACGAGCTGGCATTGCCGCCGGCGCCCTTGAAACCTTTGCCAATGCACGACCTGGTGGTGCCGCTGGCCCGGACATTGAGCTGGTATTTTCGCTGGCGCGACAGCCGGGATTAGAGCACTTCTGGGCTATTGATTTCGGTGCCGCCGATCGGCAAATTGACACGGACCAAAAGCCCGCCCGCGGCGGGATCCGCGCTGTCGTGCAGACTTATCTGGCCGCCGTGGCGGTGGATCACGGCCCGGGCGCTGGCCAGACCTAGGCCGGTGCCCCCTGTCTCCCGGCTGCGGGAACCCTCCAGGCGAAAAAACGGTGCAAACACTTTCTCCCGCATCTCGGCCGGAATACCGGGGCCATGGTCAAGGATCTCCACAATCGCCTCGCCGTTGCTTTCTGATAGGGACACTTCCGCCTGCTCGCCATAACGCAAGGCATTGTCCAACAGACTGCCAAAGGCCCGGCGCAAGGCAACTGGACGGGCCGGCAAAGCCAGGTGGGCGGGGCCACTGAATTGCACGGCCCGGCCGGTATCGGCCAGGGTAGAACAAAGGCTTTGCAACAGGGCCGCCAGGTCGGTCGTGATGGGCGCCTCTTCCCGGGCATCGTCACGGGCAAAGGACAGGGTCTCGTCCAACATTGCCTGCATTTCGTCGATGTCGGCGATGGCCTTGTCCTGTTGTTCGCTGTCCTCGATGAATTCCGCCCGCAGGCGCAGGCGGGTCAGCACCGTGCGCAAGTCATGAGAGATGGCGGCCAGCATCATGGTGCGGTCATCAACAAAGCGGCGCAGGCGTTCCTGCATCCGGTTGAAAGCACTTGCGGCCCGGCGCAGTTCACGGGAGCCGTGTTCGGGCATGGGCGGCGCCCGCACGTCAACGCCAAAGCGGTCAGCCGCCTGGGCAAAGCGGCGCAACGGCCGGGTCATGCGGTGGGCAGCCCAGACCGCCGTGCACAGTACCAGAACGATGGTCAGCAACAGCCAACCCAGGGGGCCGGGGCCCCAGCGCCAAGGCGGCCGCCCGCCATGTAAACGAACCATAAGCCAATGGCCGTCAGCCAGACCAACGGCAATAGCCATCCGATGGGCCTTTGCGTGCCCGGTTTCACCGCCGTCCTGCCAAGGGCGTAACAGGCGCACAAACAGGGGCCGTCCCTGCAGTACATCAAGGTGAGGTTGAATAGGGGCCGGCAACTCTTCCGGCCGCCGCCAATGGTCAGCAGTTAAATCGGGGCCCACGGGGCTCAAGGATACCCGCATCATTGGGCCGCCCAGGGCGGTCAGAACCCGGCCCCGATCCGCCGCCGCCGTCGCCTCCATCAGATCGGCCATGGCTGCGATCCGCAAGGCCATGTGCCTGGCAAACAGGCCCAGTGTCCGGCCCCCGCGTTCGTGCAGAAACAACGCCGCGCTGATGATCAGGAATATCAACAGTCCGGTGACCAGTATCAGGGTGAAGCGGCTGGCCATGGTGGCCGGCCATAACCGTGTCAGCGCGCGCATCATGAACGCGCCACCGTGGCCGAGAAAATGTAACCCGCCCCGCGCACGGTCTTGATAATGGCCGGGTTTTTGGGGTCCGCTTCGATCTTGCCGCGGAGACGGCTGATCTGGACGTCAATGGCCCGGTCGAACGGCACCGCGGCCCGGCCACGGGTCAGATCCAGCAACTGCTCCCGGCTCAACAGCCGCTGCGGATGGCTGGCCAGGGCACAGAGCAGCTCGAATTCACCACCTGTCAGATCGGCCAGGTGGCCATCCGGGTTCCGCAATTCCCGGCGCGCCAAATGCAGCGACCAGCCAGCAAAGCTCAGATCATCTTCGCCGGCCGCTTCCGATGGCACGGCCGCGGCGGCGCTACGGCGCAGCACGGCGCGCATACGGGCCAATAACTCCCGGGGATTGAATGGTTTCGCCAGATAATCGTCGGCACCCATTTCCAGGCCAATGATACGGTCCATCTCTTCGCCAATAGCCGTCAACATGATAATGGGAGGGCTTGCCCGCGCCGCGGTCTGGGTGCGCAGGCGGCGGCACAGGGACAGGCCGTCCTCACCCGGCAACATCAAATCCAACACGATCAGATCAAACCGCCCCGACTCCAGCAGGCGCCACATTTCCCGGCCGTCGCGGGCGCTGTCCACCCGGTAGCCATGCTTGCGCAAAAAGCGGGCCAGCAAATCGCGGATTTCCCGATCGTCATCGACCACCAGAATATGAGGTGCTGTCTCCATACCCCCATATTAGGCCAGGGTGCGGCGGATCACACGCCCGTGCCGCGAATTTTATGTAACGAACTGTTGCAGAGACGACATCGGCAATACTGCCTTACCAAAATCGGCCCGAGCCGAAATGAGCCAGTTACATGAATACCTTAGATATTCTTGCGTACGGTTTTCGTACGGTTCAACAAGGAGCGCGAAGATGAACACCAAAGGTATTTTGATTTCCGGCGCTATCGGCCTGCTGGCTGTGGCAGCCATTGCCGCCACCACAGTCTCCCTAGGCTCGGCCGTTAGCGCCAAGGGTACGGAGACCAGCACCGCTTCGGCTCTGTTTGGCCGCGGCCATTCTGGTTGGGGTCATGGCGGTGGTCGGGGCGGCCGGGGTCTGGCCCATTTATGCGGTCCGATCCGTGGCGAGAAAGTTGAGCACGCCATATCGTTCGTGGATAATTTCATGACCTTCACATCGCCCCAGCAGCAGGCCTGGGAAGCCTTGGCCGGCGCACTGCGCGGGGCCGATGACCGGGTCGGCGTGGCCTGCGAGGGTCTCAAGGACGGCAAGCCGCCGCAAAGTGCGACAGCCAAACTGGCAATGGCCGAAAGTTTTCTCAGTGCCGGTTTGGATGTGGTGCAGCAAGTACGCCCGGCGTTCGATCGTTTCTATGGCACGCTGAACGACAAGCAGCGAAAATCCCTGGACGATTTGCTGTCACGTCGGCGCCACGGGTAAAGCCCGGAACCAGGCGGCGGGCCGGTCAGGCATTGGCCCGCCGCCGCTATCAGGCGGAGGAGGAGACCTTCATGGCATTCCTACAGGCAGATAATGCCGGTGACTTGGTCCTAGGTCTGAAGCTGGATTATTTTAAGCCGGCACCCTGGCTGCCCATGCCGGTGCAATATCCCTTGGGCCTGGCGATGGTCAGGGCCGCCGTCGCCTTGGCGTTCATGGCCATGCGTCGCAGGATCTAGTGTCCTGTTGAAGGCCCGAATTGGGGCCATCCATGAGCAACGTCGACTGCTGACGCAGCCGCCTCAAGCAAGAATACCCGAGGTTCGCTGTCGCTAGCCGCTCAGTACACCTTGCAGTTTCATGGCAATACCCATGTCGCCTTCAATCTTCAGCTTGCCGGTCATGAAAGCGGTGGTGCCATCCAATTCGCCGCCGATCATGGCGGTGAAATCGTCGATGCTGATCTTCAACGTGCAGTCAGCATCGCTGTCGTCGTTGGAAACCGCGTTGGGCACCTGGGAGGCGTCCAAAAACAAAAAAGTACCGTCGCCGAAGTCCCATTTCACACTGGCACCCAGGCCGCAATCCTCGCCTACCCGATCGCGCAAACCGTCGGTCAACTGTTCCAAGCTCATATTCGTGAATCTCCCAGAATTATCTCTTTTGGCGAATTACCACCAAACCATCACATAGCGCCGCAGCATGGCGAAAGCAATGGCGCAAATGCGGTCCTTGTCAGCCATGGCCAATTCTTGACGTTGACGTTAACGTAAAGTAGCCTTCAGGCACTATTGAGTTCCATTCCGGCGCGCGAATAGGCCTTATCGATGCGCCCAAATGCCGCCATCAGATAGAGAGATGCGATGCCTTACGGAACTGTGTTTCGGCCCGGACTATTTGCCGGCGAAACCATCATCGTTACGGGGGCGGGCAGCGGCATTGGCCGTTGTACGGCCCACGAACTGGCGGCCCTTGGCGCCAAGGTGGTGCTGGTCGGCCGCAACCGCGAAAAACTGGTCCAGGTTCAGGCGGAGATCATTGAGGATGGCGGCAAGGCCGATATCCAGATTCTCGACATTCGCATCGAAGAAGACGTTATCGCCGCGATTGATATGATCGTCGGCCGGGACGGCCCCATCTACGGCCTGGTCAACAACGCCGGCGGTCAGTTCCCAGCCAATTTGGAGGATATCAGCCAGAAGGGTTGGGAGACCGTGGTCCGGACCAATCTGACAGGCGGTTTCATGATGGCCCGCGAGGTCTACAACCAATGCATGAAGGCGCAAGGGGCCGGTGTGATTATCAACATCACCGCCGATCATTGGATGTCGATGCCGTCCATGGGCCATTCCGGCGCCGCCCGGGGGGGCATGGAAAACTTCACCATGACGGCGGCAGTGGAATGGGGCCGCTTCGGCATCCGGGTCAATGGCGTGGCGCCCGGCTGGATCGCGTCCTCGGGCTTTGACACATATGACGGCGAGACCCGCAAGACGATCCGTACCTTGGCCAAACACGTGCCTATTGCGCGCCTGGGCCGCGAGGCGGAGGTGGCGGCGGCAATCGTATTTTTATTGAGCCCGGCGGCCGCCTACATTACCGGCACCTGCCTACGGGTCGATGGCGCCGCCCCCAACATGCCACACAATTACCATCTGCCCGACGGACCGGGCAATTCGCATTTCGCGGGGTTCCACCGGGAAATTCTGCCCAAGGTACTCAGCGAGACCGATGAAATGGACGACAATTGATGCCGGCCATCACCTCTTCCGTCGATCCGAAATCGGACAGTTTTACCAAGAACCGGGCCGCGATGCTGGCGTTGCTGGATGGTGTGCGGCTGCTGGAAGCCCGGGTGCGGGCCTATTCCGAACGGGCCCGGCCACGGTTCGAGGCGCGGGGACAGTTGCTGCCCCGTGACCGGGTCAATTTGCTATTGGACCGTGGCGCACCGTTTGTGGAGCTGTCCACCCTGGCCGGATTGGGCATGCATGATGATGACGGCAAGGAAAACCCTTTGGGCGGCGGCGGCATCAACGGTGTCGGCGTAGTCTCCGGCGTGCGTTGCATGATTTCGGCCAGTGATTCCGGTATCAAGGGGGGCACTTCGACCCCCATGGGCCTGAAGAAAAAGCTGCGCAGTCAGCAGATCGCCTTCGAGAACAAGCTTCCGACCATCGCCCTGGTGGAATCCGGCGGCGCCAATCTGCTGTATCAATCCGAATTGTTTGTCGAAGGCGGGCGTACATTTGCCAATCAGTCCCGTCTGTCCGCCGCCGGCATTCCGCAGGTGACCGTGGTGCACGGCTCCTCCACCGCCGGTGGCGCCTATGTGCCGGGCCTGTCGGACTATGTGGTGGTCGTGCGGGACCGGGCCAAGATATTTCTGGCCGGGCCGCCGCTGCTGAAATCCGCAACCGGCGAGATCGCCACGGACGAAGAGCTCGGCGGCGCTGAGATGCACGCCTCCATGGCCGGAACGGCGGAGTATATTGCCGATGACGATGCCCAGGCCATCGCCGTGGCCCGCGATGTCATGGCCAAATTGCGTTGGAATGACCGCCTGCCCCAGCATCCGCTGCCGAGCTATCAGCCGCCCCTCTATGATAGCGAGGAGTTGCTGGGCCTGGTGCCCGTGGACTATTCCAAGCCCTATGATGTACGTGAATTGATCGCCCGCCTGGTGGACGGTTCCAGTTTCCTGGATTTCAAGGCATCCTATGGCATCGCAACGGTTTGTGGTCATGCCAGTATCGAAGGCTATCCTTGCGGCATTATCGGTAACAATGGGCCCATAGACGCGCAAGGCTCGGTCAAGGCGGCGCAATTCATTCAGCTTTGTTGCCAATCCGGGACGCCGATTATCTACCTGCAGAATACCACTGGCTATATGGTCGGCCGCGAGGCCGAGATGGGCGGCATCGTCAAGCATGGCTCGAAAATGATTCAGGCCGTTGCCAACGCCACAGTGCCGCAGATTACTCTGATGGTCGGCGGCTCTTTCGGGGCCGGCAACTACGGCATGTGCGGACGTTCTTTCGATCCAAGATTCATTTTCGCCTGGCCCAACTACCGAATATCGGTGATGGGCGGGGAACAGGCCGCGGGGGTCATGCGCATCGTCACCGAGGCCAAGGCGCGCCGCGACGGCAAAGAGCCGGACACGGCGGCCCTGGACAAGATGTTCAACGCCATTGTCAGCCAGATTGATGCGGAATCCACTGCCCTCTATGCCACGGCGCGGTTGTGGGACGACGGCATTATCGATCCGCGCGATAGCCGCAAGGTTCTGGCCTATAGCCTGTCCATTTGCACCGAGGCGGAGCGGCGGCCCTTGCGGGGCAACACCTTTGGTGTCGCGCGCGGTTAGATCACAGCAACGACGGATAATTGGCCATGTTATTTACCGACCAGCACGAAGAATTACGCAATTCCGTCCGCCGGTTCGTGGCCGCCGAGATCAACCCCCATGTGGACGCCTGGGAAGAGGCCGGAGGTTTCCCGGCCCACGATTTGTTCAAAAAGCTGGGCCAGCAAGGTTTCCTGGGCGTTGACAAGGCCGAGGAGTTTGGCGGCATGGGCCTGGATTATTCCTATGTCATAGCCTTCGCGGAAGAGCTCGCCACCGCCGATCATGGCTCTGTGCCCATGGCTATCGGAGTGCAAACTGCCATGGCGACGCCGGCTCTGGCGCAGTTCGGATCCGACGAGTTGCGCCGGCAATTCCTTGCCCCCGCCATTTCCGGCGACATGGTTGCCTGCATTGGCGTGACCGAGCCGGGCGCCGGCTCCGATGTTGCCTCATTGAAGACGGCCGCGCGCAAGGATGGCGATGACTACGTCATCAATGGCTCCAAGATGTTTATTACAAACGGGGCCCAGGCCGATTGGGTTTGCCTGCTGTGCAATACCTCCGATGGCCCTGTGCACCGCAACAAGACTCTCATTTGTGTGCCCATGGACAGTCCCGGCGTCACGGTGGAACGGACCTTGAACAAGATGGGTATGCGGGCCTCAGACACGGCTCTGATCTATTTCGACGATGTGCGGGTGCCGCAACGTAATCGTATTGGCAACGAAGGCGAGGGCTTTAGGTATCAGATGATCCAATTTCAGGAGGAGCGCCTGTGGGGGGCGGTCACCCTGTTGCGGCCCATGGAAAAGGCCATCGAAGACACCATCGAATATACCCGCGAGCGTAAGATCTTCGGCGGTTCGGTGCTGGATAATCAGGTGGTGCATTTTCGTTTGGCCGAACTTCAAACGGAAGTCGAACTGTTGCGCTCGCTGATCTACCGTGCGGCCGAGAAGCTGGTGGCCGGCGAAGATGTCACCTATCTCGCGTCCATGGCCAAGCTGAAGGCCGGCCGCCTGGTCCGCGAGTTGTCGGATAGCTGCCTGCAATATTGGGGCGGCATGGGCTTCATGTGGGAGAACAAGATCGCGCGGCTGTTTCGCGATGGCCGTCTGCTCTCCATCGGCGGCGGCGCCGATGAAGTGATGCTGCAGATCCTCTCGAAATACATGGGCATCCTGCCGGCGCGGAGAAATAAATGAGCACTTTGCCAAAAACCACCGCCATCGAATTGCGCCGCGAGGATTGGGTGCTGCATCTGACCTTCAACCGCCCGGAGCGCAAGAACGCCCTGAATGCTGATATGGTAGGAGAGATTACGGCGGTCATGGACGCCGTGCATGACGATCGCAGCCTGCGTGCCATCGTGCTGCGCGGGGCGGGCGGCAATTTCAGCGCGGGTGGCGATATCAAAGGTTTTGCCCCGGGCCAGGGAGAGGCGGCGGAGGACCCAGTGGTTGCCTCGAACCGCAATTACGGACAGATGCTGGACCGCATCAATCAGGCCCCCCAGGCGGTGATCGCCGGGATCGAGGGTGCTTCGCTGGGTGGCGGCATGGGTTTCACCTGTTCCTCCGACGTGGCCATTGCCGTGGATGGCGCCCTGTTTGGTCTGCCCGAGGCGCGCCTGGGCCTGATCGCCAGTCAGGTTTTACCACTGGTGGTGGAACGCATTGGACTGACCAGGGCGCGCATGCTGGCCGCCACCGGCGCGCGCTTTCAGGCGAAGGAGGCCGTCGAGCTTGGCCTGGTACACCATCTGGCAGCGGACGTGGATGCCATGGAGGCCAAAATCTCTGAAGTGCTGGCGCAGGTGCAGGGCTGCGCGGCGGAAGGTGTCGCTGGCAATAAATACATCATGCGTCTGGGCCTGACCCGGCCGCGGGAGGAAGTGATCGAGGCCGCGGCGCAGCAGTTCGCCGGCGCCATGCGTTCGGACGCCGCAAAAGAGGGTGTCGATGCCTTCCTGAACAAACGCAAGCCCGCCTGGGCTGTTGATTAGATCGAAGGGATAGGAAAACCATGGCCTTCAGCAAGGTCCTGATTGCCAATCGCGGCGAGATCGCCTGCCGCATAATGCGGACGGCCCATCATATGGGCTATCGCACGGTTGCGGTTTATTCCGCGGCCGATGCCGATGCGCCGCACGTGCAAATGGCCGATCAGGCCGTCTGCATCGGCCCGGCACCTGTGGCCGCGTCCTACCTGAACGTAGAGGCTATCTTGGAGGCGGCGGACCGGTCCGGGGCGGATGCGGTGCATCCCGGCTATGGATTTCTGGCCGAAAATGCGGATTTCGCCCGCGCCTGCGCCGCTGCCGGGCTGACCTTCATCGGCCCGTCGCCCCAGGCCATCGAGCTGATGGGCAATAAACGGCTTGCCAAGCTGCGCATGGCGGAGGCCGAGGTTCCCTGCGTGCCGGGCTACAACGGCGCGGACCAGGATGACGCGGTGTTGCTGGCGTCGGGCGAAAAAATTGGCTTTCCGCTGATGGTCAAGGCGGCGGCGGGCGGCGGCGGGCGCGGTATGCGTCTGGTCCCGGACCCGGGTGCCCTGTCGGCAGCCATATCCGGCGCCCGGTCCGAGGCCGAGAATGCCTTTGGCTCGGGCGAGTTGATCCTGGAAAAGGCGGTGGTTGAGCCGCGGCATGTGGAAATCCAGGTCTTCGCCGATGCCCATGGCAACTGCGTGCATTTGGGCGAGCGGGATTGTTCGGTTCAGCGGCGCCACCAAAAAGTGGTGGAAGAGGCGCCCTCACCAGTGGTTGACGCCGGGCTTCGTGCTGCCATGGGCGAGGCGGCGGTGGCCGCGGCCCAGGCGATCGAATACGTGGGCGCGGGCACGGTGGAGTTTCTGCTTGGCGCCGACGGAAGTTTCTACTTTTTGGAGATGAATACCCGGCTGCAAGTGGAACATCCGGTGACCGAAATGATCACCGGCCTGGACCTTGTCGCCTGGCAACTGGATGTGGCGGCAGGTGACGTCTTGCCCCTGACCCAGGATGCCATCGGTTTTGACGGTCACGCCATGGAAGTGCGGCTGTATGCCGAGGACCCGTACGCGGAATTCCTGCCACAGACCGGCACGGTAGCGGCATGGCGGCCGTCTGTCGAAGTACGGGTCGATACCGGTATTGCCGAGGGCCAGGAAATCTCCCCGTTTTACGATCCCATGGTGGCCAAGGTTATCGCCCATGGCCGCAATCGAGAGGAGGCCCGGCGCCGCCTGTTGCGTGGCCTGGAAGATACCGTCCTGTTGGGCCTGCCGAACAATCGCGGCTTCCTGCTGCAGGTGCTCCGCCATCCCGCGTTCGCCGAAGGCGCGGCCACGACGGCCTTCATTGCCAAGTATTTTCCTGATTTGCAGCGGCCGCAACCGGACGCGGCGGCCCGCGCCCTGGCGGCTGTCTTGCTGTACCGGCACAGCGCCCAGGATCGGGTCGCCTGGCGCTCCGCGTCGCCGATAGTCGTCGCCATTGATTTGCGCTTTGGCGAGGAACAATGCCTCTGCCGGGTAGCGCCCGCCGAGGCCGGCTACCAGGTCAGCCTGGGCGCGGATGAATTAGTCGAACTGGAATTGCTAAGCGTTGCGGACGGGCGGGTGCGCTTCCGCTGCGCGGGGGTGCAGCAATGGGCCAGTTTTGCGTTCGAGGGCAACGATCTGCATCTGGATTTGGCGGGCGCCGGCAACCGCTTTTTCGAATTCACCCCCGAATTGGCGGCAGCCAGGGAAAAGGCAGGCGATGGCCGTTTGATCGCCCCCATGGCCGGGCGCATCGTCTCGGTCCGGGCCGGTCCGGGAGAGACCGTGGCAAAAGGCCAGATCCTGGTGATCCTGGAAGCCATGAAGATGGAACATGAGATCAAGGCGCCTGCCGACGGCGTGGTCAAATTGATCGGCGTCGCGGAAGGAGATCAGGTCGACCCAAGACAAATGCTGGCGGAGGTCACGGCGGCGGATGCCGAAGCGGCGGAATAGGATAATGGCGCGGCAAAATGGCGGTGTGGGAGAAAGTCAATGAACAGCTTTCCCAAGCAACGGCGAAGCCCCTACTACACCGAAGAGCATGAGGCCTTTCGCGATACCATGCGCCGCTTTGTCGAGAAAGAGATCGAACCAAATACCGCGGCCTGGGACGAGGCGGAAGAATTTCCCCGCGAGCTGTACAAGAAGGCAGCCGAGGTCGGTTTGCTGCAACTGGGCTATCCGGAAGAATATGGCGGCATCGCCTGTGACCGGTTCTACAACATCATCGCCTCCCAGGAACTGACGCGGGCGGGCAGCGGCGGGGTCAACGCCTCGTTGATGAGCCATACCATCGGCACGCCTCATCTGGCGCAGTTCGGGTCCGATGAATTAAAGGCGCGGGTGCTGCCGCCGGTGCTGGCGGGTGAAAAGATTGCCGCGCTGGCGGTCACCGAACCATCGGGCGGTTCCGACGTGGCGCGGCTGAAAACCACGGCCAGGCGCGACGGCGACGATTACATCGTCAACGGCCAGAAAATGTTCATCACGTCGGGTTTCCGGGCCGATTTCTACACCGTGGCGGTGCGCACGGGCGGCGAGGGTCTGGGCGGTATCTCGCTGCTGCTGATAGAGCGTGACCGCCCTGGGTTCGAGCGCAGCAAATTGAAAAAAATGGGCTGGTGGGCATCCGACACCGCCGCCCTGTATTTCGATGACGTCCGGGTGCCCGTGGCCAACCTGATCGGCGAAGAAAACCAGGGCTTCAAGGCCATCATGCATAATTTCAACTATGAACGCCTGGGCATGTCGGCGGGCGCCCTGGGTTATGCCCAGACCTGTCTGGATGAAGCCACCGCCTACGCCAGGGAACGCCATACCTTCGGCAAGCCGTTGATCGAGAACCAGGTGATCCGGCACAAGCTGGTGGACATGGCCATGCGGATCAACGCCGGCGTGGCCTATCTGGAAGAATTGACCTGGCGCGACATGCAGGGCGACCGCGTGGTGGCCGATGTCTGCATGCTGAAGGTACACGCCACGGCGGCCATGGAGTTCTGCGCCAACGAGGCGATGCAAATCCTCGGCGGGGCCGGCTATCTGCGCGGCGGCAAGGTAGAGCGGATCTATCGCGAGACCAAGGTGATGGCCATTGGTGGCGGCTCGGCCGAGATCATGAAGGATCTGGCTGCCCGGCAAATGGCCCTGTAGGAGGTCGCGGTGAACAATATCCCCAACCAGCGGCGCAGCCCCTATTACGGCGAGGCGCACGAGGTCTTTCGCGCCACTATCCGTCGTTTCGTGGAACGGGAGATTGAGCCGTATGTCACGGACTGGGACGAAGCCGGGGAATTTCCCCGCGAGATCTATCAAAAGGCGGCGGAGGTCGGCCTGTTGCAGGTCTGCTATCCGGAGGAATATGGCGGTGTCGATTGCGACCGGTTCTTCTTTATCGCCGCCCATCAGGAGCTTTGCCGTTGCGGCAGCGGCGGTCTGGCGGCCGGCTTGTCCAGCCATACCATCGGTACCCCGCATATTGCCCAATTCGGTTCCGACGAATTAAAGGCCCGGGTTTTGCCCGACGTCCTGGCGGGCAGAAAAATCTCGGCCCTGGGGGTCACCGAACCGTCCGGCGGGTCCGACGTGGCCCGGTTGCGCACCACGGCCCGCCGTGACGGCGATGAATACGTCATCAATGGCCAGAAGACGTTCATCACGTCCGGCATGCGGGCGGATTTCGTCGCCGTTGCGGTGCGCACGGGCGGTGACGGCCTGGGCGGTATCTCGCTGATCCTGGTCGAAGGCGGGACGCCTGGCTTTAGCCGCACGCCGCTCAATAAAATGGGCTGGTGGTGTTCCGATACGGCAACCTTGTATTTCGATGATTGCCGGGTGCCGGTGGCCAATCTGATCGGCGAGGAGAACCAGGGCTTCAAGCAGATCATGCACAACTTCAACTATGAACGGCTGATGCTGGCCACCCAGGCCCTGGCTTTCGCCCAGGTCTGCCTGGACGAGGCCACCGCCTATAGCCGTGACCGCCATACCTTTGGCCGGGCACTGGTTGAAAATCAGGTGATCCGCCACAAACTGGTGGACATGGCCATGCGGATCAACGCCGGCGTGGCCTATCTGGAGGATTTGACCTGGCGCGACATGCAGGGTGAACGGATCGCGGCGGACGTGGCCATGGTGAAGGTGGTGGCGACGGACGCAATGGAATTCTGCGCCAACGAAGCTATGCAGATATTCGGCGGCGCCGGCTATATGCGCGGTGGCAAGGTGGAACGTATCTACCGCGAGACCAAGGTCATGGCTATCGGCGGCGGCTCGGTCGAAATCATGAAAGACCTGGCGGCCCGGCAAATGGGCTTGTAATCCAGCTAGCTGCTATAGGCGACCGCGGGGTTGACGGCGGTCAGAACGCCGTCGTCCATGTCGAATGTGGCGTGCGGCGTTTCGTAGGATTGACGGGGCTTGTAGCTGAACAGAATATCCCAGCCCCTTTCACGGAACAGGCCCTCCAGCATGTCGTGGGTATCATCGGTATGGGTGCCCAAATGAACCCGCCGGACTTTCCTGGTCAGCGCATCCATGGCGGGTGGGAAGACAAAGCACTCTGACTCCTGCAAATCGGCTTCCACAAAATCGACGCGGGCAAAGGGGGCCAGCAGATCCATCAAGGTGACGGCGCTGACAAAGGTGATTTCGCCGGTGAAATCGCAGTCCGGGCTGGGCACCAGGTTCACGGTCAGGGCGGTGCTGTTTCGCAGCAACAGATTTTGCGCCAAATCATCTGTGGTACCGTTGCGCCTGGCCAATTCCAGAATGGCCATGCGGGCGGCTTCGCTGTTGGTTTCCGTGCAATTCTGCGCGCCTGATCCAGCCGATCCGATGGGAAAGAGAACCGGCTTGTTGTCGCCGCTCATGGCGGCTTCGACCAGCCAATGGGCATCCGGGTCGATGCCATTGTTGTGAAACTGTTTTCGCGTCATTTCCATGTTTTCCGGCACACCGTCAACGGCCACCAGCATCGCCGGCATGGGATTCAGGGTTTGCAGGGCCAGATAGCTGCCGACCGCCTGGTTGCCGAAACAGGAACCCAGGGTCATCATGACGTAGGAACCGCGCGCCTCGCGGGCGGCGGCGACCCAATTGAAATGTTCGAACCAGGCTTCGCCCGTCGACAGGCAGGGCAGTTCAGTATGGATTTCGCGGCCACCGTAATCCGCCGGGTCAACGCCCAGGACAGCATAGAAATTTGCGTCTGTCCGGCGGCCCAGGAAATCGACGATAAAGCCCTTTTCCACATAGCCGGAAAATGGCGCCATATGGTCAAAGATACTCAGATATGCGGCAAAATCATTAACGGCCATGCTGGCCCTCCATGGTCGCGGAATGCCGCTCGATTATTGCTGGATATGGATACCAATTGGTTAATCCACCGTTGTCGCGGCTCAGCGGGGCTTGACCTTGGCGACTGTGAAGGGCAAGCAGGGGCATGACAAATGACACGCCGAAAACCATCCATCTAAGTGACTACCAACCACCGGCCTTTCTGATCGAAAAGGTTGCCCTGGAATTCGATCTGGAGCCCGAAAACACCCGGGTCCGGGCGCGGACGTCCCTGCGGCGCAATCCCGCGCATGCCGAGGCCAAGGCATCGTTGCGCCTGGATGGCGAAGGCATGCAGTTGATATCGCTGTCCCTGGATGGGCGAAATCTCAGCGGCGACGACTATGTCTTGGACGACGCCGGCTTGAGCCTGGCCGAGGTGCCGGAGGTCTGCGAATTGGAAGTGATCACGGTGATCGCGCCGGCCGCCAATACCAAGTTGGAGGGGTTGTATCAGTCAGGGGGCATTTTTTGCACCCAATGCGAGGCCGAGGGCTTTCGCCGCATCACCTATTTCCCGGACCGCCCCGACGTCATGACCACCTATCGGGTGACCATACGGGCGGAGAAGGCGGATTGTCCTGTTCTGCTGTCCAACGGTAATCTGGCCGAGGCCGGGGAGTTGCCCGATGGACGCCACTTCGCCGTCTGGGACGATCCATTCCCGAAGCCATCGTATCTATTTGCCCTGGTGGCGGGCAACCTGTCCTGGCTGGAAGATCAATTCAGCACCCAATCGGGGCGTTTGGTCACCTTGCGGGTTTATACCGACCCGGGCAACGAGGACCGCTGCGCCTATGCCATGGAGGCGTTGCAACGTTCCATGCGCTGGGACGAGGAAAAATACGGCCTGGAATACGATCTGGATCTGTTCAACATCGTTGCCATCAACGATTTCAATATGGGCGCCATGGAGAACAAGAGCCTGAACGTGTTCAACGCGAAATACGTTCTGGCCAATCCTGAAACCGCCACGGATGACGATTATGCCAACATCGAAGCCATCGTGGCCCATGAGTATTTTCACAATTGGACCGGCAACCGGGTAACCTGCCGCGACTGGTTTCAATTGAGCCTGAAAGAGGGTTTGACGGTCTTTCGCGACCAGCAATTCTCGGCCGACATGCGCTCGGCCCCGGTGCAGCGGATCAAGGATGTCCGTGCCCTGCGCGCCGCCCAATTCGCCGAGGACGCAAGCCCGCTGGCCCATCCAGTCCGCCCGGCCAGCTATATGGAGATCAACAACTTCTACACCGCCACTGTGTATGAAAAGGGCGCCGAAGTGATCGGCATGTACCAGACGTTGTTGGGAAAAGACGGCTTCCGCAAGGGCATGGATCTATATTTTCAACGCCACGACGGCCAGGCCGTGACCTGTGACGATTTCCTCGCGGCCATGGCGGACGCCAATGGCGCCGATCTGGAACAGTTCAAACTATGGTACAGCCAGGCCGGGACACCAGAGGTGCATGTTTCCGGTACCTACGACAATGCCAGGCAATCTTACGAACTCCGCTTAAGCCAGGTTTTGCCGGCCACACCCGATGGCGTTGCCAAACAGGCCATGCGCATCCCCGTGGCTATCGGTCTGTTGGACGCTGATGGCAATGATCTGCCGTTGGATAAGACAGGCGCGACCACCAAGGTCGTGGAATTGAACAGCACGGAAACAGTGCTGCAATTTGAAGGGCTGGCCGCTGCACCGATACCCTCCGTCAACCGGGGCTTTTCGGCCCCTATACGGGTGCGGCAGAATTTGGACCATGCTGTGCAGGCCTTCCTTATGGTTCACGACAGCGATCCCTTCAATCGCTGGGAAGCCGGACAGCAGTATGCCACGGCCTTGTTGGGCAGCATGGCGGCGGCCTTTGCGGCGGGCCGGGAGGCGCCCATTGATGACGCTTTCATTGCCGCCCTCGGCCAAACCTTGACCGATCCGGCCTTGGACCCGGCGTTTGTCGCTCTGGCCTGCCAATTACCCAACGAACAATATCTTGCCGAGCAAGTGGACCAGGCCGACCCGGCGGCGATCCACCGGGCCCGCGAGGCATTGCGCACGGCTATTGCGCGTACACTGCGCGATGAGTTGCAGGCCGTCCATGATGCCAACCGGGTCAACACGCCTTATACGCCGGATGCGGCTTCCGCTGGGCGCCGGGCCTTGAAGAATTTGGCCCTGTCCTATCTTTCAGTCCTGGATGATGATGACTGCCGAAGGCTGGCCGGACAGCAGTTCCGTGATGCCGACAACATGACCGACCGCATGGCTGCGCTTTCAGCCCTGATTGATCGGGGTGATGATAAGCTGGAAGATGATCAGCGGGCTGCGGCGCTTGCGGCTTTCCACGACCGCTTTAAGGATGATGCGGTGGTGATCGATAAATGGCTGTCGCTACAGGCAACGTCCGCGCGCCCGGATACCCTGGCGCGGGTGGTCGGGTTGATGGAGCATCCGGTATTTTCCATTTTGCAACCGAACAAGGTTCGGGCCCTGATCTCGGCCTTTTGCAGCGGCAACCCCTATCGTTTTCATGCCGACGACGGCAGCGGATACCGTTTTTTGGCGGATCGGATCCTACAATTGGACCCGATCAATCCGCAGATTGCGGCCCGCCTGGCAACCCAGCTTGGCCGCTGGCGCCGCTATGACGATGGCCGGCAAGCTCTGATGCAGGCTGAACTGCGGCGCATTCTGGCGGTCGACGGCCTATCGCCGGATGTTTTCGAAATCGCCTCGAAATCCCTGGGCGGGGCATCGGCGTAAGCTCTATCAAGGACCGGTGCTATCGCTGTCCCTGGCCCCGCCTGCCGGCGGCGGGAATCTTCGGCGGTTTGTCGGGACGGTCAGGCCCCCAGACGCGGCTGTAATAGGTATCGGCCAAATGCAGGGCGCCGATCGGGTTATGGGCCAGCACCCGGTCCTTGGCGACCAGGACCGTTGCCAAGCCTTCGGAATACTTAAAGAACAGGCTGTCGTGTCCGACGCATAGGCCCAGCACAATGTTAAACTGGCAACCGGACTGGTTCAGCAATTGCGCCTGGCTGACCGGGTTGCACATGGCCTCGTAGTTGCCGGGGCGGATTTTCTCTTCGTCCTTTAGGCCCATTTCCTCCTTTGGCACGCTGCCGTTTTTACAGGCGACCGAGGCGACCTCGAAGCCGTGACTTTCGAGAATACCGCTCAAGGTACGGGCCAGATCGACAAAGCTGATGCAGGTGGCAATGCCGATCTTGGTGTAACCCATCTTCTTGGCAAACTGGCAGATCTCCTCGACCCGGGTCCATCGGCAATAACCCTCGGCCTCGATCCGGGCTGATTCCTGGGCCACACGGTGGGTTTCCGGGTCATCGTAAAGGGCAGCCGCCGCCTGCAGTTCGTCCGCCATTACCTTTGTCGGGCAATAACCTGGCCCCCGCGTGTCGCTTTCCCCTACACGGCAGGCCCTGACGGTGTCCGGGCAATAGGCGCAACCGGGTTCATCGTAGCTCATGGCCATTCTGCTCCTTACGCAATGTTGTCCTTCCGGGAAATCTATTCGGGATTTCCAAGGGAGTCGTTGCGCTAGATCAAAAGGCGTCTATTGGCCGAAAATTCGGCCCCAGCCCTGCAGATGGGTGGCATCAACGCCGGCCAGTTCCAGGGCGCGCAGGACAACGACGGAAATGCTGTCGTAAACCGTGACACCCAATTCCGCCTCCAGACGCTCGGCCAGGGCCGCGCCGCGCATGTTGGTGCAAATGACGGAGATCGCCGCGGCCCCCTCGTCCGCGACCTCCCGGCACATTTTCTCGACCTGAGCCTCACTGATTTCCGAGAAGGAGAAATTGTCGCTGATGCCCAAATGCCGCTCGGACACGCAGTCAAAGCCGGCAGCCCGGTAATTCTCCAGAATGCGGGCCTGGACGTCATCCGTGTAGGGTGTCACCAGGCCGAATTTTTTCACGCCATGACGGCGAAACAGATCGTTGTTGGCCAGGATCGAGGTGGTGGCGGGCGCGCCGGTGCTTTCGGTTATGCGGGCGCACAACGCCTCGTCATTATCGAAACCCATCCAGCCGGCGGAAGTGCCGTTCCAGGCGATGGCGCTACATTTGGCATCGGCCAGCAGATCGGCGGCGGCGAGGAATCTGTCATGATCGAACTGCGCCAGGCCTTGTTGCGATAAGGATATTTCCGTCACCTTGAAGCGGCTGAAATGGGCCGTAACCTCGCCCAGGCCAGCCAGCATGGCGGTCGTGGTCGGCTCCAACACCGTATTCGAAGACGGCGTCAACATGCCGAGGATGATCCGCTCGGAGAGTTCAGGCATCACGTGTTCCTTATTATTGGCCGCACGGCTGTCCATGCGGCGTCAGATCTGCAGCCTCGATTTGCGCCGCCGCGCGGTGGTATGAAGAGGATAAATTCCTATCGCGCCGCGATTGAAGGACGACAGCTTGCGGCAAAACACCTGTAGAGAGCAACTAATGTGAAGGCAAAGATGATATTCTTGACACTGGAGCGAGAATGCTCCTAAGGTCCAAAAATTCGGAGCGGCAACGAAGTCTGGCAAAAGACTTTGGATCGAAATATGGGGTAACAAGCCCTGCGTATTTGTTTGGGGCTTCCGGGGGGATGGTCGCTGGAAAATCTGCTTGAAATTTCCGATCTGACGACGGAATTTGATACCAGCGACGGTGTGGTGCGCGCCGTTGGCGGTATATCATATACGGTTGGGCTGGGTGAAACCGTGGCCATTGTCGGTGAATCCGGTTGTGGCAAATCCGTCGGCGCCATGTCTATCCTGCGCCTTATCCCGGAACCGCCCGGGCGCATTGCAAAGGGTCAGGCGCTGTTTGAGGGCCGCGATCTCTTGAAAATGAGCAACGCTGAGATCCGTGACGTGCGCGGCCGCGACATCGCCATGGTCTTTCAGGAGCCGATGACCTCGCTTAATCCGGTGCTCTCTGTCGGCCGGCAATTGACCGAGACGTTGTTGCGCCATACGGATATGAACGAACAAAAGGCGAAAGAGCGGGCCCTGGATCTGCTGCGTCAGGTCGGGATCTCCGATCCGGCCCGCCGACTCACGCAGTTTCCGCACCATTTAAGCGGCGGCATGCGCCAGCGGGTGATGATCGCCATGGCGCTCTGCTGCGAGCCAAAGCTGATTATTGCGGACGAGCCGACCACGGCGCTGGACGTCACTATTCAGGCGCAAATTCTGGAATTGATGCGGGATCTGTCCAAACGGCTGGGCGTGGCGCAGCTCATAATCACCCACAATCTGGGTGTCGTGGCCCGCTACGCCGACAGGGTCAACGTCATGTATGCAGGCAAGATCGTCGAAACGGGGACCGCCAAGGAAATCTACCACAATCCCAGCCACCCTTACACCCTTGGGCTGCTGGCGTCAGTGCCCAGGTTGGATCAACCGCGGGGAACCGCACTCATCCCGATCGAAGGTCAGCCGCCGGATTTGGCCAGGCTTGACGACGGCTGTGCCTTTCGTCCGCGCTGCCGGTTTGCCACGGAACGTTGCGGCCATGAAATTCCGGAGTTGGAAACGGTTACCGGCGACCATAAGAGTGCCTGCTGGCATTACGAAACCCTTGTGCAACAAAATGGAACAGCCGCGTGAGTGCCGCGGAAGACATGGTGGAGGAAGACTCCCTCGCAGAGGCGGAACCGCTGTTGCGGGTGGAAGGCTTGAAAATGCACTTCCCCGTCACCGACGGATTGTTCCTGAAGCACACCGTCGGGCTGGTCAAAGCGGTGGATGGTGTCAGTTTCACCATAGCGCCAGGCGAGACGCTGGGTCTGGTTGGCGAATCCGGTTGTGGCAAGACCACCGTCGGCCGTTGCATCCTGCGGCTGGAACAACCCACCGCGGGCAAGGTGATATTCTCCGGTGTCGACATTGCCGGGATGAAAACCAGCGAAATGAGTGATCTGCGCCAGGATGTGCAGGTCATATTCCAGGATCCGTTTTCCTCGCTCAATCCACGCATGAAAATCGGCTCGATCATTTCCGAGGCGATGCGGGTGCATGGTATAATCAAGGATGCGACGGAACGCCGTGAGCGGGTTTCGGAACTGCTGCGGATTTGCGGTCTTAACCCGCGGTTTGCCGACCGCTATCCCCATGAAATGAGCGGCGGCCAACGGCAGCGGGTGGGTATTGCCCGGGCCTTGTCGGTCAATCCGAAATTCATCGTTTGCGACGAGGCGGTCTCGGCGCTGGATGTGTCAATTCAGGCCCAGATCATAAATCTTTTGGAGGATCTGCAAAAGCAGTTCAATTTCAGCTATCTGTTTATCGCCCATGATCTTTCCGTAGTGCGCCACCTCTGCCATCGGGTTGCCGTGATGTATTTGGGCAAAATCGTCGAGTTGGCGGATTGCGATGAATTATTTGATAACCCGAAACATCCCTATACCAGGGCCTTGTTGAGCGCCGTGCCGGTGCCGGACCCGGAGATTGAAGCAGCGCGTTCGCATCAGATTTTGGAGGGCGAAGTGCCGTCTCCGATCAACCCGCCGTCCGGCTGTGTATTCCATCCACGCTGCCCGCAGGCGATTGAAACCTGCAAGCGCGATATCCCCGAACTTCAGGAATTCACCCCTGGCCACATGCTGGCCTGTCCCGTGGTGCCGAGAGAATAGGGGGTGTAAGTGGCAGTAATACTGGCAGAAATTTGCGTTTTTTAAGGCTCGGATACGTGTTAACCTTTGACCATAGCCGTACTGATGAAACAATAAATGACGGCGAAAAACAGACTTAAGGGAGACCTCAAAATGAAACCTAAGACCCTGAAAATGTTGGTCGGGACGACAGCGGCGGCGCTGTTGTTGGCGGCCAACGTCGCGACGGCGGAGACGCCGAAGCGCGGCGGCACTTTGAATTTCGTGGTGGGCTCTAAGATTCCCTCCATGGACGGCCACATGGAAGGCACCTTCGGGATGATCCATCCGATCCGGCCGTTTTATAGCACTCTGATCCGGGTCAACCCGGAAAACCCAAGTTCGACCACGGATTTCGTATGTGATGTCTGTTCGTCGTTTTCCAGTTCTGACGATGGCAAGACCCATACGTTTGCGATCCGCAAGGATATCAAGTTTCATGACGGCACGCCGCTGACCGCGGCCGATGTGAAAGCGACCTATGACAAGCTTGTGTTCCCGCCAGAAGGCATATTGAGCTTGCGGAAAAAGTTCTTTTCCATGGTCGAGACCATCACGACACCGGATAAATATACCCTGGTGATGAAGCTGAAATACCCTTCGCCGACCTTTATTCCCTCGGTGGCGATGCCCTTCAATTTCATCTATGCCAAGAAGGATCTGGATACCCACGGCTATAAATGGCATCAAAAGAACGTAAACGGCACGGGTGCCTTTTCATTCGTGGAACATCAGCCGGGCGCCTTTGTCTCGGGCAAGCGTTATGACGGTTATCACCACAAGGGCAAACCCTATCTGGATGGCTACAAGGCCATCTCCGCACCGAAGATGGCTGTGCGTTTGCAGGCCATCCGCGGCAACCGGGCCGCCATCGAATTCCGTGGCTTTCCCCCGAAAGCGCGGGACGACCTGGTCAAGGCCCTGGGCGACAAGATCACCGTGCAGGAAGGTGATTGGAACTGTTCCTTGCTGGTAACGCCAAATCACAAGGCCAAGCCGTTTGATGACAAGCGGGTGCGCCGGGCACTAAGTCTCGCCGTGGACCGTTGGAGCGGTTCCAAGGCGCTGTCGAAGATCGCCATCGTCAAGACCGTCGGCGGTGTGGTGTTCCCAAGCCATCCCCTGGCCGCGAACAAGGACGAACTGACCAAAATTCCGGGTTTCTGGACCGATATCAAAAAGAGCCGGGATGAAGCCAGACGCCTGTTAAAGGAAGCCGGTCATTCGAACCTGAGCTTTACCCTTCTGAATCGTGCGGTTGACCAACCGTATCGTATCCTGGGTGTCTGGCTGATTGACCAGTGGCGGCAAATTGGCGTGAAGGTGACGCAGAACGCCGTGCCGACTGGCCCCTGGGTCGATTCCCTGCGGAAAAAGAAGGACTATCAGGTTGCCATCGATGCCAATTGCCAGTCGATTGTGAACCCGATCGTCGATGTCTCGAAATATCTGGGCAGTGCCTCCAACAACTATGCCCAGTATACGGACGAGCCGATGGAAAAAATGCATGCGGCCATGTCCAGATCTGGCGATCCGGCCGAGCAGCGCAAAATTATGCGTGACTTTGAAACGCGTTTGTATGGTGAGGAAGCCCACATTATCCCCACCTTGTGGTGGTACAAGATCAACCCCCACCGTTCCTACGTGAAGGGTTGGAAGATTGCGCCCAGTCACTATCTGAACCAGCATTTGGATCAGGTCTGGTTGGACCAGTAAGCTTATTGCCGACATGGCGGCCGCATAGATGCGGCCGCCATGGGCGGCGTTTTTGATTATTTATTGCTTTTCGGCTTCGGTTGACGCCGCATGGATGGCTGACCCATGTACAAATACACCATAAAGCGAATTTTGCTGATGATCCCGACGCTGATCGGGGCCGGTCTTCTGGTCTTCATGCTGATGCGCATGATCCCCGGCGATGTCTGCGAGATCCGCCTGGGCGGCACCGGTTTGATGGTGGATAAGGAACAGATTGACATCTGCCGCGAGGGCCTCGGCCTGAACCAATCGATGGCCAAACAATTTTATGATTTTGCGATTGGTATGGTGACTTTGAATTTCGGCGATTCCATGTGGACCGGACGTCCGGTCACGGAAGAGATCTCCGTCCGTTTTCAACTGACCTTGCAAATCGCCATCATGGCAACCTTGACGGCCGTGATCATCGCATTGCCGTTCGGCGTAATTTCCGCCATCAGGCAGAATACCTGGGTGGATTACTGCATCCGGCTGTTTTCCATCGCCGGCATTGCCACGCCGTCATTCTGGCTCGGCATCATGATAATTTTGGGCCTTTTAATCGTCAGCCAGCACCTGTTTGGTGAACCGTGGATGATGCCCATTCAATTTACGCCCATATGGGTCGATCCATGGGCTAATCTATCCCAGACCATATGGCCGGCGGTCGCGGTGGGTTATCGCTATGCAGCGGTGGTGGTGCGCATGACCCGTTCGGCCATGTTGGAGGTTCTGCGCGAGGATTATGTCCGCACGGCCCGGGCCAAGGGGCTGTTCGAAAAGGTGATTGTCAATCAGCACGCCTTGAAAAACGCGCTGCTGCCGGTCATTACCCTTGTCGGCATCGAGTTCGCATTCCTGATCGGCGGTCTGGTGGTGACCGAGCAGGTTTTCAATCTCAACGGTCTGGGTAAACTATTTGTCGATGCGGTGTTGGACCATGACTTCACGCTGACCCAGGCGCTGGTGATGATGGTTGTTTCGGTCTTCGTTGTGGTTAATTTACTGGTGGATCTGCTCTATGCCTGGGTCGATCCACGAATTCATTATAGCTAATCGCAGGTAAATTGGGGTCAGGCCATGGCGGTCAATGAAACATACATTGGAATTCAGGACGAACCACTCCAGGATCGCGGCTGGGGTGCCGTTGCTATAGATTTGATCCGACGCCAGCCTCTGGGCGCGGCTGGCGGGTTGATTGTTATCTTGATGATTTTCGCCGCCGTATTTGCCGAGCAAATCGACATGTACGATCCGGAAGTCAATGACTTTGGCGCCATGCTGCAGGCGCCCAGTTTGGACCATATTTTCGGTACCGACGAGTTTGGCCGGGATATTTATTCCCGTATCGTCCATGGCGCCCGCACCGCCATGCTGGTTGGTTTCACCGCCGCCATTCTTGGCTCCACCATCGGCCTGTTGATTGGTGTCACCTCTGCCTATTTCGGCGGCTGGGTGGATAATATCGTACAGCGCGTGGTTGACGTTCTGATCGCTTTTCCCTCGATCATTCTGGCCTTGGCGATCGTGATTATTCTGGGCCGCGGCGTCGGACCGGTGATCGTCGCCATCACTATTCCGCTCATACCGAACTGTGCCCGGGTGGTGCGCTCGTCCGCCCTGGCGATCCGCGAAATTCCTTATGTGGATGCCGCGCGGGCCATGGGTTTTGGCCATGTCCGCATTGTCCTGCGTCACATATCGCCTAATATCATGGCACCTTATCTGATCATGCTGACGACCTTTCTGGGCCAGGCCATCCTGGCGGAAGCCTCGCTCAGCTATCTTGGCCTTGGCGTGCAGGAGCCGACACCGGCCTGGGGCTTGATGCTGAAAAGTGGTGCGGAAGAATATGCCGAAAGCGCACCCTGGGCGGTCATCTTCCCAGGCATTGCGATTTCGCTGGCGGTGTTCGGCTTTAACCTGTTTGGTGATGCCATGCGCGATGTACTGGACCCGAAACTCCGGGATCGCTGAGATACATTACGCCTCATATCGCTTTCGCGGACGGCGAGCCTGACGGGCTTGCCAACTCCATCTCCTGAAACACATTTGCGGGGCGCTTTGCAATGAATCTTGGGATTAGCCTGCCGTTTATGGGAAATGCCGCGCTTGACGGCGCGACCTATTGCGCCGCCATGGGCATGGTGGAGAAGACTGGCTTCACCGGGCTTTGGTTCTTCGATGCAATTGGCCGGGCCGAGAGCATAGCCGACCCGCTGGGCGCCGCCTGCGCCGCCGCTGCCGTCACCAGTCGGATCGAGATAGGAACCTGCATTCTTCAAGTCCCGTTGCGGAACCCGGTCGAGCTGGCGCACAGGGTATTGACCGCACATCTGTTGTCCCAGGGCCGGCTGCGCCTGGGCGTTGGCGCCGGATCGACGGAAGCGGATTTCAAGGCCGTGGGCGCAGATTTTGCAGGGCGTTTTCGTCATCTGCGGGAGGCTCTGCCTCTCATGCAAAAATTGTGGCGCGGTGAAACGGTTCAGGGTGTTGATCTCAAACCCTGGCCGCAGGCCCTTGGTGGGCCCCCTATTTTGATTGGCAGTTGGGCCGGCAGCCGCTGGATCCCGGTCGCGGCGCAGCAATATGACGGCTGGATTGCCTCGGCGATGTATACCGATATAGCCACGCTGCGGGAGGGGGCCGCGAGATTCAAGGATCTGGGCGGCAAACGGGCCATTGTGACAAACATTCACGTGGATCTTGACGCGCCGAGCGCATCACTCGCAGATACCGACAAGCTGGACCTTCGGTGCGGCCCGGAAGAAGCCGCTGTGCGTTTGCGCGGTCTGGCCGACATCGGTTTCGACGACGCGATTCTCGTCGTGAACAAGCCTGACGAAGCCAATCTTTCAGCTATTCGGGCGCTGCTTTAGATCTAATCGAACCTAAGAAACGAGGCCCCGTTCCTTCAATTTTATCTTCATGTAGGCATCCAGCCCACCCGCCATCAAGATCTCATAGGGCGGCGTGCCTTCGCCCCAGGCTTCCGCCGACATGGTGGCCCCGGTTTCAAGATTCCTGACCTCGCCGGTTATGATGTTCACCTTGAGGCTCTGGCCTTCCTCGACAAAACCGGTAATGCCTGGCGCGACCAATGTCGGCAGCCCTGTGTTCACCGCATTGCGCAGGTGAATGCGTGATACGGACTCGGCCAACACCACGGCGATACCGAGCGTCTTCAATGGCATGGATCCGTTGCGGCTGGAGCCGCAACCGAAATTGATACCTGCGACCAGGATATCGCCCTGCTGCACTTCGGACACGGCCCAGCCAGGACGATTGGCCTCCATGCAGAACGTGGCGGCTTCCTCCGCGCCGAGGCCTGGATTCGCCAGCACACGGGACCCCGGCACCATCAGGTCCGTGCTAATGCGGTCGCCGAATTTCCAAACACGGCCGGTACATACGGTTTCCATTTTTTCTGTCCCCTTTTAGAGGTATTCACGGGGGTCCACGATCACGCCCGCGACCGCGGACGCCGCGACGGTGGCTGGGCTCGACAGCCAGACGTTGGCGAGTGGGCTGCCCATCCGGCCTTGGAAATTGCGATTGCTGCTTGAAATACAGGTTTCGCCGTCCCCAAGCACACCGAGATGTCCGCCGTAACAGGGCCCGCAGGTCGAGTGTTCGACGAGCGCGCCCGCGTCGACCAGAGTCTCCAGATATCCGGCCTTAAGCGCCGCCCCGAATACCTCTTGCGAGGATGGGCTGACCAGCATGCGGACATCCGGGTGGACCTGCCGTCCTTTCAGAATTCGCGCCGCCACTTCAAGGTCCTCCAAACGCGCATTTGTGCATGACCCGAGGAACGCCTGATCGACCCGGACCCGCTCGGACATCACCGATTCGACGGGAACCCCGTTTCCGGGATCACCGGGACGGGCCACCATCGGCGTCAGGTCGCTCAAGTCGAACTCGTACTCGGCCTCGTAGGATGCATCCGGGTCGGCCGTCACATGTTCGTACGGGCGGTCCAATCGCCCGGCGAGGAAGGCGTCGGTCTTTTCATCGGCCTCGAAGACTGCGAACTTGGCACCGACTTCCACGCCCATGTTGGAGACCGTCCAACGTTGCGCAAGGCTCATCTGGCTCGCCACCGGGCCGACATACTCCACGGACTTGTACAGGCCATAGTCGGTCCCGAGTTCGGCCGCGACCTTGAGGATGACGTCCTTGCCGACGCACCATCCGGGAAGTGTGCCGTTCAAGATCACGCGCACCGAATTGGGAACCCGGAACCAAAGCTCACCGAAGGCAAGAACGTGCACCGCGTCGAGATTGGCATTGGTTACGCAAGCGTTGAATACCCCGCCCGCGGTCGAATGGGAGTCGCATTGCGCCACCAGATCACCTGGCGCGTACATGCCGTGTTCGGCGAAAACCTGATGCAGAATGCCGCCTCGCCCGTATTCAAAATAATTCGTGATCCCGAATTTCTTGATCAGGCGCCGCAATTCCTTCACTTGGTTGGCCGCGGCAATAGTCGGCGGCGGGGCCTGATGATCGTCCACCATGAACACCCGGTCCGGGTCCCAGACCCGGTCCACCCCCAGAGCTTCCAGATCCGCCAGCCTGTGACCGCTGGTCGCGTCAACCTTGCACCACAGATATTGCCCCGGTACCACAGTGTCGGCGCCGGCATGCGCGGCCAGAATCTTCTCTGCTATTGTCATGCCCATGATGATCTCTTTCTGTCGTTCGCCCAGTTTGCGGGCGATTGTGGAAAATTCATCTCACGTTTTCGAGATTGGCGCGTAGCGACGCTCCAATTCGTAGATTTCGGGCAAACCCAACAAATCCGTCATGGCATTGAAGCGCTCAAGATCCCGGCCCTCGCCGCCGCCGTCCTGCTTCAGCGCAAGCAGCGCCTGGCGCACGGCGGCGTACGAAAGCGCGTGGCCACCGCCGGTTATCATAATCTTGAAGCCGCGCGCCGCGATCTCCCCAGTGGGTGAGAGCTGTCCGTTGTAGAGGCAGGGGATCCCCTGTTCGACCAACCGGCGGGTATAGATGTCCAGGTCGTCGGCGGTCTTGATGCCATCGACGAAGACCATGTCCGCGCCGGCCTGGCGATACGCTTCGGCCCGCCGGATCGCATCGTCCCAGCCGTTCGGCGCCACGGCGTCGGTCCGGGCAATGATCACCAGATCCGGATCAGCGCGGGCATCCAGGGCGGCCCGGATCTTCTGCACGTGCTCGGCCATCGGCACGCATTTCTTGCCTTCAAAGAAACCGCAGCGCTTTGGGAAGACCTGATCTTCGAGGTGCATGGCGGCGGCGCCGGCGGTTTCGTATTCCCGCACAGTGCGCTGAGCATTGATGGCGTTGCCATAGCCTGTATCGGCATCGGCGATAACCGGGATCGCGACCGCATTGGCAATATAGCCCAGGTTTCCGGCCATCTCCGCCAGACTGGCAAGACCGACATCCGGCAATCCGATCTGGGCCGAGGTTCCATGCCCCGTCATGTAGACGGCCTGGGCGCCTTGCCCTTCGGCTATCAGGGCGGTGAAACCGTCGTACACGAACGGCGCCACCACCATGGCGTTCGTCATTAGATGCCGCAAGCGGGCGCCGGGGCTGCTCATGGTACAAGCTCCTCTTCGCCGGACGCGTCGTAGCGCTGCTCCAGCGCGTAGACCTCCGGTACGCCGAGGAGGTCGTTAACGCTTTCTCCTTCGCCCGGCGGACCGTAACGGGCGGCGGTCTGCCGCGTCGTGCCGCTGCTGTTCAATTCCTGCATCGCCTCCGTCGCACTTTCGTACACGGCACCAAGGGCGAGCCCCGCCAGGATCTGTATCTTGAAGCCCATCCGGCCCGCGGCCTCGGCGGTCACCAGCCCGCCATTGTAAAGACAGGGAATACCCTGCAAAGCCAGTTCGCGGCTGTATATTTCGAGTTCTTCGGTGGTGCGGATGCCGTCGACGAAAACAAGATCCGCACCGGCCTCGCGGTATGCCCGTGCCCGGGCCAGGGCGTCTTCCCACCCATTCGGCGCCAACGCGTCGGTGCGGGCAATGACGACGGTGTCCGGATCATTGCGTGCATCCAGCGCGGCGCGGATTTTCTGCATATGCTCATCAAGGGGGATGACGGCCTTGCCTTCCATGAAACCGCATTTCTTGGGAAATACCTGATCCTCGAGATGGAAACCCGCGACACCGGCGCGTTCGTATTCGCGAACCGTGCGGGCGACATTGATAACATTTCCGTACCCGGTATCGGCGTCCGCGATCACCGGAATGGTCGTTGCCTGGCAGATGTGCCGGAGATTTTGCACCATCTCGGTCTGGGTTATCAGTCCCACGTCTGGGTACCCATACCGCGCCGCGGTGCCAAATCCGGTAACGTAGATCGCATCGAATCCCATATGCTCGACCGTCTTCGCGAACAGTGCGTTGTAAACGCCCGGCGCGAGCACGATGCCCCGTTGCAACAAAGCCCTCAATTGCGAAGAACGCCGCATGCCGCTTCCTCCCTGGGTGGTCCATATGGCTGCGAGCCATACCTCTGACTCTCGCTACTTTAACAGATACCGGCCGGCGTGGTAGCCGTCGTCATGGTTATCAGGGGACGAATTGCCGCATGCCAGCACCGCTATCCGGGACTTGACCCCGGCGATCTGTCGGGGCTTATCGGTGTTATGAGAATGACCCCATATAGTCCGAATGTGCCCTTGGCGGGCACGACGTCGACACGGCCCCCAAGGAGGAGTATCCGATGCTAAAACGTTACGCCGAAAAATTTCCAGCCTTTGAATATGACAGTCCCAGCGAGCGCGTCCTGCGCATTACATTCAACAAGCCGGAAACCTACAATTCGCTGGATTCCGCCGGCCATCGGCAGTTGACATATATTTGGCGGGAAATCGACGAGGATCCTGATATCAGCTGTGTCATTTTGGCCGCCAAGGGCAAGGCATTCTCCTCCGGCGGTGATTTCGGCATGATCAAGAACAACATCGAAAATTGGAACGACACGGTCGGTGCCTGGAAAGAGGCCCGCGACCTGGTCTACAACATCATCAATTGTTCCAAGCCCATCATTTCCGCCGTCAATGGTGTTGCCGTCGGTGCCGGCTTGGTGGCCGCGCTGCTGGCCGATATCTCAATCATTGCCAAATCCGCCCGCGTGCTGGATGGACATGTCCGTCTTGGTGTCGCGGCCGGCGATGTTGCCTGCATCAACTGGGTCATCCTGGCGGGCATGGCCAAGGCCAAATACCATTTGTTGACGAACGAGCCGGTGTTTGGCGAAGAGGCCGAACGCATGGGCCTCTTCTCGCTCTGCACCGAGGATGACGAGTTGCAGGCTAAATCGGAAGAGGTGGCCGCGACTCTGGCAAACGGCGCGCCCAATGCCATCCGCTGGACCAAACTGGCCCTGAACAACTGGTACCGCATGGCAATGCCAACGTTCGAGAATTCGCTGGCTCTGGAAATGCTCGGTTTCAAGGGCCCGGAAGCCCGGGAGGGCCTGGCCTCGCACTTGGAAAAACGCCAGCCTAATTTCGACCCCAACTCGCCTTTATAGGCGTTCGCCTCCGGGCATTTGCGATACTCGACCTCCGTGCGGCCGAAGCAGGGCCGTTCGGAGGCGACCGCAATGGCTCTTTATCGGCGCTCGCCGGCACAGGTCCGTTGAGGAAATCACCGGGCCGGTACAGCCAACTCTAGCGTCACCCACCCGCCCAGACGTCTGCGGTGGACAAGGCACAGTCCCTGGGCGCGATAGGCGGCGCGGACCTGGGCCTCCTGGTTCGCCAGCAAGCCGGATAGAACCACCCGCCCGCCCGGTGCCAGATGGGCGGCAATGGCCGGGGCCAGGCGTTGCAGGGGTCGGGCCAGAATATTCGCCATGATCAGATCATAGGGCGCGCTGGTGGAAAGGCATTGACCGGCGAAGCCGTCGGCCAATACCGGGCGTACCCAGGGGTGCAGATGATTCTTCCGGCAATTGGCCCTGGCCACGGCAACGGCCCAGGGGTCGATGTCCGAGGCCACTACGGGAACCCGCCATAGCCGCGCCATTGCCAGGGCCAGGACACCGGCGCCACAGCCCAGATCCAACGGCCGATGGAAGCGCCGGGTCTTGGCCAAATGGTCCAGGGTCAACAAACAGCCGTTGGTCGTTTCGTGCCGCCCATTGCCGAAGGCCCGTCCAGCATCGACTTCCAGGGCAAGGGCGCCCGATGGCGCCCGGCCCCTGTCATGGGCGCCATGGATGAAAAAACGTCCGGCACGAACCGGGGGCAGGGCACGCTGGGATGCGGAGACCCAATCCCGGTCCGGCAGGCGCGCCAGACTTAATCGGGGCGCGGGCAATTCCAGGCCGGCCGCGGCCCGCGCCAGACGCGTCAGCAGTTCCGACTGCAATTCCAGTCTGTTCGCGGGCGCCTCGAACAAGACCTCCACGGACCAGTGGCGGCTGTCGGGGCGTTCAAAGCAGGAACTGGCCAGCGCCTCTTCAGCCAGGGCGTCCTCGAATGCCGGCACAGCCAAAGCAGGCACCACCACCGTCGCCCGCCAGATGGTACCGGTGCTCATGCCGGCTGCACGAAACTGTCGATGACCTTTTTCGCGCCAGCCTTGTCAAAGGCGATAGACAGTTTATTGCCCTCGATATCCTCGACCAGGCCATAGCCGAATTTCTGATGGAATACCCGTTCCCCGATGGCGTAGTCCGAGACGCCGGGATCGGTGGTAACCACATGTTCGGCCCGGCCGTCCAGGTATCTCGGCGCCGGCGCCGAGGCAGGGGCACGCCGCATGCGGGCCGGCGACCCACTATCACCGAAACTGAAGGCGCCCGGCGCATCCGCCGCATCAATGGTTTCCGCGCCACCGCTAGACAGCCCCGGTTCGGTCTCCGTTTCGATATGCTCGGCCGGCAATTCCGCAATAAAACGGCTGGGTAGCGCCATATTCCAATGGCCGTACATCTGCCGTTGCGCCGCGAAGCTGACGACGGCCCGCCGCCGGGCCCGGGTCAGGCCGACGTAACCCAGACGGCGTTCCTCTTCCAGTGCCGCCAGGCCATTTTCATCCAATGCCCGTTGGTGCGGGAACAAACCTTCTTCCCAGCCGGGCAGAAAGACCGTGTCGAATTCCAAACCCTTGGCGCCGTGCAGGGTCAGAATATTGACCGCATCCTCCGCCTGGGCCATTTCCACATCCATGACCAGGCTGACATGCTCCAGAAATCCGCCCAATCCATCAAAGGCTTCCAAGGCGACGATCAATTCCTTCAGGTTCTCCAGCTTGGTGGGTGCCTTCGGGTCTTTGCTGGCCTGCCACATGGCGGTATAGCCGCTTTCGTCCAGGATGATCTCGGTCAGCTCACCGGGGCGCATAGCGCCGATCAGGCCGCGCCAGCGGTCCAGATCATCCAATAGCCTGCTTAAACTGTTGCGCGCCCGGGTTTGCAGATCGTCGCCGGTGATCATGATGCGCGCGGCCCGGGTCAGGGAACTGCCCATGCCGCGGGCCGTCTGGTGCAATAATTGCAAGGTGGCGTTGCCCAGGCCCCGCCTGGGCGTATTGATCATGCGTTCAAACGCCAGGTCGTCGTCCGGTTGCGCCAGCACCCGCAGATAGGCCACGGCATCGCGGATCTCAGCCCGTTCATAGAACCGGGTGCCGCCGATCAGGCGATAAGGCAGGCCCAGGGTCAGGAACCGCTCTTCGAACTCCCGGGTCTGAAACGAAGCACGGACCAGAATGGCCGTCTCGTTCAGGCTTTGCTCGCGGCGCTGCAGATCCTCGATCTGTTCGCCAACGGCGCGGGCTTCCTCGGCGCCGTCCCAGAGGCCGCGTACCCGGACTTTTTCCCCCTCGTTCAATTGCGTCCATAGAGTCTTGCCCAGGCGGCCCTCGTTCTTCGCGATCAGGCCCGATGCTGCACCCAATATGTGGGGGGTAGAGCGGTAATTGCATTCCAGGCGGATAACCTTGGCGCCGGGAAAATCCTGCTCGAAACGCAGGATATTGCCCACTTCCGCCCCGCGCCAGGAATAGATCGACTGATCGTCGTCACCGACACAGCAAATATTGCGGTGCCCCTGGGCCAACAGGCGCAGCAACAGATATTGCGAGACATTGGTGTCCTGATATTCATCGACCAGGATAAAGCGGAACTGTTTTTGATAACTGGCCAGGACATCGCCATTGTTGGCGAAGATGGTCAGACAATGGAGCAATAGATCGCCGAAATCGCAGGCATTGAGGACTTTCAACCGCTCCTGATAGGCCTTGTAGAGGTTGACCCCCCGGCCGTTGGCGAAACTTTCGCCCTCGCCGGCGGGGACTTTGTCGGGTGTCAGGCCGCGGTCTTTCCAGCGGTCGATGGTTGCCGCCAATTGACGCGGGGTCCAGCGTTTGGGATCCAGCTGTTCGGCCTCGATCAACTGCTTTAACAGGCGCAACTGGTCATCCGTGTCCAGTATGGTGAAGTTGCTTTTCAGGCCAACCAGTTCGGCATGCCGGCGCAGCAGACGCACGCCGATGGCGTGAAACGTGCCCAGCCACAAGCCTTCCACGGCGCGCCCGACCAGTGCGGCAATGCGCTGTCCCATCTCGCGGGCCGCCTTGTTGGTAAAGGTTACGACCAGGACTTGACTGGGGAAGGCCAGGCGTTGGTGCAATATATGGGCCAGGCGGGTGGTCAGCACCCGCGTTTTGCCCGTGCCGGCGCCGGCCAGGACCAGGACCGGTCCCTCCACCGCCTCTACCGCGGCCTGTTGTTCCGGGTTCAGCTGGTGCACAGAGGCAAGCGTCGGCGGCGCTTCGGCGTGGGTATCAACAGATGCGGGCGCCGGTGCAATCTGTTCTAAATCGAATGGATCGGACATGGCCAAGATATAGCCCATTGCAACCAATTATGGCACCCTGGCGCCGCAAACCGTTGCGACCATTGCGACCGTTGCTCTCGCCGCACTGCAAGTTGTTGCGGCATAAGAAGAAATTCCTCGAATCAGCAAGTAGGACGAATTGCCGCGAAAAATTCTTTGCGTCCTGGGGCAACCTATCGCATATTGCCGCGCAACAAGACTAGGCGCCGCCGAAGGCGCTGGTGGGAGGACGAAAGAATGAGCTGGCCATTGCCTTCGGCCTGTAGGCCTAATGTCGGGCGCCTTGTGGCGCCGTTTCTGTACGAATCCATAACATGAATCAAGTTTCAGCCAACGCTTCGGAGGCGTCATCCTCCGCCCAGCCGTTGTTGCAGGTAAGTGATGTCGCCGTTCATTTTGGCGGTATCATTGCTCTCGACGGTGTCAGCTTCGATGTTCAGCAGGGTGCTATCCTGGGTCTGATTGGTCCAAACGGCGCCGGCAAGACGACGCTGTTTAACTGTCTTAGCCGCCTTTACATCCCAAATTCCGGCGATATACGCTTTGCGGGAGAGACCATTCTAAATGTCGCGCCGCACAAGATCGCGGATATCGGCATTGGCCGCACCTTCCAGAATTTGGCCCTGTTCAGCACCATGTCGGTGCTGGACAACGTCATGATCGGCGGCCATTCTCAAAGTAGCAGCGACTTCCTGTCCAACGCCCTGCGTTTGCCCTGGGTGAAGACGGAAGAAGATCGTCTGGCCGAGACCTCTTGGGAATTGATTGAGTATATGGACTTGATGGACGAGGCCTATACCCGGGTCGCTGATTTGCCGTTCGGCACGCAAAAGCGGGTCGAGTTGGCCCGGGCCTTGGCCAGCAAGCCGAAGTTGCTGCTTTTGGACGAGCCAGCGGGTGGCTTGAACCATGACGAGGTTGAGGATCTTGGTGACCTGATGAAACAGATCAGGGATGACCGGGGGATTACCGTTCTGTTGGTGGAACATCATATGAGTTTGGTAATGGCGGTTTCCGATCACGTGGTTGCGATTGATTTCGGTCGTAAGATTGGCGAAGGCACCCCCAGCGAAGTGCAGCAGAACCCCGAGGTTATTCGGGCCTACTTGGGGACCAGCGACTGATGGCATTTCTAGAAGTAAAGGGATTGGAAGCTTTCTATGGTCATACCCAGGCCCTGCATGGCCTGGATTTTGAACTTGAAGAAGGCGGCATCACCACCATTTTGGGCGCCAATGGCGCTGGCAAAACCACGACCCTGAGGTCCATTTGCGGCATGGTGCGTATTAACGGCTCCATCTCGTTTGACGGGGGCGCACTGGACGGCCAGGCAACGGAAAATATCGTACGCAAAGGCATCGCCCATGTGCCCGAAGGCCGGGGTACGTTTGTGCGTGTCACGACGGAAGAAAACCTCCGGCTTGGTGCCTATACCGTCAAGAACAGTAAAGCGATCGCCAATGGGATGGAGCGGGTCTATGGCTATTTCCCTCGGCTAAAGGAACGGCGCAACCAACAGGCAGGCACCCTGTCAGGGGGCGAGCAACAAATGCTGGCGGTCGGCCGGGCCCTCATGCTGCAGCCGCGCTTGATGCTGCTTGACGAACCTTCGTTCGGTCTGGCGCCTCTGATCGTCAAGGAATTGTTTGAAATTTTGCACACCATCAACCGGGAAGAAAAGGTTTCCATGCTTTTGGTTGAACAGAATGCCACGCTGGCCCTGAATTTGGCCGATCATGCCTATCTGCTGGAGACCGGGAGGGTGGTGATGTCCGGGACATCGGATGATATCGCCTCGGATGAAAGCGTGCGTCAATCTTATCTCGGTTACTAGGAGGCTTCCTCGGACATGGACCAGTTCCTTCAACAGACTCTGAGCGGCCTTGCCAACGGTGCGATTTACGCCTCGCTGGCCCTGGCCGTGGTGATGATCTATCAGGCGATTGACCATTTCAATTTTGCCCAGGGCGAAATGGCGATGTTTTCCACCTTCATTGCCTGGCAGTTGATTGCCTGGGGCGCGCCGTATTGGGTTGCCTTTCTCGTTTGCCTGGCAATTTCCTTCATTGGCGGCATGGCGATCGAGCGGATCATCTTTGCGCCGATCCATGATGCGCCTGCCTTGAGCCATGTCGTGGTGTTTATTGCGCTGACCTTGATATTCAATGCCATGGCGGGGTTCACCTGGGAGTTCACCATCAAGGAATTCCCCAGCCCGTTCCCAGCCGAATTGCCCTTCAAGACGACTCTGATTGGCCCGCATGAATTGGGGATTGTGGGTATAACGCTGATAATGTTGGGCCTGATCTACGTCTTTTTCCGTTTCACACCGGTCGGCCTTGCCATGCGGGCGGCGGCGGCGTCGCCGGACTCGGCGCTTCTGGTTGGTATCAGTGTCAAGAAAATGCTCGGTCTGGGCTGGGGCCTGGCGGCCGCGATTGGCGCGGTTGCGGGTATGATGATTGCGCCCGTGGTGTTCCTGGAGCCGAACATGATGCTGGGTATTCTGCTTTATGGCTTCGCCGGCGCCGTGGTCGGCGGTCTGACCAGTCCGGGGGGCGCCGTGGTTGGCGGCTTTCTGATGGGCGTGTTGGAGAATTTGGCAGGCGCCTATGTGATCGGTAGCGAGTTGAAATTGACCTTTGCGCTGGTGGTGATTGTCACCGTGTTGTTGTTTAGACCCGCTGGCCTGTTCGGTCGGGTTGTCGTGCAGAGGGTGTGAGCCATGACTTCCATTGATACAAAGTCTATGGCCATTCCAGCCAATCCGGCGACCACTTCTGTTTTGTTCGGCGTCAAGCTGCCGACCTTGAAACTGGCTGTTACCATAATAGGCGTGGCGCTGGCGCTGATCCTGCCCTTCTCGGTTGAGAGTTTCACAGTATTCCAACTCACCCAGGTTCTCGTCTATGCCATTGCTGTGCTCGGCTTGAACCTGCTCACCGGTTTCAACGGTCAGTTTTCGCTGGGACATAGCGCGTTCTATGCCTTGGGGGCTTATACTGCGGCGATCATGGTCGATCGCTACGAGATCGCGTTCTACTGGACCATTCTGCCTGCCGGCGTTATCTGTTTTATCGGTGGCTTTCTTTTCGGTCTGCCGGCATTGAGATTGGAAGGGCTGTTTCTTGCCCTTGCGACATTTGCCTTGGCCGTGGCGACGCCGCAACTGTTGCGCTACGAGCATTTCGAAGGTTTCACCGGCGGCGTACAGGGGATCGATCTGTTCAAACCGGAATCGCCGGTCGGAGCGCTTGGCGACGACCAATGGCTCTATTTTGTTGTTCTCGTTTGCGGCGTGGTGTTGCTCGTCGGCGCCCGGAATTTGACCCAGGGACGGACCGGCCGGGCCATGATGGCGATACGCGATAATCCCCTGGCCGCGCGGACCATGGGAATCAATACTTCGCTTTATAAATCCGTGACCTTTGGCGTTAGTGGCGCTTATACAGGCATAGCCGGTGCATTGGGTGCCGCGGTGGCGGAATTCGTTGCCCCGGACAGTTTCACTTTCTTCCTATCGGTCTGGTTGCTGGTGGGTATGGTGATTGGCGGTTTGGGTTCAATTCCGGCGGCGATCGTTGGCGGCTTGTTCATCCTCTATGTCCCCAACATATCCGAAGCATTGATTGCACAGTTTTTTGGTGATGATCCCAGCGCCAAAGCGCTAATTGGTGTTGCCTTCGGTTGCTTTTTGATATTTGCCGTCTATGTCATGCCCAATGGGCTGGCCGGCTTCGTACGATGGTTCGTTGTGCGCTATGCACGACCGGGTGTATAGAGGCCAAGAAATACAATCTCGTATTATCGTTTTATTGGGGTAAACTGCGAAACACTGTAAAATAGGGAGCAAGTTATGAGAAACCTACATCTAGCAACCGCGGCTGCTGCAGCCGCACTATGGGCGGGTGCCGCCATGGCGGGGAACGCGCCAGGCGTTACCGATACTCAAATTACGATTGGTAATACCAATCCGTATTCCGGCCCGGCCTCGTCTTATGGCACCATTGGCAAATCCATTGGCGCCTGTTGGAACTGGGTCAATGACACGGGCGGCATCAATGGCCGCAAGATCAAGTGGATCAGCCTGGACGATGGCTATTCACCGCCCAAGACCAAGGAACAGGTCCGCAAATTGGTGGAAAAAGAGAAGGTTGCCTTTACCTTCCAGACCCTGGGTACGCCGACCAATTCCGCCGTGCACAAATACATGAACAAGAAGAAAGTACCGCACCTGTTCGTCGCCACCGGCGCGACCAAGTGGGGGCAACCGAAAAAGTTCCCGTGGACCATGGGTTGGCAGCCTAACTATCAGACCGTTGGCGCCATTTTCGGCAACTATATCCTGCAGAACCATCCCAACGGTAAAGTTGCGGTGATGTATCAGAATGATGACTACGGCAAGGATTATGTCATCGGCATGAAACGCGCCATGGGTGACGCCTACGCCAAGCAGGTGGTCAAGGTGGAAACCTACGAAGTCACCGATCCGACCATTGACAGCCAGATCGTCAGCCTCTCGGGTTCAGGTGCCGATGTCTTCGTCAATATTTCCATTCCGAAATTCGCTGCCCAGGCGATCAAGAAAATGCATGCCATCGGCTGGAAGCCCGCGCATCTTTTGAACGATGTTGCAGCCTCCATCTCGTCGACCTACAAGCCGGCTGGCGTTGAAAAAGCCAAGGGCATCATTTCGGTGGATTTCTATAAGGATCCCAACGATCCCGAATGGAAAGACGACCCCGAGACCATTGCCTGGCGCGCATGGATGGACAAGTACTATCCGGGTGGCGACAAGGACAACAAGATGAACGCCTATGGTTACGCGGTCTGCCACACCATGATCGAGGTGTTGAAAAATGCCGGCGACGATCTCAGCCGGGAAAACATCATGAAGCAGGCCGCAAGCCTGCATAAAGTACACATCCCGATGATGCTTCCTGGCATGTTTGCCGACACCAGCCCGACGGATTTCTATCCGATCGAGCAGATGCAGATGACCCGCTTTGATGGAACACGTTCGATCCGCTTTGGTCCGTTGATCAGCGCCGAGACCGAATAAGTTTCGCCAGGTTAGTCACATCTATGGGCCGCCGGTTGATCCGGCGGCCCTTTTCTTTTGCTCTCTAATCCAGTAGGCATCGGGACGAAAAATGTTAGCGAATTGAGACGTCATGCAGGCCACGCGAATTGAAGGTTATATCTATCTGGCCGCCTTTGCCCTGTGTATCCCCGCCGCCAACTGGCTGATCGGCCATTGGGGCACGGTCTGTGCGCCCGGGGCTCCCTGTCTAATCCCGGTGGCGCCCGGTATCATGGCGCCCAGTGGGGTGCTCATGATCGGTTTGGCCCTGGTTTTGCGCGATTTAGTGCAGCGTCGTCTGGGCCCGCGCTGGGCCGTTGCAGCCATATTGGCTGGTGCGGCGTTATCTGCCGCCTTGGCGCCGCCGGCTCTGGTTTTGGCTTCTGGCGTGGCATTTTTGCTCTCGGAATTGGCCGATTTTGCCGTCTACACACCGTTGCAGCGCCGCCGCCTGGTTTTGGCGGTCGTGGCCTCGGGTCTGGTCGGTTTGCTGATCGACAGCGTTTTGTTCCTGCAATTGGCCTTTGGCAGCCTGGAATTTCTTTCGGGCCAAGTTATCGGCAAGACCTGGATTGTGCTAATATCCATCCCAGTCATCTGGTGGCTGCGCAACTGGGACCAACGGCGCGGCGTACAGCCCGCCTGATATATTCTGCCCGTCGCTAAGGCATTGACTTAGCGACAAAATTCTGCTCTAATGACAAGATGTATAGGTGTAGGATGACGAACCGGAGCCTATGCTGGTGGCATATTTGGTGGATTAAGACTTGACGAGTGTAGCGACAGCAGCATCCGTTTATGAACGCGCAGCCTCCCGGCTGGGTGAAGTCGCGCCCGTGCGCGCGCCGCATCGCGTTGCGGATCGTGAATCGGAGTACCGGCAGGGCGCCCAATTCGCGGCCAAGGGTCAGGGTGAACAACAGGCCCGTGCCCAGGTGCTGCGGACGGGGCCCGTAGGTGTTGTTGAGAATGTCGTTGAATTGCCCCTGGTCGATCAAGGCCGGGTTCTGCCGCCTGCGCCGAGGCAAAAGGCACAGCCGTTCGTGCCGTTTCTGGCGCAGCAAATCGCTCAGGAAGGAATGCCCGACGGGACGCCTGAGGCAGACCGGCGGCGTCAACATGAAGCGGTTAGCGAGGCCTATGTAATGGCCAGCGATGACGCCACCAATATTCTTGGCCCGGTCCGTCCGCGCCAATTGGTCATCTAGACGATTCTAACAGTTTCTTTGCTCGAGAGGGTGTCGCACCTTGATCGTGGTGAGGCAGCGGGATTTGTCTGCATTATCTGGCCGTGGCGTAGGCCGCCACCCCTGCCGTTCCCCATGACCATGGCAACAGAGACTTTGCTTTCCCGTTAATGCACCGTGTGGCCAGCTTCGCCGCTCAGGCGGTAAATCTCTTCCATCACGCCATACCAGGCGTACTGCTTGGCTACATGCAAAGCCTGTTCGACGCCCAGGGTTTCGATCAGGTTTTGCGCCAGCCCTTGGTAATGTTCGACGGTACCTGACATCGCTATGCTTCCCATTTGTGGCCGTTCCTGCGAATAATATAGTGCGGCTTGATTAAGAAATTCTGAGCGGCGCGGCAAAACTGGAATGAGGCCCATATTGTGCTGTATATTAGTTCGTGGCGGACCATGGAGGAGCGGACCCTGGACCTTGGGGCGACCCATATCCTTTCCCTGCTGGGGATTGAGGGAGTGCCCAATACGCCCGAGGGCATTGATCCGGCACGGCATTTGCACATCGAAGTCGATGATTTCCCGGCCTCTTACGCCGGTGATATTGCCCCGACCATGGAGCATGTAACGGCATTGCTGGATTTTGCCCGGGCCTGGAACCGGCAAGGCGCCATGATCGTGCATTGCTATGCCGGCGTCAGCCGATCGACGGCGGCGGCCCTGACCATTCTATGTCAATACAACCCGGGGCGCGAAAGCGAGGCGGCCCAGGCCCTGCGCCGCGCCGCACCCCATGCCAAACCAAACCGCCGTATAATTGCCATTGCCGACCGATTGTTGAAGTCGGAAAATCGATTGGTAGAAGCGGTCGACGCCATGGGGCCGGGATCATACCAGGGCGGGCCGACCCCCCTGGTCGAATTGCCGCTGACGTTCTAAAAGAACAGGAATTCATTCGGGCGCAGGGGAAAGATGATGCGGGCTATCGTATGCCGGGAATTGGGGCCGCCTTCGGTACTGCGCCTGGAAGAGTGGCCCGAACCGGATATGGGGCCAGGTCAGGCACGGGTAAAGATCAATGCCGCCGGCATCAATTTTCCAGATATCCTGACCGTGGAAGGTTCCTATCAGCATAAACCAACGTTGCCGTTTATCGCCGGGTTCGAGACGGCGGGCGAGGTTATCGAGGTTGCCCGGGATGTGCAAACATTCGCGCCGGGCGACCGGGTTCTCATGCGCACCCGGCCGGGTGGCTTCGCCGAACAGGCGGTGGTGGAGGCCCATACCCTGTTGCCGACGCCCAGCAACTTTGATGATGTTACCGCGGCTGCATTCCTGGTCGCTTACGTTACGGCCCACCATTGTCTGTTGCAGCGAGGCCGGTTGCAGGCCGGGGAATGGGTGCTGATCCATGGCGCTACGGGCGGCGTTGGCCTGGCGGCGGTCGAAATCGCCAAACTGCATGGCGCCAGGATCATCGCCACCGGTGGGGATGACGACAAGTTGATGGTGGCGCGGGACTATGGTGCCGACCATGTGATCAACTATCGTCAGGGTGAATTCCGCGGCCGGGTCAAGGAAATCACCGGAGGCGCCGGTGTGGACTTAGTCTATGACCCAGTGGGCGGCGACGTGTTCGATCAATCATTGCGCTGCATGGCCTGGCATGGGCGACTGGTGGTGATCGGCTTCACGTCTGGCCGCATACCGCAACTTTCGGTCAACTATGCTTTGATAAAGGGTTTGTCCATCATCGGTTGCCGGGCTGGCGAAGCCCGGCGCCATGATCCCGAGGCCGGCGAGCAGGAATTGCAGGAACTGCTGGCCATGGCGAATGCCGGCAAACTGCACCCTTATGTCTCCCATGTCCTGCCCTTGGAGCGCGCGGTCGAAGGCATGCAGTTGTTGTTGGACCGCAAGGTGATCGGCAAGGCGGTTTTGACCACGGATTAGCCCCGGCGCCATGCTATGCGGCGGCGGGCCGATCCGGTAAACTGGGCAGATGCGTATTCTGTACCATTTCTGGCTCTCACCATTTTCCCGCAAGGTGCGGATCGCCTTGTATGAAAAAGGCCTCGACGTGGAACTGGTGGTGGAAAAATACTGGGATCGGCGACAGGAATTTTTGGCCCTTAACCCGGCCGGTCAGGTGCCGGTCTTGAGCGAGCCCGGTGGTGCGGTGTTGGCCGACAGCCAGGCCATTGTCGAGTATCTGGAAGAATGCCAGCCCGAACCCGGATTATTGGGACCGGACCCCCTGGCCCGGGCCGAATGCCGCCGTCTGATCGCCTGGTTCGACGGCAAGTTTTATAGCGAAGTGACGGATTTTCTGCTGCGGGAAAAGCTGCTGAAGCGGTTCATGGGCATGGGCGAGCCGCGGTCCGATCTGATCCGGGCGGGACGGCAGAATATCGGCTATCACGTGGACTAGATCGGCTATCTGGTGGAGCGACGGAATTATATTGGCGGTGAGGTGTTCTCATTGGCCGATATCGCCGCCGCGGCGCAAATATCCTGTCTGGATTATCTTGGCGATGTGCCCTGGGAGCAACATCAGGGCGCCAAGGAATGGTATGCCCGGGTCAAATCCCGCCCCAGTTTCCGCCCCATACTGGCGGACCATATGCCCGGCCTGCCGCCGCCCCGACATTATGCCGACCTCGACTTCTAGGCCGACCGGCGAGGGGCCCGGTCCGGCCGGCGCTGATTGGGACGGCGTTGCGCTGGTCGATGCCATGCGGCGCGAGGCACTGGCGCTGGGCTTTGATGCGATCGGCATTACCGGACCCGACGCCATTCCCAAGGCGGGCGGCCGCCTGGACCGGTTCCTGGCCATGGGCCGCCATGGTGACATGGATTGGCTGGTGGCCAAGGCCGCCCGACGCGGGCACCCCAATGCCTTGTGGCCCGAAGCCCGGTCCATCATCATGCTCGGCCTGAATTACGGACCCGATGACAATCCCCTGGATCGCCTAGCCCAGGTGGAACGGGGCAACGTCTCGGTTTATGCCGAGCGCAAGGATTACCATGTCGTGGTCAAAAAACGCCTGAAGACCCTGGCCCGTTGGTTGGTGGCGCAGGCCGGCGGCGAACTGAAAGTCTTTGTCGATACCGCCCCGGTGATGGAAAAACCCTTGGCTCAGGCGGCCGGTCTGGGCTGGCAGGGTAAGCATAGCAATCTGGTAAGCCGGGACTTCGGCTCCTGGCTGTTTCTGGGCAGTATATTCACCACCCTGTCCCTGCCCTTTGATAATGGTGAGGCCGATCATTGTGGCGGCTGCCAACGCTGCCTGGAGATTTGTCCGACGGCAGCATTCCCCGCACCCTATCAACTGGATGCCCGGCGCTGTCTGTCCTATTTGAGCATCGAGCATCAAGGTCATATCGAGACTGAATTCCGCAAGCCCATGGGCAACCGCATCTTTGGCTGCGACGATTGCCTGGCGGTTTGTCCCTGGAACAAGTTTGCCTCGCTGGCTCGGGACGCCGCCTTGACCCCGCGTTCCGGTCTGGGCACGCCGGATCTGGGCAAACTGCTGCAATTGGACGACAGCGCCTTCCGCAACCTATACGCCGGCACTCCGGTCAAACGCCTGGGGCGGGACCGATTTTTACGTAATGTTCTGATAGCCGCGGGCAATAGCGGCAATGGCCAGCTATCCGTAGGGATCGAACCGCTGTTGGCCGACCCATCGCCCCTGGTCCGGGCCATGGCGGTCTGGGCGCTGTTGCAGTTGCGCGGTGTCAATGCCTTGGCAAGTCTGGCGCCGGCCTATCTGCGGGGCGAAGCGGACCCTGACGTACGGGCGGAATGGGCCACCGCTATTTCTTCGTGAGTTCCATTTTCTGCAACCGGGCCTGGGCCGAGTCGGCGGCCGGGGTGCCGCTGTGTTCTGCTGCGGTGTGCAGCCAGTCCGCCTGCGCACCCGCGGTATCACCCATTTGAAAACGCAGGATGCCCCGCTCCAACCGGGCGGAAGGATTGCCGGGATTCAGGTCGAGGGCGTACTCGACGGCTGCCATGGCCTCTTCCAGGCGGCCCAGGTGGCGCAGGGCGCTGGCCTGAAAGGCGGCGGCGTCATCGTCCGTGCTGTCCAGGGCCAGGGCTCGGTTCAGGTCCGACAGTGCGGCGGCATGGTCGCCCAGTTCGGCCCGGATGCGGCCCCGGTCGACCAGATAGGATGCTTTGTCAGGGTCAAATTGCAGTGCCAGTTCAATCGCCTGCAGTGCCAGTTCCGGCCGGTCACCCAGCAACCAGACATTGGCTGCCTGGGCCAGAACATCGCCGGGTGAAGGGAAGTGATCTGTGGCCAGGCCCGCCGCCAACGCTTCCAACCGCTCCGCCGAGCGGTCATATTGTTTCGCCTCCAACAGTGCCATGGCCGCGCAATGGCGGGCCGCCGCGCCGCCGCCTACCCCGGCCCAGCTCTCCGCTGCTTCGAAGGCCTGCCAGGGTTCGCGGTAGGTCAGGGCAATACAGGCACGATACTGCTGTTCGTGGTCGATGTCTGTTTCCGCCGCCGCGGCAGGCAAAGGCCGCATAATTGGTAGCAGCAATGTCGGCAATAAAAGGCAAAGGGAGAAAAGGCTGTATTGTCCGGGGGCGGGCATCCGCCTACCTTCCATATATGCGCTGACTGGGCAAGGGCTGGAATGACGGTGAGTAGAGAAAAATTGTTCTGTTTCGGCCTGGGCTACAGTGCCCAGGTCTTGGCGCATCGTCTCGCAGCGCTTGGCTGGACCGTCGCAGGCACCAGCCGGGAAGGCGGCGGGGCGGGCACTTTCCCCTTTGACCGTGACCATCCCCTGGCTGACCCGGCCGGCCGGATGGCCGGCACCACCCACCTCTTGCTCTCTGTTCCGCCCGATAAGGACGGCGACCCGGTGTTTGCCCGTCACGGCGCCGATATTGCAAAACTAACGGATCTCCGCTGGCTGGGCTATCTCTCCACTACCGGGGTCTATGGCGATCACGGTGGCGGTTGGGTCGACGAGGCAACTCCGGCGGCGGCGGACGACCAGCTCAATCAGCGCAGTCGGTGGCGGGTGGCGGCAGAGCAGGCCTGGCTGGATTGGGGTCGCCGACTGGGCCGGCCCATGCACATATTCCGTCTGGCCGGTATCTATGGGCCCGGCCGCAACGCCCTGGATAACCTGCGCCTGGGCAAGGCCCGGCGCATCGTCAAGCCAGGCCATGTTTTCTCCCGCATTCACGTGGACGATTTGGCGACGGTCCTGCAAGCCTCCATGGCGCGGCCCGATCCCGGCGCCATCTACAACGTCTGCGATGACGAGGCGGCGCCGCCGCAAGACGTCATCGCCCATGCGGCTGAACTACTGGGCCAGCGGCCGCCACCGGCGATTGCCTTCGATGAAGCCGATTTGAGCCCAATGGCGGCCAGTTTCTATCGCGATAACAAGCGTGTCCGCAACGACCGTATCAGGCAGGAATTGGGGGTCCAGTTGCAATACCCGAACTACCGTGTCGGTTTGGCGGCATTGCTAAAGGGTTAACTGCAAAGCCCGCGGGCCGGGTCCGCCATTATCGCTATAGCGAAGCTGAATGATGGCGCTGTCTTTGGCCTGCGGCTAAACTCGCGCATTCGATTCGAGGCGGTTTGTCCGCATTTTTGCCGCAGGAAAGGGCTTTTCAAATGTTTCAGAAGGATCGGTTTATCGAGGACTGCAAGGTTGCGGTCGCCGACGGGCAGAAGGCCATCCGCGAGCTTACCTTGGAAGCGGTCGCCGAACCCGCAGGTGTTATTGCCGAACTGGGCGAGCCTACCCAGGCCGGCGTATATCCGTTGTATCAGGCCGCTGACCTGACCGTGATTAATTTCGTCTGGGCGCCCTATATGACTTTGCTGCCTCATAACCACCATATGTTCGCCGTCATCGGCATTTATGGTGGGCGCGAAGACAACCTGTTCTGGCGCCGCATAGGCAAGGACAATTTAGCCCCCAATTTGGAAGCGGCAGGGGCCGATTCCCTTGGCGTGGGGCAGGTGGCCACCCTGGGACCGGAAATCATTCATTCGGTAGCCAACCCGATCCGGAAACTAACCAGCGCCATCCATGTCTACGGCGGCGACTTCTTTAACCCACCTCAGCTGCGCAGCCAGTGGGATCACGAATCCCTGATCGAGGAAGCCTGGGACATGGAAAACACCCGCAAGGTTTTTCGGCAAGCCGATGCGCGTTTCAACGCCGGTCTGGCCGCGGGGGCCGAAGATTAAGCTGACGTGTTTTTTGGGGGATAGGCGGTGAGCGCCAGGTTTTTTCGTTGGTTGGAGCGCCGGACCGATCCATTGCCGGCAGCGCAGCCGGATATGCCGCCGGCTTCGCTGATCCCGTTCATCCTGCACTACGCCAAGCCTTTCTGGCCGCTGCTGGCGGCGTCGGCCCTGTTTTCCACCATTATTGCAGTTTTGGAAGTAGCCTTATTCGCCTTTCTGGGACGTATGGTCGATTGGCTGGCGACGGCGCGGCGGGCGGAATTTTGGAATGATCATGGCGGCCAGTTGGTGATCATGGGCCTTGTGGTGCTGCTGTTGCTGCCGACCCTGAAGTTCATTTCTGAATCAATTCACAATCAGGGCCTGTTGGGAAACTTTGCCATGCGCACCCGCTGGCAGGCGCACCGCTATCTGCTGCGGCAAAGCATGGAGTTCTATCAGGACGATTTCGCCGGCCGGGTTGCCGCCAAGATGATGCAGACGGCATTGGCGGTGCGCGATATCGTCATGAAGCTGACCGAGGTTCTGCTGTATGTGGCGGTTTATTTCACCGCCGCCGTGGTCCTGTTCGCCAGTAGCGACCTGCGCCTGACGGCGCCGATGATCATCTGGTTCATTGGTTATGTGCTCGCAATGCGCTATTTCGTGCCCCGTTTGCGGGACATATCCATGGCCCAGGCCGAGGCCCGTTCCGTCGTCACCGGACGGGTGGTGGACAGCTATACCAATATTGGCACGGTCAAGATGTTCGCCCATGCAGCCTACGAGGACGGCTATGCACGGGAAGGGATGGAGGCCTTTCTGGACCCGGTATACCGGCAGATGCGCCTATCCACCTTATTGACCATAACCCTGCACATTATGAACGGTTGCCTGATTTTCGCTATTGCCGGGATGGCTGTCTGGCTCTGGTACATCGATGCAACCACCGCCGGCGCCATCGCTCTGGCCGTTGGTTTGGTGCTGCGGCTGCAAGGCATGTCGCAATGGATCATGTGGGAAGCCTCCAACCTGTTCGAGAATGTCGGCGTGGTGATGGATGGCGTCATCACCATCGCCCGCGAACGCGCCATCGATGATGCGGCCGACGCCCAGGATTTGCGGGTTAGCGCCGGTGGCATCCGTTATGACCATATACATTTCAACTATGGCAAGGCGCGCGAGGATGTAGACGAGGGCGTCATCAGCGGCCTGGATCTGGACATCCGGCCCGGCGAGAAAGTTGGCATCGTCGGCCGCTCCGGCGCCGGCAAATCAACACTGGTCAGCCTGCTGTTGCGATTCTACGACTTGCAGGATGGCCGCATCCTGATCGACGGCCAGGATATTGCCGGGGTCACCCAGGACAGCCTGCGGGCCCAGATCGGCATGGTGACCCAGGATACATCACTGCTGCATCGCTCTGTCCTGGATAACATCAGCTACAGCCGGCCGGGCGCGACCTTCGCGGAGGTGGCGGCGGCGGCCCACGCCGCCCACGCCCACGATTTCATCCAGGAGTTGGAAGATGGCCAGGGCCGCCATGGCTATCAGGCCCACGTGGGCGAGCGCGGCGTCAAATTATCGGGCGGTCAGCGCCAGCGCATCGCCATTGCCCGGGTGTTGTTGAAGGATGCTCCCATCCTGATATTGGACGAGGCCACCTCGGCCCTGGATTCGGAGGTAGAGGCCGCCATCCAGGAAAGCTTTCAGGCCCTGATGGCGGGCAAAACCGTGATCGCTATCGCCCATCGCCTCTCCACCATCGCCGCCATGGATCGCCTGATCGTCATGGACCGGGGCCGGATCATCGAACAGGGCGACCACGAAAGCCTGCTTCGGCGCGACGGTCTTTACGCGGAATTGTGGTCGCGCCAGTCCGGCGGGTTCTTGGCCAAGGACGCGGCGGAATAGGCGTTATTTCAAGGACAATTGGTATCAATCAGTGCTTGTCACAGGCTCTTCGGGAAACCGGCCCAGGGCCTCCTGCTGCAACAGATAGCGCTGAATTTTGTTGGTCGAGGTGCGCGGGAAATCGTCGACGATCTGGATGTACCGGGGAACCTTGTAGTCCGCGATGGCGCCGCGGCAATGACTGATGACATCCCCCTGGCGCAGGCTGGCGCCGGGGGCGGGCATGACGAAGGCAAAGCCGACTTCGCCCAGTCTCGCGTCGGGTACGCCGCAGACCACTGCCTGGTAAATGGCGCCGCAGGTTTCCAGGAAACGTTCGATTTCGGCCGGGTAGGCATTGGAGCCGCCGACGATGAACATTTCCTTGGCCCGGCCGGTGATTTTCAAATAACCGTCACGGTCCATCTGACCCAGGTCGCCAGTGCGGAACCAGCCTTCTGGCGTGATCGCCGCCCGGGTCGCCTCGGGGTCCTTGTAATAACCCTGCATGACCAGATAGCCGCGTACCCAGATTTCACCATCCTCGCCCATCGCCTTTTTGACACCGGTCTCGGGATCAAAGACACCGATTTCGTAATCGCCGATTGGTTTGCCCTTGTTTTCGCAGGTCACTTCGATGGGAGCATCAAACGCACTAAGGGTCGTCATCCCCATGGTCTCGGTCATACCATAGACCGCCTGTAGTGCCTCGAAATGCAGGGTCGTCTTGACCCGCCGGGCGATGGCCGGGGTTACCGGGGCGCCGCCGATCCAGGCCGTCTTCAGGCAATGGGTATCCCGCGCCTCTACGCCAGGTTGGCTCAACAGGTCAAAAAAGTGCGTCGGGATACCGCCCATGATGGCGATGCGTTCCCGTTCGATCAGATCCAGGGCCTTTGCTGCGTCCCATTCGTCCATGGTCACCAGGCTGCAACCGTTCTGCATGGCCGGCAGGGTCGTCGCCACGCTGCCGGCCACATGATACAGCGGCATGTGGCCCAGCACCTTGTCGCCTGCTTCCATATGCATGGCGTTGGCGATGTTTTGGCCTTCAATCAGCACCGCGTGGCAATGCATGGCGCCCTTTGGCTGGCCCGTGGTGCCGGAAGTGTAGATTATTATAACCGGGTCTTCGGTCCGTACCAAAGCTTCGGCCGCCGCCAGATCTGCCCTATCCCGTGAAGCCGCCATCAGGGCGCTTTGCGAAATCGTGCCCGGATGTTCCACGTCATCCCACAACACCACGGCGCGTAACTGGGGCAATGCCGCCACCTGCATCCGGCCCGGTACCGCGTCTTCGAATACCGGCGCCATGCCGCGAAGCATTTCGAGATAGTCGATATTCCAGTAATACGGCATGGCCACCAACACTTTGGCATCCGATTGCCGCAGAATGTATTCAACCTCCGCAATCTTATAGCGCGTGTTGATGGAGACCACGGTGGCGCCAATGCGGCAACAGGCAAACCAGGTCAACAGCCAGGCCGGGCTGTTGGTCAGCCAGCAGGCCACATGATCGCCTCGGACGACCCCCAGACCCAGCAGACCCAGGGCCAGGCGGTCAACCTGTGCGTCAAACTCGGCGTATGAGAGCCGTTTTCCCATGCCAATTACAAAATCGTTGTCGGGCCACGATTGGGCCGAACGCCGCAATGCCTGACCAATGGTAACGCCGTGCCAATCCATGCCAGTTCACTCCCGTCAACCGCGTTATCCTACTGGACAGCCTGTATATATAAGGCCGGGCAAGCCTTGCGAGGGTAGAGGGAAACTACCATACTGGAGTATAGTTTGCGTTTAGCGGCTGCCTGCGGCGGGCCGTAAGAATGGAGGAGTGCCCTATGAGTTATGTTCGCTATATTGACAAGACCCGGGCCTATTATCAGGCGGAAGGCTACGATAAGCCCTACCAATGGGCCAAATTTGACGATGTGCCGTTCACGCCATTGCGCAAGCCTTTGGCGGAAAGCCGCCTGGCCCTGATTTCGACGTCCGAGATCGCGGTGCGCACCTGGGAAGATCAACGCACGCCACAGGAAAAGGGCGCGCCGGCCAATGTCTATGGAGTGCCAAGCGATACGCCTGTAGAAGACCTTTACAGCCAAACCCATAGCTATGATAAAAACGCGACCTCGCTGGAGGATGTAAACGCCTATTTCCCGGTGACCCGGTTGCAGGAGGTCCAGGCGGAAGGGCGCTTTGCCAGCTTCGCGCCAACGGCCTATGGCGTATACAATGCCTATTCCCAGCGCAAGACCCTGGATGTGGATGCGCCGGAGATATTGCGGCGTTGCCGGGATGAAGAGGTGGATGTCGCGCTGCTGACGCCGGTCTGACCGGTTTGCCACCAGACCGTGAGTCTGGTCGCACGTTACCTGGAAGAGAACGGTATTCCCACCGTCATCGTCGCCGCCGCTCGTGATATTGTCGAAACCTGCGGCGTACCTCGATTGCTGTTCACCGATTTTCCTCTGGGTAGCCCTTGCGGCGAGCCCGGCAAAGTTGCCATGCAGCGCCAGATCATAGCCATGGCCCTGGACCTGCTGGAAAGCGCCGAGGGGCCCCGTACGACGGTACAGACGCCGTTTGAATGGTCCAAGGGCGAGGATTGGAAGGCCAAGGTCTTCACCCAGGATCAACCCTGGCAGACCGAAGAGGTCAAAAACGCCTGGTTGGAGAAAAAGGCCCTGTACCGCAAGCTGAAAGAGGAGGGGAAAGCCTAGATGGCAGCCAGATCAGTGACCGTCTACTCGACGCCTTTGTGTGCGCCATGCGAGCAGTTGAAGGCTTATTTGCGGGCCCATGATGTGGAATTCGTGGCCAAGGACCTGATGATGGACGAGGATGCGGCGGCCTTCATCGATAGCCACAACATCCGCTCCTCGCCGGTGCTGCAGGTCGATGACGAGCTGTTGTTTGGCCCCGAGCTGGGCCCGGAAAAAGTCGACGAACTGTTGGGTCTCGATTAGCCGCGACACACTCTAGAAAGTCTGCCCCAGGAAGAAATAGACGGCGCTGTTACCGCCCTCGGCGCGGCCGTAAGCCAGATAGGCCGGACCGAGTGGCGTGTCGACGCCAAGAAAGCCGCTGCCGGCAATCACCAGATCGTCAAGGCTCATATCGCTGCGGTCGTCCCAGACATTTCCCGCTTCCAGAGAGGCGCCCAGATAAACCGGAAATTTGATCAATCCGCTCCCCTTCACAATATTGCGGTAATAAATCATTTCGCCCAACGCGAAATTCTGCCCGCTTAGCGAATCTGTCAGCAATCCCGATAAATTAAAGAAGCCGCCCAGTTCGAATAGGTCCTGAACGAAACCTTCGCCGTCATGGGTAATTCCTGCGTCACCGCCAAGTAGGATCGTATTGCGGTCCCATGTATGGGCCGTCACGAAGCTGGCGGTAGATTTGCTGAAGTCCTCCTCGCCACCTAGTGTTTCGCTTAAACGCCGAAACTCGGCCTTTGCCTTGGCGCCGGTCTTTGGGAATCCGAGTTGATCCAGGGTGTCGTAATTGAATCGGGTATAGAAGCTGCCGGTGCCATAGTCATCGTCTTGCGGGGTGGTGGTGCCAACAACATCATCCTGCCATCCATAGCCATGGTCCAGTCCTATCGAAACAGCGCCCCAATTGCCGAGCTGACGCGCCAGGTTCAAGCCGGCCTCAAATTCGCTGATCCGGACCTCGCCGATTCTGCGGCCGTTCTGGAATACAAAAACGTCACGTTCCAGATAATCCAGGCTTCCATTGATGAAGTATCTGGTGCCCGGATCAAGCGGTTGTAAAAAATTCACCGTCGCGCCCAGCTTTTCGCCGGCAATGGCCTGCAAAAGTAGTTCACCACCCAGTTCGTTCAAGCCTTCCTTCTGGTATCGTACACTGACGTTAAAATCGCTGTCGCCGTCGAAATCGCTTTCAAGATTCAGCCCGAACCTGAAGGAGTCCAACCCGGTACTTTTTTCTGTCGCGGTGACAACGATGCCCGTCTTGTCTTTTTCGACGACCACCGTATATGTGACGGTTTCAAAATAATCGAGGCCATAAATCTGCGCTATGTCCTGTTCGAGTGTGTCGATGTCCAGGGTGTCGCCTGGTTTTTGACGCAGGCGGACGGAAATTAGATCGTCGGACAGTCTCGATCTGTTTTCAATACGGATGAAATCGATGATGAACGCCTCGTTTTCCGAGGCCGTGGCTTGCGAGACCACCAACCGCGGAGCCATTTGCGGTTGCACTAAACCCTGCAATACTTTCAAGTGGGATCGCGCGGCCTGCTCTCCTATTGCGATGGCGTCAGGCGCGCGATCGAAACTCGACGCGCTGATATCGCCCAATGCAGGCTCGATATAAACATCATGGGATTTCAGCGTCTTCAATTGAATGCGGGAGTTCTGCCCAATCAATAGATCCAACGACTGGAAGACGATGTCGAGGGCGCTTTTCAACTCACCGCGCTTTTTCAAGTTTGCCGGAAAGCCAACGACAATCACGATGTCGGCGCCCATTTTGCGCGCCACATTGATCGGCACGTTGTCGGCGAGACCGCCATCGACCAGCAGGCGGCCATCGATATCTACCGGTGGGAAAGCGCCGGGGACGGCCATGCTCGCCCGCATTGCTCTTGCCAGGTCCCCTGAAGCAAGAATGACGGTTTCGCCGGTTTCGATATCCGCCGCGACCGCCCGAAATGGGATCTTCAACTTATCGAAGTCCTTTTTGCCAATGGCATTTATCGACAATTCACGAAGAACAAGATTGAGTTTCTGACCGTTGATGACGCCACGGGGCAGGTGGAAACTGCCATCCTTGAAGCCCAGCTTGTAGCGGACAAGGAAACCTTCATCATCTAACTTGCGCCGAAAATCCCGGTTCTCACGGGGCGGCTTGTCGTCGAAAATGTCCTCCCAGTCGATTGACTTAATGGCTGTTGCAAGCTCTTCCGATGATAAGCCGGAGGCATAAAGTCCGCCGACGATTGCACCCATGCTGGTACCGGCGATGTAGTCAATGGGAACGCCCAGTTCCTCCAGAACCTTGATCACACCGACATGAGAGGCGCCCTTCGCGCCGCCGCCGGAAAGAACCAGGCCAATCTTGGGCCGCTCCACAGCCGGCCTTTGCTGAGCAAAAACCTCTGTCAGGCCTGCTGTCAGCAAGGCAATTATGATAGCTGCCCCAGCGATGAGTGATTTCATTCTTCGCATCCCCGTCTTGAGAGAATTGCTGATTCTTGCGTTTTTCATAATATCAATGACTGTAGGGATAACACCAAGCGGCAATTACAGGACTCCATTCGGATGGACAGGGTTTTACGCCCGCCCGAGACGCCCGTGGCGTCTCAAGAGGTCTTTATCACTGCTTGTCGGTATCTCGGTCCGAAGCGGTGTCGCCGTTCGGTGCCATATCAGCCGCGTTGTCGGGTAGGTGCACAACCCGTTGCGGGAAGGGGATTACAATGCCTTCTTCCCGGAAACGTTGGTCGATGGCAAACCGGAGGTTGCTGGCTATCCTGATACGGGAATTTACGTCCGCGGTATAGCAGCGCAAGTCGAAATCAAGGCTGCTGGCGCCAAAGTCCTGGAACAGGACAAAGGGTGCGGGATAATCCTGCACACTCTGGTGTTCCGCCGCGCATTCCAGCAGAATTTTTTCGACGAGGGCAGTGTCGGATCCGTAGGCAACGCCAACCGTGATCTCGACCCGGCCCTGCCGGTCCTTGTGGGTCCAATTGGTAACAGCACTGGAAAGAATATCCGCGTTGGGAATGATCACGGACGCACGTTGGAAGGTTTGAATTTCCGTCGCCCGGACATTTATTCGCCGGATGAGGCCTTCATTGCCGCCGATGACCACCCAGTCGCCAACCTTTACCGGTCGTTCGATCAGCAAAATTATACCGGAAACAAAGTTGTTGACGACATTCTGCAGTCCGAAACCAATGCCGACCGAAAGTGCGCCCGCAATCAGCGCAATATTCGAAAGATCAAAGCCGGCAACCGAGACCGCCAGCGCGCCGGCAATGACCAGGCCAACGTATCCAAACCCAGACGACAGGGAATCCTGCACGCCAGTATCAAGCTGGGTGTTCGGCAGCACCTGTTCATTCAGGGTCCGCTGCAACATGCGGGTTGCTGACAATCCAATGAGAAAAACGCCGATGCCGATTGCGATGTCGACAATTGAAATTCTGATGCTACCGACATTGAAGCCCTGCAAGATCTTAGCCAGCCAGAGCAACAGCTCATGGAATGGCACGCCCCACTGCGGAACGATCGTTGCAATGCCAAAGACCACAAGTAGGATTTCAACGGCCAACCGGGCCCAAAACTTGATGCGCAGCCTTGTCCGGTGGGCGAGACCAAGAGTTACGGTTGCCCAATGCGCTCTGGTGGCATAACCGATAACTTCGCGTAACAACCCCCTCGACAAAAACAAGCCGCCGATGATCAAACCACTGATGATCAAATTTTTGATCAAATAATGGCTAAGCAGGCTATAACCGACAGCGGCCGCGGCGATGCCGATGACGCTGGTTAAAGCAATGAGGACACGGAGTGACGGCCAAAACGAATACCAGGGTTTATCGATGTCTGACGCAGGGGGTACCGACCCGCTTTCGCCCTCCTCCGGGCCTTGTTGCTGCCAAAGAACGCCGCGCGTCAGGAGCAACAGACCTGCGCCGCCAAGGCTGTTGCTAACCATGGTGTAAAGGGAAACCAGCTCCGGTGAACTGGCCCCGGTATTTCCAGCAATGCGCGCGAAAAGGTCGAATGAAAATATGCATGCAAGCCATATGATCCGCCGGCAAATCGCATGACCTTGCGCCGCGCCGACAGGAGACAGTCGCCAATCCGGCGACGAAGGCGCCAAAACACTGCGGGGCAGGACGACCGCCAGAATGACGACGATCAAGCCCATGCAAAGCGCGACGATAACATCGACAATTTCGCTGCGGATCATCGCACCCGGACTGGAAACGTGCCACATTATTCCGGCAAGGACCAAGGCTGGAATAATGCCGCGTGCCAGCCCTTCTGCGATGGCCGCAAGTAACCGTCGCCCGTAACCCGGGTTGGCGAGATTCAGGTCCCGGCCAAAATTGCGCAACAGAAAGTTTCGGCCAGCCCAGCCGAGAAAACCGGCCGCCACGATGACGATAAAAAAATATCCCAGCGGTATGTCCTGGCGTTGACCGGGCGTCAGATCATCCCACCAGGTGAATGGCAAATATCCGAGTGACCGAAATTCCGCCAAGAGCTCCGGGATTGCCACCTGCATCGTCGATGGGAGGAACGGTGATGGATAGCGTTGAAACAGAGTATCGATCTGCGCTTCCCGGCGCCGGGACAGGATCTTGAACTCCAGTTCGTCGGCGCGTGCGATCGCCAGCGCTGCCTCGACTATCCGGGCATGATAAAAGGCGGTCTCTACACTATTCTTCTTGCGTTTCGCCGCGAGCACCACCGGTTCCGGTTCCGCATCTTCACCAGGGGCCGGGCCCAGGGCGTCGGCCACTCGCTTCAACGTTTTGAGCCGTGCGTTGCCATCGGCCAGGAACCGCGTCGCCAAATCTTTGATTTCGGATAATTTTTCAAGCTGCTCTTCTGCCAGGGCGGGGTCCATGTCAGGGTGTCTGGCAAAGGCCGCAACCTGTTTAAAGGTCCAGGTCCAGTCTTTGACCGCGCGACTGTATGACGGCATAGGTCCGGATGCCTGCGCCACCGCCACGCGACTTTCCATGCCGGCAAACAACAGGAGACCCAGAAAATAGAGAATTCGAAGGATCAAGCCACTTCCTCATTGCCCACGGTGAAGCCAGCCATTTTCCAGCATTCTCAATTCTACCGTCCGTCCAGAATACCAGAGTAGTCATTTCAGTACTCTGCGGCAATGCGGATCCCAGCACGAAAATTCGGCTATGTGCAAAGAGCGATTGGGCCCGCATCATGGCTGTTTGTAATGCGGATTGTGTGCAATTGCCGAAGACGTTCTCAATTGACGATAGTGAGGTGGGTCAGCCGAAGCGACATTGAACAAAATCCTGCCATTGCCTATTGATCAAGTCGGGAATATCCGTACCTTGGTGCGGCATAGGGAGAACAGGAATGTCAAAAATTTCATCGTTGCGCACATTGGTCTGGGCCGCTGCATTCTTGAGCCTAGCCTCGGCAACTTCACTGGCGCGGGCTGATACGGCGGCGCAAATTGATCGCAATGTCAGCGCGGCCCTGCAAAGCCTTTATGCCAGCCATTCCGGCGCCAAGGCTCTGGGTGCCAATGCCGTGGCGGTGCTGGTTTTTCCGAGGGTTGTAAAAGCAGGCCTGGTCCTGGGCGGTCAGCATGGCGAAGGCGCGTTGCGGCGTGGTGGCAAAACGATCGGCTATTTCACCTCGGCAGGTATTACGGCCGGACTGGAGGCTGGGGCGAAAACCTTTGGCTACGCCCTGTTTTTCATGACCAAGGAAGCCTACAATTTTGTCGGCCGGTCCAACGGCTGGGAAATCGGCACCGGCCCAACCGTTGTTGTAATCAACGCAGGCGCCACGGGTGCGCTGACGACGACGACGGCGAAGGATGACATCTACGCGTTTTTCTTTAACGAAGGCGGCTTGATGGTCGGCCTGAGCCTGCAAGGTACGAAAATCAGCAAATTAAGACCCAGGGGCTGAATTTCCTGGCTCCGGAACCTGGCCATGCCGTTAATCGGATAGGGAATTGGTTGTCACCGCCTAGGTTGCCAGGGTGACCCAAGTGACGAATTTTCATTAAGATATTGGAAGGTTGGAGCTTATGCCTAAATCAGGCCGCAATATTCGAACTGTCGTTGCGGCGGCAATGATTTCCGTCTGGGCCGCCTGTGCCGCGCCACCGGTACAGGCAGCGTCGGAGGCCAAGGTACGGGCGGCTTTCGAAGAGGCTGATAACAACGTTGACGGGAATTTGGAAGTTGACGAATTTGTCGCCTACATCGTTTGGCGGTTTGCCGCGGTCGACAAGAACCGGAATGGCTTTCTGCTTCCCGGTGAGGTTGCAAATGTGAGCCCAGAGGAATTTCGCGAGGCCGATCGCGATGGGGATGGGAAGGTATCTCTGGGCGAGGCCGTCGGCGCCAAGATAATCATATTTTTTGATGCCGACACGAACCACGACGGCATGATGTCGTTGGCAGAATTACTCGCCCAACAAAACAGCATAGCCGGCTCGAAGAAGGAGTAGATGGTATGGCTTACCAGAGATTGATGGCGTATTTCACGGTATTTGCAATTGCCGCCGGTTCATTTGGCCTCGCCGGTTGTTCCAATTCAGCAAGTGATAGAAAACTGCGTGGGCAGGTGGTCGGCGGTGCGACCGGCGCGGCCGTGGGATCATTATTTGGAAGTGGCAGCGGCAGGGCAATGGCAATCGGCGCCGGTGCGATTCTGGGAACAGTCGTCGGCGGCAAGGTGGCGGAGTAGATCTTCGGCAATGAGAGTGATTTTACCCTATTTGATCTGCTGCCGGCGGCTTGCCTCATAGGCACCATGGAGAGGAAATCATTCTTGGTCCCAGGCGAAATCTTTAGGCGAAGGTATGGAGGTCACCTGTGGCGTATTGCACGGCTGCAATTGTTGCAAGAAAAGCGCTACGAGGATTGCTGAAAAATGGAGCAGGTAAAATGAGTTCTGAAGTTATTTCGCGTTTCATTACCGCTTTGGTGCTTGTTCTCTGTGTATCAATTGTCACTGTCGAGACGGCGAAAGGTGAGTCTACAGGCAAGAAAGAAGCGTCGGAAAAGGCGGTCGACGGTAAACCGGCCAAGCTGCCTGCAGATGAAAAATCCGGAAGCAGCAAGGACACACAAAAGCAACTTGGTGAGGTGAAGCGCCTCAAGGATACCGAGCGTAAGGTACAAAAATCGATGCGCGGGACTACGCGACGGTAGCGGGTTGGTGCGCCGGCACCAAATTTTCTGATTGGCGGCGAGGGCAGGTCAATGAGCATGGCTGGCGGTATCCTTGGGTCCAGATCCTAATTGGCTGTGCGACCATGCGACCTGCGTCCATGGCGGAGATGGGACTTTTGAGAAGATCAATGCAAAGTAATCTGGTATTGTCCTAATATGGTCGCTGGCCACGCGGTTTGCATAGAGTTCGGGGTCGTCTGACCCGGCGGGCTTTGAACTGAACGACGATGGGAGGTACGCAACTATGAGATTGGCGCTGATCCTAATAACAGGGATTTTGCTCGTTGGCTGTGCGGATGGTCGCTTCACCGAGGGCATGACGTGTATGCCTGATGGCTCGATTGTCTTGTATCAGTACAAGAATACCAGCGGCAACTATGATGGCGCGAAGGCGGATCCCAAATACTGTAAATGACGTCGTTGGTATACTTGGAAAAACGTTCAGTTAATTCGAGCCACTGACGCGATTTAAATGATCGGTGCAATTGCTCGATTTTTACGAATTCGGGCGCATTTGGCTTAAATGGGCTCTAGAACATCGGGAGAATTCAATATGGCACGGTTTGTTGGTCTGGTTTTATGCTTCATAGCGGCCTGTTTTGCCGGCCAAACAGCCCAAGCGGCGTCCGCGGTGGCTGTCAATTCCGAGGGCGGCAAATATGCCTGGCACACAGACAAGGATATTTCGCGGGCGAAAGAGAGCGCCCTGGCACAATGTGCGAAAGTTTCGGGTTCGCAGTGTGCCATTTTTACGGTTTGTGGCCTGCCCGGCAACGGCGCCATTGCATTCAACGAGGTATCCGGTTACTGGGGCGCGGCGTGCGCCGCCGAGCAGGCAGATCAGGCGAAGGAGTTTGCCCTGGATAACTGCAACATTCGTTCGCAAGGCAAGGGCGCTTGCAAAATCGTCGGCGGCTACAGCGATAGCAGCTCTGGCGGCGCTTTGGCGACCGAGTATTTCTCCGGCAGATGGGCTGAAAGTTGCGATGCCAAGACTTGGTATAAATTTCGCCGGGTGAACAACAAGGAGTTCCGCCTGTTGGATTGTAACGCGGCGCAGTGCAGTGACCGACCGGAAGTATTTCGCTCCTTGTCGGGCGAGACAGTTTTCCATTGGCCGACAAACAATACGCGCATACGAAAGCGCGGTCCCAACACCATGGAAATCACGACCGTGAACTCGAAATACTTCGGCCGATGCGATAAATAGCCGTGGAGTTCACAATGCTGTCCACACCAAGCCGGATACTAATGATTTCCGTCTGCGTATGTCTGATGGGCTCGACAGTGTTTGCGAAAAAAAGTCTGGATGAGGCAGTATCCGAGCTGCGGTCATATTTCGATAAATGTTCCAGCAAAACGGGCTACGATCCAGACAACGCTGGCAACCTTGGGGATCATGAGCTGCATTCGGGCGAAGAGGCCTACGCAAAATGCGCCTATGACGGCATCAATAAAATTCTCAAGTCGCGGTCCCGGATCCCGGAAGTTTATGACAGGTTCATCGCTAAACACCGGGAATTTACCGGCAAAGTAAAGTCCGGTGGAATGACCCGTGACGAGCGCAAGGCGAAACTCGATACCATGATCGTATCAATTCGCAATCAGGAAGAGGCGCTGGAAACCGCCAGCCCAAATAAAGCGGCCAAATCATCCGGCGACGCAGCTGCCAAAAGCAAGACCGATACCGTAAAGCAAATGGAAGATATCAAGCGAGTACAAGACGAGCAACGCAAGGTGAATCGTTCTCTACGCTCGCTGCAAAGGTTTTAGGCCAAGATTCGGGTCGTATTGCTCTATTCAGGCTGCCCCAATACGTGCCGGTCCAGGGGCGATGAGTATCGAATTTCGGCAGCCGTTTGGGCTGGTATCCAGCCACAGCGACAATTTTCGGGATCTTCACGGATCAGGAATCGAACATCGCGTCTATAGAGTCGTTGTCCATTTCCTCACCGAAGGCGGACCCATCCGGGTCGTCCTGTTCTACCTCTGCGGCAACCGCCGCGCCGGTGCTGTCATCTTCCGGCGGTTGTTCGTCGACATCTGATTCCGATGGGGCCGTTGCCGGCGGGTCGAAATCAATGCCTTCGGTCGTATCCGCGGCGGCCTCGTCCAACAGCCGGTCTTCATCCAGCGATACAATCGCGAGATTTGCCGCATCCGCGACAGCAGTGTGATCTGCCGGATCAACGTCCCCGGCGTCGTCGTCTTCCGTTTCACCGCCTGCACCGACAAGATCCGTATCGTCCTGCAGCATCTGGTCGATATCAACCTGGGCGATGCCTTGGCCTTCCATTTGCGGGCCGTTCAGCAGGCCGGCTTCGGCGTGGTCATCCTCCAAATCAGTGCTGAATTCGTCGGCGGCCGCGTTGCGCAGGGTTTCCGAGCCCCAAATCTGGATCATCGCACCGACTCTTTGCTCCAGATAATGCAGGGCATTGACCACTTTTGTGGTGCGCTGACCTGTAAGGTCCTGGAACGAGCAGGCCAGGAAGATATTGGTGATATCTTCTTCCATGGTATCGCAGAGTTGGCTATCGGCATCTTCCTTGCGCAGGGATTCACAGGAATCCTGGATGCGTTCCGCCGCCGCCAGGATATCGTTGGTGGCCCGCTCCGTTGAGGTGACAATGGCGCCGAGATCCTCGGTCGCCGCCATGATTCGGTTGTTGGCCCCCTCCTTGGGCTTGATGGCAGCTATATCGCGCCGGGTATGGCTGATCGCGTCACTCATATTTTGCAGTTCAGCCGAGAGAATCTCTGTCGGCTCCTTGAATTCCTGACGCTTGAAGTAACTTTGGCAATCTTCCATGGCCCGCATTACCAGGTCACTGGCCACGGCGCGGTTACGCTTGGCATGCTCGCGCAAAAAGGTACGGCCCCGGGCGGTCTGCATAACCGCCTCTTCCAGGGCGTCATATTCGCTATTGGACAGCTCAGGTTGATTTTCAACCGGGTCGTCATCTTCGACAGACTCTTCATCATGGGGCAGGTCATCTGGAAATGCCTCCAGATCCATGGCAATCGGTCCGCTATTCATGCTCATCGGTCAATCTTCCATCATAGTTCCGTGGCACGCGCACGGCATATCCGCCACAGAAACGTCGTATTTGGCCTTTGGTTACAGTTAATCATGACGCGCGTTGATTAATAATTCCTTTTCTCTATAGGAATTTACATTGTTTCGTTGGCCTCCTGCATTGAGCTTTTGCCGCATCAGGCCAACGATATGTTCGGAAAAGCGCCGTTCTCAGCAAAATTGCCACCAGGGCCGACCTGCCTTCGTACAAACGGAACGCGTCGCACATGCAAATTCGCGACGTTCCGACAGAAACTTCACGGCGGTTGGTGAAGAAACAAATCGAACCAATCAAAACGCTCTTCATAATCCAACGGCGGACGGCGGGAATAGCAAATCTGCGGCGGATTTCAGCGGTTCTTGCCCAAGCTGTTCGAAGGTCGTTCGATATAGGGCCGGGATTTCCTCTTATGATCCGCAAACCGGTTTGAAATCGCGGCGTCTTGCGTTCAGGTTGAAAAACAGGCAAAATAGATTATGTAAAGTAACTGCGAATCAAGCATTTTTCGTGGAAGGAGGTTGGTATGCATGTAGAACGTATTCTCGCCTTAAAGGGTAACGAGGTGATATCCGTCCAGATTGACGAAACCGTTGGCCGGGCGGCCGGGATCCTAAGCAGCAACCGGATTGGCGCAATCCTTGTGCGTGACGATGACGGCTTTGTTGAAGGTGTGCTGTCGGAACGGGATATCGTGCGCGGCATGGCCCAGTTGGGGACTCGTTGCATGGAGGCTTCGGTGGCGGAGTTGATGACCCGTGATGTGATCCACTGTCGGCCCGAAGATGATATCGACACCATCATGGCGGTGATGACGGAACGGCGGATTCGGCACTTGCCGGTAATAGGGGCCGGTCAGCTTCTGGGCATCATTTCAATTGGTGATGTGGTCAAGTTTCGCATCGAGGAGATTGAAAGCGAAGCCGCCGCAATGCGGCAATATATCGCTACGGCATAGCACGACGCTGCAGCCATCAAGGACGCTAGGTGTTATTCCGCAGCGGCCGGTACGGCGCCTAACGTCGGCAGCCCGGCAGCACGCAAGGCCTGACCCAGGCGGTCGATCTCGTCGCCGGGAAGTTTCATCAGCGGCGGTCGCACCACGGCCCGTTGTTGCCGGCCCAGTAGCACCAGGCATTCTTTCATGCGGTTGTGCATATCCAGGAACGGCGGCCTATAAAAAACCTGGGCCAGGGGATAGATCCGGTCATTGATGGCCTGGGCGCCGGGTAGATCGCCGGCCTTCACGGCCTGGAACAAAGCGACCTGCAAGTCAGGGATTACACTGCCGGCGCCTGACAGCAAACCGTTGGCGCCCATGCTAAGGGATGCCATCAGCCAGGACGAGTGGGTCGTCAAAACGGTGATTGGACGGCCGGCGGCGCCCGACTGCAGGCTGCGTATATGCTTCTCGTGCAGCATGGCGTCGTTGGACCAATCCTTGATGGCCTTGATTGAAGGAAGTTCCTGAACCAGCCGCAACAAAGTCTCGAACGGGTACCCCAGACCACTAACCTGGGGGTATTGGAAGACGATCATGGGAAGGTCGGTGGCGTCGGCAATGGTCTTGAAGTGGGCCAATGCCATTTCCGGCCGTAGTTGGCCACCCATGATCATGCTGTTAGGAGGGAACACCAGCAGGGCCGACGCGCCGGCCGCCTCGGCCATGCGCGCGAGGCGAGCCGCCTCAAGACTGCTGTCTGAATAGATGCCATTGATCATCGGCAGGCGGTCACCTGCTTCATCAAGGGAAAATTCCAGAATTTGCCGCTGCTCGTCAAAGCTGCAGGCATGCACCTCGGAGGCATGGCCATTCACCGTGATGGCGTTCAAGCCGTCGGTCGCCGCGACGTCGCGAAGATGGCTGCGTGAGGCCGCTTCATCAATTGACATGTCATCATTAAAGGCCAGCAAAGTGGCGGGGATAACACCGTCCAAAGGCCGGCTGTCGAATACACTCATATCAAGCCTCCTGAATGGCCGCTGACCGGCAGTTAGAAAGCACCGTCGCGCGCCTCGTAGTGGGTTGGTTTATCATAATGCGGTTGGTCCCGCTCAATCCAGTCTACTGTCCATTCGATCATCTTCGCCAGCGGGACTTCCGGGTAGCCAAACAACTTGGACGCCAGCGAAGTGTCGTTGTGCCAGCCCATGCCGCTTTCCTGGTTCTCGAACACCGGGGTCAGGCCAAAGCGTTTACCAAAGGCCTGGGCCAGGGCGCGCACGCTGACCTGTTCGGGACCACCTATGTTCAGGGGCCGGGTCGGGTTCTCGCAGTGGCCCAGTGCGCGCAGAACCTGGGCGTTGACGTCGCCTTGCCAGATCACGTTGGCATGACCCGCGCGCAAATCGATGGGCTGCCCTGTATAAACCCAGTTCGCGACATCGAACAGCACACCATAACGCAGGTCGATCGCATAGTTGAGGCGGATCAGGCGGCCCGGTGTTCCAAAACGGTGCGAGAAATATTGCAGGATCCGTTCCCGCCCAACGCAGGAGTTGGCGTACTCGCCAACGGGGACCGGCGCCGTGTTCTCGTCGCACAGGGGGCCCATGACGTCGGTGAAAGGATACACGCACAGGGTGGAAAAGGCGACAATCCGGGATTGCGCAAAGGCCTCGGCGACCAGGGCCGGGACGTGGGCGTTCATGGCCCAGGTGAAATGTTCATCGCCACTCGTACCGAACTTACGCCCGGCCATATAGATCACATTGGGTAGCTTGGGTAATTCAGCCACGGCCTCCCGATCAAGAAGATCGCAGGCCAGGGTTTCCACGCCCCATTCTTCCAGCCGCCGTTTGACCTCGCCGTCCGAGAACCGGGCGACCCCGACAACCCGTTTGTGGGGGGCCGCACGCTTGGCCATGCGTGCCAGGCAGGGCCCAACCTTGCCACCGACGCCGAGAATGATGATATCGCCATCCAGGGCGGCCAAATCATTGATCAAGGCCTGGCTGGGCCGGGACAACAACTCCTCAAGCGCAGCGACATCGGCAATGCGGTCCGGTAACCCGGCAGATGTCGAAGGCGCCATGGCGTGCTCTGCATTTTTCCTGGTGACGGATTTAACCGGCGACGATGCTGCCGCGTTCAATCACGAAGGATCGGTCCAATAAGCCGGCTACATGTTTGTCATTGGATTCCGCCACCAATACCGACTCTCCTTCATCCTTCAGGTTTTTCATGATCTCGCTCATACGCTGGGCAAAGACCGGGGCAATTCCCTCGCTGGGCTCATCCAGCAGCAAAAGGTGCGTCCCCGCCATCAAGGCGCGGGCGAAGGCGACGAATTTCTGTTGCCCGCCTGATAGTTCCATCGAACCGCGATCACTGAATTCTGCGACTTCCGGCATTAAATCGTAGATCCAGGCCAGGCGGTCCTCCCAGTCTTCCATGTTGGTGGCCCAAACGGGGACCAGAATATTTTCCTCTACCGTCAGGGCCGGCACCAGCCGGCGATCCTCGGGCATGAAGCCGATGCCCATGTGAGCGCGTTTGTGCGGATGAACTTTCAACAAATCCTGATGCCCAAACATGGCCTGCCCGGCTTCGGCCTTCAGGGCGCCCATGATGGCGCGCAGGAAGGTGGTTTTACCGGCGCCATTGCGTCCGATCAGGCCGCACATGGTACCTGCGGGCACGTCCAGGGCCACGCCACGCAAGATGGGTATAGGGCCAATATTGACGTCCAGGCCGCTTACCTTAAGCATGTTCGCTCCCCCCGGTTTCAGTTCGGGTTCGATGATACTCCTCGCCAATAACAAACTCCCGAACACCTGGGTCGACCATGGCCTCGGCTGTCGGCGCATCACAGATGACTTCGCCTTGATAAAACGCCAGCACCCGGCTGACATAGCGTTCAACAATTTCCATGTCATGTTCGATAAACAGCACCGTCGTGTCGTCCACCCGCAAGGCATCCATGATGATGTCCATCAAGCCGAATTTCTCCTCGACCGAGATGCCCGAGGTGGGTTCATCAAGCATCAGAATGGTCGGCTTGCGTACCGCCGCCATGGCGATGTCCAATAATTTGCGGGTGCCTTGGGGCAGGGTCGAGGCCATGGCGTTGCGGTATTCAGCGATCTGATAACGGCGCAAATGGCTGTCCACCCGCTCGGCACGCTCGTCGTTGTACAAGGGCGAGAGCAATCCCACACCGGTTTCTTCTGCGATGGCATAGGCCATCAATAGATTGTCGAATACCGATTCAGACATGAAGACCTGGGGCACCTGGAACGATCTGGAAATGCCCAGTCTCGTAATCTCCCTGGGAGGCAGGCCGATGACGCTGCGACCGGCGAACTCGATTTGGCCTGAAGTGGGCTTTAAGTATCCGGTGACCATATTCACGAAGGTGGTTTTGCCGGCTCCGTTGGCGCCGATAATACCGATGATTTCGTGCTCATTGACGGTGACATTGATATCCTTGGCGGCAATCACGGCGCCAAAAGATCTCTGCAGGTCGCGAACTTCAAGAACCACGCTCATGGAGAAGGCGCCTTTTCGGCCTTGCGCAAACGCGATAACACAGACCAGATGCCGTCGGGCAGGAACATAATAATCGCCAAAAGGCTGCCGCCCAGTATGAACTGCCAGAACTGCGGTGCGTATTCAAAGGCGTATGTGCGGATCAATTCGAACACCAAGGCGCCAATGAACGTCGCTGCGACGTTTCCGATACCGCTGAGAATGGTGATGAAGACGAATTCGCCGGAAACGGTCCAATTGGCCATGGAGTCGGGATCCACCTGCCCGATGGCCAGGGCCATGATGGCGCCCCCGAAACCGGCTACCAGGCCCGAGAAGACGTATTTGACATGGATCACCTTCTCGGCTGAATAACCCAGATACTCCACTCGGATCTCGTTTTCCCGGACCGCCATGCTCATGCCGCCCAGGGTGGTCTTCAGATACAAATGCACGCTAAGAGTTATGAGATAGGTGAAAACCAGGGTAAAGAGAAACAGTGTTGTTTGCACGGCTTCCCCCTCGGGCGCATAACCAAGAAACGTAGGGGCAAGGACGGAAAATCCATCGGTGCTGCCTAGTGCCTCGGTCTTCACGATGACGCCATAGAGGATCATGGAAAAGGCCATATTCAACAGGGCAAAAAAGATCGCCCGATAGCGGCGCAACAAGAACCCCAGTAGGAATGCCAACAATCCGGCAACCAAGGTGCCCGCAAAGACCAGGAAGAAGGCGTCGTGATAGCCCAACAGGGTCAACATGGCCGCCGCATAAGCGCCAAAGCCGAAATACAAGGCATGGCCAAATGACACCAGCCCGGTACGCCACAATACCAGCAGGCCAAGTGCGACGGTGCCGCGGGCCAGGCTTTGCAGGCCGATAAAACGCATCCACTCCGCCATGAAAAAATCGGCGAACAGCAAGGCCAGGAAGGCGATGGTGAGGCCGACGACCGTCTTGTCAATATAGCGCATCAGATTTTCCTGGCCTGAGCGGGGGCGAACAGGCCTTCGGGCCGGAATGCCAAAACGGCCGCCATTATCGCGTAGATCACGAATAGTTCAATTTCGGGAAATTGATGCACCGCAGCGGCCCGCGAAATGCCCACCAAAAGAGAGCCGATCATGGCGCCGGGAATCGAGCCCATGCCGCCAATCACGACAACCGCAAAGGCCAGCACGATGACTTCCACGCCTATGCCCGGCGATACCGATATGGTAGGGGCGATGTAGGCCCCGCCCAGGGCCCCCAAAATGGAGCCGATGACGAAAGTCACCAAAAATACGACGGTCACATTGACGCCCATGGCTTGGCTTATTTCTCGGTCGAATATTACCGCCAGGAGTACTTTGCCCCATTTGGTCCGGGTTAATCCCAGCCAAAGGCCGAGACCCACGACAACAGCCAGCGCAATGAAGGACAAACGGTACACGTCATATGACAGGACTTCGATGTCAATGAAGCCCAACAAGCCCATTGGCTCGGTGGCGTAATAGGGGTCAGTGCCCCAGATCATCAGCAGCACGTCTTCTAGCACCAGGAACATGGCAAAGGTTGCCAACACGATAATATGTTCGTCCCGATGATATAGGAACCGCAACAGGCCGCGCTCCAAGATGACGCCGAAAAAAACGCCAACAATCAGCGCTGCGCCGAATATGACTAAAAAACCGCCGAATTCCGGTAAATCAGTTTGGTAATAGATCCCGACCAGGGTAGCCGACATATAGGCGCCAAAGGCGTAAAATGATCCGTGGGTGACGTTCAATATTTTCATCACACCAAAGATCACCGTCAGACCTACGGCGACCATGAAAAGGTAGGATGAGTATATCAAGCCGTCGACCAGGATGGCGATCAACGTTAACACGGCGTGCTCGCTTCTATGATGAGGTACTAAAGTCGAAGAAACTCCGGGGGCGCATTTTTGTGGCGCCCCCGGTTGGTAACGTTGCTAGCACTTGGCGCCCTTCATGCCGCCTTTCAGCCATTCCGTGCCATTGACGCCCGGGGGCGGCATTACACAGTCGGCTGGGAAGGTGGTGACATTGGTCATGATGGGTTCGCCCGCATCCTTGTCCCATTCCAGGATGCCGATCTGATGGATGGTAGCGGCCTGATGGCCGTTCGAGCGGTTCATGTGGACCTCGGCAGCGATGCCCTGGTAGGTCGCACCCTCCAACGCGGCAATGACTTGATCCTTGCTGGGGAACTTGCCACCGTTGGCTGCCGCCGCCTTGTCGTAGGCAAATTTGGCTGCCAGAACGCCCTGGGCCGCCTGATAGGAGCCGCCAACGGGCGGGACCGAATAACGGTCGATATAGACTTTGCGGAACCAGTTGTTCAACGGCGTGTCCACATTGGCGGCAAAAATGCCATATGGGCCACGGGCGCCAAGGATAACGCCGGTTGGCACCTTTTTGCCCAAGCGATAGACCGAGGTATCAGCAACCGAGAACAGCAGCTTTTTCTTGCGGAACAAGCCACGGGCCGAACCCTGGAAAATGAAAGCTTCCAGATCGCCGCCCCAAAGGCTGGAATGCACCAGAGGTTCCTTTGACAACATCAGGGCCGAAATTTCGGCGCCGTACTGACCGGAGAAGATTTTTGGCCATTGCGCTTTGTCCGACGCGGGGACCGACGGCATCAGTTGCTTCATGGCGAGATCGAAATCACGCCAGGAATCCTGACCCCAGGCATAATTCTGATTGATCCCGGTATAGCCTTTGACGTCAGCCATATTGGCTTTCACGTAATGAGCTTCGGCAACGCCGTCCGCCGTGGCGTGGCCCATGGTACGGAAGACGTATTTTGGGTTTGTATTGATTTCTTCGAAAATCCGCGGTGTGCCGCAAATCGGGAAGATGGTCAGCATCTTCAATTCCTCGGCCACCGGCGTGATGGCCGCGCAGGTGCCGGAAGAGATATATCCGACGAACAGATCGACGCCCTGTTTCTGCACCTTGTTGCGGAATTCAGCCACTTGCTTCACGCCGCCGCCGGACTCGTCATAGATCACGGCCTGAATTTGCCGGCCAGCCAGGCCCTTGCCGCTTTTGTCATATGGTGCCGGCAGGGTGCCCTTGTTGATGGCCTCGATAATGACCTCGGCGCCGTTACGCGCGGGCACGCCAAAGGCTGGGGCGCCGGCCCCGGTTAGAAATGTCGGCACCGCCATGACCACCTTGTCGGCGGCATTGGCCATGCCGGCAGTCAAGCCGATGGCGGCGGCCAAGCCCGTCGCCAGCAGCGCAATTCCGCCAGACCGTTTCATAATTTGCATCACATCAGTCCTCCCTTGTGATTTGCAGTCGTCCATTCGCAGCCAATTTATTCGCCCAAAAGTTCGCCGCGATTCGTACACCGTTTGCCTCCACCGCCTGATCAGGCGGCGTTTAAAATCTGGGACGCGCGTGGCAGATACCATAATAGCACGGCCTGTCGTTTAAAGTGGCGCCATTCTTCCACCATATTCGACCCTTTGCCAAGGCCGATCAGAGCATACTATGCCATTATTCCGCTTGTAGGCGGCGTATCGCTAGAAAATCCTGGAACGTGCTCGCCGTCCCCGCTGCAACCGCCGAACCATAGGCCAAATTCAGGCGGCGTTTCTCGACCAAAGCGCGTTTTATTCCGGCCTCCTGGCGCGCCGGTACAGCTAGGTTACCGCGCGCCAGCATTTTCAGTATCTGGCCATAGGCCGTCTCGGCCCGTTGCCAGGCGTCCGCGGCGTTGGCGGCGCTGTCCGGCCGCTGAATATAATTGGTCAGGGGTTGGGGCAGCAGGGTCATGGCCCCGGCACGGGCGATGGTTTCCATATTGAAAACAACGTCTTCGGCGAACCAAAGATCCGCGTGATAACCGGATCCGGCCAGATCCCGCCGCAACAGGGGAAAATGCGGCACACCGGAATTCATCATGGTCAAGGCGTCAATGTTGCGGGGCGTGGCGCTGATTGCGTAGGCGGTCGCAACAAACCGGCCGTCGGGGTGTATGGCGCGGGTGTTGTCGCAGGCCAGTCCCAATTCCCCGGTCAGGGGCAGCAGGGCCGACAGTTTTTCCGGTTGCCAGGTATCGTCAGCATCCAGGATCGACAGATATTCACCCCGCGCCGCCGCCAGGGCACAATTCCTCGCCGCTGATGGGCCGGAGCGAATGGCCGGCGTCGGCACCATGCGAATGCGCCGGTCATCAACGCCATTGGCGCGGCATAGGGCAAGATAATCGGCGCCGCAATCATTGGCGATGATCAACTCCCAGTTTCGATGTTGCTGCAAGCGGACGCTGTTGACCGCCGCCAGAATGGTTGCCTCGGCCTGATAGGCCGCCATCAGAATGGAAATCAAGGGCAATGGCATTACCCGCGATGCCGGCGCCAGCCGTAAGCGGCCAGGGCCAGCCAGCCGGCGATGAAGGCCAGGCCCCCCACAGGCGCCAGCCAGCCGAACAATTCCACGCCCGTGAACGACAGCAGATATAGTCCGCCGCAGAATGCCAAGGTGCCCAAGGCAAAGCCATAGGCGGCAACCCGTAGCGACACTAATGGCCCGTCAGTTGCGGTTGCCGTCAAGGCCGCCGTACCCAGCAGGGCCAGGGCGTGCCAGATCTGATAACGCACGGCGGTCTGGATACGCTCCAAATCCGCAGCCGCCAGCGAATCCTGCAAGTCGTGGGCCGCGCCTGCGGCCATGGCTACTGCCATGGCGCCGCTGATGCCGGCAAAAACAACAGGCCAGTTATGCAGGTTCGATCTCACGGTGCTGTCCCTACGGTTCTGTCCCTACGGTAATGGCTCGAAGACGGCGTTAATGGGCACCGCGGCGACCGAGGCGTTGTTCGGCATGGCCAGGACCAAGGCCACCACATCAGCGATGGTTTCCGGTTGCGTTACGTCCTCGCGGGTCATTCCACCCATCTGCGGCATCATATCCGTATTGACCGGTCCCGGCGCTACTGCCGTCACCCGGATGCCGTCGTCCCAAAGCAAAGAACGGGCGGCCGAATTCAGGCCCATGGCGGCAAACTTGGAAATTGCGTAACCGGCGGAACCCCGTTTGTATCGGATGCCGGCCAGGGAAGTAACATTGACGATCCGACCACTGCCCGAGGCTTGTAAGTGCGGCAGAGCGGCGCGGATCAAGCGGTAGGGCGCTTTCAGATTGACCTCCAGCATATGGTCCAGTTTGGCCTCGTCTTCATCCTCGAATCCGAATTGTGCGGCGGCACCCGCGTTGTTGATCAAGCCGTCGATGCGGCCAAACTTCTCCATCGTGGCGTCGGCCCAGGCCCGAGGCGATTCGGCGTCCAGCGCATCGAACGGCTGGCAAAGGCAATCGTCACTCGATTGTTGCGCCATGGTTTCCGGCGAACGGGCGCCGAGACTGAGGCGATAGCCGTCCAGGCGCAAACGGGCGGCAATGGCCGCGCCAATGCCCCGATTGGCCCCGGAAATCATAATGACGCGGCCGTTCGGGTCCAGGCGGCCAGGGTTGGAGGTATTCATATTGGCGGTCCTTTGCTGTGTCGTCGCGCTTGGTATTGCACTCGCGCGCCCACAATCCTATAAGATTGCGTTTTGATGAGCGATATATCTCCGCACAATTTTCCTTTTCGTCACCTCTTGGGCATCGGGGGACTATCGCCGTCCGAGATTACCGAAATACTTGATCTGTCCGACGAATACGTGGCGCAAAACCGTCAGGTCGACAAAAAGCGTTCGATCTTGCGTGGCCGAACGCAAATCAATCTGTTCTTCGAGACCTCGACCCGGACCCGCACATCGTTCGAACTGGCGGGCAAACGCCTGGGCGCCGATGTCATCAACATGACGGCGACGGCATCGGCCATCAAAAAGGGCGAGACGCTGATTGACACGGCGGCAACCCTGAACGCCATGCACCCTGATGCCCTGGTGGTGCGCCATCCCCATTCCGGCGCCGTCGCGCTGTTGAGCCAGAAGATGGATTGCAGCGTTATCAATGCCGGTGATGGCAGCCACGAACACCCCACCCAGGCGCTGCTGGACGCCCTGACCATCCGCCGCCGTCTGGGCCGCCTGCATGGCCTGACCGTGGCGATTTGCGGCGATATTCTGCACAGCCGGGTGGCGCGCTCGAACATTATGCTGTTGAACATTATGGGTGCCCATGTCCGCGCCATCGCCCCGCCCACCCTGTTGCCCGGCACCATGGATCGCATGGGGGTCGAGGTTTTCCACGATATGACCGAGGGGCTGCGGGACGTGGATATTGTAATGATGCTGCGTCTGCAAAATGAACGTATGAACGGGGCCTACGTGCCGTCGACGCGCGAATATTACCATTTTTTTGGCCTTGACCAGAGCAAGCTGGCCAAGGCCAAGCCGGAAGCCCTGATCATGCATCCGGGTCCCATGAACCGGGGCGTGGAAATTGATAGCGAGCTGGCTGACGACATCAACCGCAGCGTCATCCGCGAGCAGGTCGAAATGGGCGTGGCCGTGCGCATGGCTGTTCTGGATCTGATTTCGCGGCAAACCTCCAATCAACCGCCCGTCGGCCCGGATGGCGGCGGAGCATGAGCGCCACTGCCTATATAAACGCCCGTTTGATAGACCCGGCCAGCGGTCTCGATGGCCCCGGTGCGCTATTGACGGAAGGCGGCATAATCACCGATCTGGGTGCGGCGCTGTTCGACGGCGGCGTGCCCGACGGGTTGGAAGTGGTCGATTGCGCCGGCCGGGTGCTATGCCCCGGCCTGATCGATATGCGCGTCTTTGTCGGCGAACCCGGCGCCGAACATAAGGAAACCCTGGCCTCGGCCTCGGCCGCCGCGGCAGCGGGTGGCGTTACCTGCATCATCGTGCAACCGAACACGGAACCGGTCATCGACGAGGTGGCGCTGGTCGAATACATCAAACGCCAGGCCCGCGACAAGGCAGTCGTGCGGATCCATCCCATGGCCGCAATCACCAAGGGGCTGCGCGGTGAAAAGATGGCGGAATTGGGCCTGTTGGCGGAGGCTGACGCCGTCGCCTTCACCGATGCGGACCGGGCGGTAGCGGACGCCCAGGTGATGCGCCGGGTGCTCAGCTATGCCTCGGCCTTCGACCTTTTGATTTGCCACTATCCAGAGGAGCCGGCATTGGCTGGCAGCGGCGTTATGAATGCGGGCGAGGTGGCCATGCGGCTGGGACTGCCCGACATCCCGACCCAGGCTGAAACCATCATGGTGGAACGCGATCTGCGGCTGGTGGAAATGACCGGCGGCCGCTATCACGCCGCCTGTTTGTCAACCGCCCAGGCGATAGAGGCGTTGGCCCGGGGCAAGGCGCGGGGTTTGCCGGTATCGGCGGCGGCGGCGGTGCATAGCTTTGCCTTGAACGAGACGGCAGTTGGGGAATACCGAACCTTTGCCAAAACCGCGCCGCCGTTGCGCGACGAAGCGGACCGCCAGGCCGTCGTCGCCGGCCTGGCGGATGGTACGATTGATGTGATCTGTTCCTGCCACGACCCGCAGGATGTGGAATCCAAGCGCTTGCCGTTCGAGTTGGCCGCGACCGGGATCATCGGCCTGGAAACCATGTTGCCCCTGGCGTTGGCACTCTATCATAACGGCGCCATCGGTTTGTCCGACCTGCTGGCGAAAATGACCTGCCGTCCGGCGCAGTTGCTCGGCCTGCGCGGCGGGAAACTGTCGCCGGGCGCGCCGGCTGATCTACTGGTTTTCGACCCTGACAAGCCCTGGCGCATCGACGAGGACGGCTTTCACAGCAAGGCCAAGAACACCCCCTATCATGACCGGCCCGTGCAAGGCCGAGCCTGGCGCACCGTCGTTGATGGCAAGGTGGTATACTCCGATCCCAATGGTGGGGATTAGACAATGCCAAGTCCCATGGGCGATCTAACCTATATTTGGCCCTACTGGGCCGCGGCGGCGCTGGGTTATTTGCTGGGATCCATCCCCTTTGGCCTGGTCCTCACCCGCCTTGCAGGTCTGGGTGATATTCGGGCCATCGGCTCGGGCAATATCGGCGCCACCAACGTGCTGCGCACAGGCAACAAGGGCCTGGCCGCACTGACCTTATTGCTGGACGGCGGCAAAGGCGCGGCAGCGGCTGTGTTAGGCGCCATGTACGGGCCCGATATGACCATACTGGCCGGGGGCGGGGCCTTTGTCGGCCATCTGTTTCCCGTCTGGCTGCGCTTTCGCGGCGGCAAGGGTATGGCGACGTTTCTCGGTGTGATGCTGGCGGTGAACTGGCTGGCCGGCGTGTTGTGCTGCCTGACCTGGTTGGTTGTCGCGGCCTTGCTCCGCTATTCTTCTCTTGCCTCCCTGGCCGCCGCCGCCGCCGCGCCCGCATTGGCCTGGTGGCTGGGCAATTGGCAGATTATGGAATTGGCCGCCTTCATGGCGATCCTTGTTTTCGTCCGGCACCACCAGAACATTCGCCGCCTGTTCAGCGGTACGGAACCCAAGATTGGCGCGAAAAAGAAAACCTGACGGTTCCGGCCAAAAATCCAGCGCTTGCTATACCACTGATCATTGGCATTCGTTACACTTGCCGGTCCGAGTGAACGATTGTGTTGGGCATGGGGGACGAGACAATGGACAAGGCGGATATCCAAGCCGGAAGGTTGGACAGCGAGGCATTGGCCGAAAACTTCGCCGATGTGCACCAGCCCCTGGACCAAACCGCCGCCCTGGTGGAGGCCCAGCGCTGTTATTTCTGTTATGACGCACCTTGTACCGCGGCCTGCCCGACAGGCATCGACGTGCCGGGTTTTATCCGTGCCATCGCCACCGGTAACGTTTCCGGCGCTGCCATGACGATACTGACAGAGAATATTCTCGGTGGCAGTTGCGCCCGGGTCTGCCCGACGGAAATTCTGTGTCAGGGCGTCTGCGTCCGCAACAATGTCGATGGTCGTGGCGACCAGCCCGTCGCCATCGGTATGTTGCAACGCCATGCCATTGATCATCTGGATCCGGCCGCGGCCCACCCATTCCTGCGTGCGTCGGCTACCGGCAAATCCGTTGCGGTGGTCGGAGCCGGCCCAGCCGGTTTGGCCTGCGCCCACGGTTTGGCCAGACAGGGCCATGAGGTGACTTTGTTCGAGGCCCGCACCAAGCCCGGCGGCCTGAACGAATTCGGTATTGCCGCCTACAAAGTGCCCGATAATTTCGCCCAGGAAGAGGTGTCCTTCGTCACCGCCATTGGCGGCATCGACATGCGATACGGCCTGGCACTGGGCCGGGATATCGCCCTTGACGATTTGCGCCGGGACTTCGACGCAGTCTTCCTTGGCCTGGGCCAGGACGGGGTTCGCGCTCTCGAGGTGCCGGGCGGAGATCTGGCCGGCGTGCACAATGCCGTCGATTATATCGCCGCGCTGCGTCAGGCGGATAATCTTGCCGCCTTGCCCGTAGGCGCGAAGGTGGTCGTGATCGGGGGCGGCAACACTGCCATCGATATCGCCGTACAGTCGAAACGTCTCGGCGCCGATGACGTCACCCTGGTCTATCGCCGGGGACCGGCGCAAATGGGTGCGACGGTTCACGAGCAGGAATTCGCCCAAATCAACGGCGTGCGGATCAAACACTGGCTACGGCCGTTGCGCCTGGAAGGCCGCGGCGGCGAGGTCAGGGCGGCGGTATTTGCCGCTGTCCGGCAATCGGACGACGGCAGCCTGTTGGATGCGGGCACGGAACAAAGCCTACCCTGCGACATGGTCTTCAAGGCAGTCGGCCAGGCGTTCGTGCCGCCAGGGGACGTCGGCCTGCAACTGGCCGCCGGCCGTATCGCCGTCGATCAGGATGGCCGGACATCTTTGCCGGATGTCTGGGCCGGCGGGGATTGCGTGGCGGGAGAGGATTTGACCGTACAGGCAGTGCAGGACGGCAAAATCGCGGCCCGCGCCATCGACCTGTTTTTACGAGAAAATGGGAGCTGAGAGCATGGCCGATCTGCGTTGCGATTTTGCCGGCATCAAATCACCGAACCCGTTCTGGCTGGCCTCGGCCCCGCCCACGGATAAGGCCTATAACGTCGAACGCGCCTTCAAGGCCGGATGGGGCGGCGTTGTCTGGAAAACTCTGGGCGAGGATCCGCCGGTGGTCAACACCACCTCGCGCTATGGCGCGATCGCAGTCAACGGTCAACGCATGGTGGGCTTCAACAACATAGAACTGATCACGGACCGCCCCCTGGACGTCAATCTGGCAGAGATCAAACAGATCAAACGGGACTGGCCCGACCGTGCGGTCCTGGTCTCACTGATGGTGCCCTGCGAGGAAGCGCCCTGGAAGAAAATCCTCGCGGCGGTGGAAGACACCGGCGCCGATGGCGTGGAACTGAACTTCGGCTGTCCCCATGGCATGTCCGAACGGGGCATGGGCTCAGCCGTTGGTCAGGTGCCGGAATATGTCGAGATGGTGACGCGCTGGTGCAAATCCATGACGGCAATGCCGGTGCTCGTCAAGCTAACCCCCAATGTCACCAATATCCTGGCCCCGGCCCGCGCCGCCAAAGCCGGCGGAGCCGATGCCGTATCGTTGATCAACACGGTCAATTCCATCGTTTCAGTGGATTTGGACCACATGGCGCCAAATCCCATGGTTGATGGCAAGGGTAGTCACGGCGGCTATTGTGGGCCGGCGGTGAAACCCATCGCCCTGCATCTGGTGGCGGAGATCGCCGCCGATCCGGAATGCGCGGGCATGGCCATATCGGGCATTGGCGGCATTGAAACCTGGCGCGATGCCGCGGAGTTCATCTCGCTTGGCTCCCATTCCATTCAGGTTTGCACCGGGGCCATGCACTACGGTTTTAAGATTGTCGACGACATGATCGCCGGCCTGAACAACTGGATGGATGGCAAGGGTTATTCGCGTTTGCAGGACTTTCACGGTGCCGCCATTGCGAATCTGGTCGATTGGCAGGATTTGAATATCAATTATGAACTGGTGGCGCGGATTGATCAGGACAAATGCATCAAATGCGGTCTCTGCCACATCGCCTGTGAGGATACTGCCCATCAGGCTATTTCCGTGACCGGACAGGGCCCGCTACGGCGCTTTGAAGTCATTGATCCAGAATGCGTCGGCTGCAACCTGTGCGCCCATGTTTGTCCGGTCGAAGGCTGCATCACCATGGCTCCGGTCGATAACGGCAAGCCCTATCTGAACTGGGCCGTGGACCCGCGGAACCCCCATGCGGGGGCGGCGGAGTGAAGCTCGGGTTCTATGATTGCGCGGTCTGCGGTGGCCGGTTATGGTCCGGCCCGCCGCACCGGAAATCAATGCGGCGGGAACAATAATTTTGCATTTAGGAGCACCATTGAATGGTCGAAGTGGGCGGTATCGCGGCGGATCGGTTGCGGCAATTCATCGAGCGGATCGAGCGGCTGGAAGAAGAAAAGGCGGCCCTGGCCAGCGATGTGCGCGAGGTCTATTCCGAGGCCAAGGCGGTTGGCTTTGACCCCAAGGTCATGCGCCAGGTGATCAGGCTGCGGAAAATGGATACCGCCGATCAGCAGGAGATGGAGGCGCTGATCGACACCTACAAGCACGCTTTGGGAATGGAGTAAGCCTTGGCGCGCCAGATCAGATCCGTTGCGGTCTGCGGCACTGGCACCATGGGTGCGGGTATCGCCGCCCTATGCGCCAACACCGGTTTGCCGGTGCTGTTCCTGGATATGCAGGCGCCTGAAGGCGAACGCAACGGCGTCGCCGCCGCCGCGCTGGAAAAGATGCAGGGCGGCCGGCAACCGATGTTGATGGACGCAGAGGCCCTGGGGCGCATTACCGTGGGCAACTTTGACGATGATCTGGGAAAAATCGCCGACTACGACTGGATCGTCGAGGCGATTATCGAGGACCTGGCGGTCAAGCAAGACTTTCTTGGCAAGGTGGAAGCATTGCGCAGCGAAGGCTCCATCGTGACCACGAATACCTCCGGCATCATGTTGCGGGCCATTACCGAGGGGCTGCCAGAACGTCTGGGCCGGGATATCGCGGTAACGCATTTTTTTAACCCGGTTCTGGTCATGAAGCTGGTGGAATTGATCCCCGGCGCGCGGACCGAGCGGGAGGTAATGGATGCCCTGGCCGGTTTCCTGGCTGGCCGCCTTGGCAAGGGGGTGGTCTTCGCCAAGGATACGGTGAATTTTATCGCCAACCGGATTGGCTGCTTTTGGCTGCTCAATGGTTTGAATCAGGCCCAGGCGGCGCTTGATGCGGGCTGTTCCATGGAGCAGATAGATGCCGCCTTAAGCAAACCCCTGGGTGTGCCTCCGACGGGACTATTTGGTCTGTTGGATCTGATCGGCTTGGACGTAATGGCCCTGGTGGCGGAAAATCTGCGGCAGAACCTGCCGGAGAATGATGTTGGCCTGGCTCATGCCAGATTTCCCGGCTTCGCGCAGGCGATGCTGGAGCGCGGGCAAATCGGCCGCAAAGCGGGCCAGGGTTTCTACCGTATGGGCAAAACCGCCGATGGCGACCGCGTGAAGGAAACATTCGATCTGACCAGCGACGGTTGGCGGGCCGGCGAACAGGTGGAACTAGCCGACGGCCTGCTTAGCGCCGAAGGTTTGCTGTTTGACGACGGGCCTCTGGGCCGTCTGGCCTGGGCCGTCATGGGCGGTACTCTGCTTTATGCCGCCGACCTGATCCCACAAATCAGCGATGATGTGGTCAATATTGACAATGCCATCCGCTGGGGTTTCGGCTGGCGCCAGGGTCCGTTTGAATTGCTCGGTCAATTGGGCCCGGAACGGGTGGCGGCCCGCCTGGAAGCCGAGGGTCACCCGTTGCCAAAGATGCTGCAGGTGCTGCGCGACACGGGCGCCTCTGCCTTCTATCGCAATGATGGCGCAGAGTTTCTGGGCATGGATGGCGCTTGGCACCCGGTGCCCTAAGCATACGGTTCCTGCTGCACAGGCATAATGCGGTCTTTTGCCGTTTCGATCAGGCCAAGTTGTTTGCAAATTATTTGTTCAGAAAATGCAGGGGCAGACCAGGGCGGGGCCAGTCCATGGCGATCAGACGCCCGGTGGCCGCCAGGGTGATATAGGCGGTTTGCAGACCCGGCCCGCCGAAACAGATGTTTGTGGTCATGACGTCGGGCAGGGGGATGACCTCGACAACCCCGCCCTCCGGCGCGGCGACGGTAATGCCTCCGGTCATCAATGTGGCGACACAGATGTTGCCGTTGGCTTCCAGAGCCAGAGAATCGAAACGTATGTTGCCTTCAGGTGATATCACGACGTCACCCCATTCGATGGCTGGCCATGCCTTGCGAGACAATTGTCCCTCGCCCACGATATCCCAGGCGACCAGGCGCCCAGCGTCGGTTTCGGCCGCGTACAGGCGTTTATCATCCGGCGACAGGCCGATGCCGTTCGGCTTGGCCAGGGGGTGCATGGCCTCGATGATCAGGCTGCCGTCGCAGCGCGCGTAATAGATTGCGCCATGGTTCAACTCGCGCTCGCGAACCTTGCCAAGATCGGTGAACCAGAAATTGCCCTGGCCATCGAAAACGATGTCGTTCGGCCCACTCAACGGGTGGCCATTGCATTCACTGTAAAGGACCTCGACCGCGCCGGTTTCCAGATCCACCCGTTCAATGCGTCCACCAGCATAATCCTCGGCCTGGCCCGTGGGATGCAGAAGGCCGTCGTCGGTACCCCATGTGAAACCGCCATTATTGCAGATATAGCATTTGCCGTCGGGGCCCATGGCGGCGCCGTTTGGACCGCCGCCGGTTTTGGCGATAATTTCCTGTCGGCCGTCGGGCTGAACCCGCGTCAGGGTCTGGCGTTCGATCTCCACCAGAATAACGCTGCCATCTGGCATGGCGATGGGTCCTTCGGGGAAGCGCAGGCCACTGGCGATTTCTCTGAATTGGGTCATGTCAGCCTCAGGCTAAGAAAAGACGGCGCTATTTCAATGGCGAAAATGCTGCTGGCAGTAACAGCAAATTCTGCATCTCGACCAGATGCTGCCCGCCCTTGCCAAGGAAGGCCTGCCAGTCCGGATCAGCCATGGCATTGCCCCGGGCCTGGGCGCGATGGGCCAGATCGTCATAAACCCAGAGATGGGAAACTTCGTTGGGGTTTTCCGCTTCCGTGTGCCACAGGCAGACGTTTTGCGAATGGCGTTCCCGGGCCGGCATGGCCTCGGAAATGGCGTTGATGAAGGCGGGCGCACCGCCCATGTGGGTCTGGTAATAGCGGTACTCATAGATATTGCCTTCGCTACCCGGTGCCTTCAAGGGCAGCCGGGGATGCATCAGGCGGATTTGCTGACGGCGGATCAGGGGCTTCACATGGGCGACATAATCATTCGTCCAGTCCGGGTTCTGGCCCAGACGGGTGCGGGCATCCTGGCGGTCGTTCAAATCGTCGTAGGACCACAAATGGACAATCTGGTTCAAAGTACCGAATTCGGTAAACCAGTAACCCTCGCACTTGCCGTAATCGTCGCCCCGGATAACCCGTGCCCGTTCCTCTGCCAGCTTCAGGAATTCCGGCACCTTGCCCGGCCACAAGGTATAAATTCTCAATTCGTGTATCATGACGATCTTCCTCCCATTCCAGTTCGATCTTGCCAACAGACGTCGTATAAGACAACCACCCGCTAAACCCGACGGACAGATACATGATACAGGTAACCGCCAGCATCTCGTTGTCCGAGGACGAGATAGAGGAGCGCTTCATCCAGGCGCCTGGTCCGGGCGGGCAGAATGTCAACAAGGTCGCGACGGCGGTGCAACTGCGCTTCGATGCCGCCAATAGCCCGGCCCTGTCGCCGGCCCTGCTGCGCCGTCTGGCGCTGCTTGCCGGCAGCCGCATGACCCGGGCGGGCACCATCGTACTGACCGCCAGCCGCTTTCGGTCGCAGGAGCGCAACCGCCAGGATGCCCTGGCGCGTTTGCTGGATCTGATCCGCGCCGCCGCCACGCCGCCAAAACATCGCCGGCCCACGAAACCGAGTCTGGGCGCCAAGCGGCGCCGGTTGGAGGGCAAGCGCAAACGCGGCAGCCTGAAAAAAAACCGCGGTACCGTCACAGCACACGATTGAAGGAGAATCCATATGCGTTTCATGAACAGGTCGGTCATTGTTACGGGCGGCTCGTCGGGGATTGGCAGGGCCATTTGCCAGACCCTGGCGCGGGAAGGCGCCCTGGTCACCGTCTTTGACCGTACCGAGGCGGTGCGCGAAGGCGGCCGGCCCACGGTGGTGGAGATTGCCGAAGCGGGTGGCAAGGCGGACTTCGTGCCGGGCGACGTGACGTCCTGGGATGATTTAGACCGGGTCGTGAGCGGCGTCGCCGCGCGCCACGGCCGCCTGGATGTGCTGATCAATAATGCCGCCACGACCGTAAGCAAGCCCTTGCTGGAAACCTCGGAGGCGGAATGGGACCATGTTCTGGCGGTCAACGCCAAAGGGGTGTTTCTTGGTTGCAAACGGGCGGTACAGCAAATGGTCACGCAGGAGGTGCGGGCCGAGGCCCGGGGCCGCATTGTCAATATCTCGTCCCAGCATGGCATGATTTCGTCTCCCGGAGATATTGCCTACGGTACCGGCAAGGCGGCGGTGGTCTATCTGACCCGGCAGATTGCCGCGGATTATGGCGCCCAGCAGATCATCTGCAACGCTGTGGCGCCGGGCAAGATCATTACCGGCAAAAGCGGCCGTGCCAACGACCCCGAATTGCTCGACTATTCAGAACGGCGGACGCCCTTGCCGCGCCTGGGACGGCCCGATGACGTGGCCCGCGCAGTGGCCTTCCTGGCCAGCGACGAGGCGCGCTATATTACCGGAGAGAACCTTATGGTCGATGGCGGGTGGATGGCGGCATGAGCGATACAATGGTCTATCACTGCTGTCCCGCGGAGGCTTGGCGCGCGGCCCGGGCCCAAGGCGTCTACAGCGGCTCGCCGGACGACCGGCGCGATGGCTTCATCCACTTTTCCAACCATGCCCAGGTCCGTACCAGCACGGCCATACACCGGGCCGGGCAAGCTGGTCTGGTCCTATTGGTCGTGTCGGCCGACAAGCTGGGCCCGGCGCTGAAGTGGGAGCCGTCCCGCGGCGGGCAGTTATTCCCTCATCTTTACGGGCCCTTGCCTGTCGATGCGGTGATCGAAGCGATTGACCTGCCATTAGGGTCCGATGGCGAACACCAATTCCCGGATGGTTTTCCGCCTTAGCTCGCAATCGCCCTAAACCTTGTAGTCGGGCTGTTCGCGGTCCAGTGTCCGTTTCAAGGCTTCGAAGTGATGCACGGCGTTGGACTGGCCATGATAGGTCGGTGACTTTTTGTACTGGGCGATGGTTTTGTCGATCACGTCCTGGGATAGGACATGCAGGGGCTGTCCGGTCCACATGGCGTACAATTGCACCTGTGCGACCCGTTCCAGGTAATACAGCCGGTCATAGGCCTCGGCCACGGATTTGCCGATGGTAACGGCGCCATGGTTGGCCATCAGCAGGATCTTCTTGTCGCCGATGGCGCCCAGCAGACGTTCCCCCTCGGCCGGATCGAAGGCCGGGCCGGTGTACTCGTCGTCATAGGCGGTTTGCATGGCCACGCCCAGTTCGGTCTGGCCAATGGGCAGGATACGTTGATCCTTCAACCGCGTCAGGGCCGAGGCAAATGGCATGTGTGTGTGCAGAACACAGGCGGCCTCTTCGGATAACCGGTGCATGGGCGCATGGATGCAATAGCCGGAGCGTTCGATCTCGCCCTCGCCCTTGATCAGGGTGCCGTCGTACCCGACTTCCATGAACGAACTGGCGCTGACTTCCGACCAATGCAGACCAAAGGGGATCTGGTAATAGCGGTCATCGGCGCCCGGTACGGCAAAGGTGAAATGATTGAAAATGCCCTCATTCAGGCCGTGCATTACGGCCAACCGGTGTGCCGCTGCCAGATCAACCCGGGCCTGCCACTGGGCCGGATTGCCCTGGGTATCCTGCATTTTCAAGGTTGATAAATTCATAAATTTTCCCCTTTCCTGTCGCCGCAGGCGCAATCAGGACGCCGTGCCGAATATTCTGCTGCCCACGATGGCGCACCAGCTTGACTATGCCACTTGGCGGCATGGCTGGTCCAGCAGCAAAATTAGCAGTCAAGCCGGCACCCGGCCAGGCCCAGTAACGACAAGTTCATCATATGTGATGGCAATGTCACTTGCTCTTAACGGGAAGTTAACCAAGCATAATTATTATCGCAAATAATTTACAGAAGACTGTCTTAGCTAAGTTGTCGCGATATCCAGGCGGCGCCGCAATTCGGTAATACTTTAAATAATATTTCGTTATTCAACGCTTCACTTAGAAAAATGATGGGGGAACGATCATGAGGAATAGAAAAGCACGACTTTTGGGCTCTGTCATGATTCCCTTGGCCCTGTCTTCGCTGCCATTTGCGCTTGAGGGCGCGTCGGCAGCCAAAGCGCCGGGACAAGCCACAGGGGTCAATCAGACGGCATTGCCGAAAACAGCCCTGCGGCTGGCCGCGAAATGCGGTGCCTGCAATCCGTGCGGTCCGCGCAAGGCCACCAACCCCTGTAATCCCTGCGGTGCCTCTAACCCATGCGCCGCTGGCAAAGGCTCGGACAAATGCCTGGTGCCGCGTCTGCAACAAGCGGCAGCAAATCCTTGCGCGGTTAAAAAGGGTTGTGGTGCCTGCAACCCGTGTGCCGCCAAGAAGGCCTGCGGCGCCTGCAACCCGTGTGCCGCCAAGAAGGCCTGTGGTGCGTGCAACCCGTGTGCCGCCAAAAAGGCCTGCGGCGCGTGCAATCCGTGCGCCGCCAAGAAGGCCTGTGGCCCGTGCAACCCCTGCGCCGCCAAGAAGGCGTGCGGCCCGTGCAATCCCTGCGCCGCCAAAAAGGCCTGCAACCCCTGCAATCCCTGCGGCGGGGCCAATCCATGTGCCGTCGAACCACCCATGCTAACGGACGCGGAGGCCTCGGCTGTTTATGACTGCCTGAAAGATGATATCCGCCGGGCTTACTTGAAATCAGACAATCCCGTGGCCAGGGAATTCCGTGGCTGGATGCGTTTTAGCATCAGTCCCTATCCGGCGGAGGCGCACGGCTCCCGTTATCTGTTGAACTACGCCAACGCCGTGGCCGCGCCGGTCTATCGGAACTACGAGGATCTGAGCAAAATGCCCGTAGGTTCGATCGTTGCCAAGGAAGGCTTCGTCCAGCATCACGACGGACGCAACGGCGTCGGGCCGTTATTCATCATGGAAAAGAAACAACAGGGTGCCTTGCCTGATTCAGGCGGCTGGCACTATGCCATGATTATGCCCAGCGGAATGGTCCGCGCCGATCAGGGCATACAGAAATTTTGTAACGACTGCCATATGCGCGCCGACGACGACGACTTCATGATGTTTATGGCGGACGAATACCGGGTAGGTGCGAAATGAGACAGTTTGATATCAAAACTTTGGTTCCAGCCATCACCCTGGTTGCCCTATGCATGACCGGAACATTGTTCACAACCGAAGCCGTGGCCGCGGACATTGTCATTTCCCAAAAGGGTAAAAAGTTTGTGCCAAAAAAAGTCAACGCCAAGGTTGGCGATACCCTGACTTTCGTCAACGAGGAAAAGCGCAAGCGCCACAATGTTTACAGCAAGTCCGCCGGGTTCAAATACCTGAAGATCAAGAAGCAAAAGCCCGGAGATCGGGACTCGGTGACGATCAAAAACGCAGGCACCGCCGTTATTCTGTGCGCTTTGCATCCGAAGATGAAATTAACCGTTGTGATAACCAAGTAGCGGTTGATTCTCGGATTAGTACTGTATGCGTATTGGAAACAAACTTGTTATCGGTGTGGCGAGTGTGGTTGTGATGACTGCGGTTGCAAGCGGATTTGCCATGGATGGCCTGTTGCGGGTCAGCCTGCTGACCGCTGAAATGTATGATAAGCCATTGTTATCGATCAGTTTCGCGCGCAACGCCCTGACCAATTTTGTCCGCAGCGATCGCGAGATAACCCAGATCCTTTTCACCGCCAACACCGATTTGCGGGCGGAACGCCAGGAGGCTGCCGCCGAATTGGAAAGTGAGATCCGCGACGATCTTGCGGTCGTCCGAGAGCGGGTCGCGGACCAGGAGATTTGGGAGGTAATTGACGAAACCCTGGCGTTGCTAGAACAATGGCATGTATTGGCCGAGCGGATTATCGCGGCGGACATTTCCGATGCCGCTGCCGCGGATATATTGAAGGCCGAGAAACAAGCGTTGTTATCCGAGGCCGAGGAAAGCCTTTCCTTGCTGGTCGAATTTACCACTGAACAGGGTTTTAACTTCCGCGAAGATGCCGACGCCGCCGCCAAGCAAACCCTGAACATACAGATCATCGGTGCCGTGCTTGTCTTGTCTCTTGGGATGGTCATCGTATTCATGATCAGTCGTTATCTTGGGCGCCCCATGAATGCCATATCCAGCCGCATGACACAGCTTTCGGAGGGTGACTTCGATGGCGAGATTCCCTACCGCGAGAAGAGTGATGAATTGGGGGATATGGCCCGTGCCATTGACGTGTTCCGGGAAAATGCCTTGAAAGTCGAACGCCTGCAGGGCGAACAGGTTAGGGCTGAGACACTGGCCATCGAACAACGTCGTGAAGCCAGAGAGCGAATAGCTGCCGAATTCGAGGCTACGATCCGTCAGGTCGCGGCGGCAATTTCCCAAGCGTCAGGTCACATGCGCGAGATAGCTGCCGGCCTGGACGACACCGCGCGAAAGACCTCTCAGCAATCAGACTCCGTGGCGACGGCGGCCGAGCAGGCGACCGAGAATGTGCAATCGGCTGCCAGCGAAGCCGAAGGCTTAACCACCTCCATCCGTGAAGTCGGAGACCGGGCATCGAATTCAGCCAACGTCACCGGTGGCGCGGTCGCGGCAGCGCGGGAAATCAGCGCGAAAGTGGGCGGTTTGGACGAAGCAGTGGGAAAAATCGGTCAGGTGGTGAGCCTTATCGACGACATTGCCCGTCAAACCAATCTGCTGGCCTTGAACGCGACAATCGAGGCGGCCAGGGCGGGCGAGGCAGGCAAAGGCTTTGCCGTGGTCGCGGGGGAAGTGAAAAACCTGGCCAATCAAACCGCCGGTTCCACGCACGAGATTGATGCCCTGATCGCTGTCATAAAAAGCCAGACCGAAGAAACCGTCGCGGCCATTCGCGGCATCAACGGTACCATTGAGACTTTGGACGAGAACGCCTCCGCCATTGCCCAGTCTGGTGAACAGCAGGCGGAGGCCACGGATGTGATCAGCCGTCACGTCCGGCGCGCGGCGGATAGCACGCGCGAAGTCGGTGCCGGCATGGGTCAGGTCGCCGAGGCGGTTAGCCGGACCAACGAGATGACACACGAAGTCCTGGGCGCAGCTGACGGCCTGCTTCAGCATTCGGCGGATCTGGACAGCCAGATCAACCAGTTCCTGCAGAAGATCCGCGCTGTCTGAAGGCATTCCGGCGCAGGTTGGTCTTGGCGGCGCCCAAAGGCCGATTTGCTATTGAACATGTTGCAGGAGATGCCGATCTCGAACGCCAACAATCCGCTCGCCAAAGGAGCGCCCGCTCCAGGTATCCTCTTCGATCCGGTGGCGATATTGGCTACCATACTCTTTACAGAGTGACCTTTCCGGATAGGGGCGACAGCGCGCCCATAATGTCCAGCGTTGTCAATATGCCCTGGCGGATCGGGTCTTGTTTGTGCTGACCGCAATCAGGCAGTGCGAACGTCCTGCAGGAAGGTTTCCACGCTGCCGCGCAGTTCGGCCATGGGTTTTTGTATATCCTGCGAGGCCCAAAGCACGTTGATGGCGGCGCCGTAGGACATGGCCGAGGATTGCGACAGTTCGGTAACGCTGTGCAAGACCGATGTGGCATCGTCGCTGACGGCGCTTGCATTGCGGGCGATTTCACCAATCGCGGCACGCTGCTGCTCCACTCTAGCGGAGATCTCGGCGGAAATCTCGCTCATCTGACGGATCGTCCTGCCGATCCCTTCAATGCCCGCCACCGCGTCGCCCGTCGCCCCCTGTACCGCGTCGATCTGATGCGCGATCTCTTCCGTCGCCGTCGCGGTCTGATTGGCCAGGTTCTTAACCTCGGATGCAACCACGGCAAAGCCCTTGCCGGCCTCGCCGGCGCGGGCCGCTTCGATGGTTGCATTGAGCGCCAGCAGGTTGGTCTGGCCAGCGATGCCGTTGATCAGCGCGACAACGTCGCCGATCTTGTCGACCGCCCCGGCCAGACCATTGATCGTTTCGTTCGAGCGGTCGGCTTCCTCGACTGCGGCGCCGGCTCTTGTCGCCGAGCGCTCGACCTGGCTGCCGATTTCATCGATCGAATTCGCCAGCTCTTCCGTCGCGGAAGCAACGGTCGCGACATTGCCTTGGGAACGATTGGCGGCCTCGGCCACCTCCAAAGAGCGGCTGCCGCTTTTGTCCATGTTGCCGGCCATGCTGACGGCGGTGTCGCCCATCTCGACTGCAGAGGCCGAGACCGTATTGACGACCCCGCCGATGGTCGCCCCGAACGTGTCCGCTAGTTTAGCCATCATGGTCTTCTTCTGCTCTTCGGCCCGACGCTCACCTTCGGCCTGCTCGGCCTCCAGGCGTTCCTTATCCAGGGCATTTTCCTTGAACACCGCCAGCGCCCGGGCCATTTCGCCAATCTCGTCGCGCCGGGTGAGATCTTCAATCTCGACAGCGTAGTCGCCGGCGGCCATTGCCACCATGCGGCGGGTCATCCGGGTTACGGGCTGGCTGATCATCCGGCCCTGAACCATAGCGATGAGAAAACCGATAACCACCGTGCCCATTATGACCAAAATGGTAAAACGCCGCGTTTCGGCGACCGCCTGCTCGGCGGAGAGGTCGAAATCGAAACCGTTTTCGATGGCAAATTCGATAATCAGGTCCAATTGGCCGTCCGTTGATACCGCCACTTCGCGCAATTCGTCGATTGGGATCATGGCCTCACCCCCCTCGGACGAGGCAATCGCCTGTTCGCTCAGACTCCACCATCGGTCGGCCATGGCACCAGCAGCGTTCAGGTCGTTGACGAGGCGGTCATCCTCGCTCCGCTCCAGCACCACCTCGAGGTCCCCGCGAAAACTTTCATACAGATCGGTCAATGCCTCGACAAAGTCTTCCGAGGCCAACAGGGCCGGTTTGCCGGCGGCCACCGTCATCTCACGGTCGAGCAGCAGAAAGCTGGCCTTGGCGGAGCGGGCGAAATTGATCGCCATTAACGGACCATTATATAACTCACTAACCAGCCGCCCCGTCTGGTCGATACGGTTGATGGCAATCATGCCCTGAAAAGCCGTGAACAGAATGACAGCCGCACTACCGGCAATCAGTTTCGCACGCAAGTTCATGTTCGATCTCCGGTGGAGCAACGGCAATAGCAGAAAAGAGATACAGCTATACTTGGAACATTGATATTTTTGCTCACCGCATTTTTACTGGTATTCATTTAATTTTTTGTGAATTTCTTGTTGTATGCATCTGTCGCCCTATCGAGTGTTTAGTCTAAATGCGCCTAGGGCCTCGATAAACAGAGCAATTGAACCAATCACTTATGTCACATTAACCACTCTATTCAGTAAAAAATATTTCCATAATCTTCCAATCTGCCGTCATGTCGGGCAGGAAAATGTCGCGGCCTCCTGGGATACGGCTGTGCGGGTGTTGCTTGGCTCTACATAAGCCGACTCTTTCACCCAAGCATTAGAGTATGTAGATCATTCAGAGACGATGCGGGCCTGCTGCTCAAAGCTTCGCGCCATGGCGGTAAGGCGTTTGCCGGCCGCTTCACAAATCAGATGTCTGGTTCCCGGTTTACAGTACAGAGTGATGCCGGGCCCATTCAGCTGCAATCAATATTGCGCCAATAACCCTGTAACACCACCCGAAAGGGTATGGGCAAGACGCAGGGCCTGACCAATCCGGCGTGACCAGATCCGGTCTTCTTCTTCTATCAGGTGGCTATGCCGGTCTATCCAGCGGCTATCGCGGTGGCGGGTATAACGAAAGCGGATCGCAAGCGCCAATTTGATGCGCTGGGTATGATCCAGCCCAATGAGAGGCGCACGCAGGACATCGGCCATGGCGTGGTCGGGGCGCTCGTCCGGGTGGATGCCTTATACCGATGGTCGTCGGTATAAGACCTGTCTCGGCCTCTTGTCTCTCACACGGACGGGGAACTGAATGCGGGCCGGACCGGTGGCGAAGTCCGCTGGGAAGGCCTGCCCATCAGGTTTGGAAGCATGCGGCTTTGCTTGATCATGCCAACTGGGGACTGCTTTTTGCAATAGCATGAGATAGAGTGGGCAAAAGTGAATGTACAAGGAATTCGACCTGATTGAGGGTTCCAAAACCAATGCTAAATCGAGCCGGCGCAAGTTTCTGCGCAATAGTGCCCGCGCCACTGGCGGCCTGGCGGGTATCATGGCGTCTGGCGTCGCCCCGGCGGTTGCCCAGCCGCGTGAGCTCAAGATGCTCACCTGGGCCCATTTCGTGCCCTCCTCGGACGAGGAGTTGAAGGTCCAGTTCGAAGAGTTCGGCAAGGCGGCGGGCGTCAAGGTCCGTATGGACCGGGTGGCGCACCTGCAGTTGCCGGCGTTGTTGGCGGGCGAAGTGCGGGGCCAAAAGGGCCACGATCTGGTCGTTGCCTCCAATTCAATGCCGCATCTTTATTCCAGGCATCTGGAGAATTTGAACGATCTCTACGACAAGATCGGCGCGCGCGCCGGCGGCTGGACCTCGCCCCTGTTTGGCAAAGGCCGTGACGGCAAAGCGCAGAAGTCTCTACCCTGGTATTTCATATCATTCCCCCTTGCGGTGCGGACCGACCTGATCTCGGGCATTGGCGAAAACCTGCCCGATACCTGGGACGATGTGTATCGCATTGGCAGTAAATTGAAAAAGCGAGGCTATCCGCTCGGTATCCAGCTTTCCCACGCCAGCGACAGCAGCAACATTCTCAGTGGTCTGTTGTGGTCCTTTGGCGGCAAGATGGTGGAAGCCGATGGCAAGACGGTTGCCATCAATTCCAAGGCAACGGTTGCGGCCTTCAAGTTCGCCAAAACGCTTTACAACGACGCCATGGACGAAGAGGTTCTGGCCTGGGATGATCGTAGCAACAACGTTTGCCTGGTCTCGGGCAAATGCAGCATGATCCTGAACCCGATCAGCGCCTATCGCGCCGCCGTAAGAAGCAAGGCCCTGATACCGGGCTCCGACAGGCAGATCCATCAGACGATCACCCACATCCTGCCGCCGGAGGGGCCCGCAGGACGCCACATGTCCGCTTCCTTCGCCGGCATCGGCGTTTGGAAGTTCGCAAAGCAAAAGGAACTGGCCAAGGAATTCCTGGACTTCCACTTTACCCGGGACAGCGTGGACAAGCATTTGCGGTCGAGCGGTGGCTTCAACCAGCCGGTGTTGAAAAACTTCGCGATGAATCCGCTCTATGCGTCTAATTCAAAATACTACTTCGCGCAGTATATTGGCTGGTACACCCATGCCATTGGCTATCCCGGCATTCCGACCGCAGCGGCACAGATGGTCTCGGATCAGTTCCTGCTGCCCGACGCCATGGCGGCCTGCGCCACCGGCAAACACTCGCCCGAGGAAGCGGCGGCCAAGCTGGAAAAACAAGTGAAGCGCATTTATCGCCGGTTCAACAAAAAGGCGTAGCCGGCGCGAACGTTACAAGGCTATGTTCTTGAACGTGAGTTGAGTTCATCTGGTGCTTCCTGCCCCATAATCGCCGGTATTTTTCCGGGTCGCGGCTCCACCACAGGGCCATGGGCGTTCTGTTCGGGGCAAAAAGGTTAATCTGACGATTGACCGTTGCCCCGAATTCATGCAACCATTTTTCTGTCAACTTTGTGATGACAAAGATAGATCGGCTAATTTGGCTCGGGTGATGGGGAGCCGGTCTCTCATACAGACGGGAGCAAGGCCATGCCTATGAAGTTCGTCTTAGTGAGTGTTGTCGTTAGTATCGTGGGGGCTTTTTCCATCGTTTCGGGAGCAGGTGCCGCGACTCAACCCCTGGCGTTGATGTCAACCCAGGGCGAGGTCCAACTAGCCTGCCGCGGCGAGCAATGCGCTGCGACTTTCAGCAGTTATTGTCTGTTGAACGAACGCCCTACACCGGCTGCCGGGACGGCGTACCGACTTGCCAGCGCCGATGGCATTCGTGTTACGGGCAGGGACCGGCGGGGCGTGGAGGTAAATCTGGATCCGGCGCGGGTACTTGAAATGACGACGCTTCGCATGCAGGTCGCGGTGCGTATTTCCATTGCTAAAAGCCATCTTGCAGAACTGGGTCTGAGCCAGGTCAGCGTCGTCGTGGGTGAACAGGTCACACTTTTGCCGGTGCCCGAGGCAGGCGACGAAAATCCCCTGAGCGAGGCCGAAATTGCCCTCGCCACGGGACCTCTGCGCCAGGCCGGCCGCAGCATTATCGATGAGGCCGCGGGCCGTGGCGCGACGGTGCGTTGGTTAGCCGCTTTGGGAAACTCACTGCCGGTGGATCTTGGCGAAGAGACCCTGGTGCGCGAACAGGTGGTGCAAGACGCTATCGCCGGACCAGCAATGGCGGCCATGTCCAAGGAGGCTCAGGGCCTCGCCCGCGGTGTCGTGGCGGGCTGCAATCTGGATCTCAAATTGCAAATTTATCCGAGTCTTCGCCGCTGTGTAGAATCGGCGCATGACGCGCACCTTTGGAACCTGAATGCCGACTATTGGCAGGCAGTAAATACGGGGAGCTGACGACTAAGACGACAATCACCAATGTCTTTAAAAACAGAGAGCAAAGAGGGAGGTCAAGTATGTCTAAGCAACATGATCAACTAAACAAAGCCAAGAAATCATCCAGCCGGCGAAAATTCCTTCAGGACACGGGCCTTGTGACCGGCGGTCTGGCGGGCATACTGGCGACGGGCATCGCACCGGCGACGGCGCAGACACGCGAGCTGAAAATGCTCACGAACTCGCATTTCGTGCCGGCTTCGGATGTGGAATTGGAGCGGCAGCTGGCGGAATTCGGCAAGGCCGCTGGTGTCAAGACGCGTCTGGACCGTGTCGCCCATTTGCAGTTGCCGGCGGTCCTAGCGGGTGAGGTGCAGGGGCAAAAGGGGCATGATCTGGTTGCCGTAGGCAACTCCAACCCGCATCTCTATGCCAAACATCTGGAGAACCTCGACGGCCTTTATGAGAAAATCGGCAAGGCCGGCGGCGGCTTTACCACCAAGGGTGTAGGCGTAGGTCCTGATGGCCATGTTAAAGCCATCCCATGGTACTTTATTTCGTTCCCTTTGGCGTTGCGCACGGATCTGATCGCCGGAATTGGCGAGAACCTGCCCGATACCTGGGACGATGTGCATCGGATCGGCAGCAAGCTGAAGAAAAAAGGCCATCCGGTCGGCATCCAGCTTGCCCACTCGGTCGATTCGAACATGATTCTGCGTGGTATCCTGTGGTCCTATGGCGCCAAGCTGGTGGATGAAGACAGCAAGACCGTCGCCGTCAACTCAAAAGAGACGGTGGAAGCCTTCAAGTTCATCGCGGCGCTTTATAAAGACGCTATGACCAGTGAAGTGTTGGCCTGGGACGACCGCAACAACAATGTGTGTCTGAACTCCGGCAAATGCAGCATGATCCTCAATCCGATCTCTGCCTACCGTTCTGCGGTCAAGGCTAAGACGGTGGACCCGGATAACAAGGACCTGCTGGTGCATCACTCGATCAATCACATCATGCCGCCCAAGGGACCGGCGGGCCGTCACATGGCCGCGTCTTTCAACAACGCCGGGGTCTGGAAATTTGCCAAGGAAAAGGAATTGGCCAAGGAGTTTCTTGCCTTCCATTTCTCGAAAGAGAATGCTGAAAAGCATTTAACGGCCAGTAAAGGCTACAACCAGCCGGTGCTTGCCGGAAACGCGTTGCATCCGCTTTATGCATCCAATTCCAAGTACTATTTTGCGCCGTTTATCGGCTGGTACACCCATGCTATTGGCTGGCCTGGCGTGCCAACCGCGGCCATGGCGACGGTCACCGATCAGTATCTGCTGCCTGATGCGGCGGCGTCCGTGGCGGTCGGCAAGGCCTCAGCTGAAGATGCGGTCAAGAAGTTGGAAACGCAAATGAAGCGGATCTACAAGCGGGCCGCCAAACGGGAGGGGTAGCCGGCGTGATGAATGCCAAGGAAGTAACTTGGCTCGTTGATCATTCTCGGATGATTGACGAGCTATGGTAAGCGTACCGAATGTGGAGCGGGCGGCGGCGTCGTCGTCGCCCAGCTCTGTTCGTTCACGGGTGAAGAAACGCCTCGGCCCCGACATCGACGGCTATGGTTTCTTGCTGCCCGCGACCATCGTCATGATCTCGCTGGTGGTTTATCCCTTCTGTCTGGCAATCTGGTTCAGTGTCTCCGACGCTTTTGTCGGCGAGCCGGCATCGTATGTTGGTCTGGAAAACTTTATTTATATCCTGACCGAAGACGATATTTTCATAGAGACAATCTGGAACACCTTGCTGTTCGCCTTTTGGTCGGTCCTGTTCAAGGTGGTGCTGGGTCTCAGTTGTGCGTTGCTGTTGCAACGCATTTTGAAGCTGAAGCGTTTCTTCCGCGGCTCGGTACTATTGCCATTCGTTGCGCCGACAGCGCTTTCCACGCTGGGTTGGTGGCTGATCCTGGACCCGACCTATAGCCACATCAACTGGATCCTGGAGAACATGTGGCCGTTCAGTGTGATGGGCTTCGGTCCCTATAATTTCCTTGGTGAGCCGACCTTGGCCATGGCCTCGGTGATCTTCGTCAATATCTGGCGCGGTATTCCGTTTTTCATTATCACCATCCTGGCCGGACTGATGTCCATCCCGGAGCATCTTTACGATGCTGCGGAAATCGACGGGGCCTCGACCTGGCGGAAGTTCCGCTCCATAACTCTGCCGTTGCTGCGGCCGGTGCTGGCCATCATCATCCTGTTCTCGACCATCTTTACGCTGGGCGAATTCAACATCATTTATGTGTTGACCAGGGGCGGTCCGATGAACTCGACGCACCTGTTCTCTACCTACTCCTTCACCTACGGCATTTTGAATCACGAAATCGCGCTGGGGGCAGCGGTCGCGCTGTTCCTGTTCCCGATTTTGGTATTGATCGTGGTCTTTTTGCTCCGGATGGTGAGAAGGGATACTTCGCATGAGCTCTAGTACTACAACGTTAACCGGCAGCGGTGGCCGGGAGGTGGGCATCAACAAGGTGCCGATCTGGCGGCGGCGCAAAGCGGCATTGAACTATGTCGCGTTGTTGCCTTATGTGTTCTTCGCGCTGTTTCCCTTCTACATCATGTTCATCACCTCGATTAAGACGGATCAGGAGATAAACAATCTGGGCAACTCGCCGTTCTGGGCGACCGGCATCGCCACCGAGCATTATGTCTATCTGGCCACCAACACCAGCTTTTTCCAGCACTGGTTTGTCAACACTCTGATCGTCACGGTGGCGGTTACCATAATCTCGGTCTCGATCGGGACACTCGCCGCCTATGCCCTGGCGCGCTTGCGTTTTCGCGGCGTTGAGTTGTTCGGCGTTGCCGTCTTCATTACCTATCTAATACCGCAGACGTTGCTGTTTATTCCATTGATCGATGTCATCAACACCATCGACGACTATGTCCCCATTCGGGATACCTATTGGTCGCTTATCCTGACCTATCCGACGTTCCTGATCCCATTCGTGACCTGGCTATTGATGGGTTATTTCAAAACTATCCCGGTGGAGGTGGAGGAATGCGCCTATCTGGACGGCTGCTCGCGCCTTGGTGCGCTGTTCCGGGTCGTCTTGCCTATGGCGGTCCCTGGCATCATGTGCGCGATTCTGTTTTCCATCACGCTCAGTTGGAACGAGCTGCTTTATTCCCTGGTGTTTATTCAGGACGAGGCCGCGAAGACCATCTCCGTCGGCGTCATAACCGAGTTGATCCGGGGTGACATTTACTATTGGGGTTCATTGATGGCGGCCTGCTTCATTGGCGCGCTGCCGATCATCATGATTTATGGCTTCTTCATGGACTACTTCACCTCTGGCCTGACGGCGGGTGCGATCAAGTAAGCAATCGGGCAGGCAATCAGGTAACTGCGCGGTCGACGGCTGGCGCAATAGCATCAAAGACGAAGGAAAGAAGAGCAGGTAATGGCGGAAATTCAACTGAGAGATCTCTGGAAGTACTACGACGAAGTTCCGGCCGTGCGCGGCATCAATCTGGATATCGAACATAACGAATTTATCGCCCTGGTCGGCCCGTCGGGCTGTGGCAAGACCACGACGTTACGCATGATCGCGGGACTGGAAGATATCACCGCTGGCGATATCTCCGTCGGCGATCGCATCGTCAACGAGGTCGCGCCCAAGGACCGCGACATCGCCATGGTGTTCCAGAATTACGCCCTTTATCCACATATGAGCGTCTTTCAGAACATGTCCTTTGGCTTGAGGCTTCGCAAGACGCCAAAGGAAGAAATTGACCGCAGGGTCAATATGGCGGCGGATATCTTGAACATTGGCGAGCTGTTGGAGCGTCGGCCGAAGCAGCTTTCCGGCGGCCAGCGCCAGCGCGTCGCCATGGGCCGCGCCATCGTCCGCGACCCCCAGGTCTTCCTATTCGATGAACCCTTGAGCAACCTGGACGCCAAGCTGCGAGTGCAGATGCGTACCGAAATCAAAAAGATCCATCAGCGGGTGAAAACCACGGTGGTCTACGTCACCCACGACCAGGTCGAGGCAATGACCCTGGCCGACCGGATCGTCGTGATGAACGAAGGCGTCATCGAGCAGGTCGGCACACCGGAGGAAATGTACGACGACCCCCAAACCTTGTTCGTGGCTTCCTTCATTGGCTCTCCTTCGATGAACTTCATACCGTGCCAAGTCGAGGCTGCGAACGGCGGCTTGTCAATCCAACTGGCGGATAATCTGTCGTTTCCCGTGCCGGCGGACCGCCTGGACCGTTGCGGCCCCGGTGTCGGAAGGGAGATGCTGTTCGGCATACGACCCGAACATATCACCGACAAACGGCCACATACCGATCCGACACATCACAATTTCACGTCCGATGTTGTCGTCCTCGAACCCATGGGTATAGATACCATGGTGTTTATCAATATCGGCGAGACTGAAATTACCACCCGATCGCGGCCGCGGGCGGTCAGCCAGGTCGGCCAGCCGATGGAATTCACCATAGACATGGCGCATATGCATCTGATCGACCCGAAAACCGATGTTGTCCTATAAGCGCCCCATACAGCCGATATCACTCACTTACGGCACCAGAACAGGTACATACTGTTGAAGGTTTGCGGGTTTTCCTGTTCGAACGCCCACCAGTGATCGAGCGTGCCGGGTGCCTCGTCACCGGGGAAGGCATCCGCATAGGCCCGCAAGGTTTCGTCCGGCAGGCTGAAGCCGTGAAATTCGAGCCCCCGGGCGGCCATGAAGTCGCGAATTTCAGGGATCGTGCATGGCCGCTCGCTGACATGCAGGGCGAGATCGCGGAAGCCGCTCTTGGTGAAAAAATCGACTGAACCCGTCAGCGCGAAAGCATCATCGCCGGATGCGCGGTCCATCAGCTTTTGCCGGTAGGCGCGCAGTGCGTCATCGTCTGCCTTCGAACCCGGCCAATCCGGGTCTTCGGACAGCGCCTGAATGACCCGGCGCGACAAAGCGCTGTATAGTCCGATCAGCATCAGCCCGCCGGGGCGGAGTCGATCGAGCAGCGCGCGCCAGCCCTCAAAGGGATCAACCATGTGATGCAGAACACCGACGCATTCGATCACATCGAAGTGGTCGCCGGTCTCGTAGAGGCGCAGGATATCGCCGATCGCAAAGCGCAGGTTCGCCACTTCCAGCGCTTCGGCCATAAGCGCACCGTAGGCGAGGCTCGGCGCACTCAGGTCGATCGCCAGCACCCGCGCCGCGGCACCATAGCCAATGGCTGAATGTACCGCCTGACGGCCGGTTCCGGCGCCGGCGATCAGAACATCGCACGGGCCATCGATGGCGGCGAGCGCATCGGCGGAGAAATGGCCGCGCATGTGATCCTTGGCTCCTCCCGGTTGCGGTGCCTGCAGGCTGAGCCAACGGGGATATGGGTCGTGGGTATATTGGTCGGCGACCTGACGAGAGATTTCGTCGGTAATTGCTGTCAATCGGGGCAGGCTGTCCGCATACGCAGCCTCCATCCGGCGGGCCGCCAATTCATCGCGCAGCACGGCGCGCAGGGCCTGGGGCGACACCTGGTCGGCGGTGCGCGCCTCTTGACCGAGTGTTTCATGAAACGGGCGGTACAGTGACAGCAGCAGGAAGTCGCCGCCCGCCGCCGCGTCACCTTCGAGCATCGCGTCAATATCCACATTCAGTTCGCCTAGACGGAGCCTTTCCTCTTCATCGGCGAAGAAGACATACCCGTTGTTCAGGCATTGCCGGATCAGCACGCACGCGAATTCATAGACCGGCCGCGCCGCGAGCAGCATCGGCGACAGCAGCAGGCGTCGCCGCAGCGCGGTCAGCAGGAACTCGATCTCGATGTCGGCGACAACGCCATGGATCAGGGCGGACCTGAACAATCTGTCGCGCAAAAGCCGTGCGCCCTTGCGGGTTAGCAGTGCCGCCGCTGCGTCCCAACCGTCGGCCCGGCCGCGTGCCAGCACATCGGCCCGCGGCGGCCGGCATTTCAGAAAGGCAAGTGCACCATTGCACAACGCCTGCCTGTCGATATTCTTGAACGCGAACGCAGCTTGCAGGCCGCGCGGCGAAAGGTCGGTCTCGACGTTGAACGCGTAGCGCTGCAACAGGCTGGCGAGCAGCCGCGCGGCCTCTGGAAAATCCGGCCGCGAGGCCAGCGCGTACGAGCACTGCTTAACTGCTTCCGCCGCCTCCGGCCCCGTCAAAGGTACGTTCACCTTCAACAACTCCCTTCCCAGAGATCGCTTGCATGGCGAGGTCGTCAGTGTATCGTTTGGTCCGTCCACCACGCAATCTCGAAGTTTTTGGCAACGTAGCGACGACCAGACCCAAAGCATCGGCGACCGTTCCCGCCGGCCTCGGCGCTTGGCTTCGCTTGCTCCGGGCGCGGAAAACGGCGGCATCACTGGCCGCCCGGTCATCGCGCGCGCCTCGCCAACGGTCCACCGTACTCGACCATCTCTCAATTGCCCGCCAAAGCCCATATACGGGCCATCTGGCCGACGACTGCACCATCGTCACAGTGATTCCGACCTCGGTCGGCGCCCTGGCGACCTACGCGCCGGCGCGATTAAATAGCGAGAGACCTCAGAGCACGTCCGGCTTCGGGGTCACGAACCCGGCCGGTTCAGTGAGCCCGCGCGCAAGTCTCATTGGGCGCTTCGCATCGCCTGCTCGCACCGCTGTGTTTGAGTATTCTGACCAATCTCCAGAATAAATCACCGCTCCATGTGTCGTAACACAAAATTCACACCTACGGACTACTCTTGGAATTAGTGGAAATAGGCGACATCTGAGTAAACCGTCAGCGACGATGTTAACTTAGTAAAAATTTCCAATCTTAAGGAGCTCCAACATGTTATTGCCTAATTGTCTTAAATCCATCCTGTGTGCAGGCGTACTGGCGCTCTCTGTTGCCCCATTCCAGGGCGCATCCGCTGCCGTCCACACGATAACGATCGAGGGCCTCAAATTCAGCCGCGATTCCCTCCACATCAAACGTGGCGACACCGTACGCTTCCAGAATTCCGATAGCGCTAAACACGCCATCTATTCTCTTAGCCCTGGGCAGGTATTCAGCCTTGGCATTCAAAAGCCGGGAGATGTGGCTGTGATGACGTTTGATCACCCTGGCGCCATTGATGTTCGATCCGCAGCATATTTTGAGCAGATGTCGTTAAAGATCACCTGTCAATAAAGATTAGGTAAATGAGCACGGATCGCACTGTTAGGACCGTTATTTTGTTCTGGCTTGGATAATGAGCGGCTTTTGCCAGTAACAAAAAGTTTATGTCATTGACATAAATGTTTTTAGTTTCTGGCAAGGCTTTGACCAAACATATCTATTGTTTCATCAATGTTCAGAGCAGTTTTAATCCAAGACGTGGATTGTTTGAGTGCTGGAAGTTCATTGTTTCCGTTTTATCTGGGCCTTTTATTGCCTAATCTGCACTTTTAATGAGAACTTGGCGAAGTGCCAAGGGGCAAAGAAAAGCAACACTTCTGGGAACCGTCATGATTCCCTTGGCGCTGTCGCCGATGCCGTTTGTGCTTGATGGCGCGTCGACTGCCGGAGCGGTGGGAAAATTGGTCAAGTGGTAAGCTTGATCGACGATATTGCCCGTCAGACTAATCTTCTGACTTTGAACGCAGCGATACCGGGTATCGTTAGGCGTGCGCGACGCCAACCGAAAGCCCCCGCAAAGCGTCTCTATGGGTCCCTATCAACGCGGGTTGGTATAAGGACCGCATACCAGGCCGGTTCTGATTGCCGCGCCTTTGTCCTCCTCCGCGAACATGGTCCTGATCGGGTCAATGGGAATTTGTTTCGGGACAATAGCCTCGAATGAGTAGCGGTCTGGCCGCCGATAGCAGTATAGGATCAGCCTTTCACGATATTTCGCCCTAACAGAAGCGGTATGGATTGCCTAGTCGGGCACATAGTTCGCGGGGCAGGGGTATTTCATCATTGATCCAAGCCCCCTATAATCGCACATCCGTGCCACAAGCCATCGAAAAGGACGCTGTCATGGCCGTACAGATTAAGCCCTTGTCCGACGCTCTGGGCGCGGAAGTCATTGGCCTGGATCTTTCGCAGCCGTTGGCGGCAGACGACGACGCGGCGGTGCAGGATGCGTTTCTCGAACATCATCTTTTGTGTTTCCGCGGTGCGCCGTTGCGCCCGGCGGACTTCGCCAACGTGGCCCGCCAATTCGGCGAACCGCAGGCGCAGCTGCTGCGCAGTCAACGCGATGCGGAAACGCAGGAGGTCTCTATCTTGGATAGTACCTACGCCAGGCCCGAGGATAAGCCACAGGATTTGCGGCAGATGCGGTTGACCGGCTGGCATACGGATGATTCCTATTTCGAGGTTCCGGCCAAGGCGACCCTGCTGCAATCCATCGAAATTCCCGACAGCGGGGGCCAAACCAGTTTCTGCAATACCCAGCGAGCCTATGAAGACCTCGACACCGCGGAAAAGCAGCGTGTCGACGGTTTGCGCGCCGCCCACCGCTACGACACGCCACGGGCCCCGGTGCGGCCCAAAACGCGAACCCAGAGCGAATTGGATGAGACGCCGGAAGTCGTTCACCCTCTGGTTCGCACCCACGAGGATACGGGCAGGAAGGCGTTTTATTTCAATGCCAACCGGACCGACCGGGTCATGGATGTCGCGCCCGCCGACAGCGAAGCCATACTGGAATGGATTGCCGGCTGTATGACGCAACCGTGCTATCGCTATGACCATGAATGGCGGGTCGGAGATCTGCTGATCTGGGATAACCGCTGTCTGGTGCATGCGGTCAACATGGATTTTCCCGTCGGTCAACGGCGCCTGCATCAACGCATTCTGCTGCAAGGCAGCCGCCCGGTATAAGTCAACGAAAAGCGAGATGGACCATGAGAGAACTATCAATGCAGCCCGTAACGGACGCCAGCGCCTGGCGCGGATCGGAAATGGAGACCGACCGGTCTTGGGAATATATCCTCGAAGACCGCCACATCGACGAACTTGAAAGTGCGCTCACTGCGGTTAAGAAAAGCGGTTTGCAACTGGCGGCGATCTCGGCGGCGGATTTTCCCCTGCCGGATCTGTCAGGAATGCTGGCGTCTATCGCGGCGGATCTGCAGAGCGGCCATGGATTTGCCCTGCTGCGCGGCTTCCCGGTTGAAGACCATGACAATATGGAACTGGAGTTGATGTACTATGGTTTGTGCCGCCACATCGGCATCGCCATGACCCAGAACAGCGACGCGGGGCTTATCCATTATGTCACTGCCGGCGCCCTGAAACCGAACCAGGGCAAGCGCGGTGTTGGTTTTCCCAGGCTCACGCCGCTGCATGTGGATTTGATGGATATCGTCTCGCTGTTGTGTGTACGTCAGGCCGATGACAATCCGTTAAGCCACGTGGCGAGTTCGACGACCATCTACAATGAAATCCTCAGGCGCCGGCCCGAAATTTTACCGCGCCTGCGGGAAGGTTTTGAATGGGACCGGATGGACGAGCATGGGTTGGGCGAAAATCCCACATCCGGCTACCGGGTGCCGCTGTTCAGCGAACTCAACGGCGCCGTATCCTGCCGCTACAACCGCACCTGGATGGTCTCTGCCAATAGTCGCAAGGACGAGCCAATGTCCGACGAGGATATAGCTATTCTGGATTTGATCGACGAGATCGCGGTGGAGACGCGGCTGGCCTTTGCTTTTGGCCAAGGCGATATTCAGTTCTGCAACAACTATACCGTTTTGCATGGCCGTGATGCCCATGCGCTGGAACGGCAAGAGGACCGCATGCGGTTGCTGATGCGGATCTGGTTGAATGTGCCTGGGTTCCGGCAATTCTCTGACCCGGCCGTGGTGCGTTATGGCATTGGCTGCCACGGCAACCTGGGTTGGTCGGCGGAAGAACTGGCGGCTGAACGCAACAAAATTCCCCGGGCCCGGCGTGGCGACGGCGCAGTCTTGTTGGATGCATGACGAAGAGGGCCCCCATGACCGCCGCCGGATTGTTGCGGCAACTTCATGCGCCGGTTGAATTCCGCGTCTGGAGAGTGCCCTATGTAGGCTGATTCGGGCCGGACCGCTCCGCCCGGAACCTGACGGGGAAGCGATATGACGCAGGATCAACATCAAAATCAAAAAGCCGAAGATCTAAAGCGGGACGCCATTCACTTTCACCGCTGGCCCGTGCCGGGTAAAATTGAAGTAACGCCGACAAAACCACTCGCCAATCAGCGTGACCTTGCCCTGGCCTATTCGCCCGGCGTCGCCGCGCCGTGTGAGTTGATCGTGGAAGATCCCGACGCCGCGGCGTCGGTCACCGCGCGGGGCAACCTGGTCGGCGTCATCACAAACGGCACCGCCGTGCTGGGCCTGGGCGCTATTGGCGCGCTGGCTTCCAAACCGGTGATGGAGGGCAAAGGCGTCCTGTTCAAGAAATTTGCCGGCATCAATGTTTTCGATATCGAGATCGACGAGACCGACCCGGAGAAGTTCATCGAAATTGTCCAGGCTTTGGAGCCGACCTTTGGCGGCATAAATCTGGAGGACATCAAGGCGCCCGAATGCTTCCGGATCGAGGACGGTCTGAAAGCGCGCATGAAAATCCCGGTCTTTCATGATGATCAGCACGGCACCGCCATCTGCGTCTGCGCCGCCCTGGTCAACGGTCTGCGCCATGTCGGCAAGGATCTGCAGTCGGTCAAGGTGGTGACGTCGGGCGCGGGGGCGGCGGCCATCGCCTCGCTCAATCTATTGGTCAGCCTGGGCATGCCGGTCGAAAATATCTTCATCACCGATCGCAAGGGCGTGGTTCATGTGGGCCGGGAGGGCCGCACCGATGCCTCGAAAAAGGTCTATGAAAAGGACACAGCGGATCGGACCCTGGCGGATGCCATCAAGGGCGCGGACGTGTTCCTGGGCATGTCCGGGCCCAACGTCCTGGATGGGGACATGGTCAAAGCCATGGCCGACCGGCCGATGATCCTGGCCCTGGCCAATCCCAACCCGGAGATTTTGCCCGAGGTCGCCCATGCCGCCCGTGACGACGTTGTGATGGCGACGGGCCGGTCCGACTATCCCAACCAGGTCAACAACGTGCTGTGCTTTCCCTATCTGTTCCGCGGCGCCCTGGATTGTGGCGCGACCGGAATCAACGAAGAAATGAAGCGGGCGACGGTTTACGCCATCGCCGATCTGGCTATGGCGGAATCCTCGGAAGTGGTGGCCCAGGCCTATCGGGGCGAAACCCTGGCTTTTGGCCGCGATTACCTGATCCCAAAGCCGTTCGATCCCCGCCTGATATTGCAGATCGCGCCGGCGGTGGCCAGGGCGGCAATGGACAGTGGCATCGCCAAACGGCCAATCGCCGACTTCGACGCCTATCGGGAAACCCTGGAACGCTTTGTCTATAAATCCGGCATGACCATGAAGCCGGTGTTCGAACAGGCCAGGCTGGCGGCGGGGTCGGTCAAGCGGGTGGTTTATGCCGAGGGCGAGGACAAACGGGTGCTGCGCGCCGCCCAGGTGCTGGTTGATGACAAGGTCTGCCGGCCAATTTTGATCGGCCGCCCCGGTGTGATCGGCGAATTGATCACAGAACTTGGACTGCGCCTGGAGGCCGGCCGGGACATGGATCTGCTCGATCCCGAGGCCTATGGCCAGTTCGCCACCCTTTGGCCGCTCTATCAGGAAAAAATGCGGGACCAGGACATCTCGCCGGAACAGGCCCAGGTCATGGCCCGCAAGAACGCCACGATCATCGCCGCGCTGATGGTGGCGGCTGGCGAGGCCGATGCCATGATCTGTGGTGCGGCGGGGCAATACCTGGATCATCTGGGCGATGTGGAGCGGGTGATCGGCCGCCGCCACGGGGTCGACAAGCTGGCCAGCCTCAGCGTCTTGATCATGCCCCAGGGCCAGACAGTATTCCTGTGCGATACTCAGGCCGGCGCCAACCCTTCACCCCGGGAAATCGCCGGCATGACCCTGCTGGCCGCCGATCAGGTGCGCCGCTTTGGCAATGCGCCCATAGTGGCCTTGCTGTCCCATTCCAACTATGGCGCCGCCAAAAGCACCTCGTCCAACAAGATGCGCAAGGCCCTGGCCCTGATCAAACAGGCGGCGCCGGATTTGGCGGTAGATGGGGAAATGCAAGGCGATGCGGCCCTGGACACCGCCGTCCGCGAGCGCCTTTTCCCCGACGCGGCCATTGAAGGCAGCGCCAATCTACTGGTCATGCCGACGCTGGATGCGGCCAATATCACTTACAACGTGGTCAAAACCCTGACCGGTGCGGTCTCCATCGGGCCCATTTTGCTGGGCGCGGCCAGGCCGGCCCATATTGTGACCACCGCCGTCACCTCGCGCGGCATCGTCAACATCTCGGCTCTGGCCGTGGTAGACGCCCAGGGCTGATGATCGCGTTTCTTTTATCATGGATTTCATACGCGCTTGGTTGCCGCATCCACAACAGGTTGGATGACTAGATTGATCGTAAACCACCTTGATCTCGATATTGCGGTTGCCGAGGGTATAGTCTCGCGCGATCAGGCTGTTCGGTTGCGCGACCTTTCGCTGCGCAGCGCGGGGATCGATAGCGCATATATCGATTTCTCCCAGGACACGCGGGACGAACCGTTTCGTTTGTTGCGCGGCTTTCGCGACGTCTTTATCTCTATTGGCGTTGCTATTTTCGCCTTTGGCATATCGGCCATCGCATTGCCGTTTGTCGGAGAATTCTCGTTTTCCAACGGCGCGCGTTTCGATAGTGGATCCGTTTTGACCCTATTAATCGCATTTGGGCTGTGTGTTTTTGGATTGGCGCAAGCCGAACTCATTACGCGCAAATACCGGCTTCCCTTGTCCAGTCTCGTCGCCGCGATTGCGTTTGCGTTCTGGTCGGCCTACCTGGCCGGCGCAATTTCATCCATTTCGGTGGCGTCAGTGTTTCGAGACGCCGCCCAAACCCCTCAGGCCGCCAAGTTGATTGTCGGTTGGGCGCCATTGGCCGGCGGAATTATCGGTACAGCATTTTTCTACTGGCGCTATCGTTTGCCCTCGGCTCTGTTACTTCTTGCGGGGTCAATCGTCGGTTTGTCATTTTTGATTGTCAGTAACGTGATGGGCAATCAATGGATTGGGGATCATGTGCGGGTACTGATTGGACTGTGGGGATCAGCCATTTTCGTCAGCGCGATGTGGTTCGACATAAAAGACCGCCTTCGTGTGACCCGCTTTTCGGAATGCGCCTTCTGGCTTCACTTGTTCGCCGCGCCCATGCTGGTGCATGCAATACTTTTCGGCGATCCGCTGGGTGCCCCGAAACTCGGCTTCGTGCTCGGTACCATGGGCGTGCTAGCGGCAATCGCGCTGGTGATCGACAGGCGTGCATTGTTGGTATCCGGGTTGAGTTACTTCGCCGTTGCAATTTCACAGCTTGTTTCAAACAGCGCATACTTCGGCGGCCATGAAATCGCACTGACAGCATTTATCCTGGGTGGGGTCGTCCTGACCCTTGGTCTGGGCTGGACGTCCATTCGACGCGGTGCCTTGGCTGTCCTGCCTTTTGAACCGTTGAAATCCCGGTTGCCGCCGGCGGCGCCTTGATGCCAAAGAAATCTTCCGCTCACGCTATGCCAACGACCCCAGGCGCTCCTGCACGGGGGCGATGACCTCGGCCGCGAAGCGTTCCAGGCTGCCGGCCATGTCCTGGCTGAACTGGGCTGACGGCACCACCACCCTGGTGGCGCCCAGTTCCGCCATCCGCTGAGCGGAACCGATCATATCGTCGGGGTCCAGGCCGGTGGTAATCTGGATCTGATCCGGGTCGCGGCCGCATTTCTCGGCCTCCTCGCGGACCATGGCCAGCAATGGCTTGATATCGCCGGCCCAGCCGGTGGCGGGGAAATAGCCCTGGCCCAGGCGGCCGGCGCGCCGGGCGGCGAATTCGCTATGGCCGCCGACGACGATGGGCAGCGGGTCCTGGACTGGTTTCGGATTGCAGCTGATGCCTGAGAAATTGACGAATTCGCCGGCATAGCCGGCATCGTCCGCGGCCCACAGGGCGCGCATGGCCCCGACATATTCGTCCGTGCGTTTGCCCCGGCGGCCAAAGGGTATGCCCAGGGCATCGAATTCTTCCTCCAGCCAGCCGACGCCAATGCCCAATTCGATCCGTCCGCCCGAAAGGTAGTCCATGGTGGCGAGCTGTTTCGCCAGCACCAGGGGATTGCGCTGGGGCAAAATCAGAACCCCGGTCATAAAGCGCAGCCGTTCCGTCCGTGCCGCCACATGGGTCATCCAGATCAGCGGATCGGGCAATGATATGGCGAGATCGCCGGGCAGCCTGCCGCTGGGCGAATAGGGATAGGTGGAGGTGTAGTTGGTGGGCCAGACCACATGTTCGATGGTCACCGCGAAGGCAAAGCCGACGTGTTCGGCCGCGCGGCAGAATTCCACGGCCCGGTCGGGTTCCGGATAAGTGGAGTTGACGAAATGAACACCGAATTCCATGGCCATGGCCCTTCCGTGTGATGGCTGGTTGGATACTAGCGTTTTTGCGTGGCGCCGGCGGCAGCGGAGACGCGTTCGTGGAATTCCTGGGTACTGTTGGTGCGCGGGAAAGAGATCTCGGGGATGGGGAGGCTGAGGAATTCACACAAGGGGCCCCAGCCCTGGGCCACATCGAAGACCAGCAGGCGTCCCGTGGGCAGGCCTTTCGTGACCTCCCTGATATTGCGCCGATATATGTTGAGGGCATGTTCGCGGTCATCCAGGATGCCGCCAAACACCCGGTCGACGATCAGGTGCCGTGACATGCGCCGCATGCGCAGGCGGTCCGGATCGGTTATCTGATCGGTGCTGCGCATGTTGCGCAGAATGGTATTGTCAATGCTCTCCCACCAGGCGGCTTCGTCCCGGACGGTCAGGATCACCTTGGCGTCCGGGTAGTGCGCGGCCAGGGGCCGCCAAAAATAGCAGGCCGGCCAATCGACGCAGGACTGATAGCCCGCCAGGATGGCGTCCCAATCCGCTGGCCCCCCTTGCGCCGCATCATACCAGGCGTCCGCCGCGCCGGGATTTTTGCGGACCTCGAGCATGTGATAACACGGGCCCAGGCCCAGATGCTCCAACGCGGCCTTCATGGACAGCGTTCCCGTGCGACCGAACCCCGCGCCGATTACCTCGATTGTCATGCCGTCGTCCTCGTCATTCGTTCCCGCTGCTAGATTCTAGGGCCGATGCAGTTCCGGCAGGCTCTGGCTAAAACTCTGCCGGCCGTGTTTGAAGCCATACAGCGGCCGGGCGATGGCCGCCACCGCCTCGGCCCCGCTCTGGGCGTTCCAGACCACCAGATCCGCCGGTTTGCCGGGCGTGATGCCATATTCGGTTCGCCGCAACAGCCGGGCCGAGCGGTGGGTCAACATCTCGAATATATCCGCCAGTTCATCTTCGCCGCCCCGTTGCGCCACATTGGCATACAGGTTGGCGATACGCACCAGGGAACAGTCGCCGAACGGCGTAAACGGGTTCAACACATTGTTGGTGGACAGGGAACAGTTGACCCCGCAGGCCAACAGGGCATTGGCGTCGGCCACGCCGCGGATCACGCTGTGATCAAGGTGCCGGCCCATGACGAACAGATCCGTCGCCGGCAATACAGTCACCGCCACGCCGGTATCGGCCAGGCGCGTACCCAGCTCGCGCAACTGCGCGGGCGGCAGGCAGGCGTACTTGGTGCCATGGCCCACCGCGACCCGTCCGCCCCAGCCCATTTCCTCGGTCAGGTCGCAGACCAGGTGAATATCCATATCGTCAATGGTATGGCCCACGTCCAGATGGATATCCACATCGATGTCAAATTCCCGCGCCAGTTCGAAAATCCGCCTGATCTGGCCGCCGTGGTCCGGGTCATAGCCCGGCGCGCCGCCCACCACCGCGGCGCCGTTCTGCAACGCCGCGACAATATTGCTGTCGGTCTCCGGCGCATTGGTCCAACCCTCCTGGGCGAAGACGCAGATTTCAATATCGATGGCCCAGCGATAGTCGGCGGCCAACTGCTTCAACGCCTCAAACCCGCGCAGGCCCACATTGGGGTCAAGCTCCACATGGGTGCGCATATGGCTGGCGCCATTGACCAGGCATTGCTCCACGGTGGCCTGGGCGCGGGCATAGACATCTTCCTGGGTGAAGCCCGGCTTTACAGCGGCGACGCGGGCCATATGGTCCGTGCCACGGCCGGGCGCGGCGGTGCAGCGGTCCATTATGCGGGATTTATCCAGATGGATATGGGTCTCTATCAAGCCGGGCGAGACGAAAAGGCCGCCAACATCCCGCTCTGGGCCATCGGCGGCCAGCTGGGGCTCGATCGCGGCGATGGTCCCGCCCTGAATGCCGATATCGTTCAGAGGAGCCTCGGGCGCGGCCCCGGCGATGCGGGCGTTGCGCAGGATCAGATCAAACGCCATGGAGGCCTCCTTACAATCGGGACAGGTGACGATGCCTTTGCAATAGCTAATACCACATTGCGATGATAGGAACCCATAGAGACGCATTTCGGGAGCTTTCGGATGGCGTCGAGCACGCCTGACGATGTCCCACATCGCCTGCGCCTCCTCTCCTACCCGAGGGCGCGCGGAGACGATCTCTATGGGTCCCTATCATCGCAATGTGGTATGAGCCTAACCGTAGTCCCTATCGAGAAGGATTTCATTGTCATGACGGCCTATCCGTCTCTGTTCTCGCCCTTGCGGATCGGCCAGCGGCAAGTCCGCAACCGGGTCGCGCTGCCTGCGACCCTGACGAATTTCGGCCAGGGCAACCGGGTCACCGCACGTTGGGGCAATTTTCTCGTCGAGCGCGCCAGGGGCGGCGCGGGTCTGATTGTTTCTGAGATTATCGCCGTTGATCCGGAAGCCATCGCCCACGGTGCGGTTGTCACCGGTTTCGATGACTGTAACGATGAGGCTTTTGGCGAGATTGCCCAGAGGGTGCACGATGCCGGCGCCCTGCTGGTGGGCCAGCTATGGCACCCAGGACGGCAGCAATTGTGGCATCCCACCAAATCACCCATGGGCGTCTCGGACCAGCCCGACGCCTTAAGCTGGACCGTGCCCCATGTCATGTCAGGGGCAGAGGTCGCGCGCGTGGCGGCGGCCTATATTGCGGTGGCGCAACGGCTGCACCGGTGCGGTTTCGCGGGCATCGAATTGCACGGGGCGCATGGCTACCTGATCGGCCAGTTCCTCTCGCCCTGGTCGAACACCCGGGGTGACGAGTATGGCGGCGATGTTGAAGGGCGCAGCCGCTTTGTCCGCGATATCGCGGCGGGCATCCGGCGAGCCTGCGGCGTGGATTTCATCATCGGCCTGAAGTTGCCTGGTGACGAGGGGGTGCCGGGCGGTATCGACGTTGACGAGGCCGCGCGCTTGACGGGGCATCTGGCCCAGACCGGGGACTTTGACTATTTTGCCTATGGCCAGGGCAATTTCAGTCTGTCACTGGAGAACCACGTGCCCGACCTGCATTTTCGCCCGGGTCATTTTATCGATATCCCGAAACGCATGCGCGCAGCCGCGATGGGTATCCCGGTCATGGCCCTGGGCCGGATCGGCGAACCGGCCCTGGCGGAAAAGATAGTCGCGGAAGGCTATGGCGATCTGGTCGGCATGACCCGGGCCCAAATCGCGGACGCCGCCTGGGCCCGCAAGGCGGAGGCCGGACGGTTGGCGGATATCCGCCCCTCGGTCTTCGACAATTGGTGCTGGGGCGAAATTCACGCCGGCAAGCCCCTGGCCGAACATCACAACCCCTATCTGGGCCTGGCGGGTGAGGCGGGGGCGGAGCAAAATTTGTCTCCGGCCGCCGCCGCCAAGACCATCGCCGTGGTTGGCGCCGGGCCCGCCGGGCTGGAAGCCGCCTGGGTTGCCGCGGCGCGGGGGCACAGGGTCACGATTTTCGGCGCATCTGATCAGCCGGGGGGAAAATTGCGCCTGGACGGGGCCCTGCCGGGCCGGGGTGAAATGGCAAAGCTTATTGCTTATCAGATGCACATGTGTGACCGCCATGGGGTCCGCCTCAGCCTGGGCCAGCGGGCGGCGGCTGGGGATGTTCTGAGCCTGGACCCGGGCGCCATCATGCTTGCCGTCGGCGCCTCTCTACGCCGGCCCATGAATCTGGCCGCGGCGTCCGATCCAGTGCTGGACGGTATTGCCTATGTCCGGGAAAGCGCAGGCGTCGAGGAAATCCGTCGCAGCACGGCGGTCCTGTACGATCAGGACCATGGACCTGCCACCTATGGTCTGGCGGATCTGCTGGCGCAGCGGTTTGACAAACTGATCCTGATTACGCCGCGCCCGGGCATCGGCCAGAATGTGAACTATTGCAGCGCCATCGGCGTTCATCGCCGTCTGCACCGGGCGGGCGTCGAAATTCTGCCCTCCCATGACCTGATCGACTACCGCGGCGGCAAGGTAATCTGCCGCAACGTCTTCACCGGGGCGGAGAAGGTTATTGGCGGTATCGCCGAAGTGGTCTTTGTCACACCACGCCTCGCCAATGATGCCCTGGCAAATGACGAGGCAGGCGGCGCTTTTGGAGATATCCCAGTCCACCGGGTTGGCGATTGCCTGTCCCCGCGCAATACTATGGCGGCGATCCATGGCGGGCATATCATTGGGACATCACTTTAGTTCCTGATCATCGGACTCAACACAGAATAACGGTAGGAGAACAGGTCATGGGCAGATTGGAAGGCAAGGTGGCGGTGATCACCGGGGCGGGATCAGGCATCGCGCGGGCAGCGGCGCGTATCTTCACGGGGGAAGGCGCCCAGGTGGTGGTGGCCGAGATCAATCCGGAACTGGGTGCCGCGGCGGCGCTGGAGGCCGGCAACAATGCGGTTTTCATCGCCACGGACGTGACCGACGAGGATAGCGTGGCGGGAACCATGGCCCAGGCGGCGGAACAATTCGGCGGTCTTCATATTCTGTTCAACTGCGCCGGTGGTTCGGTGTTGGAAGACAGCAAGGTGACGGATGTGGATATGGCGGTCTGGGAACGCACCATTCCGCTGGATCTCAAGGGTCCCTTTTTGTGCTGCCGGCATGGCATTCCGCGGATCATTGAAAGCGGCGGCGGTGCGGTGATCAACGTCTCCTCCGTGGTGGCGTTGCGCGGCAACCATCCGGCCCATGTCTATGCCTCGGCCAAGGGCGCATTGATCTCGTTAACCCGCAGCCTGGCCGGTTCTTACGCCAAGGATGGCGTTCGCGCCAATGTCATCTGTCCCGGCTTGATCAAGACCGACCGCATCAAGTCGCGCTATGTGGCGCGAAAACCGTCCGAAGGCCGGGAAGGTACAATCAGCACCTTCGAAAGCTATCCTTTTGGCGTTGGTGAGCCGGAGGATATCGCCAACATCGCACTATTCCTGGCGTCCGATGAATCTCGCATGGTGAATGGCGCGGTGATCCCTGCCGAGGGTGGAATTTCGGCCTATTAGAGCAACCTGCGTCCATTTGAACGCAGACAAGTTGCTCTAACACTTTGGTCTAAAGCCTGTTGTCCTGGTAGGGCCAGGTATGACTTGATGGTTTTATACGACGGCTTACCTTGCCCGAGTATTGCTAATACACGGCGGAATACTGCTATTTATCGGACGCATGGTATGGTCTATTGGGCATACCTGTCATGAATATAGACATAGTCGTCACCCGGCGCAGCGGCATGACAGGCGATGCAGGCCTTGTCACTTCCCTTTGCGACACGCCCGGCCAATGCCATGCCTTTTGGGTTCTTCATCAATATTCCGCTGGGGAGATATTTTGCCCAGAACCAGTTCTTGTTCTCGGGATCATAACCGCTTTCCCGTTTGAACATCACGGTAATGGAGGTCATGTATTTGTCGGGGTTATTGGCGACCTGCTCCAGGGTGGTCTCGCCCCTCTTCCCGAAATTCTTTTTGACGATGACAACTGCGTTTCGTTGGTCAATTTCAATTCTTCCGTCCATGGTTTCGACGATGTTGCCATGCGGCGGCGCGGTTTCGTATGGCATGGGCCGGAACGTGTTGGCCCCAACCAGACGGTTCTGTGCCATGCTCCGCCAAAGTTTCTGTCCGAACGCGATGTCGTCCGGATTGCCGAATGGAGCGGCTGTCGCACCAAATGATATGAGCGAAATTAGTAGTAAACCGCCGAATGCCATGATCCCTTTAAGGACGTAATTCATGGAGCGCTCCCTTGTCGTTGCTGTTGAACTGGAGCCGCCAGAATGCGCAGTCGGAAATCCAAGAGGAAATCACCTCTGCTCACACCTGCGTCATTGATGACGTGACTTTCGAGGGAAGACGACCCGGCCCCGTGATTTTTCCCACCTTCAGGGGAACAGGGCCGGTTATGGGGAGACTGCTGGACGAGCGCGAATTTACGCTCTGGCCAGCGGCCCCCGCAGGAGTTGCCCCGGAAGCGCGCCGGTGTGCTCGTTGTTCCGCAGTACGACCTGACCATTGATGATCGTCGCCGCGATACCGTCCGCCAATTGCTTCAGGCGCTGTGCGCCCGAGGGCAGATCGTATTCCACGGTCGGCAGGCGCGGGGTAACCTTGTCAGGATCGAATACGACAATATCGGCCGCCATGCCTTCGCGCAGCAGGCCGCGGTCGTGGAAGCCCCAATTGGTTGCCGTGTCGTAGGTAATCATGCGGACAGCCTGTTCCAAGGTGAATTCCTGCCGGTCACGCACCCAGTAGCTCAGCAAATGGGTTTGGATGGAGCTGTCCATGATTTGTGAAACATGTGCGCCCGAGTCAGAGAAGGTGACGCAGGAATAGGGATGCTTCATGATTTGCAACGCGGCATCCTGGTCTTCGTTGGAAATCGGTTGCCGGAAAAATACCTTGAGATCATGTTCCAGGGCTATGTCGATCATGGCTTCAACAGGGTCCACGCCACGTTCCCGCGCGAGCTCCGCCAGGTTGCGGTGGGGCCAGGTCGCCTTGTCCATCAAATAGAAATAGTCCCATTCCGGGGGCCGCGCTTCGCCGCCCGTGACGGTTTTGTTGGACACGGTATTCCGGCCGCTATCGATCAACCTGCGTTTCGTTTCCGGGTCACGCAGCGCGGCTTTCTGGTCTTCCAATGGCAACTTACGGATGTCGCGCCAAACCGGCCAATCATCAAAGGGCAATTGTGTTTCAAAGGATAGAATCACATTGATTTCCCGGGCCTGCACCTGGGTAAAAACACGCGCACCGTTCAGGTTGCCTTCCTCGACAATGTCGTACAATGCCTTCCAGCCGCCTGGATTGCTCCGCCGGGTCAGGCTGCCAAAGGTGATTGGCCGTCCGCTTTCCTTGGATAGCGCCATAAGCCTGCGGTAGAATGCCTGCAATTCCTCATTGTTGCCGCGTTCCATGGCCAGTTGGAAGATGCCGGCGCCGACATCGCCCATGCCGTTTACGATGGCGCTGACTTCGGAAAAGTCAGCGATGCGGCTGGCGACCGGGCGGTCGTCGGGTTGCAAATGGGCCGGGCTGCGCGAGGTGGAAAATCCGATGGCGCCAGCCTTTACGGCGTCCTGCACATTGGCGACCATGGCCGCCAAATCGTCCTCGCTCGCCTGTTCATCAAAGGCGCGTTCACCCATGACGTAGGTGCGCAGCGCGGAATGTCCCACATAGCCGGCGTAATTTATCCCCTTCGGCAGCTTGTCGATGGTGTCGAGATACTCGGGATAGGTTTCCCAATTCCATTTGATGCCCTGCAGCATGGCGTCGCGGCTGATGTCTTCGGCGCGTTCCAGATTGCGGAAAACGTAGTCGATTTCGGCCTCGCGGCAGGGCGCCAGGGTAAAGCCGCAATTGCCCATGACGACGCTGGTAACGCCGTGATAGCAAGAGCAGGAACCCAGTGAATCCCAGAAGATCTGCGCGTCCATATGGGTGTGCCCGTCGACGAAACCCGGCGTGACCACATGGCCCTCGGCGTCCACGACGTCATCCGCAGCGGCATTGATACGTCCGATCGTGGCAATCCTGCCATCCTTCACACCGATATCGCCGCGGTAACGCGCGCCTCCGGAGCCATCAATTATCATGCCGTTCCTAACGACCAGATCATAACTCATTCTATGCTTCTCCCCAGGGCAAAGATCCAATGGCGGACGCCGCGTGATCGGCGCATACTTTGTGGATTATGGGCAAAACCATAGGGCTGAACCGTTTTCGACAACAGCGTAAAATTCCGGCCTACGACAGGCTCGCTTATTGAATGTAATAATGGCGGCAGCGGAACAAATGGAGTTCAAGGCCAGCGGCCGGGTCGCCTTGCTGGCGACCAGCGTGCTGGTGGTTTTTCTGCTGGCCATGACCATCACCATAGCCAATGTCTCGTTGCCGCAGATCCAGGGCTCGCTGTCGGCGACCCGGGACCAGGTCGCCTGGGTGGTGACCAGCTATCTTGTCGCCAACGCGGTCGGCTTGCCCGCGACCGGCTGGCTGACCAACCGTTTTGGCTCGCGCCGCTTGATTGTCTGGGGCACGATCGGTTTCTCCGTTGCGACGCTGGGCTGCGCCCTGGCGCCCAACCTGGAAATGCTGGTGCTGTTGCGTGCCGCCCAGGGCCTGTTCGGCGCGCCGCTGACACCTTTGACCATGGCGCTGGTCCTGGCCTCCTATCCGCGCCGCCAGCACGGCGTGGTCACCTCGGTCTTTGGCATCGGCGTGACCATTGGGCCGATTATCGCGCCCTGGTTGGGCGGTATTCTGGCCGAAGACTATGGCTGGCGGTCGGTGTTCTATTTTTGTCTGCCGTTCGCCACCATGGCCTGCATGGCTGTGCTGGTGGTGATCCCACAGGATCCGCCGCAAAGACGGCGCCCTCTGGATCTGCGCGGCTTCATCTTTTTTTCCATCGCCATCGCCTGTTTCCAACTGATGGTCGACCGTGGCGAGCGCAATGACTGGTTCGACTCGGTGGAAATCACCCTCGAATGCGTGGCCGGGATCGCCTGCCTGTATCTCTTCGTGGTGCATAGTCTGACCTGGCGCCAGCCCTATATCGACCTCCGGATTCTGGCGAACCGCGATCTCTCGATCGGCTTGCTGCTGGTTCTCGCCTTTGGCATGCTGAGCTATTCGCCAATGGTCTTGCTGCCCAACATGCTGCAGAACCTGCGTGGCTACCCGGAGGAAATGATTGGCGTCCTGCTGGCGATCCGCGGTCTGGGCATGACGCTGGGTTTCATCGTTCTGCTGTGGGGCTCCCGTTACGATCCACGCATCTGGCTGCTGCTGGGTTTCGTCGCCCAGGTCATCTCGGGCTGGGCGATGGCCTCCTTTGACATCAACGTCACGAATTTTCAACTGGCCTGGACCGGTTTCCTGTCCGGCCTTGGCATCGGTTTCGTGTGGGTGCCCCTGACCGTGATCACTCTGGGTGCGGTGTCGCCGTCGCAGTTGCCGCTAACCTCTTCGCTTTTCCATCTGCTGCGCCTGTTTGGCAGCTCGGTGCACATTTCCTTGTCGGTTGCCTTGGCACTGCGTACATCGAAGATATCTTTCGCCCAGATTGCCGAGCGTCTGCAACCCGGCCGTCCCGCGCTTTGGAACCTGGAAGGGGCGGTGCCCAGCGTCCAGCAGGCCCTGCCAATGATGCAGGAAATCGGCCGCCAGGCCCAGATGATCGGCTATCTCAACGCCTTCCTATTCTTTGCCCTGACGGCGCTGGTGGCCATGCCCCTTATTCTGGCGGTGCGCCCACCGCGGCACTAGACCGGTTCAGGCAGCGGTTACTTCCGGGGCCTTTGGTATTAGCCAGTGGACAGAGACCGCGCATAAATTGCTATAATCACTGGCGCCTTCGGGAACGAGAGGCGCCCGAAATCCTTCAACATATCGATTGGGAGGTCGACCATGATTGCCTTGAAAGTCAACGGTATCAGCCGGCAGTTTAATGGCGATCCGAACATGCCCCTGCTTTGGTATCTCCGGGACGAGATCGGACTGACGGGAAGCAAGTTCGGTTGCGGTGCGGCTCTGTGCGGCACCTGTACGGTACATGTGGGTGGCGAAGCCGTGCGGGGCTGCGTCACAGCGATGTCCGATGCCGACGGTAAGGAGGTGACCACCATCGAAGGCCTGGATCCGGATGGCAACCATCCGGTACAGCGCGCCTGGCGGGCCGAGAATGTGCCCCAGTGCGGCTATTGCCAGGCCGGGCAGATCATGCAGGCGGCTGCTTTGCTGAGCCAAAATCCGGATCCCAGCGATCAAGAGATCATCGATGGCATGGATGGCAACATCTGCCGCTGCGGCACCTATCAGCGCATCCATGCAGCGGTGCGAACAGCCGCGAAGGAGGTTTGATCATGGCACAAATTCTCAATCTCAGCCGCCGCGACATGTTGAAAACGGCCGGCGCCAGCGGCGCCCTGGTTCTGGGCGCCCATTTGGCGCCAAGGGGCCTGTTCGGCGAAGCACAGGCCGCCGGCGCCGCCGCCGCACCCAACTTCTTTGTCAGCATCGATGCAGGCGGCACGGTCACGTTGACCTGCAGCCGTTCCGAAATGGGCCAAGGCGTACGCACGGGCATGCCCATGATCATCGCCGATGAAATGGAGGCCGATTGGAACCGTGTCAAGATCTGGCAGGCGCCGGGCGATCCAGCCAAATACGACCCGCCGGGCAAGGACGCGCAAAACACCGATGGCTCCCGCAGTACCCGCCATGGTTTTGAAGCCATGCGCGAAATGGGCGCTTCGGCCCGTTACGTACTGGAACAGGCAGCCGCCAGGGCCTGGGGCGTTCAGCCCCAGGAGGTCTATGCCAAGGATCATCGCGTTTATCATACCGCGTCCGGGAAATCGCTGGGCTTTGGTGATTTGGCCGGCGCGGCGGCAAAGATCAAGCTGCCGGAAGGCGATGCCAAGCCCAAGATGAAGCATCCTTCGGAATGGAAATACATCGGCAAGGATATGCCTGCGGTGGACAACTACGACATCACCACGGGCGGCGCCAGCTATGGCGCTGATGTCTCCATCCCCGGCATGAAAATTGCCGTGGTGGCCCGTTCGCCGGTCTATCGTGGCAAGGTGAAATCGTTCGATGCCACCGAGGCCCTGAAAGTCCAGGGCGTCGAACAGGTCGTGGAGATTCCCCCTCTGGCCGACGACAAGGGAGCCGAGTTCCGGGCCCTTGGCGGCGTGGCGGTGATCGGCACCAATACCTGGTCGGTCATGCAGGGCCGCGACAAGCTGAAGATCGATTGGGATCTGGGCCCTCACGTGGCCCATGACAGCCGTACCTACGACGATAAACTGCGGGCTTCCGCGCGCAAGGGCGGCATGAAGATCCGCGATCGCGGTGATGTGGATGCGGCATTGAAGGCGGCGGATAAAGTGGTGGAGGCCGAATATTTCGTGCCCTACTTCATTCATACGCCCATGGAACCGCCGGTTTCGGTGGTCGATGCGACGTCCATGCCGGTGAAGATCTGGGCCGCGACCCAGTCGCCGAACCAGGCCCGGCAATATGTGGCCGAAGCCCTGGGCATCGATAAAAAGGACGTGACCTGCGAGGTGACACTGCTGGGTGGTGGTTTTGGACGCAAGTCCAAGGCCGATTTCATCTGCGAGGCGGCCATTCTCTCCAAAAAGGCCGGCGCGCCAGTGCGGGTGCAATGGACCCGCGAGGATGAAATCCGCAACGGTTTTTACCATGCCGCCTGTGCCCAGTCCCTGAGCGCGGGGTTGGATAAAGCCGGCAAGGTCACATCGTGGAAGCACGCAGGCGCCTGGCCGTCCATCGTCGGTCTTTGGAACCCCGTGGCGAAGAACGGCTTCGGCATCGAGTTTGGTCTCGGCCTGGTGGATCTGCCTTACAACAACGTGCCCAACATCCGCATCGAAAATGGCGAGGCCGATATCATGATCCGGGTCGGCTGGTATCGTTCGGTGAACAATATCCAGCACGCCTATGCCATGAACTGTTTCGCCAACGAGCTGGCGGTGGCGGCCGGGCGCGATCCGCTGGAAATGCTGTTGGAACTGATCGGCGACGCCGACAACATGGACCTGGCAAAGGATGGCGTCGAGAAGTACTGGAACTACGGCGACAGTATCGAGGACTGGCCAATCATGCCCAATCGCCTTTCCAACGCGTTGCGTACGGTCGCGGTCAGGTCGGGCTATGGCAAGACCATGCCCACGGGGCATGGCCTGGGCCTGGCCTGTCACCGCAGTTTCCAAAGCTATGTGGCGACGGCGGTGCACGCCGTGGTGCGTGACGACGGCAGTTTGCACATCCCGCGCGTCGACGTGGCGATAGACTGTGGCCGTTATGTCAACCCGGAGGGTATCCGCAAGCAGGTCGAGGGCGCCGTGGTCTACGGCAATTCAATTGCCCGTGAAGGCAAGATCACCACGACCAAGGGTGCGGTCGACCAAGGCAACTTCGATGACTATCCGGTTACCCGGATCAGTGGCGCGCCGCTGGATGTGCAGGTGCACATCATCGAAGACTTCACCCACCTGCGTCCCTGTGGTGTCGGTGAACCGGCGGTGCCGCCATACACCCCGGCCCTGGTCAACGCCATCTTCGACGCCACCGGAAAACGCATCCGGCAGCTGCCGATCGGCGATCAGTTGAAGAAGATCTAGCGAAACAAGAAGGACAAGAAAACGGGGGCGGCGGTGAGATCCGCTGCCCCCACTACTCTTCGTTACGAACCGTCAGTGTGCGCCAAATCCGACTATCCGGTGCATCGAACGAAGGCTTTTCCTGACGCATGCAGCAGGCTGGCTAACGTCTGGGGCGGCACAACAGATCACGCGGCATGGTGTTCTGGGCGGGGTCCAACAAACTTAGGACCGCCGTTCGCGCCGTTCGATCGAACTGTGGAACCACCGCCACCGCTCGCTGCAAGAAACCTGCTAGGTTCATCTCGGAGCGTCCTAACTGACGGGCGGCGCCGGACCGCCTGTTGGTGATAAAAAGGCGCAATACATCCGTGAATGCGAGCGCCGGATCATCGCAGACCAGCGCCCTGTTGGGGCGGGCACGGGTCCGGGCAATATACCTGCCGTTGCCGTTAAAGGTGTAATTCACAAGATCGGGTGTTGTCAGCAGATTTAAGATGGAAACCCAGCCCCATTCGTGCCGGTCCACCTGCTCAAGGCTCGACAGACCGTACCTGCTGATCAGGTCGCTGCGTTTAAAGGGACGAGATTGAATATCTGTCGTGCCCGCGGCCGCGATTGTTGGGTTTCGACCAAATAGGCGCCGGTAGACCTGATGATAGCCCCATTCCGCAAAGCCCTCATGGAACGCGACCCAGGTCCGGTTTTGCAGACCGTGCGTGTCGCCGTGAATAATCAGTTGCCAGGCCATGCCCTTCTCGCGGCGGCTGTGCTGATAGGCCCAGATATGCATGATCTCATGCAACATGTAGTCGATCCGCGCGTAATCATCCCAGACCGAGTTCTCGACGATATAGACCATGTGATTTTCGGGATTGGCATAGGATGCCTCGATCCGGTCGCCGAGTAATGGATTATTATGGGGATACTTGACCGCGATCTTTTTCTTGAACCGATAGTCTTGGCCAAGGCCCTCGAACAGCGCCATCACGCGGCTGTAAAGGAACCACAATTCCGCCTGCCGGTGCGCGACACGATCGCCCAGATCATTGGGCGCGTTTGCCTCGAAGGTAAGATCTCCGAGGTCGATGACACCTGCCCGCCGGCCGTTCCCCGTCCGGTCCACATGAATCGTATGCCAATCCGCCTGATAGGGCAGCCGGGTGAAATGCTGAAGCAGTTGATCAAGCACCAGTTCGGCGCCGAGGCTGCGAAGCGTCCGCAGCCTGAGCGCTCTCGAAACCTGCCGCAGCAGCGTCCGGTGCGCACCAAAGATTACCAGATCCGCGCTCTTGAACTGCACTTGCACACGAAACCGGCGATTGTGGTGTGATTTGATTTTCGAGACCTGAAAGGCGCCTGCATCATCCTCATTGATGATGACATCATCCCACTTCTTCCAGCTGCCCCAGACCCCTGCCACTCGCTGGCGGGCCTGGACACGCACCCGAAAACCCGCCAGTGGCGAAGTTGCGCCGTAGGTATCGGTGAGTTCCTGGAATAGGTGCTCAACAAGAACTCTGCCGCGTAACGTCCACCCTACCTGCGCCATAATTTCGACCTCCGGTTCATGTGAGATGAAAACTTTAACCGAAACCGCCTATCTTGCTGAAATGCCTTTCTCAACAATGATCAAACGGCCTGGCCGGCGGCGGTGGAGCCGGCGCGTCCCCGTCCGGTTGCGCGATAATCATGATTGCGCGGGCGACCATGTGGTATCGGGATCGAGAGGGTAGACCGGCCGCGGCAAATTGCGCCACTGAAAGCGCGCCAACAGCGGCGATGTCAGGCCCGCCGTATCAACTTCGAAAACCTGTTCGGGCGGGAACCATGGCGCGAAGCCGGCCCTGAAATGGCCCCGCGATTTGACGCAAACGCAGCGGGCTCGGGCAATGTCGAGGCCGAACATCTCGAAGAACATGGGGTCGGCCGTCTGTTGGCGGGCGCTACGCACGCCGCAAGAGTGCCCTGTCGCGAGGCCGGGCCAGAGTCAGGGCAAGGCTGTCGGTCCGCCCTTCAGGGATTGAAGACCTGCCATCATAAATCGCCGTCGCATAGAGAAATGTCAAGTGGGCGGCTCGGCGGCTGCTGCCATGGCGTTGCCTCCGGCCCCGCTGAAATCCCCGCGACGTAATAATACGTTCCCAGTATGACATTTTGTAAACAAAGAGCCTTTTCTGTATATAGATTGTTTTTTGCCATATATGTTATAATTGCGTTATAAATACATAAAGTATTCTTCACTTTAGGGTCCTAGTTCAAGTTTTGATTACTAATAATTTACTATTACTTGCGATATTCTTCGTCCGATTAATCGAATTCTCTCGAATTTGCAGCTAGACGGAGCGACTGACATGAAAATTTTTAAAGTTATCGCAATACCCGCCGCGCTGGCAGCCGTCATTGGCCTTGCCGGCCCGGCCATGGCCCAGCAGAGCCTTGAGGCGAAAGCCACGGACCAAAACATCAAACTGGATGGTGATGCCTCGGAATGGACCAATGTGGGCGGCGTGACGGTGCCGTTGACCGGCAAGGGCGGTGTCGCCACGGTCGAAATCAAGGCCGCCATCAAGGGCGACATGATTTACGTCCTCGCCGTTTGGCCGGATGCCAGCGAAGGCAAGTATCATAAGCCCTATAAATGGAACGAGTCGGCGCAATCGTACAAAAAGGGCAAGGAAAAGGAGGACCGGTTCGCCATCTCCTTGAAGATGTCCGGTGACTTCTCGGCCAACAAGCTCGACGGCCGCGCCTTCGAGGCCGATGTTTGGCACTGGAAGGCCAGCCGTTCCAATCCAGGCGGCCTCGCCCATGATAAATTCTGGAAGGTCTCCGCCGAGCCCTTCGAGAAGGCCAAGAAATTCAAGACGAAGGACGGCAAAAAAGTCTATCTGGCCCGCAAGAGCGATGCTGGTGACCGTTTGTACAAACCGGTAAAGTATGATGCCAAGCAGGGCGACATCATGCCAAGCTATGCCGTCAACACGAGCGCCAAGGGCAGCATCGCCGATGTGAAGGCGAAAGGCGTTTGGCGCGATGGCAAGTGGTATCTCGAACTGGCGCGCAAGCTCGATACCGGCCACGCCGACGATGCCGTTATTCCGGCAGCGGGTACTATTGAAGTCGCGATTGCCGTCTTCAACGCCGTCGGTGGCAAAAAGCACAGTGTCTCCGAGACGATCGTCCTGAAAACCCACGGCGCGGGTTCTTGAATCTACCGATCGAGAAACGGGGGTGTCTCGACGGCACCTCCGATTCCGGTGTCGCCGATCAAGTCAGTACGGAGCGGTCATGAGTACCACACAAGATTGCAGCAGCGATACCCGGGCAACATCCCGTCAAGTTGGCCTGGCCGTCGCGATGGCGGCGCTTGCGTTGCTGATCGGCCTGTCACTATTGATAACGTCATCGGTAATTGGCTCCCGATTGCTAGGCATAGAAAAACTGGCGATCAAGACGCGAACCGTGACGATACCGGATGCGGCTTCGCAGCAGCGGCGCGCTCTCGCCACTGAGAGCCTGACAAAGGTTGCGATACAGCTTATTCATGCGCTGACCACTGCCCAGCGGTCACAACGGCTCGAGGAAGCGGAGACGGTGACTTTGACGCTGTTGGAGGGCGCAGACGGTCCGCAGCAGGAGAAAATTTCCGAAGCCATCGCGGCGATCCGTCTGGCCGGCCAACACACCGACAACGCCGAAAAACTTGGCACGAAACTGCACGGCAACCTGACCAAAGCGGCCGGCATCATCAAAGAGATCGACGATAATCTGGCTTCGATCGCCGACGACAGCGCGTCGAGTCTGGAAGAGCTTCTCGAAGAACTGGTCGAGGCCGACGAAAGTGACCGCGAGCAACTTGTCGACGATCTCAATTCAATGTTTCAGATCAACTATTCCAGTCAGGGTCTGCTCACTGGCGTTCGTGATAGCCGCGCCTTCCTGTTGTTGGCGACGGATATAGTGGTCGAAAAGGAATTGGAAAAAAGCGCGGATCAATTCGTGAAGACGCTCCAGCGCCTGCGGGCGCTGTTGAAGGCCTTGCCCAGTACGGGTGACTACGAATATCTGCAGCCACTCATGGAGCAATTGGAGGCGCTCGACAATAGCTTCGAATTGCGGCGCGCGGAGCTGATCGAGCAAGGAAAAGCGAAGTCCAGCTCCGAACTTGCCATCACTACGCTCACCGAGATCGGAGAAAGCCTTTCCTCCAACGCCGTGAAGGTCACCGATGAAAGCATCGGGACTATCGCCGAAAGCGCGAAAGCAATTCAGAGCGCCGCTGTTGCCAGCTTGGCCATCATGGTAGTCTTTGCCTTGTTGATCGGTTGGGTCGGCCGGCGACACTTATTGAAACCACTTGTGCATGCCAGCGTCACCTTGAACCAGCTTAGCAACGGCAATACCGACGTCACCATGCCAGCCGCGCGTATTCGCGAACTGGCGGCCATCAGGGAGGCCATCGGCAGTTTCCGCGACGCCCAAGTCGCGATGCAGAAAATGTCGACCGAGAAGGAGGAAGCCGAGCGCCAGGCTGAAGAGCGGAAGGCTGCCACGATGTCGAGGCTGGCGGACACGTTCGGGGCGACCGTCGGTGAGGTCGTCAAATCAGTCTCCACGTCCGCGACCGAGATGGGCGACACCGCCGTCATTATGTCCGGCAGCATGGACAAGAGCGGCAGCCACTCTTTAGAGGTCGCCGAGGCCGCCAATCGCTCGCACGGCAATGTCGCCACCGTCGTCTCCGCAGCTGAACAACTGGCGAACTCGATTGGCGAAATCGGCGGCCAGGTTGAGCGCTCGACGACGATAGCCGAGTCCGCCGTCGGGGAGGCCGACCGCTCTAACGAAATGATCAATGGTCTCGCGGGCGCCGTCGACAAGATTGGTGACGTCGTCGCGTTGATCAACGGCATTGCCAGCCAGACCAACCTGCTGGCGCTCAATGCAACCATCGAAGCGGCCCGGGCCGGCGATGCCGGCAAGGGCTTTGCCGTCGTCGCTTCCGAAGTCAAGAACCTGGCCAATCAGACCGCCAAGGCGACCGAGGATATCGCGCATCAGATCAACGAGGTGCAGGGGGCGACCGGAAACGCGGTGACGGGCATTGAAGGTATCAGCAAAACCATTCGTCAAATGAGCGAGATTTCCACCGCGATCGCTGCCGCCGTCGAGGAGCAGCGCGCCGCGACAGGTGAGATCGCCCGCAATGCGAACGCCGTCAGCGATGATGCCGCATCGGTCTTGAACAGCGTCACCGAACTGTCGCAGGCTTCGGCCATGTCCTACGGCGCCGCCATCAGGGTACTTTGGGCTTCACAGGACATACAAGAACCGATGGCCGAGCTCCACGGCAGCGTGGATACGTTCCTGGGGGAGGTTCGTACTGCCTAAACAGATGGAAAAATCCATAGCCGCTTCGGCAGGCCATATGGGCAACCTTGAAATCCGATAGGGGCGCAAAATCATGCAGTACAACGCCAGGGACGATGAAAACGGTAGAGCAATGTTCCTGAGCGGAGCCCTTGAATTTTCCGGCAATCCCGCGAAACGGTGGAGAAGAAGGTCCTGCAGCTCCGCCTACGGCGGCCCCAGGGGCAGGTCCGGCAGATGCTGCAGGTCACCAAGTTCATTGAACTGATCCCCTTCGAGGCCTGACCTCTATTCGGGTCGACCGGGCTCGCCCGCGCCTTGCCGAGGCTGCGACACGCTCTAGCGAATGATCATGATTGCGCGGGCGACCATGTGGTATCGGGATCAAGAGGGTAGACCGGCCGCGGCAAATTGCGCCACTGAAAGCGCGTCAACACCGGCGATGTCAGGCCCGCCGTATCAACTTCGAAAACCTGTTCGGGCAGGAACCATGGCGCGAAGCCGGCCCTGAAATGGCCCCGCGATTTGACGCAAACGCAGCGGGCTCGGGCAATGTCGAGGCCGAACATCTCGAAGAACATGGGGTCGGCCGTCTGTTGGCGGGCGCTGATCACGATTACGATGATGCCGCCCGTGCCGCCGATTTCAAGGGCCGCACTGGGCCCCAGCTTAAGCATCCGGTTCTTGTAGATGCCCAGGCGCCCGACCATCTCGCCGTTACTAAGCTGCAGTACCTTGGCCCTGGTTTCGAAACGCTTGGAAAACTCGGTGTCGCCCGTGCGGTTGAAGACGGCATCGAATTCCGTGCCCGTGCCCAGAGCGTGGGCCTCGGCCGCCAGGTCCTGGTCGAAGAACGCGCCGTAATAGACACCTTGGGCGCCGGCATCGGTGAGCGCCTCTAAAAGCCAGGTCGTCCGCCCTTCGCCGCCGCCGCCCGGATTGTCGCCCGCATCGGAAAAGATCACCGGTGCGCGCGCCGGCTCGCTGGCAACGGCGGCAGCCAGAACGACCGCGTCGCCGATCGGCATCATGTCTCGGCTGAAGGTGGTGCGGTTCTGCCAGGCCCGTGCGGCTATCTCATTCGCTAAATCAACAGCTTTATCTTCATCGGAGCGTGCCGTTACCACGACGGCAAGACCGTTCTTTGCCGAGTCCGAAAATGCAAAATTGCCGAATACTGAAACATTGACAATCTCGCCCGCCAGTTCCCTTGACCGCCGCTGGCCATAGTCAATCAGATCGCCGTAGGGGCCCGCGGCCGTCAACAGGGTCGTGCTGGGGGGTACCAATGGCAGGCGCACCAACGTCTGCCGCGGACGCATGCCGGCGAATATCTGGCGCAGCAACAGGGCCGCTTCCTCGCCGCGCTGGACCTGGTCCACATGTGGATTGGTCTGGTAGCCGATGATGGCATCGCTGGCCTCGACCATCCGCTGGGAAATATTGGCGTGCAGATCCAGGGTTGCCACCACCGCGGCGTCCGGGCCCAGCGCGTCGCGGATAGCCGCCATCATGCCGCCATCCGGATCGCCGTCGTCGGTTGCCACCATGGCACCATGGTTGGCGATATAGACGCCGTCCAGGTCACCGGCGGCGCCCAGACCGGCCGTGATTTGGGCGACGCAACGGCGAAAAAAATCACCGTCAATGGGACCCCACGGCGGGCAGCCCGTTACCAGCAATGGCACCGGCGTCCAGGGCCCGGTGGCGTCCATGGTCTGGACAAAGGCGGCCATTTCCCGGGGCAGGCGCGAGACCGCCTGGCGCGCTTCATCGACAATTTCCGGCCCTTCCATGTAAAGAGCCCGGCGAAAATCCGCTTCATCCGCGACGGGGGAAAACGCGTTGCTTTCCAGAATAACGCCGCACAGGGCGACACGTCTTGAATGTTGCGGCATCGATTACTCCTTCACACGCCTAGCTGGTGCAGCAAGGTGAACATGGGTTCAAGGCTTTCGATCAATGGCCATTGGCAGAATGCAACAGTGCACGGGCGGCATTGCCGTGGCTTTGCAGCAATCCCGCCAGGCGGCCGGGATCTGTCCGGCCCCAGCCGCATTCGGTGGCTATGCCGAAGTTCTTGCAGACCTTGGCGGCCGCGGCCGTTCTGGCGCGGTCGCCATCCGCATCATCGTAGTGGATGAGGCCAAGATAAAGTTTCGTCGCAACGCCTAGATCGAGGTCCGCCAGGGGGGCGAAGTAGGCTTCATCACTGCGGTGCTGCGGTACCGGCAGGTGGAGAAAATTTACCTGCCGGTCGACCCTGTCGAGGATGGCGTTGCCAAGCTCCGTCAGGATGGCGCAATCTTCGGGCATGACCAGATGCTTATCCCGGGGCGTACCGTAACAGAGGTGATAGCCAAGTTCGACGGGCTCCGGTACGGCGTTGCCCAGGCGGCCCATAAGATCAAAAATCTGTGCTTTGTAGTCCGCCGGGCGGGAGGGAAAGTAGTCTTCGAATACCAATACTTCCTGGCAGATATCCCATTGTACGCTTAACCGTTCGGCGGGAACGACGTCCAGGATGTTTCCCAGGGCATTCAGCAGGGACGCTTCGTAACTGGGAAAATAATCCTCGTAGGCTGCCGGGCTGACATACATGAAGGCGCTGGACATGGGCGTGGGCAAGGCGACCTGGTAACGCAGGTGGCTTGGTATTTTGCCGCTGTCCTGCAGTCCGGCGAAGGTCCGCCATGACGCGATATTGGCTTTGTCATAGCCGGTATCGAAGCGCACCTTGGCTGGATCGACACCGGGCTTGAAGCGCATGAGGTCGGTTTCCCGCAATAGACTGCCATCCCATTCCCGGAGTTTCATGGTGCCCGCATCCGGATCCACTTCCATGTCGGGATGGTTCTCCAACATGGTGCGCTGCCAATAGATCCAGCGCGCCCGCTCGCCGGTTTCGCCGTCGGGCAGGCGGCAAAGATGTGATCCCAGGCTGTCGCTTAGCCGAGTGAAAACCTCTTCGGCATTGCTCAGCGGTATACTGCCCACCAGATGAACGCTGTCTCTGCTCATTTATCTACCGCCCCTCTGATAATCCGCGGATAACGCCCGAATGCACCGGCAATGGTAGCCGAACAAGCCGGATCGGAAAACCTTGATCCGGTCATGGGTCCGACTGACTGCCGGTGACCGAAAGAAAATACCTATATCAATGGTGCCCGTGCGCGGGTTTTCTATTGACCGGAAAAATCGCTGCACCCAAGCTTCGGGCGAAACAGCCGACGGGAAAGACGCGGGCCATGCAACGCGAAGAATTGATCATGATCTGCATTTGCGATTACGCCGGGCAGGTGCGGGGCAAAGGCTTTCCGGTTTCGGATCTGGCCAAACGTCTGCACAGCGGTATGGGGCTTGCGCCGACCAATTTGATGATCAACGCCTTTGGCGAGATTGGCGAAAGCCCCTAGGGGCCGCGGGGCGAACTTCTCATGCTGCCGGATCCGGCGACCGAGGTGAGAATAGATTTCACCGATGCGTATCCGCCGGAACGGTTCCTTCTGGCGAATCTGACCACGCTCGACGGTATACCCTGGGCCTGTTGCCCGCGTGGCTGGCTGGCCCGGGGTCTGGATGCCCTGGCGCAGGAATTTGGTCTGATCGTAAAAGCCGCCTTCGAGCACGAATTCCACTATTCCGGCGCCGAGGCACGGCTCGGCGATTCCTATTTGCTTGATGCGATGCGCCAGCAAGGCGGCTTCGCGCAGACGCTGCTGCCGGCGCTCCGCGCCAATGGGATCATTCCCGATACCTTCCTGCCGGAATTCGGACCGCGGCAGTTCGAGGTGACCTGCCAGCCGGCGTTAGGACTGGCCGCCGCCGATGACGCCGTCAAGCTGCGCGAGATCACCCGGGCCGTGGCCCGCTTTCACGGTCACAAGGCAACCTTTTCGCCCATTATGGCCCAGGGCGCGGTCGGCAACGGCGTGCACGTACATTTCAGCCTGCAGGATGCGGATGGCGCGCCGGTCTGTTATGACGAGACGGCAGCGCATGGTATTGGCGAAGTGGCCGGGCAATTCGTGGAGGGCATCCTGGCCGAGATGCCGGCACTGGTGGCGCTTACCGCGCCCAGTCTGGTTTCCTACGAGCGCCTGAAGCCACACCGTTGGAGCGCCACCTACAACAACCTCGCCGACAAGGATCGCGAAGCAGGGATAAGAATATGTCCGCTCACCCGGCTGCCGGGCAGCGATGCCGCAACGGACTTCAACTTTGAGTACCGCGCGGCGGACGCAGCGGCCAATCCGTATCTGGTGCTGGGCGCCCTGGTCTGGGCCGGCCTCGAAGGGCTGCGGAACCAGCGGTGCCTGCGCCAACCTACCACCCGCGACCCTGACGAGATGACCGAAGCCGAGCGTCGGGCGCTGGGCCTGGTTCACCTGCCGGGCTCGCTTTCGGACGCGCTTTCGCTACTGGCGCAGAATGAGACCATGGGCAAGGCAATGGGTCCGGAATTCCGGGCTGCCTATCTGATGCACAAACAATGCGAAATCGATTTCCTCGAGGATTATTCACCGGAGGCCCAGATCACCCGTTATGCCGATGCCTATTGAAATGCGGGCGCTGCCCGACCCGAACCCGGTGATGTATATCCGCCCCGACGGCGTCTCGCCCTTCCTGCTGGTCTCGGACCATGCCGGCAACGCTGTTCCCAGCCGGCTGGGTGACCTTGGTGTCAGTGCCGCCGACAGGGAAGATCATATCGCCATCGACATCGGCATTTTCGCCACCTGCAACTGGCTGTCGCATCGTCTGGATGCGCCCTACATCGCCCAGGCATACTCACGCCTGGTGATCGACAGCAACCGCAGGCCCGGCGTCGCGGCATCGATGCCGACGGAGAGTGACGGCCGCGCCATACCAGGTAACCGCGGGATCGCCGCGGCGGAGCGCGAATGGCGGGTCAGGGATATTTTCCAGCCCTATCACGACGCCATTGCCGTCGCGCTTGACGCCCGCGCCGCGGCGGAGCGCGGCACCGTGCTTTGCGCCATGCACAGCTTTACCCGGCACATGGACGGCTTTGCGCGGCCCTGGGACATCGGCGTAATTCATGGCCCTTCGACAGCGGTAGCCGACGCACTGCTCGGCGCCCTCGGCGGCGGCGAATTCCGGGTGGGCCGCAATGAACCCTACGGGGTCGACTTTACAAACGACTACACCATCCCGGTACACGGCGAAGGCCGCGGCCTGCCCTCGGTCGAGATCGAGATCTGTCAGGATCTGATCCGGGAGGACGCGGGCCAGCGCCGCCTTGCCGCTACCTTGGAAGCGGCGTTTCGGCAAGTTGCCGATAGCTTGAATATCGGTGCAAAGGGGGGGACGTGATGCAGGAGTTGGATCTCAGGGCAGAATATAGCCGCGACCGCCCAATCGACCCAGGGCGGACGGCGTTGCTCATCATCGACGTTCAAAATGCAACTTACGGCGACGCCGGAGGCGGGCGGCAAGCGTTCTTTCATGCGCAGGCCGGCAGCACCGCAATTCCCAACATTGCGCAGCTGCAGGCGGCCTGCCGGCGTCAGCGTATCGAGGTCATGTTCACGGTGATCGAGAACCTTACTCTTGACGGGCGCGACCGGGGTTTGGATTACAAGATTTCCGGTTTCAACGTGCCCAAGGGCTCCTGGGGCGCGAAAGTCGTCGAAGCTGTTGCGCCCGCCGGGGACGAAATCGTCCTGTCGAAGACGTCGTCGGGACTCTTCAATTCCACAAATTTCGATTATCTGCTGCGCAATATGAGCATTGACAGTGTGCTGGTGACCGGTTTTCTGACCGACCAATGCGTCGATATCACGGTGCGGGACGGCGCCGACCGGGGCTATTATATGACCTGCGTCGCCGATGCCTGTGCAACGGAAAGCCAGGCCCGCCACGACAACGCGCTGGCCGCGTTCAAGGGCTATTGCCGTACGGTGACAACGGCTGAAGCGCTCGGCCTGATCGAGGCAGCCGCGCCATCAAGCGCTGGGCCTTGAGCGGACACCAGCACGGATTGTCATTCTGTCTCGTTCCATTCGTGGGTTATACGCTCGGCTTCTGCGAGCTGTGCCGGCGTCATCTTTCTGGCAATCTCGTTTCGCTGCCCGATCATGTGGCCGTTACCCTGCGCAATGGCAAGATTCAGCCACATATAAGCCCGGACAGTGTCCCGTGGTACGCCCGCGCCGGCGGCAAACATCAGAGCAAGATCGTATTGCGCATAGGCGTGACCCTGCCTCGCGGCCTTTCTGTACCATCTCACCGCTTCGCCATCGCTTTGGCCCACGCCCCAGCCATTGTCATGCATTACGCCCAGTTTGTATTGCGCGGCGGCAACGCCTTGATTTGCCGCCTTGGTGTACCACTGCAACGCCTTGGCGTCGTTCTGCCCTACGCCACGGGCGTATTCATACATCAGGCCAAGTTGGTATCGTGCGCCGGCGTGTCCCTGCCGTGCCAACGGTTGCCAGATTTCCAGGGCCGAGACATAGTCGCCGCGCCGGTAGGCCTTGCTTCCCGCCTTGAAGTCCTGTCCCAGCGCCGGCGCAGCGAGCAGGCAACACAGGCTGATGACGATCCAGGGTCGCATGCTGGCATGGTAGCAATATGCCGTTCCGGCGCCAATTGGGATTACTTTGGTAGTCCTGCTCCGGCAAAGCGAACATTTGTGTCGTCCCGGAGCAATATTTGTGGCCATTGTCATGACCTGGCAAAGCTATGAAACGATCCCTCAGGGGACGATACCGATTTTTCCGAATACCTTGCGTTCATCCAGCAGTTGGAAAGCGTCCCTCGTGTCTTCAAGTGACACCGTCTCTTCAATGGACGGCAACAGTTTCCCGTCTTCGACCAGCTTCAGTAATGCGTGCAGATCATCGCGGGTCCAACCATTTGCGCCGATGATATTCAATTCGAAGGTCCAGATATAGCGGATGTCTTCCTTTGGGTCGTAGCCGGCCGTGGCCCCGCATGTCACCAGCCGTCCCCCGCGTGTTAAGCACTTCAGGGACGGCAACCAGGTCTCGCCGCCCGTGAAGTTGATGACCATGTCTATGCCGCCGCTTTCACCCAGGGCGCGCGGTTTTCCATAGCCGGCGTGAATTACCCGCATGAAATCCTGGTCGGTGTAGTTGATGCATTCGTCGGCGCCAAGATCGAGCAATTTCTGGATTTTCTCTTCAGTGGATGCGGCCGCAATGACAAAGGCGCCGGCCAATTTGGCCAGTTGCACACAGCAGGTCCCGACGCCACCCGAAGCACCCAGAATGAGGACCTTTTCTCCCGCCGCAACCTTGCCGATGGTGACCATGGTGCGGTAGGCGGTGCCATAGGCGACGGGCAGGGCCGCTGCCTGTTCATAGCTGACAGCGTCCGGGATCCTGATCAACTGGTGGGCCTGAACCTTGATGTATTCGGCCAGCCCGCCGTCCATCATTTCACCCTGGAGTTTCAGTTTTTCCCTGTCAATCGGGTCAATGACAACACGGTCGCCCACGGACCAATCCTCAACCTCCGGGCCAAGTTCGGCAATCTCTCCGGCGGTATCAATGCCCATGATAATCGGCATCGGGACCTTGATTCCGGGCATGCCGCGCAGGGTAAAGAGGTCGTGGTAGTTGAGCGCGCAGACCTTGACCTTCAAGATCACCTCACCCGCACCTGCAACCGGATCCGGCCAGGCCGGTTCATAGGTGATGCTGTCGATTTCGCCGTGTTCGCGAATGACCATGGCTCTCATGGGCAATTGCCTTTCAGGGGCTTGAGCCGGTGATGGAGCAAAGAAAGTTGCAAATGCTTCTTTCCGTTAGCGGCTGAATTCTTTTGCGGCACGCTCCAGCAGCGCGCGCCGGTCAATCTTGTTGGTTCCCGCCAGCGGCAGCTCGGGGACAATAGCGACGAAGCGTGGGTGCTGATAGGCCGGACCATGGTCGAGGGTGAACGTCTTGATGCCTTCAATCGATGCGGACAGCCCCGGTTTGGTAACGACATAGGCTACGGGAATGAATTGTTTGATCTCGTCGGCGATGGGGACCACGGCGGCCTGGGCAACGCCTGGGTGCTGCTCCAACAAACGCTCGACTTCCGCCGGGTAGACATTCTCTCCGCCACAGACAAACATGTCGTCCGCGCGGCCCACGAAAAAGATGAAACCGTTCCCATCGCGGCGCATAACGTCGCCGGTGTCGTACCAGCCATCCCTGATGCACTTCATGGTTTCCTCGGGCCGGTTGAGATAGCCGGGCATCACCGCCCTGTTGCGCACCCACAGCACGCCTTCATTGTCGTCCGGTCCGCCGACAAACTTAGTTTCGGCATGGGCAACGGGATAGCCAAGGGACAGCCGCGGCGTCGGCAACCCGTCGGGATGCGGGCCAAACGCCACCGGCCCCGATTCAGTCGTGCCCCAGCTGTTCGAGATCGATGCATTGGGAAAAATTTCGGCGGCACGCTCGAACAGTGCCTCGGTTGACGGGGCAGAACCCATGATCACGCTTTCAACCGCCGACAGATCCAAGGTCGCGATCAGCTCCGGTTCACGGACCGCCAGCGCGATCATGGTCGGGACCGAAGTCAGCATATGGCAGCCTTGCTCGGCCGCCGCCTTGAGATAGCCGCGGGCGCTGAATTGCCGCATCAACACCGTGGTTCCCCCGGCCATGCCGGTCAGGGTGCTGAGTATCAGACCGTTCATGTGATAAAGGGGAGCCGCCACCAGTACCCGTTTGTCCGCTATTGGCGGCGCCGCCTCCAGCATCCTGGTCGCCGTCCAGATATAGCCGCCATGGGTCAAGGGAACGCCCTTGGGCATGCCGGTGGAGCCCGATGTGTAGAGAATGGTGGCGTGTTCATCGTCTTTCATGGCGATGGGATCAAACGGCCCCTGATCGAGAAAACTTCGCCAGGTTTCCGCCTGGTCCATGGCTATTCTTGGTAAATCCCCCGCCAGATGCCCGTATTCATGGTCGACCAGGACAAGCCGGACTTTGGCATCGTCGAGGATATGCGCCACCGTTTGTCTGGGAACCTTGTAGTTGATCGGCACGGCGACAAGTCCCGCCCGCATGATGCCGAAATAGGCCACAAGGTATTCGGCGCTGTTGGCGGCCAGAATGCCGACGGCATCGCCCCTGGCAAGCCCCCGTGCCAGCAAGCCCCGCGCCACTGCGTCGGCATCCTTGTGAAAGGCGGGGAAACTTATCTGCCGTACGCCGCCGTCCGGCGCCAGTTCGATTAGCCAGGTTGCATCGTCTCGAATGTCCCGGGGGGCGACTTCACCCAGATTGTGGACCGCGGCCATGTCTACATTCACACCCTCAACCCAGATTTTTGTGCCGCAATCGTCACTGCCATCGGATACTGAATACACGACCTGCAAACCGGCTTTTCAGTCGGGAATAGGCAAACCTGGTTCTAACGCATATGTGGAAACCGGGTTTCAGTGTCTTTAATCACTCTGTTCAAGTCAAGCGTACCGGTCCTGTCCAATCCCACGTCTGCTCCTTTCAAAGGCCGTCTTCGCGTCTGGTTCCGGGGAAAACGCCCTACTGCCGACCCCCGATCGCCAAAACGATCATGGTACCGCGCGTAGCGGCAAATTTTCCCGGCTATTGACGATTGACCCGGTCGAAGCGATGGCTAATTTGGGTGGACCTGCAATTGAATAAGCCCCCTCGAGGGCGACAAAGGAGCCATGCCGATGGCGGCACAATCCGATCGATCCGATGACCCGGATGTTGAACCGCCACTGGAAGCCTACGAGGAGGTGGGCAAGGCCCGCATTACCGGTCCCGTATACTGGATAACGCTGTTTCTCGGCGGCTTTGGAATCGTCGTCGCCATCAACCAGACGTTCAGTTTGAACGCCTTTGGCTACGTACTGATCGATAATCAGTATTACTACCTATTAATCGCGATTTTTCTCTCGCTTGCATACCTGATCTTTCCGGGGCGAAAAAGGGATGCCGGTCATGTCCCCCTGTACGATTGGGGCTTCTTCGCGGTTTCCCTGCTCACGTCGCTGTACCTGTCCTATCACGGCGGCGATATGGTCCTTAAGGGTTGGGATATCATCGCCCCGCCCGGTCCGACGACGGCGGCCGCCATATTGTGTTTTCTCGCCATGGAGGGTGTGCGCCGTGCCGGTGGGACAATCCTGTTCGGTGTTTGCCTGGTCTTTTTCACCTTTCCATTGTGGACGGACTATGCGCCCGGCTTTCTCTGGGGTGCCGGCAAGGGCCCGCTTGAATTGTTTCGCGCCTTCGGGATGGGTTTCGAGAGCATCGTTGGCATGCCCATGCGGGTCGCGGGAAACATTCTTATTGGATTTCTTGTCTTCGGATCGGCCTTGGTGGTCACGGGCGGCGGTGAATTCTTCATGAATTTCGCCGCCGCCCTGCTTGGCAAGACCAGGGGCGGCCCCGCCAAGGTCGCCATTCTTTCCAGCGGCTTCTTCGGTTCGCTCAGCGGCAGCGTCATTTCCAACGTCGTGACAACGGGGCAATTGACCATTCCAACCATGAAGCGGGCGGGCTACAAGCCGGCCTACGCCGCCTCGGTGGAGGCGTGCGCGTCCACCGGCGGGACCTTGATGCCGCCGGTCATGGGGGCCGTCGCATTTCTGATGGCGGAATTCCTGAACATACCCTACCGCGACATCGTGATCGCGGCGGCGGTGCCGTCGTTTTTGTTCTACTTGGCGCTTCTGCTGCAGGTCGATTGTTACGCCGCCGTAAAAGGCCTGCAAGGACAGCCGGCCGCGGAAATTCCCAGCCTATTGAGCACCTTGAAGGATGGCTGGTTCTATTTATTCAGTCTGTTCCTGCTGGTGTATCTGCTGGTCTGGGCGCGGATCGAATTGTATGCGCCTTATTATGCGACCATCGTTTTGCTGGTATCCGCGACCATATTCCGCAAGAAGGGGCGCCGCTTTAACTTGGCGAAGTTTCGCGAGCTCATCATCGAATCCGCCTCGATAATTTCAAGCATAATCGCCATTCTCGCGGGTATCGGCGTCATTGTCGGGTCCCTGGCGTTCACCGGCGTCGGCGGCGCGTTCTCGCGGGAACTGCTAGGATACGCGGACGGAAATCTCCCCTTTCTCCTCGCCATGGGCGCGGCGACGAGTTTTCTCCTGGGCATGGGCGTCACGGTCAGCGCCTGTTACATCTTTCTCGCCATCGTCCTGGGACCTGCCCTGATCGAATTTGGCCTGGATCCGATCGCCAGCCACCTCTTCATCCTCTACTGGGGCATGATGTCCTACATCACGCCGCCGGTCGCATTGGCGGCGGTGGCGGCGGCGGTGATCGCGAAGTCCGGCGCCATGGAGACGGCGTTCCTGGCGATGCGATTGGGCTCCATCAAATTCATTCTGCCCTTCATCATCGTGCTGACTCCTTCATTGATCATGCGCGGTGAGCCCGATGCCATCATCGTTTCGATTTCAGCCTGCGTCGTCGCGGTGATGCTTATGTCCGCCGGCTTCGAGGGCTATTTGTACGGCGTCGGAGCCCTCCAATGGCCCTCGCGGATCGCCTTGCTGATCGCGGCCGCTGGCTTCATTTACACCGACAAGTACAGCTACATGGCCGCCGCCGTCCTGTTCGCCGCGACTTATGGCGCGAACCTGTTTCTGCGCCGCGCACGAAAGGTTGCGTAACGGCGACGATTTGCGGCGTCTTTTGCCGGATAATGCCACGCCCGATGGCAGGACTCCGCCTTGGGACATTAGGGCGCGCTTGACCAAACCAGGCGCGGCGGACAGGCTTTGTGAAGGAGGCGTCCATGATCTCGGTCATCATCCCAACCTTCAACGAAGCCGGAAACCTGCCGCGTCTATTGCTCAGCCTTTGCGCAGAGACAACGCCCTGCGAGATTATCGTCGTCGACGGGGGCAGTGGCGACGGCACCGTTGAACTGGCGGCGCGGGCCGGGGCCAGATGCCTTGGCTCGGAACCCGGCCGCGGCCGGCAAATGCGAACCGGAGCCGGCGCAGCCAACGGCGACATTTTTCTTTTTCTGCATGCGGATTCAGTATTTCCCGCTGGCGGCCTGGCCCGGATCGCGGAAATACTCTTGGCATCGCCGACAATCATCGGCGGCAATTTCCAATTGACTTTCGACGGTGGCGACGGCTTCAGCCAATGGCTCAACGGCTTTTACGCCTGGTTGCGCCGCCGCGGTATCTACTATGGCGATTCCGGGATCTTTGTCCGCCGATCCGTGTACGAGGCCCTTGGCGGGCTGCGCCCCATAGCACTGATGGAAGATTATGATTTCACCCGCCGTCTTGAAAGAGCCGGTGCGACCTGTTGCATTTGCGATCCGCCGTTGCTCACGTCGGCCCGGCGTTTCGTCGGACGGCATCCGGTGGCCATCGTCCTCGGTTGGCTGGTGATACATGCTCTGTATCACCTGGGCATTTCGCCGGATCGACTGGCGCGGCTCTACAATTCGCAACGCAGCCCCCGTCGCCGGCGGGCTAATACCAACCCGCGCTGATAGGAACCCATAGAGACGCCTTGCGAGGGCTTTTGGGTAGGAGCGTGCGACGCAGCGATACGGGGTATCGTCAGTCGTGGGCGACGCCATCCAAAAGGCAGCACGGAGACGATCTCTATGGGTCCCTATCAACGCGGGTTGGTATCAATAGCATCCCGGGGCGAATTTCCTTTGGCGCCGGCGGCCCTTACAATAAGATTTCGAGCTAAATCCGGCAGTTGGAAGGATGGCAGCAATGTTGACGATTGACGCTCAAGTCCACGTTTACGAACGCAACCACCCAGGCCGCCCCTGGGTGGCGGTTCTCGCGGGCCCTCCGGAGGTAACAGGCGATGACATGGTCGCGGCGATGGACGCTGTTGACGTCGATGGTGCCTTGCTGGTCTCGGTGTGGACCATGTACCAATACGACGCCAGCTATGCGATTGCTGTTCACGCGGCGCATCCGGGCCGGTTTGGCTTGATCAAGCCAGTCGACCCGAACGATCCCGCAGTGGCCGAAACAATCGCGGCCTGGGCCGCGATGAAGGGCACCGTCGCAATCAGAATTATGATGGGCGAAGGGGTTTCGAACGATCCTGACGATCCCGGTATCAACCGGGTTCTCGCCGCCGCCGCCCGCCACTCTTTACCGGTCAACCTTTTATCTTGGGGACGTCTGGAACAGGTGGCGGCGCTTGCCGCGAAGAATCCCAACACAACATTGATAATCGATCATCTTGGCCTGCAACAACCATTCGTACCGCCGCCGCCGCCGGAGCCGTTTGCAGAACTGCCGAAGCTCCTCGATCTGGCGAAATTCGATAACATTGCGGTCAAAATCACCGGCGCCTGCACGCTGTCTCACGAAGCGGCCCCTTACAATGATCTCTGGGATCCCCTGGGCCGGATCTTCGACGCATTTGGCTTCGCGCGCTGCATGTGGGGCACGGACTGGACCCGGGCGGTCAATCTGCTGACCTATGCCGAGGGGGTGGAGCCCTTTCGTCACACCGACCGCCTGTCGGAGAGCGACCGCGCGAACCTGATGGGCGGGACCCTGCGGCGAGTTTACGACTGGACACCTTCGCCGATCATGGGAGTAACCGATGCAAGATGATTTGCAGCACGTTACAAGTTGGCGGAATGGCGAAAAAAGCTGGTCACCCTTTTCCGAGCAGGAGATGCACCGCCGGCAGGCGGACATCCGAGCCTATGCGGCAGAGCACGATATTGACGCCTGCCTTTTCACCTCGTATCACAATATCTGTTACTTTTCCGGCTTTCTGTATTGCTATTTTGGTCGTAAATACGCCCTGGTGATTGACGGTGATGGCGCCACGACGGTGACGGCTGCTATCGATGGCGGGCAACCCTGGCGCCGGAGCCGCGCCGAAAACATCGTCTATACCGATTGGCGCAAGGATAATTATTTCCGTGCACTGCGGCAATTGCTGCCAAAGGTTAGGCGCCTGGGCATTGAATTTGACCAGGTCAGCCTGGAATTCCATCGCCAACTGGTAGAGGCCTTCCCGGACATAGAGTTTGTCGATGTTGCAGCGGCCACCATGTGGCAGCGGACCATAAAGTCGCCGGCTGAACTGGACCTTATCAGGACCGGCGCCCGCATATGCGAACTTGGTGGGCGGACATGCGTCGAGGCGGTCGCGGCCGGCGTGCCGGAGCACGAGATCGCCATCGCTTCTAACACGGCAATGATCCGCGAGATCGCCCGCAGTTGTCCTTTCGTTGAGTTGATGGATAGCTGGACCTGGTTCCAATCGGGCATAAACACCGATGGCGCCCATAATCCCGTGACCAATCGGGTCATTCAATCAGGCGATATCCTGAGCTTGAACTGCTTTCCCATGATCTTTGGTTATTACACCGCGCTTGAACGCACCCTGTTCTGCGAATTCGCCAATCCCGAGCAACTCAGATTATGGGAGATAAATTGCGAGGTCCATCGCCAGGGGTTGCGGTTGATCCGACCCGGCGCCAGATGCTGCGACATCGCCAAGGAACTGAACGAAACCTATCGCCGCCACGATCTGCTTAAATATCGTTCATTCGGCTATGGACATTCATTTGGCGTGTTGAGCCATTATTACGGCAGGGAAGCGGCGGTGGAACTGCGCGAAGACGTGGAAACCGTGCTGCAACCGGGCATGGTGGTCTCCATGGAACCAATGATCATGTTCCCCGACGGCCACGCCGGTGCCGGCGGCTACCGCGAGCACGACATCCTGATCATCGGCGAGGCGGACAGCGAGAATATTACCGGGTTCCCGTTCGGACCGGAGCATAACATCATTGGCGCCTAAGCAATTTCAGATGGCAAGTTCAGGATAGCGCAGAGGAGGAGATCATAATGCGGATGCAAGGAAAATTGGGGATGGTGACGGCGGCGGCGTCGGGAATGGGCCGCGCCGGCGCGATCCGTTTCGCCCAGGAGGGCGCGGCGGTCGCCGTGGTCGACATTGACGAGGCGGGTGTCAAAGCCGTCGTCGACGAGATCGAGGCGGCGGGCGGCAAGGCCGTTGGTATAGCGGCTGACCTTACCAAGGACGCCGATTCAGTCCGGGTCGTCAAGGAGGCCGCAAATGCATTGGGCGGGCTCGACTTTGCCTGGAACCATGTCGGCCACCCGGGGCCGGCCTCGGTGGAGGGCATCGATATGGCGGACTATGACCTCGCCATGACTCTGAACCTACGCACCATCCTAATCTCGACGGAAGCGCAACTGCCCGAGCTGCGGGTGCGCGGCGGCGGATCGCTGCTCTATACCGCTTCCACCTCCGGGCTTGTCGGCTCGCAATTCAGTCCGGTCTATTCCGCCGTCAAGCATGGTGTGGTTGGCTTTGTCAAAGCCATGGCGAAACGTTATGGGAAAGAGGGTATCCGCTTCAATGCGATCTGCCCCGGGGCGACGGACACACCGATGTTGCGTGTATTCGTGGCCCGGCCGGATCAGCAGGCAACCCATGGCAGGGATCCGGAAGAGTTGGTCCGTGCCCGTGCCGGTCAGAACGCCCTCGGCCGGCCGGCCCAGCCGGACGAAATGGCGAATGCCGCGCTGTTCCTGCTGTCGGACGAGGCTTCGTTCGTTACCGGCGCGGCACTCGCCGTCGATGGCGGCACCACGGCCTGACCCCTACCATCAGAGGCATCAGTCGGTGCGGCTGGTAACTTCAAGCAGGTGATAGCCAAACTGGGTTTTCACGGGCCCCTGAACCTCGTTGACATTGGCGCTGAACACGACCGTGTCGAATTCCGGAACCATTTGGCCGGGACCAAATGAACCAAGGTCGCCGCCGCTGCTGCCTGATGGGCAGGACGAGTGCTCACGAGCCAGTTCGGCAAAATCTGCGCCGCCGGCAATTTTGCTCTTGAGCTCTTCGCAAAGCGCCTCGGTGTCGACCAATATGTGTCTTGCAGTGGCTTGCGCCATGGATCTGCTCCTTGATGAATACTGTGATTATGAAACCCAGGCGCAGTAAATAGCCGGAGTCGGGCTCGACATCAACCTATCAAGGTGCATTGGTACAAACACAAAGGAATGTTGGACCAGCCATTGCGTCGTGCGCTGCCCGGCAAACCAAGGGTCACGAATTTTTCATTTGACGTTGACCGTTGCCTGGCGCGGTATCGTGGCACCACCTGGGCTTGCGACAACCAATCCAACGGAACTGGAAAATATGAAGAGAGCATTCTTTGCGTCTGCGTTGCTCACGATCCTGTTCCTTGGCTTGGCGGGATGTAAATCGACGGGTGAGCCGCCGCAGCATTACTTTGAACGTGGTACCCAAAACGCCCCCTGAACACCGCGGCGATGCCGGGATCGTCCGCAGACGACCGCGAAAACCTTGTGGCGCCAAAGCTTGTCAGCGCAGTTCTGGGCTTTGACCGCGCCGCGCGCGCGTGACGGCGAACGCGCTGTCCGCACCAACCCCATGCGACGGTTAGCCGGGCCGCTTCCGGTCTCGTCGACCTCCACGGACGCGGCTTGTATAATACCGCAGGAGCCTCTATTTCGTCATCTTGGCGCTAGACCGATTTCGATTTCGAATTACGTAATCCAGGCCGCGACGGCGGCCCGGCGCTAATGCGCCGCCCACGCGGAGCGGTGCGCCTTGGCGTGCAAGCGTGAGCGACAATAGCTAGACCTGATTCGATGAATATCGAAACTGGTCTAGTGGTTCCACCAGGGCAGGTCTGAGAACGAACGCATATCGATTTCGTGGGTCCAGGTTGATCGATGTTGTTGGGATATATGGAAGTAGGTATCGGCGATCCTGGCCGGCAGCATCAGACCGTCATTTTCCATGCCTCGACTTTCTCTGAGCGCCTGGAAGCGTTCCGGGCCAAGCATTTTGCCCAGAGTGTCGGGCGCATCGACGGAGCCGTCGATAAGGATATGCGCCACGTGAATGCCCTTGGGTCCAAATTCCGCGTTGAGGCTTTGACAAAGCATGCGCCGTCCTCCCATGGCCGCGGCATGGGAATGCTGGCCCTTGTTGCCGCGCATCGCCGCCGTTGCCGAGGTCACCAATATTGTGCCTTTGCCGCGCTCTTCCATCAGGGGGCAGACCTGTGAGGCAACGCGAAACAGGCCAAGGGTGGCAAGACGCCAACCCATTTCGAATGCCTTGTAGCTGGTTTCCTTCAGGCTCTTGTCGCCGATTTGGGCGCCCAGATTGTAAACCACGACTTCGATAGCGCCAAAATCCGCTTCGACCATGGCCACGTGCTCTTCAATCGTATCGGCATCGATGGCGTTCAGCAAAAACCCGGATGCGGAACCACCCTCGCTCTCGATATCTTCGACCAGGGCATTCAGGCCGTCCTGGCCCGTGCGCCGGCAAAGGACGGCATGATAGCCGCCCTGGGCGAAGCGCTTGCCAACATTGCCGCCGATGCCGGCGCCGGCTCCAATGACCAAGCAGACAGGTTTCTTAGACATCTAATTCCCTTTGAATTCCGGTGCCCGCTTTTCGATGAAGGCGCGCACTGCTTCCTTGTGATCTTCGGTCTGGGCGACGCGGACCAGGCGGTCCGCTTCCCAATCCAGGCAGGTCCTGAAATCGGCCTGGGTCGCGCGGTTGATGTTCTG
>JAJFGG010000002.1 GCA_021776235.1 Alphaproteobacteria bacterium | reverse complement strand
GGAAGACCGGTCAAATGGTTCAGATTAGCCGCGACACGCTCTAAGCCAATCCAAGGACCGGAAGCCGGGCGTCAATCAATTCGCTCAGACGCGGTTGGCCGAAGTCAGCATAGTGGTAATGCGCCCGGACCACCGGTTTATTGAGGTCGATTTGCGCCGCCAGATCGATCGGCGTTGCCGCCACGACCACGTCCGCCGATGCGGCATTGATCGTTGCCTGCAAAGCAGCCAACTGTTTGGCGCCATACCCCATCGCAGGCAGAACCGGGCCAATGTGAGGATAGGAAGCGAAGACCTCTCTGATCTCGGGATGCGCATGCGCCCGCGGGTCAACCAGCGTGACGGCGGGTAGGGTGCTGACGATACGATGCCCTGCCCCCCAAGGCATGCCGCCATGGGTAATGGTTGGCCCGTCCTCGACGACCAGAACCCGTTTACCCTTGACGGCATCCGGATTGTCCAGCACAACCGGCGAGGCGGCGCGAACGATCGGCCGATCCGGCAGCAAGGCGCCAAGGCGTTTTTCAAGCGCAACGACCTGCGCCAGTTCCGCCGCGTCGGATTTCGCGACAATCACAATATCGGCCAGGCGCAGGGTCGTTTCACCAGGATGGTGCGTGGTCAATTGCTTTGGCCGCAGTGCATCGACCAGGGTGATCATCAGATCCGGCTTGATGAACGAGAAGTCATTGTTGCCGCCGTCCCACAGAATGACGTCGGCTTCCATCTCGGCCGCCACCAGGATAGCCGCGTAATCAACGCCGGCGAATATGACCGAGCCGTTGGCGATATACGGTTCGTATTCCTCGCGTTCCTCGATGGTGCAGTCGGCGGCGTCGAGATCCGCCAGGCTGGCGAAACGCTGAACCGCCTGGCGGGCCAGATCGCCGTACGGCATAGGGTGACGTATCGCCGCGACCCGCAGGCCTTTTTCCGCCAGATAACGAGACAGATAACGCGCCGTCTGGGACTTGCCGCAACCCGTGCGCACGGCGCAAACGGCGATCACGGGGACACTCGCGTGCAATTCGGTCTGCCTTGGCCCGGCAAGATGAAAGTCGGACCCGGCATGCATGGCGCGGGATGCCGCGTGCATGACCCATTCGTGCGCGACGTCGCTGTAGGCAAAATCAACCTGGTCTATGGCCTCTCGCCGACAAATTTCCTCCAGCGCTTCCTCGGCAACAATTGGGATTCCGTCCGGATAGTGCGGACCGGCCAATTCCGGGGGATAACGGCGGCCGCTGATGCCTGGTATCTGCGCCGACGTAAAGGCGGCCACGCGGGTCGCTGGATCGTCGCGGTAAAGCACGTTGAAATTATGAAAATCACGGCCTGCGGCCCCCATGATCACAACGCTGCGATTATGGTTCTCCGTGGCCATGATATCTCCTCTGGCAGGCTCCGGCGCTACGGCGGCGGCTGTCTTCAGTAGTAGCAATCCGCTGTCTTCAGTGGTAGCAATATTGCGACAGATCAGAACCTCGATACTTGATACGCGTCAAGGAAGAAACCTTAGAAATCAGGCATATTTTTAAAAGTTCAGGCAATGGGAAAACACTGTCGCAAATTGATAATGGGGGCATGACGCGATGCGAAAAGTGAAGACATGGATCCTGGTGGCCGACGGCGCCGTGGCGCAGGTCTATGAAACCGAGGCTGGCGCCAACGATCTTGTCGCCGTGCCGGGAGGCGAATTTGCGGCGGCAAATCTGCCCTCCCGGGAAATCGATGCGGACAGGCCGGGACAAGGGTTTGACCGGGCCGGCTATGGGCAGCGGCGCAAGCAGCCGCGCACCGATTCGCACCGCCATGCCAAGGCGCAGTTTGCCCACCATCTGGCTGAATTTCTCCAGCGGGAACAACAACGCCAGGCGTTCGATAGTCTGGTCATTGTCGCGCCGGCCAAGACGCTCGGCGATCTACGAGAGGCACTGGCGCCAAATGTTAAGAAGCTGGTGAAAGCCGAACTGAGCAAAGACCTTGTTCATATCCATCAGCGGGATCTGCCGCAGCATTTAGAGCAGATTCTGCATCCATAGGGACTTCATACCGGTCCCCGGCCTCGGTAAGGGAGAGCCAAGAGATGACGGCAAATCCGTTGCAGCTGGATTTTCACGACGAATTCGGCCCCCATAAGATCATCCGGATCTTTGAGCCGGGACTTGGCTTATACGGCGCCCTGGTGGTGGATAACATAGCCGCAGGGCCCTCGATCGGGGGTCTGCGCATGGCCGAAGACGTCACGATTGAAGAATGCTTTCGCCTGGCCCGCGCCATGACACTGAAAAACGCGGCCGCGGGCTTGCCCCATGGCGGCGGCAAGTCCGTTCTGGTGGGTGATCCGCGCATGCCGGTCAAACATAAGGAAGACCTCATCCGTGCCTTTGCCTGCGCCCTGGCCAGCGAGCAGTCTTACATATTCGGGCCAGACATGGGTACCGACGAGCAATGCATGGCCTGGGTGCGCGATGAAATTGGCCGCGCCGTTGGCCTGCCGCGGGAGATCGGTGGAATTCCCCTCGATGAACTGGGCGCCACAGGCTTTGGCCTGATGCATTCGGTCGAAGCCGCGCTGCCCTTCGCCGGATTGTCCATGGACGGTGCCCGCATCGCCGTGCAGGGTTTCGGTTCGGTCGGCATGCATGCAGCCCGGTTTCTGGGTGAAAAAGGCGCTGTCCTGGTAGCCGCGTCCGATTCCGATGGCACGACCGCAAACGCCGACGGCCTAGATATTACCGCGCTGATAGCGCATAAGCAGGCTGGCGGCTCGGTCGGAACCTTTGCTGGCGGACGCGCCCGCGGCCGTGATGACATCATTGCCATTGCCTGCGATATTTGGATTCCCGCGGCCCGGCCCGACGTGGTGACCATGGATAACGTCGACCAGCTGCAGGCCCGAATTGTGGCGCAAGGCGCCAACATTCCCCTGACGGAAGCAGCGGAAAAGCAGCTGCACAAAAACGGCATACTCTGTTTGCCTGACTTTATCGCGAATGCCGGCGGCGTAATCTGCGCCGCGATGGAATACCGGGGCGTCAGCGAAACCTCGGCCTTTGCCGAAATCGCCGATCGTATCGGGCACAACACCGGTGAAATGTTAAGCCGCAGCGAGGCCGATGGCAAAACGCCGCGTCAGGCGGCTCTGGATATGGCAACCGCACGGGTGCGGGCAGCGATGGCCACGCGGCGATGGTCGACATTCTGAAGTTATTGCGGCCGCACTAGCAAGGAACACGTTCATGTACCGAATTCGCTTTCACGGACGAGGCGGCCAGGGCATGAAAACAGCCAGCCGGCTACTGGGAACGGCTCTCTTCAAAAGCGGCCTGGAAGTACAGGACGCGCCCAGGTACGGGGCAGAGCGGCGTGGTGCCGCTATGTTTGCTTATGTCCGGGCTGATCGGCAGCCCATCCGCGAACGCGGCAACGTCGTTTCGCCGGATTTGCTGCTGGTCGCCGATGACACGCTGTTTCAGGTGCCGGTGGCCGGCGTGATGGCCGGGGTGACGGCAGAGACGGTTTTGGCTGTCGCCAGCACGACATCGGAAATGATCTGGCGCGACCGCCTGAAGATTGCTAACCCGATCTATCTCTTGCCGCACAGCGAAGTCGTTGCAGACGATGATTTCCCCGATGTCTCGGCCAAAATCGCGGGCGCCGCCGCGCGCCTGACGGGATTGGTCTCGGAAGCGGTCTTGTTGCAGGCGGTGGAAGAAGAGATCGCCCAGTTTGGCCCGAAAGCCGTCAAACTCAATCTACACGCAGCCCTCGAAGGATTCCAAGCAATGGCGGCGGGTGAGGGATCGGTCCGCGAGAGCGCCGATCTACCCGCCGATAGCTACGAAAAGCCGGAATGGATCGACCTGGATCTGGATCTGGCGGCGACCGCGGCGCCCAATATCCATGCGGCAGCGAACAGCGTCCAGGTCAGAACCGGACTATGGCGCACCTTGCGCCCGGTGCTGGACCCGAAGATTTGCGGCAAATGCACCTGGATCTGTGGCTCGTCCTGCCCGGACGGCGTCATTGGTGTCGATGCCGGCGGTTACCCGGAGATCGATTACGACCATTGCAAAGGCTGCATGATCTGCGTTGTGCAATGTCCGCGCCATGCGATCGCTGCCATTCCGGAGCAGGAAGCAGTTGACGCGCTTGAAAAAACCAAGACAGCTCAATTGAAAGGAATGCCGTCATGACTCGCGCTCTCTTGACGGGAAATGCGGCGGCGGCCTGGGGTGCGCGGCTGGCTCGTATTGATTACCTGCCCGCCTTCCCGATCACGCCGCAGACCGAGATCATCGAAACCATATCCCGTTGGATCGGAGAGGATGAGATGCGTTGCCGGATGGTGATGCTGGAATCGGAGCATTCCATGCTCACCGCCGCCGGCGCCGCCGCAAGTACCGGGGTGCGAACATTCACGGCAACTTCCAGTCAAGGTCTGCTCTACGGCATGGAAATGCTCTATACCATCGCCGGCTGGCGCGTGCCCCTGGTGCTGATCAATGTTTCAAGGGGCTTATCGGCGCCAATCACACTGGAACCTGATCACAACGACATCCTCGCCGCCCGCGACAGTGGCTGTCTGCAGTTGCATTGCGCCACCTGTCAGGAGGTCGTCGACGCCATCCTGATCGCTTATCGCCTGTCCGAACAGCCCCAGGTGCGCCTGCCGGTGATCGTCAATCTGGACGGCTTCAGCCTGTCTTTCACCCGCGAACCGGTCAGCCTGCCGGACGATCAGGCAGCGGCGCACTATTTGCCCGCCTTTCGCCACGATGCCGCCGAGTTCCGTGGCGGTCACCCCGCCAGCAAAGCAGTTGCCGTCCTTGGTGGTGGCGCCTATTCCTATTTCCGTTACGAGACCCACCTGGCGGCCTTGGCCGCTATCGACGCCTATGACGATGCAGCGCGGGAATTCGAACAGCAATTCGGCCGGCGTTATCCCAGCGTTGAATGTTACCGAAACGACGACGCCGAGATCTCATTCGTGATGATCGGCTCGTTCGCAACCAAGGCAAAGGATGCCGTAGATCGTCTGCGCGATGCCGGCCACAAAATCGGTTTGGTGCGGCCTTTCATGCTGCGGCCGTTACCCGAAGCGGATCTGCGCAAAGCGCTCGTGGGCAAGTCGGGCATCGCCGTGATCGACCAAAATTTGGCCCCGGGCCGCGGCGGCATATTGCACGGCGAAGTCACCTCCGTACTGTATGGGCAGCAAGAGCGGCCCGCGACGGTCCTCAGCTATATCGGCGGTCTGGGTGGGCGGGACATCGTAATCGAGGAATTTTTCCAGATCGCCGCCGATGTACGCGCCGCTGTGGCCAGCGGAGCCACGCCCGCCCCGCGCCTGCTCTACACCAGGAACGAACTAACCGATATGCGTAAAATGCAGGCCGCCGCGCACGTGGAAGCCACTGGCGACGGCGCGGTCGACGGCACTGGGGGCGCCCCGTCAAAGGAGACAACCGCATGAAAGAAAGCCAATTCAAAGCGGCAAGGGACTTACCCAGCAGTCACATACTGGGCGCTGGAACGGCCATGTGCGCGGGTTGCGGCGGCCTGGGCGCGGTGCGCGAGGTTTATGACGTGCTGGGTAAAGACACCATCTTTGTCAATGCCGCCGGCTGTATGACCCTGCTCTCGGTCTATCCTTTCACGCCTTTCCGGGGCTCGTGGCTCTATACCGCCATGGCCTCGGCGCCGGCTGGCGGTCAGGGGGTACGTGACGCCCTGGATATTCGACTTGAACAGGGCAGCTTGAGAAAGGACGAGGATCTGCAGGTTGTCGTGCTGACCGGTGATGGCACCGCCAACGGCATCGGCCTTTCGGCAACGTCGGCGGCGATCGACCGCCAGCTCGACTTCATTTACCTGTGCTACGACAACGAGGGCTATGGCAATACCGGGCAACAAACGTCGGCCGCCACGCCGCACGGCGCGCGCACGGCGACAGACCCTGAAACAGGTGGCATGCCCGGCCGCAAGAAGGATCTATTCGCCATCTGGACGGCCAACCGGCCGACGTACGCCGCGACGGTGCTCGCCGCCGAGCCGCTTGATCTGGCCCGCAAGATCGAGACCGCCCGAAGCCTTTCGGGCCCGCGGCTGATCCTGGCGCTGGCGCCCTGCCCGCCGGGCTGGGGTTTCGAACCTTCGCGCTCGGTCGAGATCGGGCGCCTGGCCGTGCGGACCGGGATCTTTCCACTCAAGGAATATATCGATGGCCGGGTGGTTCACAACCGCATCCCGCATCCCCGCCTGCCGGTCGAGGACTATTTGAAGCCGCAACAAAGGTTTGCCCACCTTTTCGAGCCGCAGCGTGACGATAAACGCATCGGCGAGATCCAGGCGGCAGTGGACGCCTATTGGCTGGAAGTGGAAAACGGCCATGCCTGACGGCAAAAGTTATTTCCATCGCGGCGGTGACCAGGCATTACTGGGCGCCACGATCCCGGAGCATTTTGCGCAGGTCGCGAAAAGGTTCGCTAACCGAGAGGCGATCATCTCGCGCCACCAAACGCGCCGCCTGACCTATGCCGAACTAAGCCGGGAAATCGACCGCGCCGCCCGTGCCTTGCTGGCCGCCGGCTTTGCCAAAGGCGACCGGATCGGCATCTGGTCGACAAACAATGTTGAATGGCTGGTGCTGCAGATGGCAACAGCGCGGGTTGGCGCCATTTTGGTCAATATCAATCCCGCCTACCGGCCACGCGAGCTGGCCTACGCCCTGCGGCGTTCGCGCGTGCAAGGCCTGTTCACTATTCCAGCTTTCAGCCATAGTAATTACGTCGAGATGTTGTGCGAATTGCTACCGGAGCTGCAAGCTGGCCCCGGCGAAACGTTGGGCAATGCGGACCTGCCGGAATTGCGCAAGGTGGTGATCTACGATCCGGCGGAACCCCTGGCGACGCGGGCGCCGCATCCCGGATTTATTGCCTGGCCGGCATTCCTGTCGGCCGGCGACGCGGTATCGGCGGCAGAGGTAGACGCGGCCACGGCCGGCCTCGACAGTGACGATGCGATCAATATTCAATACACCTCCGGCACGACGGGCTTCCCGAAAGCCGTTCTGCTGACCCACCACAACATCCTGAACAATGCCTATTTCACGGCCCAAGCCATGCGCTTCGACGAAAATGACCGGCTATGCGTGCCGGTGCCGTTCTATCATTGCTTTGGTATGGTGCTATCGACGCTGCTTTGCCTTGCCGTCGGCGCGGCCATCATCGTCCCGGCCGAACATTTCGACCCGCTGGCGGTACTGCAAGCCATCGACGAAGAGCGCTGCACGGCGCTGCATGGCGTACCGACCATGTTCATAGCGCAGTTGGAGCATCCAAGGTTCGCCGAGTTCGACATGCATAGTCTGCGTACGGGAATCATGGCGGGGGCACCCTGCCCGGTCGAGCTGATGCATCGGGTGATCGATGAAATGCACTGTTCGGAAATTCTAATTGGTTACGGCCAGACCGAGGCCTCGCCCATCACCCATCTGACGGTGTGGGACGATACTTTGGAGCGGCGCACCCAGACCGTGGGCCGCAATCTACCCCACCAGGAGGTCAAGATTGCCGATCCGAATGGCAGCATGACATTGCCGCTGGGCGAAATCGGCGAGGTTTGCTTTCGCGGTTATCACGTCATGAAGGGCTATTTCGACAATGACGAGGCAACCGCCAAGACCATCGACGCCGCGCGTTGGTTACGCTCCGGCGATCTTGGTGCAATGGACAGCGACGGTTACGTGAAGATCACCGGCCGGCTCAAGGAAATGATCATTCGCGGCGGCGAGAACATCTATCCGGTCGAGATCGAGTCCTATCTGTTCACCCATCCAAAGATCGCCCAGGTTGCTGTCTTTGGCCTGCCTGATCCGCGCATGGGCGAAGAAATCGTGGCCTGGGTCCAGACCCACGCCGGCGAACAGTTGAGCGGGGATGAGTTGCGCGCATTCTGCCGCGACGGCCTGGCCCATTTCAAGATGCCGAAATATATCCGCTTCGTGGACGAATTTCCGATGACGGTAACCGGCAAACTGCAAAAGTTCAAAATGCGCGAAGTCATGGAAAACGAAGGGCCAGGCGCCGGTATCCGGACCGCGACTGCTTCATGAAGCAACGCCACGACGATCGTCGTTTCACGGCGCAAAATTTCGGCAGTTTTACGGCGGCAATGTGCCAACTGCGGGCCTCTGGAGTTTTCTCATATACAGCATAATTTTCTTGGCGTTTTGCTTGCAATGGCCGGTGCTTGACGTCTGTCCTCAACCTCAGTTTTGGAATGCGCCGTTAGCGCAATTTACCTGCAATGAAGATTGGGGCTGCGGTCGTCTGCCAGGGCCGCTATGTCACTTTCCAACAGGCCGAAGTTGCCGTGCCGAGAGACTTGTTCCAGAAACTTCTGAACCCGTCCCGGCATAGACCGGGGGAAATCATCGGCATTATGTAAATGACAGGAGACGTGCGTCTGGATGGCGGGAAAGATCCTAAATTAGTAATCAGAACGCCGCTAAATCATCAGAATCATAGATCTCGGATAGTTGGAGAAAATAATTCTGCTGACAATCGTGCGATTAGGTATGATTTTGTCCAGTTTGAAGACTACTTGGGAAATATCGACTGACGAGAGAGCAGAGCGGTGGCAGAAAGCAAAATCGGCGGGACACGAGCGGAGTTTCAACCCAATTGGCCCGAAAGACCGGTGGCACCCGAGGGCGTGCCGAATAGTCTGCTGTTGCTGTTTGATGATGTGAGATTTCCCGATTTTGGCTGTTTCGGCTACCCGAGCAAAACGCCGACCATCGCTGCGCGGGCCATTGGGCCGGGGCTTTGATCATTTTTTTGGTTTTCTGGATACCATGAGCGATCTGAACAAACGTCAACAGGCGATCAAAGACACCTTCATCGAAAATCGTGGCTATTGGAGTGACGTCTGGGAGCAGATACTTCACCTCAGTCCCGACTATTTCGAGGCCTACACCGAATTGTCCTCGGTGCCGTGGACCCATGGCGTGCTGGAACCCAAAGTCAAGGAGTTCATGTACATTGCCGCCGATGCCTCGACCACGCATCTATACAATGCCGGCACCCGTATCCATATCCAGAATGCCCTACGCCTCGGCGCCACCGTCAGCGAGGTATTCGAGGTGCTGCAGATGACCAGCGTGCTGGGTATCCATACCTGCACCGTTGGTGTGCCGATCCTGTTGGAAGAATTGGCCGCCGCCGGCATGCTTGACAACGAAACGCTCGATGATCGGCAACTGGCGCTAAAAGCGACCTTCACCGAGAACCGGGGCTATTGGGCACCATTCCTGGAGAGCCTGCTGCTGCTTAGCCCTGAATTCTTTGAGGCTTACCTGAAACTGTCCTCGGTGCCCTGGCTTACCGGCACCCTGGCACCGAAGGTGAAGGAATTCGTCTACATCGCTATCGATGCGGCGACGACCCATTTGTACGAACCTGGTTTGCGCCAACATATTCGGAACGCCATTCAACACGGCGCCACCAAGGACGAGCTGATGGAGGTGCTGGAACTGGTAACCGCCATCGGCGTCCACACCATGACCGAGAGCGTGCCGATCCTGATGAAGGCCGCCAAGGCGGCCGGCGCGGACGAAAAGGCCTAATGCATCCAACATTGAGATTTGGCCGCGCTGATGAGGCGCCGAGGAAGAAAAGATGCTGCAATGACGGATCATCAGGTTTTCAATTTGGGCGACATGGTGTTGCAATCCGGCCTTACCTGTCCCAAGGCCCGGCTTGTCTACAAAACCTATGGCGAATTGGCCGCCGACAAATCCAACGTCATCGTCTATCCAAGCGCCTTTGGCGGCCAGCATGGCGACATGGAGTGGATCGTCGCCGAGGGGCGGCCGCTTGATCCGACTAAGTATTTTATCGTCATTATCAATATGTTTGGCAACGGGCTTTCGTCCTCGCCCAGCAATGCTCTGCCACCTTTCGACCGCGCCCGCGCGCCGAAATTCACCATTTATGACAATGTGTTGGCCCAGCACCGCCTGTTGACGGAGGTTTTCGGGGTCGAACGGATCGCCCTGATCTTCGGCCGTTCCATGGGCGCGCTGCAGGCCTTTCACTGGGGTGCGTTGTTCCCAGAACAAGTTGCGCGGATTTGCTGTATCTGCGGCGCGGCCCGGGCGGCCCCGCACAACCGGCTGTTTCTCCAGGGTCTGGAAGCGGCGTTAACGGCCGACGACGCTTGGCGCGATGGCTGGTTTGAAAGCCCGCCATGGCGCGGCATTCTGGCAATGGCAAGGATCTATGCCGGCTGGGCCATGAGCCAGGCGTTCTACCGCGAGGAAACCTGGCGACAAACCGGACATGCCTCGATGGAAGATTTCGTCATTGACCGCTGGGAAGGATTTCTGCGCCGGCGGGATGCCAACGATATTTTGGCCATGTTGTGGTCCTGGGATCAGGCGGACATTAGCGCGAATGACATCTACCAAGGTGATTTTGATGCTGCGCTTGGCTCTATTCAGGCCAAGGCCCTGGTGATGCCGTCGGAAAGCGACCTCTATTTCAGGGTAGAAGATAACAGGCGTGAGGTGGCTCGCATGCCCAATGCCGAACTGCGGCCCATCAAATCGATCTGGGGCCACATGGCCGGCTCCTGGCCGGAAAGCGTAGCGGATGGCCAGTTCATCGACGCGGCCGTGCACGAGTTGCTGGATAGCGAAATGCCATGATTTTGAAACGGCTTGGGCCCATCATTTTCCTCGTCACCCTAATTTGGGCGGTTGAGGTGGTGAATTTTTTTCTCGGCCATGGCCTCGCATCATGGGGAATATTACCGCGAAGTGTTGCTGGCCTCGTGGGAATACCGCTTGCGCCCATGCTGCATGGCAGCATTTGGCACACCGTATCCAATACGCTTCCCCTTCTCTTCCTCGGTGGCCTTACACTTGCCAGGGGCCAGGCTCGGTTTTGGGAAACCACTGTGAATATCACCCTCTTGTCGGGCCTGTTGGTGTGGCTGTTCGCGCGTAATGCCTATCATGTCGGCGCCTCGGGATTGGTGTTCGGCTATTTTGGCGCCATACTGGCCCGCGCCGTTATCGAACGCAGCCTGACCTCCATGATTATCGGGATCATAACGGTCATGCTCTATGGCGGATTGATATGGGGTATCCTGCCCTTGCGCAGCCATGTTTCCTTCGAAAGCCATTTGTTCGGCCTGATCGCCGGCATATTTGTCGTCTGGCTCGAAGTGAAACTCAACAGATCGAAGCCTTCGTCTTAATCAGCCCCCGGCACTTCTGCCCGCCGCGCGGGAGCCGAAACCACCACGCGAGACCGTGCGGGTCCGCGCGGCCGGGCGTTTGACGGCTGATTTCGCAACCTGGCTCCTGCCGTTCGCCGAAACCCGGCCGACCTGCTGGTTTGACGCGGTATAAAATCTGTTGGGATGCGCGCTGGCGCGGTAAAGCGGTTGGCTGGCGATGTAGCCGGCTCCGCCGCGCGGCGCCAACATATACCCCATCATGAAGGGCAGCCACACGGAACCGCCCGATTGGTAACAGCGGTTATATCCGAAATCCGAATAGCATTGATTGGCCCGGGAATAGCGGGGCGCAACTTCCGTGTGGAGCTTCTCGGCCTTGGCAAATTCCGAGCGGCAAACAGCTTTGTCCACCTGGCCAGCTTCGATGCAGGCTTCGACGCTATCGTAGGCCAGAACTTCGTCTTCCGCCTCGCTACAGGCAACCAGGGTCAGCGCGGTGACACCGAGGAGAGCAAATTTGAACGCGTTTGGGCGTTTCATGCGCGGCACCTCTTCTTCAGGTCGTCATGGCGGCGGCATTCAGAATTCCGCCGACGATCGAACAGGTGCCAAGCCAAATCCCCGCGGCCACCTCGCCTTCGTCAATGCGCGCTGAGAGCCGTGGCATGGGCAGGCGAAGAATTAGATAAACCAGCACCTGAACGACCAGCGCTATCGACCCCCAAAGCACCATTTCAACAACCGTGACGGAATTGATCATGGTGGAGGCCAGCGGCAAGGCGAACCCGACCAGACTGCCGGAAAAAGCCAGCGCGGCGGCCGTCGAGTTTTGCTTGATAAGGGTCAGTTCATTGTGCCGGGTGACACGGGTATAGACGACGACGAAGATCAGTGTCAGCACCGCCGCGGCAACGAAGAAAAGCAAGAACTCAGACAGGTTCAGCCAAAAACCTTCAAATTGCGCGTACATTCCAGTCTCCCTATCAACGACATGACAACGCCGGCGCTCGTGTAGCGCAATATTGTTTCATAAAAACGATTATATCACGTTTAGGTTCGCGGTTTCGATGTCGACCCCGACCATGAGTTCGATGGTGCGTTCGCCTTCGTAGTCTTCGGCGGAAACCAATAAATATTCGTTCTTTTTGTCCGGGCCCAAATTGCGTCCATACAACATGGCGGTATGGACAATATCACTGCATTCATCGGTGTCGGGGTCCTCATAGACTGATTCCGTAAATATAACCGGTTTCGCATAGCCCTCGGCGTCATCGAACCAAATACGGGCATATTCCGTGCCATCATCGAGACGAAAACTTGCCGCGCCAATTTTACCGCCCGCCGATGTCCATTGCGCCCAGGCGCCCTCGCTATCCGGGTAGTAGCTTTTGTGAGGCACGAACAAGGTTAGCTCTTCCACATGCTCGTCCGCCATGCCGCCCACGGTTAGAACCTGGATCATGGCATCATCACTATTGTAGTAACGATGGGCATAAGTGCCGTCGCCCAGATCGATGTAACCTTGGGCGACAATGATCATCGTCGCCTCGGGCAGTTCGACGTGAAGGTCGGCCGCGTGCATGCGCAAGGGCAAAGTGTCGATATCTACGGCGGCGCCGATGCGTAGGCTGAACGGAGTTGGAAATTCATCTGCCTCGTCATCATTGGAGAATTTTGCCTTTAGATCATGGACGCCGCTTTTGACCAGAGATTTTATTGTTCTGCCAAACATGTAACCTCTCCAACAGCTATTGCATCAGGCCAATGCAGGCCAATCAATTCGCGCCGGATCGATACGCTGGGGTGCCATGAAATACAAGGTCATTCCCGGACCGACAGACGCATCCAACGACGCGTTTAATACTAGATCGTCCCCCAAGGTACTATTTGCAACGCCAAATAATGTGGCTTCGTGCTTGCTCTTCAACTCCGTGAAGAGCGCGCCATAGGAAACCGGGGCAGCATCGTGGGGTACTTGCAGGCTGAATTGGGTGGGGCCTTCCAGGGTCGATAATAGTTGGCGCTGGACCCGGCTTGACCCAGGATCCTGCGCCGAGCGGACCATCATTTCGATGGAAAGCGAGACATTGGCTTCAGCGCGGGGGCAGTGGGCCCTTAGCAGATCCGCGAAACTCTGCTGGTCGAAATAGGCGACGATATGAGCCGCCCCATTGACCGCCGCCGCGCCCAGGGCCGCCGCAAGGGTTTCGTTATCATCATGACCAAAGGCGATGACAAATACCGCATTCGCCACGGCAGCGCGCCTTAAAAGATCCGGAGTGTTCAGGGCTGCACCGCGCACGAAACGGACCTGATCGGGCATGGGGTTTTCCATGTTTTCGGCGCAGCACAGGACAATCTCGCGTTTATTATCCCCCTGTCCACCGATGATGTGATCGACCATTCGCTGGGTGCGCGCATCATGCCAACCCAGAATGACAACGTGCCCCGACAAATTTTCGTAATTTGCTAATCCACGCAATCTTTTCCTCCACTTCTCGGAAAACTGCTGCACGACCTTGGCTATGATCGTTGTGAAAAGGGCGATACCGCCGGGCATGACCCAGATTGTGGCGACGACACGCCCGGCGGCGGTGGCTGGTGAATAATCGCCGTATCCAACCGTCGTTGCCGTGGTGGCATAGAAGTACCAAAAAATTTCACCGCTTGCGATTTCCTCGCCACCGACAAACGCGATCAGGCCCCATGAAATTGCAAAATGAACAACCGTCATCGTCAGGACCGTGTCCCAACTAAGACTTGAAATTCGAGTGTATAAACGTCTTGCGACGCGGGACATTATTAAATACATGGCCGGCATCCAACCGCCTGTGCCAGTTTTTGCAATTTGGCTTTCAATTTACCACTCAATCGAATCTCGTTATTCCGGCGAGCAGAACATAGGTCATATTTCCTGGCAACCGAGCGTTTCGGCTATTGAATTATTTTTTACATGTAACATATTACATGTATAGAAACGAACGGTATTGTTTCATGTCAATGAAATCGTCGTATTATCAATCCCGGTACCGCGCCCGTTTGCGGGAAAAAGGCTATGTGAAACGGGAAATTTGGATACCACCGGAATATACCAAAGTCCTGAAAGACTGTGAAAAGGCGCTACGTATGGGCGTTTTGCCCACCATATCGACACCTACACCGATGACTGCAGCGGAGAGCGAGATGAGCAACGACGAAAACTGGACCACGGAAACATTGCATGGGGCGCTGGCGCAGTCGGATGCCGCCGCTGAGGAGGCATTTAAGGTAGAATTGGTCGCGGGCATCGACCCAGGGATCCTCATTACCATGACGGAATTCGGCGACCTACCGCTTCTGATGAGCGTAAGCGGCAGCCAAATCCTGGTCGAGACTTTGCTTTGGCCCGTCGATGAAGTTGCCGATACAGGGGCTTTCAACGACTTGATCTTGAGGACGCACAAGCTGCTGCCATTATCAACCTTTGGAATTCGCCAGGGACCCGACGGCAGGGACTACTACGAAATGTTCGGCTCGTTAAGTGCCGGTTCAAAATTGGCCTCCGTCCTATTTGAGATCGAGACCCTGGCCGACAACGCTATGCAGACGGCCGAGGCCTATCAAACGGAGTTGAAGGACACCGCGTGACGGCAAGCCAGCCAGCCAATTCGCATCTGACGCATATGACAAAGGAGACATCATCATGAGTATTTGGGCAAAAGTTGCCACCGCCATCCGGGGTGGGGTCAGCGAAACAGGCGAGGCGATTGTCGATAATCAGGCATTGCGCATCCTGGACCAGGAAATCCGAGAGGCCGACAGTGAGTTGAGCAAATCAAAAGACGCGCTGACGGGCATCATCGCCAAGCGGAAACTGGCCGACAAGAAAGTCGATAGCCTGAAATCGTCACTGACGGAATATGAGGGCTATGCCATGCAGGCACTGGACAAGGGCGACGATGATTTGGCCGTCGAGATCGCCGAGAAAATTGCCAGTCTTGAAACAGAATTGTTGGGCGAGGAAGGCCTGGCAAAATCCTTTTCCGACAGCGAGGGGCAGCTCCGCAAGACAGTCGCGCAGACCGAAGCGAATTTGAAACGCCTGAAACAACAGGTTGATACGGTCAAGGCGACCGAAATCGTGCAGAAGTCCCAGGCTGCGGTGGCCGCCCGGCATTCAGGCGCGGGTTCAAGCATGGGCAGCGCGCTGGAAAGCCTGGAAAGACTGAAAGCCAAACAGGCCGAGCGGGCAGCAAAATTCGAAGCGGCCAGCGAACTGGCGGAATCCACCGAGGAAGTCAGCCTGGATGCCAAGTTGAAAGCCGCCGGCATCGTTGATGGTGGCGCCAGCGGTGGGGATGTGTTGGCCCGATTAAAGGCGAAGCGAGGCGGTTAGAGAACCGGGATCGGCGGGCCGGCCCCGCCTTCGTCCTGACACCAAACAAGATCGCAGAATGCATCGTGTCCCGGTCATGCAACGGCCTGGTCTGGCGGAAACAGCCCAGGCCCATGGCTATGAGCACCATAGCCATGGCGGGGTGCCCTATTGGGAAGAAACCGCCTACTACCGCTTCACCTTGAAGCAAATCGAGGACGATCTTGAAGGGCCGGCGACAGAAATCGACGGTATGTGCTTCGAACTGCTGGACCAATCCCTCGGGGACGAAACGGTCTATCAACGATTATGCATTCCCGAGGCCTATTGGGACTATATCGCCAACAGCTGGCGGCAGCGGGACAAGGATCTCTATGGCCGGATGGATTTTTCCTATGACGGGACCGGCCCCGCCAAACTGTTGGAGTACAACGCCGATACCCCAACCACCCTATACGAAGCGTCGATCTTTCAATGGCTCTGGCTTGAAGACGCCAAGGCGGCCGGCCTCATACCCCAGGGCAGCGATCAAGCGGCAGAAATCCATGAGCATCTGGTCTCGGCCTTCGAGAATATGAGGTTCGAAGGGTTATTGCATCTCGCCTGTCTGCGCGACATGGAAGATGACCGGGAAACCGTCAAATATTTGGAGGAATGCGCCCAGGAGGCCGGACTGGAAACGGTATTCCTGGCCATGCGCGACATCGGCATTGACAAGGACGGCCTTTTTACGGACCTGGAAGACCGGGTTATCGCTGATCTGTTCAAACTCTACCCCTGGGAATGGATCATGGCGGAAGAGTTCGGCCGTTATCTGACGACCTCGGGCGTGCGGTTTCTTGAACCACCCTGGAAGGCGGTGCTGTCCAATAAGGGCCTGCTGCCGCTGCTGTGGGAGAGATTTGAAGGTCATCCAAATTTATTACCGGCCTATTTCGTGGGCGATGCCAAGGTGGCCAATCTTACCGGCGACTACGTCCGAAAGCCCCTATTGTCGCGCCAGGGCGCCAATATCGAAATTGTGCGGCGCGGGAAAACAGCGGACCGCACCAAACATGTCCAGAACGAGGGAGACTATGGCGGCGAGGGTCATATCGTGCAGGCCTTTCATCCACTACCCGCCTTTACTGGGAAATATCCCGTACTGGGATGCTGGATGGTTGCGGGGCAACCTGCCGGCATTTCAATTCGAGAGGGCCAAACTTTGATTACGAACGGCGAGGCAAATTCTATCCCGCATGTTATTCTGGACTAGAGATGAATTCTGCGAGGGGCAGAAAATATGACCGGGGCCAATGAACTTGAAACGCCGGCATTCGTGACCGACGAGAAAGTATTGCAAAAAGATCTGGCATTACTGCGCGATGTAGCGGACCAAGCATCATGTAAACTGCTCTATTCGCCCAAGGCCAGTGTCCTTTCGACGGTCCTGCATAACATTGCCGGGCAGGTGGATGGGTTCGCCTGCAGCTCACCCTTTGAGCTTCGTCTACTGGACCAGCTACGTAGAGGTGGGCAGTCGTTGCATTTAGTCAGCCCGTTGATCAAGTTGGAAACATTGGCGGCATTCGGTGGGCGTCTCGACTATCTCACCGTAAATTCCTTGTCCCAATGGGAACTGTTGCGCGCCGGCATTTCGCCTAACACCCGTGTCGGTCTCCGGGTGAATCCACAGCTTTCTTTCATCCGCGATGCTCGCTACGATCCCTGCCGGCACCAATCAAAGCTGGGGGTGCCCATAAGCGAATTGACCGGTCTCGCAGCCACGGACAGGACGGTGCCGCGCGGTATAACGGGCCTTCATTTTCATAACAATTGTGAAGGCACGAACTTCGCCAATCTCCTTGCCACCGCGCGGCATATCGAAAATGTCATCCCGGAACTTTTACATCAGGTCCAGTGGATCAATATCGGCGGCGGCTATCTGTTCGAGCTGGCAAGCGACTATACTGATTTTCACGCGGCCGCGGCCATCTTCCGCGAAGGTTTCGGCCTTGAGGTGTTCATGGAGCCGGGCGCGGCGGCGGTGCGCCGCAGCGGCACTATCGAGACCACGGTGCATGATATTTTCGACAGCGACGATACCCGGATCGCCATCCTGGACACCACGGTCAATCACATGTCGGAAGTCTTCGAGTTCCAGTTCGAACCCGATGTCCTGGGGCACATTGACGGCGGCCTCCATTCTTACACCTTGGCGGGCTGCACCTGTCTGGCAGGCGATGTGTTCGGTGAGTATTCATTCGACAAGCCTTTGACAATTGGCTCGCGGCTTAAATTCCTCAACATGGGCGCCTATACGATGTCAAAGGCACACCGGTTCAATGGCGTTGCCTTGCCGACCATCTACGGCCGCCGTCCGAATGGTTCACTGGAGAAAGTCGGGGCCGATAGTTTCGATGACTTCGCCCGGCCTACGGGGAGTTTCAACGTTGCAGTTGCATGAAAAGTCCATCACGATTCCCAGCTCACCCGATCATCGCGGGCTCATTCAACACCTCGCATCTGCCCTGCGTTACAGCCATGCCGCTGGCACAACGCCACTTTACCCCGGGGAAGGAGACATCCCCGTACGGTTGGCCGTAACCTCGCTTGATGATAGCGCATACTCTTGCGAGATCGGGTATCTGGCCGGAGCGGATCATAGCCTCGCCGAGGGTCATCATTCTATATTCGCATTCAAACAAAGAAACGGCGCAAACGCTAAAGAATTCAACGTGGTCTATATCGTACCTACCGGCATTGGCGCCGAGGTTGGCGGCCATGCGGGCGATGCCAGCCCGGCGGCGCAGCTTTTGGCGTCTTGCTGTGATCGTCTGATTACCCACCCAAACGTGGTCAACGCATCCGACATGAACGAGATGCCGGCCAACGCCGAATATGTCGAAGGCAGCGTTCTCTGCCGCCTGTTGATGGGCACCGTCGGACTGGCCGCGGTGCGGGCCAACCGCGTTCTGGTGGTGTTTGATAGCCAGACGGACGGGATGATTGAAAACCTGGTCTTGAACACGGTGGAATCCGCCCGCAGTACATATGGGCTTGATTGTGCCGGTATCTATAAAATGGATCCACCGCTTGAGCTGACGGCCTTATCCTCGCCGACCGGGCGGGCGGTCGGCTCGGGGCGGAACGTCCATAAACTTTTTGATTTGCTCCAAGAGACGGCTGGCGACTATGACGCGGTTGCCATCTCCTCTCTCATCGGTGTGCCCGACGGCTTTCACGAAAAATATTTCAACAGTAACGGCAGTATGATCAATCCCTGGGGCGGCATCGAAGCCATGTTAACCCACGCCGTTTCCCATTGTTTCGACGTGCCATCTGCCCATGCTCCGATGATGGAATCCCGTGAGATTTTGAACGAAGACCCTGGCCGCGTCGATCCACGCATGGCAGCGGAAGCCATTTCATCATCGTTTTTCCAATGTGTCCTGAAAGGCTTGAAACAGTCACCCCGAATAATAACGGATCCGAACCAGATGGCCGCAGGCGGCGTCCTCACGGCCCGGGATATCTCCTGCCTGATCATACCGGAGGGATGTATCGGTTTGCCCACCCTCGCGGCCCTCGAGCAGGGGATCACGGTCATAGCGGTGCGCGAGGGCAGCGGCCTCACGGCGGGAGAGTTGAGCCGTCTGCCGTGGAGGAAAAATCAGTTTTTCGTTGCTGAAAACTACTGGGAGGCCACGGGCGTATTATGCGCGTTGCGGGCCGGCATCGCGCCAAACTCAATTAGACGGCCATTTTCGAAGCTAGAGGTCAAAACCTGGCAAGATGCGGACCCTCGGAATGCAACCGTCGGCCGCCGCCAGCAATAGCGGCGAGTTCGTGATGATACCGGCAGCCATCGTATTCCTTAGGTGAATGCGGGCATGACTTCGCTGGCAATAAACCGTAACCCACCAGGTGCGGGCGCCACCAAACATGCCGAATTTCAAAACGCACCACTCATTTGAGATTTCACGTCGGAAGACCCAAATCGGCCATCGTCGCCGATCTGAAGCATCTCGGTGCCCATGGCGAATTCACGGCCTTGCTCCATACCTGGGGCTCGGTGTCGTGCCAAAGGCGCGCTGGCATAGCGACGACCCATCATCCCCACCTGTAAAAGCCCGCCCGCTGTTATCAAATCCCATAAGCCAAGCAGGGCGCGCCAGAGAGGCGAATACCAACCCGCGTTGATAGGGACCCATAGAGGCGCCTTGCGGGGGCTTTCGGATAGGCACGAATTTCTCATTGTTTCGTTGCCATAATTCCTAGCAACTATTGGTCGTCATCAGGCATATTCGGGCGTAGTGTAATAGAGACATGCGCCGTTCGCGGTGTTTAGTGGGAGGGGTTCATGTCATCAAATATCCGGTCCGGGCATCTCTCGGATTCGCGAGCTAGCACAATAATCATTCGAAATCTGCGCCAGACGAAGCTCGCATCCTTAATCTGCCGCCTGGAATGGCATTTCTGATCATGCCATCGATGGCGCGCACCGACGAACATTTTCAGGGCGAGTTATCAAACCGCGTCGAAACTGCGCAGGTCGAACATATCGCAAGGAATGCCAGGTTAGACGTCCTTGGCGGGCCGTTGTGGGGTTTGGTGGTATGTTTTTTGTTCTCCGGCACGGTGCCCGAATTCGGTAGCGTTGAGTTAGAGAAACTTGCGACTTGGTACGCAGCCATGTTGGTCTGGGCAGCCGGCCTTTTGATCACCTTGTCAAATTTTAGGCGAAATTCTGTTACGGCGGCAAATACCTCTACCTGGGTTTTGGCGTTTGTTGTCCTCTACGCCTTTAACGGACTAATTTGGAGTGCTTTCGTCTGGTTGTCTTGGATACCTGACAGCATTTCTAATCAGATCACGCTATCGGCAATCGTGTTCGGCCTGGCGATCGTACTAATTAGTCAGCAGTCCCATGAATACAGGGTTTTCTTGTCGGTTACGCTGCCTCCATTCACAATATTGGCGGCATTATATTTTGTCGAAGCGGGTGCAAGCGGATTATACCTGGGTGCAATTGTTTTCTTTTTTGGCGCCTTCGTATTAATGGTCGGACGCCGGGGCAATCGTGTCTTGGCAAAATCTCTTGAAGTTGGCTTCGAAAACGAAGCATTGGCCCAAGAGTTGAAAGCCGCGCATGATCGGGTTTCAGAGACAAATACAGAATTGCGCATTGTCGGAGAGTTGCTGGAAGATGCCTTCGAAAGCATACCGGCGGGATTGGCCTTCTTCGATGCGGAAGATCGGTTGGTTCTGGCTAATTCGAAACAACGGGAAATTTTTGGCTCCATTGCGGATCTAATGGTGCCCGGCGCGTCCTACCAGGAGCTATTGCGAGCGCAGCAATCGCGTGGGCAATTCGCTTTGGACAAGGTAGGTCGTGACAACATGCTCAGGGACCGGATGCAACAACGGCGCAATCCGACCGTCGAGGTGGAACAGGAATTCGCCGACGGCCGCGTGTTTATGTTGTTGGAAAGCCGGACCCGGACAGGTGGCATTATCAGCGTACGAACTGACGTCACCGAGCACCGTACCCTGGAGGCACACCTTCGCCAATCCCAGAAAATGCAAGCGGTGGGGCAATTGACCGGCGGGGTCGCACACGAATTCAACAATTTGCTGCAAGTGGTGGCCGGCAATCTGGATATTCTGGCGGAAACCGTGCCGGCCAATGATGAAACAGAGCGGCAAATCCAGACAATACGCAAAACTGTCACACGCGGGTCCGAATTGACCGATCGTCTGCTATCATTTTCACGGCAACAGATGCTGGCGCCGAAAGCGGTTGAGATCGGCGATGTGCTGGCCGATATGCAAAGCGTGCTGAGCCCGGCTCTTGGCGAAATGATCGAGATCGGGATCGAAGTGGAGCCTGATGCCTGGCCTGCGGAAGCGGACCCGGGTCAGCTGGAGAATGCCCTGCTCAATCTCGCGCTGAACGCCCGCGACGCCATGCCCGAGGGCGGCCTCATCACGCTTTCCGCCGCCAATGTTCATCTGGACGAGGACGCAGCGGCGATGCACGAGGAGGCGGCGCCCGGCGATTATGTCAAGATCAGTGTGACGGACAACGGCAACGGCATGACAGAGGAAGATCAGCAGCATGCCTTCGAGCCATTTTTCACTACCAGGGATATAGGCAAGGGTACCGGACTTGGCCTTAGCATGGTCTACGGCTTTGCTCAGCAATCGGGTGGTTTTGCAGAAATTGTCAGCCGGTCAGGCGAAGGTACGGCGGTGCATTTGTACCTTCCCCGGCTGATCGGGATGGCGGCGGCTGCGATCGGGGAAGAAGCTGGCGAAACGCTATCGTCTGGCGAAG
>JAJFGG010000001.1 GCA_021776235.1 Alphaproteobacteria bacterium | reverse complement strand
TGGGAGAGGGGTCTGGCGCCTTGGGATATTGCCGCCGGTCTGCTGCTGGCGCGTGAAGCCGGCGCCATGGTCAGCCGCACCGATGGCGGCGCCAATCCGTTGTACGCCGGCGATGTCCTGGCCGCGAACGAAGCCATCCACAGCCGCATGCTCCGCCTGATTCGCCAATCCCGCCGTGGGCAATAACCGCGGCCGACAAACGCAGGTTAATCCGACCGCACTTTTCAATCAGCTGCGCCGGGTCAGACAAAGTCATAATTTTGCCAAGATTGAGCGGTCTATACAGGTGAACCGGGCAAATCCTGCCGGGCCTGTGAAGACAATGCGCTAATCCGTTGCCCAGACACGCACTCTAGTTTATCGTGCCGAGCCAAAGCAACGCGAGTTGGTGCCCCATTTTGGCGGCCCGGCGCCGTCGTTTGCCACATGGTTTGGTGCAAGAAAATTTTAGCCGCGAGAAGCAGCCGCGAAGGCCCCATGAAAGCAATCTTTGAACCGTTCCACAAACCACCTAGGGGATCAACCGGCGTCCGCGCCCGAGGCCCGCGCCGTATATTGATGCGCGTGCGCCGACTGGTGCGGTATTTGGCGGTATTCATGACAGTACTGGGCGCGCAAACGGCCCTGGCGCAACAGACGGTTTTTATCGGGGGCCAGGGGACGCCGGGGGTTACGGTCAATCTCAGCGCCATTTATGGGACTCCCGGTGGATCTGCCGTGGCGCCAATCCCATCACTACAGCCCAATTTCGCGGGCCGCCTTGGGGACCGAAGATTGCAAATACCGAATTTGCGTCCGATTCCGCCGATGCGTCGGGTTACCCTTAGAGAACCGGGCCCGGCGCCTGCGCGGCCCAAGATGTCAACAGCCGCTTCGACCGCTTCGGCTGTGGCGGCGCCCGCACGGCCCAAGGCATCAATGGCCCCCGCAGTTGCAACGCCGTCCCCGGGGGCACGAATGCCCGCCGTTCCGTTGCCGACGGTGACCCGGACCGCACTCGCGCGTCCATCCGCGCCACCGGCACCGATATCACCGCCTGTCCAGGCTAAACCGCCGGCGGCCAAGCAGGCGCCCACCTCGCGGGGCCGACTTTCACCGCCGCCGCCACCGCCGCCGCCGCCGGCCATGGCGCCTGCAGCCCCCGTGCCCAAGGTGGTGGCCCCTAAAAAAATGGCGCCGAAGACAGAGGCCCCAGCGGCAAGCGTTGCCGCGCCCAAGGCCGTTATTCCCAAGACGACCATGTCAATGGCCGCGCTGCCAAAGGCCCCCAGCCTGGAAACCTCCGCGCGTAAGACATCCGTGTCAAAGAATCTGGCACCGCCACCGCCGCCACCGCCACCGCCACCGCCAACAACGGTTATGCGAAAAGCGGAGAAGGCCACTCAGACCGCCAATGTCAGCGCGGCGCCGCCTGCCGCGGCACCGGCAAAGGAAACTCAGCAGCGACTGGCGGCCCTTACCCCGTCGGACGATGGCATGGTGCAGCTACGCTTTCGGGCCGGTAGTTCTGTTTTGACCGGTACCGATGAAGACACCCTGAAGGCCATGGCCGAAAAGGTGGCGCCTACCGAGGCGCGCCTGCAGTTAAAGGCTTATGCGTCCGGTAAGGGGAACGATACATCCAAGGCGCGGCGGCTATCCTTGTCCCGGGCTTTGGCCGTGCGTTCATTTTTAATCGAGAATGGTCTGCGCAGCACGCGTATCGACGTGCGCGCCCTGGGTATCGCCCGGGACGGCGGCGCGCCGGACCGTGTGGATATTGTGCTGCTTGAACCTTAGGGCGCGGGTGCTGCCTTCCGCCGTTTCAAGGCTGGAAGCTGATTTGGGCGGGAGCGAGGGTGTTGAATGATAGGGGCGGAATTGCGCTTTCCATGGCAGCGGACAGGGCGGCGTCATGACCCGGCCTGACCGCTATCTGGTCCGTATGCTGATATTCCTGGCTTTGGTCGCCGGCGCCGCGGTGTTGTTGTATGTGCCGTTGCTTCGTGCCTTCCAGGCCAACGTCGTCTTGAACGGCCTGATTCTGGCGACCCTGGTCTTTGGCATTGCCTACGCCTTTCGCCAGGTGTTGATGCTGCGGCCGGAGGTCGAGTGGGTCGAAACCTTTCGCCGCTCTGATCCTGGATTGTCGGTGCAACGGGAGCCAACCCTGCTGGCGCCCATGGCGACCATGTTGGGGGAGCGCTCCGGCGGCCGGATGTCCCTATCGGCATTATCCATGCGCTCGATGCTGGATTCCATTCATGCCCGGCTGGATGAAAACCGGGATATGTCGCGCTACCTGATCGGCTTGCTGATTTTTCTGGGCTTGCTTGGCACATTCTGGGGCTTGTTGGAAACGGTCGGCGCGGTGGGCAAGACCATCGGCAGTCTTTCCATCGCGGCCGGCGATTTCGCCAGCGTGTTTTCAGAACTGAAGGCAGGCCTGCAATCGCCGCTGAACGGCATGTCGATTGCCTTTTCATCCTCTCTATTTGGTCTGGCCGGCAGTCTGGTGCTTGGGTTTCTGGAATTGCAGGCCAGCCACGCGCAAAATCGTTTCTACAATGATTTGGAGGAATGGCTGTCCAGCTATACACGGCTGTCCAGTGGCAGCGGCTTTGCCGAGAGCGATCAATCGGTGCCGGCGTACGTACAAGCGCTGCTGGAGCAGACCGCCGATAGCCTGGAAAGTCTGCAACGCACGATCGCCCGCTCGGAAGAGGGCAGAGGTTCGGCACAACATACCTTGATGGCATTGGCGGATAAGCTGTCGATTCTGACCGATCAGATGAAGGCCGAACAGGGCCTGATGGTCAAACTGGCGGAAAATCAGATGGAAATCCGCCCGGTCCTGCAAAACCTGAACAACCACCTGGAAGGGCAGGAACAGGGCCTTGATGAAGCCAGCCGTTCCCATCTGCGCAATCTGGATGTCTATGTCATGCGTCTGCTGGAAGAAATGAGCGAGGGGCGCAATCAGACGGTTGCGGAATTGCGCAGCGAGATCAAGCTGTTAGCCCGCACGATTGCCGCACTTGCGGACGACCGATGAGCGGCGATCAATGGGCGACAACGCCGGCTAGGGTCTGAAATCCGCCATGGCCAGACGACGCAACAATACCGCTGGCGCGGCCAATATCTGGCCCGGCTTCGTTGATGCCTTGGCCACCTTGTTGCTGGTAATTATCTTTTTGCTGGTGGTTTTCGTTCTGGCCCAGGTGTTGTTGACGCAGGCGATTTCAGGCAAGGACGAGGCCCTGGACCGCCTGAACCGGCAAGTCAACGAACTGGCTGATCTGCTGGACTTGGAGCGGCAGGCGAATGTGGATTTGCGGCTGAATATTGCCCAATTATCCTCTTCTTTGCAGACCACGGTGGCGGACCGAGATCAATTGCAGGTGCGATTGCGTCAGACCATGAACCGGGCGGAACAGGCGGAAGAGGCCCTGGCCGCGGCGCAGGCGCGGGAACAGGTCAGCCGAGAGGCGAGCCAACGCCAGTTGCTGGAACTGGAAAGCCTGCGCCGGGATGTGGAGGCCTTGCGTAAATTACGCGGTGTTCTGGAAGCTGAGGTCGGCAAGCTTTCCCAAAGCCTGCGGTCCCGCGAGGCCGAACTCGGCGCCATGCGCGACCGCAGCAAGGCGTTGCAGGCCGAATTGGCCAGCGAACAGGAACGCACATTGCTGGCGCAACGGGCGATTGAAGAGCGGGAAATACGGCTGGTCGAATTGCTCGACCTCTACACGAAACTGGAAAAGGACTACAAGGCGGAACAGGCCCTAAGCAAGGAACAGACGTCGCGGGTGGGTCTTTTGAATCAACAGATTGCTTCCCTGCGGCGGGAAATACAGCGCCTGAATGCCACTCTGGAAGCTTCCGAAGCCAAGGATCGCGAGAACGAGGCGACAATCACCGACCTTGGCCGTCGCCTAAATCGCGCCCTGGCCAGTAAGGTGCAGGAATTGACCCGTTACCGTTCCGAGTTTTTTGGCAGACTACGCGAAGTTTTGGGACAGCGGCGGGGCATTCGCATCGTGGGTGACCGTTTTGTCTTTCAATCCGAAGTGCTGTTCGCGTCGGGCTCGGCTCTGTTGGCAGCCGAAGGTCAGGATCAGATCGCCCAGATTGCGGCCACTCTGGTGGAAATTTCCCGGCAAATACCGCCAGAGATCAACTGGGTGTTGCGGGTCGACGGCCATACGGACGCTGTCCCTATCGCCACGCCGGCGTTCCCTACAAACTGGGAATTATCCGCGGCCAGGGCTATTTCGGTGGTGAAATACATGGTGGAACAGGGGGTGGCCCCGGAGCGCCTGGCAGCCACCGGTTTTGGTGAGTTCCAACCCCTCGATCCCCGGCCCGGCGAAATTGCCAATCGCCGCAACCGCCGCATCGAATTCAAACTGACCCAGCGTTAATATCATCGCAAGATGGTATAAGGCGATTCGGCCAATCCCGGAAATGTTCTATTGGGTATCGAACTGCAGCGCGGCAAAGCGGGCGTATAGACCGCCGCGTTCGACCAGCTCTTCGTGGCGGCCCATTTCCACCACCGTGCCTTGATCCATCACTACGATACGGTCGGCCTTCAGTACCGTCGCCAGGCGATGGGCGATGACAATGGTGGTTCTGTCAGCCATCAGGTTTTCCAGGGCACCTTGGACGGCGCGTTCAGATTCAGCATCCAATGATGATGTCGCCTCATCGAGGAGCAGAATAGGCGAGTTGGCCAGGATTGCCCGGGCCAGGGAAAGCCGTTGGCGCTGACCACCCGAGAGGCGCACGCCGCGTTGCCCCAAAAAGGTGTCGAAGCCGTCCGGCAGAGCCTGGATGAAGGCGGTGACGTTGCCCGCATCAGCCGCGGCATGAAGCTCGGCTTCGCTGGCGTCGGGCCGGGCGTAAAGAATATTTTCCCGGGCATTGGCGGCAAAAATAACCGGATCCTGCGGCACCAGGCCAAATCGCGCCCGCACCGACCGTGGATCGGCCTGACGCAGGTCGACCCCATCCAATAATACCTGGCCGGCCTGCGGGTCATAGAATCGCAACAGCAACTGAAAGACAGTGGTCTTGCCGGCCCCCGACGGACCCACCAGGGCCACGGTTTCCCCCGGCGCCACATCCAAATTGAAATGCCGCAAGGCGGGTAGATCTGGGCGGGACGGATAATTAAACGAAACATCGCGAAAACTTAAGCCGCCGCCGCCGGAGCTCAGGGCCGGTAGCGGCGTCGGCTGGGCCGCCACGGTGATGCCCGGTTCAACTTCCAGCAGTTCCATTAGGCGTTCAGTGGCGCCGGCGGCACGCTGCAAATCGCCATATACTTCCGACAGCGAACCCAAGGCGCCGGCCACGATGATGGCGTAAAAGACAAAGGCGGCAAGCTGGCCGCTGCTCATTTCGCCCGCGCCGACATCCTTGGCGCCGGTCCACACCACCGCATCAACGGCGCCAAAGATCAACAACATGACCAGGGCTGTCAACCAGGCCCTGGCCCGGGTCCGCCGCACGGCGACATCAAACGCCTCGTCCGTGACCTTGCCAAAGCGCAAGCGATCTATCGTTTCGTGGCAAAATGCCTGCACCACCTGGACGGCGGCGATACTTTCCTCGGCATAACTGGAAATATCGGCGACCCGGTCCTGACTGTCGCGGGACAGGCGCCGCACCCGCCGGCCAAAAACCATGATCGGCAGGATGACCACCGGCAACAGGGCAAAAACCAGGCCGGTCAGCTTGGCGCTGGAAATCACCAACAAGACGCTGCCACCGAGGAACATCAACACATTGCGCAGGGCAACCGAGGCGGTGGAACCAACGACCGTCTGTATCAAGGTGGTATCGGCGGTCAATCGCGAGAGGACTTCGCCTGTGCGCATGGTCTCGAAAAATGCCGGGCTCAAGCCGATGACGTGGTTATACACGGCGGTACGGATGTCGGCGATGATGCGCTCACCCAGCCAGGTCACCAGGTAATAGCGGGCAAATGTGGCGGCCGCCAATACAGTCACGACACCAAGCAGGGCAAGAAAATACTGATCGATCAGCACCTCTTCACCGCCAAAGCCATGGTCGATGACACGACGGATAGCCTGGCCTATGGCAAGGACCGAGCCGGCGGCCACCACCAACGCCACCCCGGCGCCCGCGGCCATCCATTTATAGGGCACGATGAAGGGTAGAATTTGGCCCAGGCGGCCAACGCTACGGCGATCCTCGCGTTCGTTGTCATGGCCGGCGTTACGCAATCCGCTATGTCCTTCGCCAGTAGATGGGATCTCAGGCCTAGCGCCTGCGTTAAGATGCCAACGCGTTATTCACGGCCCCCACGCCGCAACGCTCCGTCGCGGCTGGGGTATAGCAATTGTGCGCAACCAGCACAACAACCGGCGCGACAAGCTGACGCTTGCGTCGCGGCTTTGCTTTGGTTATACAGCCTCGGCAATTCACGGAGCAGCCAGATGAAAAAAGATATCCACCCCGATTACCATGAAATTACCGTGGTTCTGACCGACGGGCAGGAATTTACCACCCGTTCCACTTATGGCGAACCCGGCGCCGTCCTGCGGCTGGATATCGACCCGAGCACGCATCCGGCCTGGACGGGCGGGCCGCAACGGGTGCTGGATACCGGCCGCGTCGCCAAGTTCCGTAATAAATTCAAAGGCTTTGGCCTGGATTAGAGCCTTTTAAAGGCCCGATTGCGCCGGTACCGCGCAAACGGACCGCTCAATTGGCGGGCAGGCAAGCAATCGGTCCCGATTAGCAGAAGTTTGGTTAGCCGGTCTCGCCGGCGACCATGTCATCCAAGCGGGAGATGCGCCGATACAGGCGCTCGCTGCGGCGCAAAAGGTCGCGCAGGTACGGTGGCAGTTTTTCCGGGTCTACCGCGCCCTGGTCGAGACAGATTTCACTGCCGCCCAGGCGCCAGGTGTCTTCGCGCACTTCCTCGCGGCTCAACTCACCCTGATGCACGGCCCGCTGAACCAGCAGCCATGCCATCATGTTGGTCAGGCGAGAGGTCAGGCGCATGATTTCCACCGAGAACTGGGCGGCAATATCGATGCCCAGTTCGCGCGATTCTTCCTCGCCATAATCGCGCAGATAGTCCCGGGCCTCGCGGGTCAATGCCAAGGCCTCGTCATATGTACGACCAAAAAAGGCGGTCGGGGCCGTTGTCGCCATTGAACTCGATCCCATACGCGTCATGGCAGAAGTATGGCCTGAAAGAATTAACAAATCCAACCAATCTCCGGCTTGAAAAGAAGTCACCCGCTCCCTACATCTGGGTTGTCCGGATGCCATGTGCGGGTTCGGACATACACGCGGATCCGGCCAAGGTTGGCGGATCCGAGGAACCGTAGGTATTGCTTCGAAAGGAGGGTATCACGCCATGCGTAGATACGATTTAGCACCACTATTGCGTTCATCCGTCGGCTTTGACCGTTTTGACCAGCTGTTTGATGCAGCCAGGAGAAGTGATGGCGCCACCAACCCCTATCCCCCATACAACATTGAAAAAGTTGAAGACGACTACCGCATTACCATGGCGGTCGCGGGCTTTAGCGAGGCCGATATCGAGATCACGGTGAAGGAAAACACCCTGTTCGTGGAAGGCCGGCCGCTGGCGGAGCGTGAAGGAGCGGAATATCTCCATCGCGGTATTGCCGGGAGGGGTTTTGAACGGCGTTTCCAATTGGCGGAAAATGTCAAAGTGACGGACGCCAAACTGGAAAACGGCCTGCTGCATGTTGATTTGCAGCATCAGACGCCGGAACACATGAAACCAAGGCGGATCGAAATTCTTAAATCAGCTGCCTGATCCGGCATCCTTGGACGAAAAGCTGGGCCCACTATCATTGGATAGTGGGCCCAGTTTCGTTAGGCGTCGCAAAATTGGCGGGAAACACCTGGGAACGGGCGCCGTCGATCCGGCGGGCAAGGCGTTCGCCTGCGCGATATCCAATAGGATCTTTACTTTGTCTTAATAATCTATATATATAATAATATCTTTATATTGTTGCGGTGTCTGGGCAGGTTCTCGACTGCGACAACGGTTGTCTGACCGGACGGCAATTGGGACAAATTATGGAACTGTTATTGCAAGGATTGCGCGCGGCCGCCGAACCGACAAGGCTGCGTCTTCTGGCGCTGTGCGCCCACGCTGAATTGACGGTAACGGAATTAACCCAGATTCTGGGCCAAAGTCAGCCACGGGTTTCCCGGCATTTAAAGCTGTTATGCGAGGCCGGGCTGCTGGAGCGTCACCGCGAAGGGACGTGGGCATATTATCGTCTGGCGGACACCTCCGAATGCGCCCATCTGGCCCGTACCCTGGTAGATCTGGTGCCGGTCTGCGATGATGCCCTGGCCCGTGATTTAGGCCGTTTGGAGGCGATCAAGCAAGCCAGGGCGGCAACGGCGGCGGACTATTTTCGCGCCAATGCCGATCGCTGGGACGAAATCCGCTCTCTCTATGTGCCGGAGCAAGAGGTCGAAGCGGCGTTGCTGAATGCCGTCGGCGACGATCCCATAAATGACTTCCTGGATATCGGCACTGGCACAGGCCGAATTCTTGAGGTCTTTGCCTCGCGCATCAATCGCGGCACCGGCATTGATCTATCCCACGAAATGCTGCAAGTGGCCCGCGCCAAGCTGGAAGCGGCCGGCTATCGCCATTGTCAGGTTCGCCACGGCGATATGTACAATTTGCAATTGCCGGCCAATGAATTCGATGTTTTGGTGGTGCATCAGGTGCTGCATTATGCCGAAGATCCGGCCGTTGTCATATCCGAGGCAGCCCAGACCCTGCGCCCAGGCGGCAAGCTTCTGGTGGTCGATTTTGCGGCCCACGATCAAGAATTTCTGCGTGCCGACCATCAACACCGTTGGCTGGGTTTTGAGCCGGAGCAGGTCGGCGGCTGGTGCACCGAGGCCGGGTTAAAGGTTCAGGCGCTCCGCGAATTGGTCGGCAGGAGTTTGACTGTATTGATTTGGCTTGCCGTGCGCGAAAGCGCGGTGTCGTCATGATGCCGCCGGTACAGGATAGCCGCGTGTTTTCATCGAACGCCATGGGGCCTCTGTCGGTTTCGTTCGAGTTTTTCCCGCCCAAGTCCGAGGCCATGGCGGCGCAGTTATGGCGGGCCATGGAGCGCTTGCGCCCGCTTCGACCGAGCTTTGTGTCGGTAACCTATGGGGCGGGCGGCAGTACGCGCCAACGCACCCACGATACCGTCATGCGTATCCAGGATGAAGGTGGGCTGCCGTGTGCCGCCCATTTGACCTGCGTTGGGTCCGCCCGCGATGAAATCAACGCCATTGCCAAAGGTTACTGGGACAAGGGTATCCGGCATTTGGTTGCCCTGCGCGGTGACGCCCCGGACGGCGAGGCGAACTTCGAAAATCATCCGGACGGTTATGCCAATGCGGCGGAACTGGTCGCCGGTTTGCGCCAGGTCGCGGATTTCGAGATATCCGTGGCTGCGTACCCGGAAATGCATCCCAATTCACCATCCAGCCAGGCCGACCTGGATAATTTAAAACGCAAAATCGATGCCGGCGCCAATCGTGCCATAACGCAGTTCTTTTTTGACGCGGACACGTATCTGCGCTTTTTGGAACGGGCTCGCGCCGCCGGTATCTGGGTGCCTATCGTGCCGGGTATTCTGCCGGTCAGCAATTTTGTCCAGGCGGCCCGCTTCGCCAAGGACTGCGGCGCTGCCATGCCGGCCTGGATGGCGCACCTATTCGAGGGCTTGGAAGACGATCCCGAGACCCGGCAAATGGTGGCTGTCACGGCGGCGGCGGAACAGTGCCGGCGGCTGCAAACCGCCGGCGTCACGGATTTTCATTTCTACACGTTGAACAGGGCCGATCTGACCTATTCGATCTGCCACATAATGGGTCTGCGTCCAAGTGGTGACGGAACAGGGGGAACGCCCAAATGACGGATTTACTGGGCCATCTGCGCGACGAGGTGTTGCTCTGTGACGGCGCCATGGGCAGCCGCGTGCAGCAGGCCGACCTGGATGTCGAGATAGACTATTGGGGCCAGGAAAATTGCACCGAAGTGCTGAATTTGAGCCGTCCGGACATCGTCCGCGAGATTCAGCGCGGCTTTGTTGCCGCCGGCGCCGACATCCTGTTGACCAACACCTTTGGCGGCTCGCCGATTACACTGTCGGAATTCGATCTGGCTGAACGGGCCCATGAAATCAACCGCCGGGCCGCGGAACTGGCGCAAGAATCCCTGGATGATTTCCGCCGTGACGGCGTGCGCCGCTATGTTCTTGGGTCAATCGGCCCGGGCACCAAGTTGCCCAGCCTAGGCCAGATTGGCTATGACGAGCTTGAAGCCGCGCTGGCGGTCCAGGCCGGCGGCCTGTTGGCCGGCGGCGTCGACGGCATCATGATTGAAACCGTGCAGGATATCCTGCAATTAAAGGCGGCGGTCAACGGCGCCCGCATCGCCATGGCCGAATCCGATCGTGAAGTACCACTGATTACGCAGGTCACCGTGGAAACCACCGGCACCATGCTGGTCGGCACCGACATTGCGGCCGCGGCAACGGTGATTCATGCCCTGGGTGTGGAGGCCATGGGCCTCAACTGCGCCACCGGTCCGCGGGAGATGGCGGAACATGTGCGCTGGCTGTCGGAACAATGGCCCGGCATCATTACCATACAACCTAACGCCGGTCTGCCGGAATTGATCGATGGCCAGCCAAGCTATCCCCTGGCGCCGGAGGAACTGGCCGATTGGGCCCGCCGTTTCGTGGTCGAGGACGGCGTTAATCTGGTCGGCGGTTGTTGCGGTACCGTAACGACTCATATCAAGTCGTTGAATGATATGTTGGAGGGTCTGGGCAAGGGCCGGCGGCCAAAGCCGGCGGCGCGGCAGTCCGAATGGGTGCCCGGTGTCGCATCCTTGTACGGGCAGACGCCCTATCGCCAGGAGAACGCCTATTTGTCCATCGGCGAGCGCTGCAATGCCAACGGCTCGAAAAAGTTCCGCGAGTTGCAGGAAACCGAAGACTGGGACGGCTGTGTCGCCATGGGCCGGGAACAGACCAAGGAGGGTTCCCACGCCCTGGATCTTTGCACCGCATTTGTGGGCCGCAACGAACTGGCCGATATGAGCGCCATGGTTAGCCGCATGCGCGGCGCCGTGCACGCCCCTTTGGTCATTGATTCAACGGAATATCCGGTCCTCGAGGGGTCCCTGAAACTGTATGGGGGCAAGCCCCTGATAAACTCCATCAATTTCGAGGATGGCGAAGAACCGGCGGCCCTGCGTCTTGCCCTGGCGCGAAAATTCGGCTGCGGCGTCATCGCCCTGACCATTGATGAAGACGGCATGGCGAAAACGGCGGATGCCAAGGTCGCGTTGGCCAAGCGGCTGCACGATTACGCGGTCCATCAACATGGTCTGGCGCCGGAAGACCTGTTGTTCGATCCTCTGACTTTTACCATTTGCACCGGCAATGCGGATGACCGGCGCCTTGGCCTGGAAACGCTCGACGCCATCGAACGCATTGCCAAGGAACTGCCCCAATGCCAGATCATCCTGGGTCTGTCCAACATCTCGTTCGGTTTAAAACCGGCGGCCCGCCATGTCCTGAATTCGGTCTTTTTGCAGCATGCTCTGGACCGTGGCATGACGGGGGCTATTCTGCATCTGTCGAAGATCCTGCCGCTGCACTCGATCCCGGCGGAAGAGGCAAAGGCGGCTGAAGATCTGATCTATGACCGCCGGCACGAGGGCTACGACCCCTTGCATGCCTTCATAGCGCTGTTCCAGGATCGCACGGCGGCCGCGGTGAAAAAGGAGCGTCCGGCAGCTGTCGAGGAACGTTTGAAACTGCGGATCATCGACGGCGACAGGCCTGGCCTGGAAGATGATCTGGACGAGGCGATGCAGGCCCATGCGCCGCTGGCGATCGTTAACGATATCCTGTTGGGTGGCATGAAAGTGGTGGGCGAGTTGTTCGGGTCGGGCCAGATGCAATTGCCCTTCGTACTGCAATCTGCCGAGACCATGAAGGCATCCGTGGCCTATTTGGAGCCGCATATGGAGCGCAGTGCGGATAGCCAAAAGGGCACCATTGTGTTGGCCACGGTCAAGGGTGACGTGCACGACATCGGCAAGAACCTGGTCGATATCATCCTCACCAACAACGGCTACCAGGTCGTCAACCTGGGCATCAAACAGCCCATCGCGGCGATAATCGAGGCGGCGAAAGAACATAAAGCCGATGCGGTCGGGATGTCCGGGCTATTGGTCAAGTCGACCACCATCATGCGCGAAAATCTCGAGGAAATGTCCCGGCAGCAAGTCAATCTGCCGGTGATGCTGGGCGGGGCGGCCTTGACACGCGGCTTTGTCGAGGAGGATTGCGCCCAGGCTTATGGAGCGTCTTCGGGACGGGTCGCCTATGCCCGCGATGCTTTTGACGGTCTGGATCTGATGGCCAAGGTCGTCGAGGGTGATTTCGACGACTATATCGCCGAGCGGGATCGCAAACGTGAAGGCCGGCCCACCAATCAACGGCGTAAGCTGGGCCAGCCAACCCTGATGCCGCGGCCTCTTGATCTGGCCGAGGTGCGCACCCGGCGCGAGGAATTGCACAAGGGTGTCGAAGTCCCGGAAGCGCCGTTTCTTGGCCACCGCATTATTGAACAGGTAGGGATCAAGTCGCTATTGCCGTATCTAAACGAACGCATGCTGTATCAATTCCATTGGGGCTATCGCAAGCGCGGGCGGCCTTTGGCGGAATATATGAAATGGGCCCGCACCGAGATAAAGCCGATCCTGCTGGATCTGGTGGCCCGTTGCGAGGCAGAGGATATCCTCCAGCCCCGCGCCGTGTATGGCTATTTCCCGGCTGCCAGCGAGGGCGATGACCTGGTGTTGTACGGCACCGACAACGGCGGCGGAGAAATCGCCCGCTTCCCCTTGCCCCGTCAGAATCGTGCCGGCGGCCTGTGCATCGCGGACTTCTTCCGGCAGGCCGATTCCGGAGGCCGGGATGTAATCGGCCTGCAGGCGGTGACCATCGGCCAGCATGCCTCGGAAGTGGCGCGGCAATGGTTCGATGATGATCGTTATCAGGATTATCTGTACCTGCATGGCCTGGGCGTGGAGATGGCCGAGGCCATGGCGGAGTACGTACACAAGCGGATCAGGGCAGAATTGGGTTTCGGCGATCAGGATGCCCGGGACAATGATGCGTTGTTGAGCCAGGGCTACCGCGGCTCGCGCTATTCATTTGGCTATCCGGCCTGTCCGACCATGTCCGATCAGAGAAAGATTCTCGACCTTTTGCAAGCGGACCGGATCGGTCTGGCCATGGGTGACGAGGACCAGTTGCATCCGGAGCAATCGACCTCCGCCATCGTCGTGCATCATCCTCAGGCAAAGTATTTCAGCGTCTAGACCGGAAACCCTTTAGACCGGCTCGGCGTCGATCAGGATGCCGGCCAGGACGGCCGGTTCTTCGCCATGGTTGACCCAGGCGTGGTTGGTGCCGCGTTGGACCACCACGTCCATGGGCTCCATTTCGACCTCGTCATCATCGAGGATCAGACTGACCTTGCCCGACAGCAGGATGATGTAATCAACCGTATCGGTCTTATGCATGCCGGGCTGGGCGGAGGCCTGATCATGGGCGCCGGTGGCGCCCATCGTCGCGAAGTTTTCCGCGTCCCGCTGGGCCCGTTCTTCGGCTGTGATGGCGGCATCCCAGGCGGCCGGCCGGATCTGGAAATAGCGAAAGACGCTGCCCAGACTGGGCGGCGCCAGCGTGACCTGCCGATCAGCGGCATCGCCGTCGCCATTGTTGTCCGCCGGTGTACCGTCGGTGCGCCACAGGTCGGTCAGGCCACGTCCCTGTTGGGTGGGGTTTTCCAGCGTATGAGGCGAGGGGCCGTCATGGATGACGATGGATTTTCCCTTGTCATCATGGCCGGTAACGATCCGCCGGACAGGTCTTAACATTTGCTATCTCCTCCCAGAGCAATCGGCATTCATTTGAACGCAGGTTGCTCTATTTGTTTGATCCAGGCTGGAAACGCGCCAGATTCTGCGACAGGGCGTAGCGTGGCACGAATTCCAGGCCGTGAAAATGATTGCGCTGTGCTGCCGGGGAGGCGAAATAAAAGCCCCGCGGGCTTGCTAGCTGCGCGGGGCTTTTCTGTTTGATCCAACGGGGCTTGGCCACAGTGCTGTCTGAAGCGTTGTCTGTTGATCCATCCCCATCTCTCGACCACGAGATCGAGTTTTGGTTCGTATCGAATGGTCAGGTGGCGTTGCGTTCAATCGCCTCTCCCATTGCTTATCGATAAAAAAAGCTATGGTATTATGTAAAATATTGCAAGCTCTAATATTGAACCATCGGGCCTACCATTGGATGATCCCGCCATCATAATTGCGGAAGCTGCCATTGTCCGCGGCATTCAATCCGGCAATGACCTGGCGGATACCACCAGCGCTTTCTTCCGGCGAAATATCGGCGGCCGAGCCGCCCATGTCCGTGCGCACCCAACCGGGATGAAAGGTGGTGGCGATAACCCCTTGCGAGCCCAAATCATTGGCCAATATTTTCATCACCATGTTTACGGCTGCCTTGGAAGACCGGTAGACGATGGAATTGGTCGCGGTGGTTTCGCCGATCGACCCCATGCGGGAGGAGATCGTGATCAGCTTTTTCTGTGCGCTGGCCGCGACATTGTCAGCAAAAGCCTCGGCCACGCGCATGGGCCCGAATACGTTGGTCACCATGCAGCCCTGCCAGGCGTCGTAATCGATATCGCCCCTGGCGGCATTGCGCTGCCCCATGATGCCGGCGTTGTTCAACAGCACATCAAAGGGCTGATTGCCTAGTTCCGCCTTCAGGGCCGCGACGGACGACCCCTGGTCGACGTCCAGTTGGTGAACCGTGACACGGCCGTCCGACTGGGCGGCGATGTCGGTTAATTCGCTTGCCCGCCCAGGTGTGCGGCAGCAGGCGAAGATGCGCCAGCCATCGGCATTGTACTGGCGAACAAACTCCAACCCAATGCCCCGGGAGGCGCCTGTGATCATGATGTTTTGCATGCCCCGATCATAGAGCATTTTGCGGCGCCGTGGAACCGCCTAGCGGTCGCAAACCGGCCGCTAAATCCAACTATAAAAGCCGGCGGTAAACCCGATTGGCGATGATGGGCAGCATGTACATGGGCAATTGCGCCAGGGCGAAAAAGATCACCACCTCCATCTGGGCCCGATCGGCCAGCACCGCCAGGATCAAGGCCATGTTGCAGTTTCCGGCCATATGCCCGGCGGTAAAGGCCAGCCGACGCCCGGCGGGCAGGAAAACCAGAGAGCCCAAGGCCTGCAGGCTGGCGTTGGCGACGAAGGCGGCGGCGATGGTCAGAAATACGAAACCGGGCCGGGCAAAAAAGAACGCCGTGACCCCGGCCATTATGGCGATACCGATGACTATCAGGGCAACAACCATCAGACCATCCAAATGAGCAGCATGACGCTCCTTGGCGGCGGGCGTCAGCAGCCAACGCTTGGTGATGATGGCCAGGGCAAAACCGCCGCCGATCATGAACGCCAACCGGCCCATGAATTCGACCAGACCGATCTGCAGCTCCAACCCCAATAACCACAAGGCCATGGTCGGCAGGGTGAAGGGCAATAAAATATGACTCAAGACCACAACGGCAATGGCAAAGGCGGCATCCAGCCCCAAAATCAAGGCAAAGGTAGGGGCCGAGGCAATCGGCGCCGATGCCGCCATTAGGACCAGTGCAGCGGCCAGACCGCCCGGCAGGCCAAGGGCCCAAACCGCGCCTGCCATGACAATGGGCGAGACGAACAGGGCAAAAGCGGTGAAAACAAGCAGCAATCCGGGGCGCCGCAAGTATGCAGTGACATCGCCAAAGTCCAGCCGTATCAGGGCCAGGGTCAGACTGATGAAGATTGCCGGCGCCAGGGCTGGGCGCATCAGATCGGCCAATGGCGGCAGCAACAGGCCGATTAATACTCCAACGGCTAGAAACTTGGCGGCGTGGTGGGCCAGAAATGTCAGGAAAATTGAGGTGATCTTCATATTGCGGGCGAGGCCCTAGAGCATTTCCGGGCTATTGTGAATCATTTGATGGCGATCCTAAGGCATTCGGGTAGGCGCGTCGCGTAGCGCGATGTGGTACATCGGGCAAGCGGCGCAACGCATCCGAATGCCTTAGGATCGCCACCGGAGGCCGTCCACCAAGGCCCCCGGGCGGCGGTGCGGTTTTTGGTCGATGTCCCACATCGACCAGCAAACCGCCCCAACCCACGGGGCCTTG